>NZ_CP183075.1:2215000-2925000 GCF_048401115.1 Pseudoalteromonas sp. US3C1013 | reverse complement strand
CGTACAAGCAGTAGGAGCCCTTCGAGGGTGACTGCGTACCTTTTGTATAATGGGTCAGCGACTTATATTTTGTAGCGAGGTTAACCGATTAGGGTAGCCGTAGGGAAACCGAGTCTTAACTGGGCGAATAGTTGCAAGGTATAGACCCGAAACCCGGTGATCTAGCCATGGGCAGGTTGAAGGTTGAGTAACATCAACTGGAGGACCGAACCCACTAACGTTGAAAAGTTAGGGGATGACCTGTGGTTAGGAGTGAAAGGCTAATCAAACCGGGAGATAGCTGGTTCTCCCCGAAATCTATTTAGGTAGAGCCTCGGACGAATACTTACGGGGGTAGAGCACTGTTAAGGCTAGGGGGTCATCCCGACTTACCAACCCTTTGCAAACTCCGAATACCGTAAAGTAATATCCGGGAGACACACGGCGGGTGCTAACGTCCGTCGTGAAGAGGGAAACAACCCAGACCGCCAGCTAAGGTCCCAAAGTCATAGTTAAGTGGGAAACGATGTGGAAAGGCCCAGACAGCCAGGAGGTTGGCTTAGAAGCAGCCATCCTTTAAAGAAAGCGTAATAGCTCACTGGTCGAGTCGGTCTGCGCGGAAGATGTAACGGGGCTAAACTATGCACCGAAGCTGCGGATTCAGAATTTATTCTGAGTGGTAGGGGAGCGTTCTGTAAGCGGTTGAAGGTGTACCGGGAGGTATGCTGGACGTATCAGAAGTGCGAATGCTGACATGAGTAACGATAATGCGGGTGAAAAACCCGCACGCCGGAAGACCAAGGGTTCCTATCCCATGTTAATCAGGGTAGGGTAAGTCGACCCCTAAGGCGAGGCCGAAAGGCGTAGTCGATGGGAAACGGATTAATATTTCCGTACTTGGTATAATTGCGATGGGGGGACGGAGCAGGCTAAGCAAGCATGGCGATGGTAGTCCATGTGAAAGTGTGTAGGCTAGTGACTTAGGTAAATCCGGGTTGCTGTTAGGCTGAGACACGAGACGAGTCACCAAGGTGATGAAGTTGCTGATGCCATACTTCCAGGAAAAGCCTCTAAGCTTCAGATTATACCGAATCGTACCCCAAACCGACACAGGTGGTCAGGTAGAGAATACTAAGGCGCTTGAGAGAACTCGGGTGAAGGAACTAGGCAAAATCGTACCGTAACTTCGGGAGAAGGTACGCTCCGATTGGTGATGAGACTTGCTCTCTAAGCTGATTGGAGCCGCAGTGACCAGGTGGCTGGGACTGTTTATTAAAAACACAGCACTGTGCAAAATCGCAAGATGACGTATACGGTGTGACACCTGCCCGGTGCCGGAAGGTTAATTGATGGGGTTATCTTCGGAGAAGCTCTTGATCGAAGCCCCGGTAAACGGCGGCCGTAACTATAACGGTCCTAAGGTAGCGAAATTCCTTGTCGGGTAAGTTCCGACCTGCACGAATGGTGTAACCATGGCCACGCTGTCTCCACCCGAGACTCAGTGAAATTGAAATCGCAGTGAAGATGCTGTGTACCCGCGGCTAGACGGAAAGACCCCGTGAACCTTTACTACAGCTTGGCACTGAACATTGAACCTACATGTGTAGGATAGGTGGGAGACTTAGAAGCAGAGACGCTAGTTTTTGTGGAGTCGTCCTTGAAATACCACCCTTGTAGTTTTGATGTTCTAACGTTGGCCCCTGAATCGGGGTTACGGACAGTGCCTGGTGGGTAGTTTGACTGGGGCGGTCTCCTCCCAAAGAGTAACGGAGGAGCACGAAGGTTGGCTAAGTACGGTCGGACATCGTACGGTTAGTGTAATGGTAGAAGCCAGCTTAACTGCGAGACAGACACGTCGAGCAGGTACGAAAGTAGGTCATAGTGATCCGGTGGTTCTGAATGGAAGGGCCATCGCTCAACGGATAAAAGGTACTCCGGGGATAACAGGCTGATACCGCCCAAGAGTTCATATCGACGGCGGTGTTTGGCACCTCGATGTCGGCTCATCACATCCTGGGGCTGAAGTCGGTCCCAAGGGTATGGCTGTTCGCCATTTAAAGTGGTACGCGAGCTGGGTTTAGAACGTCGTGAGACAGTTCGGTCCCTATCTGCCGTGGGCGTTTGAGAATTGAGAGGGGTTGCTCCTAGTACGAGAGGACCGGAGTGAACGAACCGCTGGTGTTCGGGTTGTCATGCCAATGGCATTGCCCGGTAGCTACGTTCGGAACTGATAAGCGCTGAAAGCATCTAAGCGCGAAGCAGGCCTCGAGATGAGTTCTCACTAGACTTTTAAAGTCTCTGAAGGGCCGTTGAAGACTACAACGTTGATAGGCAAGATGTGGAAGTGGTGTGAGCCATTAAGCTAACTTGTACTAATTACCCGTGAGGCTTAACCATACAACGCCAAACGCGTTTTATGTGATAGTGAAACAAGCGAAGAAGTTAATATAACTAAAGTAGATACTAGAAGACTTTATTATCAGAATTCCAAATTTTAGTTAGTGCGTAGTAATACGGACTGACACCCAAATTTGCTTGGTGACAATAGCGTTTTGGACCCACCTGACCCCATGCCGAACTCAGTAGTGAAACGAAACAGCGCCGATGATAGTGTAGCATTTGTTATGTGAAAGTAGGACATTACCAGGCTCCAAATAAGAGAAACCCGTTACAGCAATGTAGCGGGTTTTTTGCTGTTTGGGATTTAATAAACATAGCCAAGACCCCATGCCGAACTCAGTAGTGAAACGAAACAGCTCGAAGGCGAGCCCCGACCAATGATAGTGTAGCATTTGTTATGTGAAAGTAGGACATTCTACTGCGTAGCGCACCGACTCCAAATACAAGAAAGCCCGACTCGAAAGAGCCGGGCTTTTTTACGTCTTCAGGAAAGTGAAAGTATTAGCCGTCAGCCGTCAGCCGTCAGCCGTCAGCTGCACAGCGTTAACCTCAGAGCCAACGCATGCCATTAAAAACATCAAATGTACCTTGCTATGTGGCTCTCTAGCGCTGTAGGCACTACGATATTCTACTGCGTGGCCACTACGAAGTAGCACATCACTCCAAAAGCAAGCAAGACTCGAATGACCTGAGCCTTCTTGTGTTCGGAGGAGTTTACCAGTAATAGCTAGTGTTGTTTGATGTGCTCTAACAGGGTAAAGAGTGAGATATTGGACAGATTTACCCTACAGTATAGTTTCATTGCTGATGACATCCCGTAACTGTACTAATTGTGACATAGTTTAATAGCGTTTAATTTGAGATATACAAACTAGTAACTGCTACTTTAAAGCTTAATAGGCTCTCGGTGAGCCTTTATTAAGAAATGCACAAAACATAGGGAAACGTTTTAGCTAATAGGTGGCTTATCAGCAATTATTAAAGTAACTAAGTTGCTGAAGTAAAATAGATAGGATCAAAAACGCCAACTCAAGGTTGGCGTTTTAATTATCAGGCTAAAGGTGATTATTAAACTTTAGGGCCCGCGTTTTTAATTTCGTCAGATACGTCGTATTTAGCAAAATTTTCTGTGAAATCAGATGCTAGCTTAGCCGCATACTCTGCGTATTTAGCTTTGTCTTCCCAGGTATTGATTGGGTTAAGAAGCTTGCTATCTACGCCCGGTACTGCAACTGGTACGTCTAGGTTTAGCACGTCAATGTGTTGGGTTTCCACACCGGCTAATTTTCCAGATACGATTGCATCCACAACAGCTCGTGTTGTTGGAATATCAAAACGCTTACCAATACCGTAAGGGCCACCTGTCCATCCAGTGTTAACTAGGTAAACTTTAGCGCCGAATTCACGTACACGCTTCATTAGAAGCTCTGCGTATACACCTGCAGGGCGTGGGAAGAAAGGAGCACCAAAACAGGTTGAGAATGTTGATTCAATATCGCTAGTAGAACCAATTTCTGTAGAGCCAACTTTTGCTGTGTAGCCACTTAGGAAGTGAAATGCTGCAGCTTCTTCGGTTAGAACAGATACCGGCGGTAGTACACCACTCACATCACATGTTAGAAAAACAACAGCCTTAGGCTCACCTGCGCGGTTTTCAACTTTACGTTTTTCAACGTGCTCTAGTGGGTAAGCTGCACGGCTATTTTGAGTTAGGCTGGTATCGTTGAAATCAGGAACACGGTTTTCATCAAGTACCACATTCTCTAAAATTGTACCGAATCGAATAGCATCCCAGATAACAGGTTCGTTTTTCTGAGAAAGGTCGATACATTTAGCGTAACAACCACCTTCGATATTAAATACACTACCTGGTGCCCAGCCGTGCTCGTCATCACCGATTAAGAAGCGAGTTGGATCTGCTGATAATGTTGTTTTACCTGTACCAGATAAACCAAAGAATAATGCGGTATCTCCTGCTTCACCTACGTTAGCAGAACAGTGCATTGGTAATACACCTTTCGCTGGTAGTAGGAAGTTTTGCACAGAGAACATCGATTTTTTCATTTCACCCGCGTAGCGCATGCCAGCAAGTAACACTTTACGTTGTGCAAAGTTAATAATAACTGTGCCATCGCTATTGGTACCATCGCGCTCTGGATCACATACAAACGAAGGTACGTTCATTACTTGCCACTGAGGAAAGTCGGCTTTGTTGTATGATTGTGGTTGGATGAACATATTTTTAGCGAAGATATGGTGCCAAGCAGTTTCTGTTGTTACAACCACTGGAAGGTAGTGCTCTGGATCAGCGCCTACTTCAAGGTGAGAGATAAAGTGGTCGTTGCTTTGCACATGTGCTTCTACACGTGCCCATAAGGCGTCAAACTTATCTGCATCGAATGGGCGATTTACATTACCCCATTGGATTTCATTTTCAGTACTTGATTCTTGAACAATAAAACGATCTTTTGGAGAACGACCGGTACGACGACCAGTGTTAGCTACAAAAGCACCATTGGCGGCTAAAGTCCCTTCGCCACGGCTGATAGCGTGTTCGACAAGTTCAGCTGCAGTTAGATCGACAAAACGGGTAGCGCTTGAAGTCATGTTTATACCTAAATTGTGTGAGATTGAACGGGATAGCTCTGGGTCTTAGTAACCTTTAAGCTTCAAATATAGTAACAGATGGATTAAGGATATTCGAGCTTATAAACGCCGTAAAAACATATAAATTAAGGAAAAAACATGAATAATTTCAATGATACCGGTGTCATGAAAAATGCTCAGCTTGTGATACCGGTGTCATTTTTTGGGCACAAAAAAGCCATAAAAAATTATGGCTATTTTATAGTATGTTTTAAAAAGCTAGATTAATTAAATATACTTTTTATATCTTGTTCGTTAAATACATAATCTTTTAAACAGTAATGACAGCTAATTTTAATCTCACCATTTTTTTCGACATCATCCAAAAGCGTTTGTTGACCAACATTAACTAAAGCTGTCATCGTTTTTTCGCGATTACAGCCACATTTAAATTGAATTGGTTGAGGGTCAAATACGCGTGGGTTATCTTCATGATAAAGGCGCGTTAGAATAGTATTGGCATCAAGCTCTAGTAGCTCCTCATCTTTAATAGTATTGCTGAGTGCTTCTAAGTGAGCAAAATCTTCAATCGATTTTTGTTTATCTACAGGTAGCACTTGTAAAAATAGCCCACATGCTTTGGCGCAGCCTTCTTCAGTATCGGTTGCAAACCAAAGGCGCGTCTTTAATTGCTCAGACTGCTCAAAATAGCTTTCTATACATTCACTTAATGTATCATGCTCTAAAGGTACTATACCTTGGTAACGCTCACCTTGAGTTGGAGTAATCGTGATAACCATGTAGCCTTGGCCAATGAGCTCTTTTACCGTTGAGCCAGTAACTTCATGTTGTAATCGCGCAATACCACGCATATTTTGTTGATCATCACCATTGATCACCGCATATTTTACGGGGCCATCACCTTGTAGTTGAACTGCAATTTCGCCTTCAAACTTCAACGTTGCTGTTAATAAACAGGTTGCAACAAGCAGCTCACCTAATAATGCTTTAACGGGCTCTGGATAATTGTGTTTCGCAATCATTTCATTGTAAGCGTTGTCTATTTGTACGAGTTCGCCACGAACATCGAGGTTGTCAAATAAATAGCGGTGAAGTAAATCTTGTTGCATGAGCGGCTATACCTAACTTGATTTCATTTTTAAAAGTTCGCGCCTTTGCTTTTTATCTGGTTTTTTATCCGGATGAGGAGCAAAGAAACTGTTATTTTTGCGTGCAATACTATTTTCTTCACGCTTAGCAATACTAGCATCAGATTCTTGATACATGGTCTGTGCAATGGGGGCGCTTTGGCGCTTTTCAAGTATATTTAATACTGTGATGGTTTTTTCATCAACGCCTTGAGCTAGCTTTATAACTGCGCCAATTTCTACAATTTTACTAGCCTTACTGCGTTGCCCATTATAATGTACTTTGCCGCCTTGTACCATTTCTCGAGCTATTGCACGCGTTTTATAAAATCGAGCCGCCCATAACCATTTGTCCAACCTCACTTTAAGTGCGTCAGCGTTTTCTGAGCTGCCATTGAGTTTAGTTTTCTTTGTCATAAAACATCCCTAGTAAATTTACTGCCTAGGTAAATTATCACGAAACCGTTACCGCATGTAGCTATTGCTTGATAGCTGATACGATAAATAAATTAATCTGTTTACAAAGTTTAATATTAGCGTGCTTGTTGAATGAAAAATGAAAAGGTACTATGGCTGAGTGATTTCGTTATAAATTAAAATAAGAACACTACCTATGGAACAGCACGTTCAACAATTTAAGCAGTTATTAAACCGTTTACCGCATGCTAAATTAAGCGCAATGGTTATGGTTTTAATTGTTGTTTATATTGCATTTTTATTATCAAAACTGATGTGGCTATTATGGCCGCAGCCAGTAACATCTCCTCTTGCCCCTATCAGCTATTCTAACCAAGCTGTGGGTGGCAATAACCAGTCTGTAGACTCGATCATTGAGCAATTTTTATTTGGTAAAGTAAATGTAACAAAAAACACCAATACTGCTTCGCAAACTAAAGTCATTAATAATGCCCCTGAAACGCGTCTTAGTATTAATTTAACCGGTATCGTTGCTGTTAGTAATGATGATAAGGCGGGAATGGCTATTATTGAGTCGCAAGGTCGCCAGACGAGTTATTTAGTAGAGGATGTGGTGCAAGGTACACGTGCAAAAGTATCGCAAATACTCCCAGATCGTGTGATTCTAGATGTAAGTGGTCGCTTTGAAACCTTAATGCTTGATGGGCTCGACTTTACCAAAACAGTGTCTATGCCGGTACTCGCTGCGCGAGATGAGTCTGAAATGGGGCCTTTAGCGCCTTCAGCACAAAGCGATGAACAAATTGATGCCACTGCCAACCTTGAGGTGAAAGAAGTATTAATAGAAACTCGCGAAGAGCTTTTAGAAGAACCTGGCAAGCTATTTGATTATATACGTGTTTCTCAAGCGATGAATGATGGGGAACTTATAGGTTATCGTTTGAGTCTAGGTAAAGAGCCCGAACTATTTAAACAAATGGGATTACAAAATAACGATTTAGCCGTGGCAATTAACGGTTATCAATTAACAGATTTAAAACAGGCAATGGCAGCAATGAATGAGCTGCGAAACAGTACAGATGCAACTATCACAATAGAGCGTGATGGTGAGCAAATAGATGTACTATTTAGTCTGCAATAACTTAGCTTTGGAGTTTTAACATAATGGTTCAGGTGCTACACCTCAAAAAAATTAAAAAAGGGTTAGCTAAGTATGCAGCACTTTTTTTAGCGGCAAGTCTTTCTATGTCGGTTGCTGCTGTTGAATACGCTGCTAACTTTAAGGGCACAGATATTAATGAGTTTATTAATATTGTTGGCAAAAACCTTAATAAAACCATCATTATTGATCCTAACGTGCGTGGCAAAGTAAATGTACGCAGTTACGAATTAATGGATGAGGCACTTTACTATCAGTTCTTTTTAAATGTTTTAGAAGTTTACGGTTATTCAGCCGTCGAAATGGATAACAACATAATAAAAATAGAAAAAAGCTCAGATGCCAAAAAGTCAAATGTGCCATTAATTACTGCTGATAGCCAAGCGCTTGGCGATATGATGATTACACGGGTTGTGCGAGTTAAAAATGTAAGCGTACAAGAGTTAGGCCCTTTAGTTCGCCAATTTAGCGACCAAAAAGACGGCGGTCACGTTGCTAACTTTAATGCCGCCAACGTCATGATGCTAACTGGTCATGCAGCCTCGGTTAACCGCTTAGTAGAAATTATTCGCTCTGTTGACCAAGCGGGTGATAAGCGAGTCGATATCGTTAAGCTTAAGTTCGCAACGGCTGATGATGTTGTCTCTGTAGTAGAGAATATATACAAAGACAGTGGTAAGGGTAGCGTACCTGAGTTTTTAATTCCTAAAGTGGTGGCTGATGGTCGTACTAATAGTGTGATTGTTAGTGGTGAAGGCCAAGCACGCACACGGGCCATTGAGCTCATTAAACGTTTAGATGGCGAACTGGAAAGCCAAGGTAATACTAAAGTGTTTTACCTCAACTACGCAAAGGCCGAAGATTTAGTAAAAGTACTCCAAGGTGTGAGCAAATCGCTAGCAGAGGACACGCAAGGTGGAGCTACTAAATCACGTAGTAGTAATAAAAACGACACTAGCATTGAAGCTCACCCAGATTCAAATTCATTAGTCATTACCGCCCAGCCAGATACTATGCGTTCACTAGAATCTGTTATTGAGCGCTTAGATATTCGCCGCGCACAAGTACTAGTGGAAGCCATTATTATTGAAGTAATGGAAGGCGATGGCGTTAACTTTGGCCTGCAATGGATTTCAGAAGAAGGCGGCATGCTGCAATTTAATAATGGTACCACTGTGCCTGTCGGTGCTTTAGCCGTAGCTGCTGAGCAAGCACGAGATAAAACAGTAACTAAAACGATTATTGGAACAGAGACGGGTACTCCAACTGAATATGATGAAACAAAAGAAGGCGACTACGGCCCGCTTGCATCATTACTTGGTGGCATTAATGGTTTGGCCATGGGGGTAATTAAAAATGATTGGGGTGCAATCGTACAAGCAGTATCTACCGATACTAATTCTAATATCCTAGCGACTCCATCTATTACCACTATGGATAACGAAGAGGCGTCTATTTTAGTTGGTCAAGAAGTGCCTATTATTACCGGTTCACAAACAGGTAGTAACAATGAAAATCCATTTCAAACGGTTGAGCGTCAAGAAGTGGGTATAAAACTTAAAGTGACACCACAAATTAACGATGGTTCTGCAGTGCAATTAACCATTGAGCAAGAAGTTTCTAGTGTAAGTGGTGCAACGGCAGTTGATATTTCAGTCAATAAGCGTGCAATTAAAACAACCGTAATGGCAGATGATGGCGGCATGGTGGTATTAGGCGGCTTGATTGATGAAGATGTACAAGAAAGCGTGTCAAAAGTACCATTACTAGGTGACATCCCTATTTTAGGGCACTTATTTAAGTCAACTAATACAACAAAACGTAAGCGTAATCTTATTGTATTTATAAGACCGACCATAATTCGCGATGGCGTTAGCATGAATAAACTTAGCTTTAATAAATATAACTTTATTCGCGGCGAGCAATTTAAAAAACGTGAAGATGGTATTAATTTGATGCCAAAGTCAGACACGCCTATTTTACCTGAGTGGAATGACGAACTAGTGCTACCTCCTACGTACGAAGAGCATTTACGCAAACAAAATGCACAAGAGCGTAATGATGACTAATGCGATAGAAGATATTAATCAAGATGTTGTTCATCCAATTACTCACAGTAATGATGAACAGCTTGCTCAAGATGACTTAATTGAGCTGCCAGCAAAGCGTTTGCCGTTTTCATATGCCAGACGAGTGGGTGCGTTACTTAGTAAACATAAGGATAACCGAGTTGTTTACTACCGTGGCGAGTTGGATGTTGATGTATTATTAGAAGTGCGCCGTATTGCAGGACATGGCTTTACACTTGAGCAACTAGAAGATGATAAGTTTGAGCTATTACTAGAAGCATCGTATCAACGTGATAGCTCAGAAACTCAGCAAATGATGGAAGACATTGGTAATGAGGTTGATTTATTCTCACTAGCTGATGAGCTACCTCAAACTGAAGACTTACTTGCCGGTGACGACGATGCGCCAATTATAAAGCTGATTAATGCCATGCTCAGTGAGGCAATTAAAGAAGGTGCCTCTGATATTCACATTGAAACATTTGAGCAAGAGCTGGTTATTCGTTTTCGAGTGGATGGCGTACTCAAGGAAGTTCTAAAGCCTAATCGTAAACTAGCCTCTTTGCTGGTATCGCGTATTAAAGTAATGGCCAAACTCGATATTGCAGAAAAACGCATACCGCAAGATGGCCGTATTAGTTTACGTATAGCTGGGCGCGCAGTGGATGTGCGTGTGTCGACTATGCCATCGAGCTTTGGTGAGCGCGTGGTACTGCGTTTGCTTGATAAAAACAATGCACGTTTAAATCTAGAAGACTTAGGTATGACAGCTCGAAACCGAGAGCTGTTTGCCGACTTAATTAGCAAGCCTCACGGTATAATCTTAGTAACAGGCCCTACAGGCTCTGGTAAAAGTACGACTTTGTACGCCGGTATGAGCCAAATTAACTCGCGGGATCGCAATATTTTAACGGTTGAAGATCCAATCGAGTACGAAATTCCTGGCATTGGCCAAACACAGGTTAATACCAAGGTTGATATGACTTTTGCCCGTGGTCTGCGCGCTATTTTACGTCAAGATCCTGATGTAGTTATGGTCGGTGAAATACGTGACTTAGAAACCGCTCAAATTGGTGTACAAGCATCGCTGACTGGTCACTTAGTTATGTCTACATTGCATACCAATACCGCCTCAGGTGCAATTACCCGTATGGAAGATATGGGTGTTGAGCCATTCTTATTATCGTCATCATTACTCGGCGTATTGTCACAGCGCTTAGTACGTACCTTATGCAATAGCTGTAAAGAAGGGCATATTGCAGATGAGCGTGAATGTGAATTACTCGGCGTACCGTTTGATAATGCTCCGACGATTTACCGCGCGGTAGGGTGTGAAGAGTGTAACTTTAATGGCTACCGAGGTCGTACAGGTATTCACGAATTATTAGTCGTTGATGAAACTATTCGTGAAATGATCCACAGCGGTAAAGGTGAGCAAAGCGTAGAGAAATATATTCGTAAACGCAGCCCAAGTATTCGTCAAGATGGCTGCAGCCGCGTACTTGCGGGTAAAACAACGCTTGAAGAAGTATTACGCGTAACCCGTGAGGAAGGCTAACAATGGCGGCGTTTGAATACCGTGCATTAGATGGCCGGGGAAAAGAAAAAAAAGGTATTTTAGAAGCCGATACAGCTAAGCAAGTTCGTCAGCTTCTGCGCGATCAAAAGCTCACACCACTTGAGGTGGTGCCTGCTGCGCAAGATGACAAACAAGTTAAAGGTCAAAAAGTACCTTTACTCGGTTCTTTATTTAAACCAACCATATCAACTGCCGATCTCGCTTTGATCACTCGTCAGCTTGCAACCCTAATTCAGTCTGCCCTTCCTGTAGAAGGGGCGGTGATGGCGGTTGCTGAGCAGTGTGAAAAACCACGCTTAAAACGTATGTTAATGTCGGTGCGCTCTAAAGTAGTGGAAGGTTATACCCTGGCTGATGGTATGAGTGAGTTTCCGCATGTATTTGACGATTTATACCGCGCTATGGTGGCGGCAGGTGAAAAGTCAGGTCACTTAGATCAAGTGCTCAACAGGCTAGCTGATTATACCGAGCAGCGCCAACATATGCGCAGTCAAATTACGCAGGCTATGGTGTATCCGATTATTTTGGTGGTGTTTGCTATTGGTATTGTTTCGGTGTTATTAGGTACTGTAGTACCTAAAATATTAAAAACGTTCGAAAAAACCAAACAAGTTTTACCTTGGACTACCGAGTGGGTTATGGCTGGTAGTCATTTTGTGCAAAATTACTGGTTTATAAGTTTACTGGTGATCACCGCTACCGCGGTTGGAATCAAGTATGCGCTTAAAAAACCTAAGGTACGGTTTTGGTGGGATGCAAAAGTATTACATATGCCAGGCATTGGTAAAGTTGCTAGAGGGATTAACACCGCGCGCTTTGCTCGTACTTTAAGTATTTTATCGTCAAGTTCAGTACCGCTACTAGAAGGAATGCGTATTTCTGGTGGGGTATTAGTTAACGAAAAAATCAAACAAGCTGTGGCTGATGCCGCAGAAAGAGTAAGTGAAGGGGCAAGCCTACGTGCTTCACTGCAGCAAACTAAGTTGTTTCCACCAATGATGCTGCATATGATAGCCAGTGGTGAAAAGTCTGGTGAACTTGAGCAAATGTTAGAGCGAGCCGCTAACAATCAAGATCGCGAGTTTGAAAGTATGGTCAATGTGTCATTAAAATTATTAGAACCCGCAATGATTGCCTCTATGGCAGTCATTGTACTGTTTATAGTAATGGCAATTTTGCAGCCAATTATGGCAATGAATAAGGCTGTTGGCCTTTAATTATTTTTTTATATTAATGATTTACTTAAATCATTTTTGTTTAGTGTTTTTAGAATAACGAGGTAATAACGTGAATAAACAATCAGGTTTTTCTTTATTAGAAGTGATGGTGGTATTGGTTATCATCGGGATGATCATGTCGATTGTGGCACCTAATATTATGGGTCAGCAAGAAGAAGCGGCTATTGATAAAGCGCATTTAGATATTCAGCAGTTAGAAGATGCCGTTAGCCTTTACAAGTTAAAAAATAAAAGCTACCCGAGTACAGAGCAAGGGCTTGAGGCGTTGGTAACTAAAACCAGCATTGAGCCTATTCCAAAGCGTTTTCCTGATGGCGGTTTTATTAGTAAATTGCCAGAAGATCCATGGGGCAACCCTTACCAACTTATTTACCCAGGTGAAGTAGGTAAAATTGATATTTTTTCAATGGGGCCTGATGGCGAACCGGCTACTGAGGATGATATTGGTAACTGGGGTGAAGATAAGCAGTAATGGGCATTAACTTAATCATACGCTTAAACTTAGTTGATTGGGGTTTACCATGCGGGTAAACCTTAAGCACCTGAGTGCGAAGCAATATGGTTTTAGTTTAATAGAAATTTTAGTGGTATTGGTGATCATCGCCTTTGCCACCAAAATGGTGGTATACAGCTTAGATGGCGGCGCAGAGGAAGAGCTAGATAAGCAAGCAAGTAGGCTGCATACCACCATTAATGCCGCATCGGAATTTGCCGTAATTAATCAGGTAGAGTTAGGTTTATTTGTTGATCAAAATACGCTTGAGTTTTTAGTGTTTGATGGCGAAAAGTGGACCAGCTTTAAGCGGGAAGAGTTATTTAAACCAATTGAGTTTGACCAGCAATTTAAAGTAACACTTAATCTAGAAGACCTACCTTGGGCACAAGATAACTTATTAGAGCAGTCTAACTGGCGTGAGTTAATGAGTGGCGATAATGAAGATAGTTTATTAGAACTTAAAAAATTAAAAGTTCCTCAAGTACTTCTTTTATCCTCTGCTGATGTAAGTGCATTTCAGCTTATGCTTGAGTTAAAAGATCAGGCGGAGCCGGTATATTTTATTGAAGGTAAATTTGCAGCGCCAGTTGATTTTCGTCGAGAGCCCCAATAATGAAAAAATACCAAGGTTTTACCTTATTAGAAGTCTTAGTTGCGCTAAGTATTTGTGCTATGGCGGGTATTGCTGCAATGCAAGCAACTGGTGAGCATATTCATCACTTATCGAGTATTGAAGAGCAAACGTATGGCTCATGGGTAGCCGAGAATGTATTGGTAGAACAACGAACGAAAGGCGAAAAATGGCAAGGTAAAAATGGTACCCGCGGTACTGAGATGATGGCGGGGATTGAATGGTTTTGGCGCCAAGATGTTGTGCCCACTGCTGATAAGAGCTTTGTAAAGGTCACTATTAATGTGTTTACAGATGATAAGTATGAAAATTCAATTTATGAGTTAAGTACTTACTTAAATAAAGGTAAGCCATAAGTGAAGCAGCGCGGTTTTACATTATTAGAAGTGATGGTGGCACTAGGGGTGTTGGCGTTTGTTATTATGGCCACCCACCAAATACTTGACACCACCACGCGTGCCAAAGAAGCATCAGATGAAAAAATTGCTGAGCTAAATGGGTTACAAACAGCCTTCAGGCTAATGGATCAAGACTTTAGCCAAATGACTAAACGCCAAGTGCGTAATGAAGCAGGGGATTTTCAAGAGAGTTACTTACTTGCAGGGCGCTACATTTTAGAAAGCCAGCTTGATGGCATTGCCTTTGTGCGTGATGGTTGGATGAATCCCATTAATTTGCTTCCTCGCTCAGAGCTGCAAGCTGTTGGTTATCGAGTAATTGATGACAACTTAGAACGAGTATATCGCATTTATGTTGATCAACTTGATAATATGGAGCCTCGTAGCCAAGTTGTTTTAGCTGACGTAGAAGAGCTTAAATTTGAGTTTTTAGATGGTAACGCAGAGTGGCAAGAAAACTGGCAAATTAAGGCGTTACCTAAAGCGGTAGCTGTAACGTTAAAGCAAATGAACGCAGAACCAATTAGGCGCGTTTTTTTAGTGCCAGGACTCGGTAAAGAGTTAACTAAACCAGTTAATGATGGTACTAACCAATCGCAACCAAATGGCCGAGGAACGCCTTGATGAATCAAAAAACATCACGCGGCGCGGCGTTAGTTATTGTGTTATTTATTGTCGCGCTGGCTGCTATTTTAGCCGTAGAAATGAGTGCTAACTTAATGGTACAAGTACAAAGAAGTACTAACTTGCAGAGTCAGCAACAGGCTAAATGGTATGCTTATGGCGCTGAAGAGTTAGCTATTAAAGGCTTAATTCAAAGTAAAAAAGACGATCCAGAAAAAACCACCTTAGCGCAGCCGTGGGCAAAGCAAGGTGATGTTAAGTATCCAGTTGATAACGGCACGTTAAGCGGTCAGTTAACTGATTTACAAGCCTGTTTAAACTTAAATGCGCTTGGTGCTGAGCCTGACCCAAACAGTACTAATAAAACGAACCCTGCGCATAAAGCGTTGTTTGCCATATTAGAAAATATAGAAGACTTACCCAGTGATGAGTCTGAAGAAGGTATGGCTGATAGTGTTTTTGACTGGTTAGATAAAAATAGTATTACGTATCGCTCAGGAGCTGAAGAAGGCGAGTATTTATCGCGTCAGTTTCCGTATATGACAGCAAATAGCCTATTTGCTTCGGTATCTGAACTGCGTTTAATTAAAGGATTTAACCCTTTAGTGATGGAAAAGGTGTTGCCTTATGTCTGTGTGATCCCAGGCAGTACGTTACTTTCAATTAATGTTAATACAGTCACTGAAGAGCAAGCTTTATTGCTCAGTGGCCTAATAGACGAACTGAGTGTTTCGGGTGCTCAAGCGGTAATCGCAGCGCGACCTGAAAATGGCTTTGATAATATTGAAGAGTTTTTTGAGTCTGTTAAACAACAAGGCGGCAAAAATATCAAAGCAGTAGAAAAGCTTTTTAGTTTAAAAAGTGAATATTTTAAATTACAAACGCAGGCAAAATTTGTTGATTTGCGTTTTTCGATGACCACATTACTGTATGCCAGCAATGGCGAGGTAACGATACTGGCGCGAAAATTTGGAGGCGTACAGTGACAGAGATACTGTTGATCCGCACGGGTCAAACCGAGCAAGATTTACTTAACTGGTTAATATACTCACCACAAGAACAAGAAATAATAGCCAGTGGCGAGCTACAAAATGCCAATCAGTTAAGTGAACTAACTGAAAAAGCATTAACCCGAGAGCTTGTGGTACTTTTACCATGTGACCAAGTGCAATTAAAAACGGTGACACTGCCAACAAAGTGGAGCCGTAAATTAGAGCAAGCATTGCCCTATATGCTAGAAGAAGATATTGCATGTGATATAGACGACGTTTATATCGCGCTTGGAGAGCCAACTATGGTTGATGAGCAGCATGCAATTAAGATTGCGCTAACGAACCGTGATTGGTTTGAGCACTGGTTAGAAGTATTTGAACAACATCAACTCACCCCGTATCAAATGGTACCGGATGCATTGCTATTGCCAGGCGCTGAAGAGCCATGTGTTACTGCCATCGAACTTAATAAACAGTGGCTCTTTAAACAAGGTGACTGGCATATTAGCGCGGTTGAAAACAGTTGGCTAAACGAGTATTTAGTAGCATTAGGCAATCCTGATATCAAGCATTACAGCCCTGCTGATCAATTTCCTGAAGCACTTAACTTATATCCGCAAACAAGTGACTATGAGTTACCGTTAGCATTATTTGCTAAACAACTTGATAAACTTAAGTTTAATTTGCGTCAAGGACCTTACACCCTTAAAAAGAAAACTGCGTTATGGTGGGGTTACTGGAAAAGTGCTGCCATTATTAGTGTGATTGCCTTGGTATCAAGTGTGACTATTAAAGCGGTTGAATTGCATCAGCTTAATTCGCAGCTAGAAGTAGCTAAATCGCAAGTAGTAGAGCGATATCAAAAAGCCTTTCCTGGCACGCGGGTGCGACCTCATTTAATTAAAAATCAAATACAGGGTGCATTGAATAAAGTACAAGGTGTTAGCGATGCTGGCTTTTTAGATTTAACCAGTAAATTGGTTAGCGTGTTTTCGCAAGTGAATGAGTTTACGCCACAAACATTACGCTTTGACAAACGCCGTAATGAATTGCGCATTCGAGCGCGTGGTAAAGACTTTCAAACTTTTGGTAAGGTTAAAGCCATTCTCGAGCAGCAAGGGGTTACTGTTGAGCAGGGCTCGTTAAATAATGATGGCGATTTTATCGTCGGCGAAATCAGACTGCGAGGTGCACAATGAAGCAGCAGTTCATGCAATATTGGCGTTCATTAAAAGAGCAAGAGCAACAACTAATTATGGTTGCAGGCGGTGTATTTATCATTTTTGTTTTGGTGATGGGGGTTTTTAGGCCTTTAAATACTGCGATAGAGCGGGCACAGCAATCACAAATAAAACAGCAAGAATTGTTAGCCTGGGTAGACGAGAGTATTGTTAAGCTCAAAGCCGCGGGTAAAACGCAAGCTGTGAGTAATCAAAATCTCAGCCAAATAGTTAATAATACGCGCGGCCGTTACAGCATTAATATTAGTAAAATGCAGCCTAATGATAACTCACTTCGTTTAACGCTCGACTCAGTAGAGTTTAATCTATTAATCCAATGGATTGACGAGCTCGTTAATCAGCATGGTTTAAGCGTAGAAAATCTAGATTTAAGCCAAGATGATAAATCCGGTTATGTACGCGTAAGCCGTTTAGTATTAGAGAAGTAGTTAATGAAAAAAATAATAATATTATCCATCGTTTTTTTAATGAGCTTTATTGTTTTTAGCGTTATTAAATTACCGGCCGCGGTTGCTGTAAATTTAGCTAAACCGTATTTTCCACCGCAGCTAGAAATAGGACAAACTGCCGGCACGTTGTGGCAGGGACAGGTGATGCAGCTGCGCTTTGAAGGTGAGCAATTAAATAATGTACGCTGGGATATATCTGGCTGGGCGTTATTTAAAGCTCAAGTGAATACTAACTTACGCTTTGGTAATCCTCGCGAACGCAGTGACATATCGGGCTATGCAGATATTAGTTATTCACTAGCAAATGATGAACTTAAAATAACTGATACCGTAGTGCGTTCAACGGTTGAGCGAGCAATGCAGCGAATTGATTTACCGTTACCAGTTACTGCTAAAGGACGTGTAATCTTAGAGCTTGATGAATACGTTTCTGGAGCGCCATATTGCCAATCACTACAAGGTGAAATAGCCAGTCCTGATATTGACGTACAAGGTTTAACTGGTTGGTTCAATATTGGTGATCTTAGTGGCAAATTAAGTTGTAAGTCGGGCGATGTTGCTATACTCATCGAGCCAGACAATAGATTAGGGCTAGAGGCAGATGCTACACTAAAGGCTAATTTTGACTTTAAAGTTGCGGGATACGTTAAACCTGATCTAACTTTACCCAAAGAAGTTCATGACGCGGTGAAGTTTTTAGGCAGACCAGATAACCAAGGTCGTTACCCACTTAAATTTTAATATTTTATATAAAGAGTTTTAATGCAAATACCTCAGTTTACTGAGCAGCATGCTAAGCTGCTCAGCGAGTTTTTAAATACCCAATCAGGCGCAATGAGCCTTACCCAAAGCCAAGGTTATTTATTTGGCGTTATATGTTCACCTGAGCCATTAGAAGTTCACCAATGGTTAGAAAATATTCTCCCTGATACAGCAAACGACCTTGATGAAGACATATTGTTTTTATTTATGGCGTTACATCATCAAGTGAGTGAGCAAGTATTTGAGCTGGGTTATAAGTTACCCGCTGAGTTTGAATATGACTTTTGCCAGCACTGGTCTGCGGGTTTTTTAACCGCAAGCCAAGCGTATACCCATAAGTTATTAGCAAGTGAGCAACTAGACATTCAATACAAGCAAGCGCTTGAAAGCGCACAGGCTACGCTCAGTTTTTTTGCACTCGATAAACCAATCATTAAGCAAATTGCACAGCAAAATAATATTGATGAATTACACTTATGTGAGCAGCAGTACGAGTTAATGGGCGACTTTGCATTAGGTTTTGCTGAACTTATCGAAATTGTAGCGCTTAACAGTGGTTTATATACTGATGAAGGGTGGGAGGAGTAAGTTTTCTAGCGCTTAAACGTTGTTCTTAACACCTAACCGCCAATTTCTAATTCAATATCAGTGCAACCTTGTTTGCACTGTATTACTCCTTTACCGGGTTCGCTGGTGGCTAAGTTAAGGGTTAATACGCCATTACAATGTTCGCATTTTAACGTTTTACCCTGTGCCAATTGCTTAAGCATGGTGCGATGTTTATGAAATGAGTTACTTGCTTTTTTATTTAATCCAGAAAAATCCATTACTTTACTCTCGCTTGCGCTAATGACTCTTTGATAATACGACATACAGTAAGTAATCGTTCTTCGTAAAAATAGAGGTTTAGATCACCTTGGCGACAATAGCGTAGTTCAAATAACTTGACTGATTCATCCGTAGTAAATGTTTTAGCAACATAGTCTTGCTCAGAACGAGAAAGTGCTAACTGTTGATTCACTTTATTTCTCGTCATGGTTGCTACAGGAAAGCGATCTACTTTAGTTGAGCTGCTTAACAAACCGATACCATCACCGAGCAACCGTTCGCGCGGCTCTTTTACCAAAGGATGATCAACGGTAAAAAATGCTAGGATCACAACCACTAGTATAAAAAATTTCTTCATAAATATACAAACCTTGATCCAAACAACACTTTAGTAGCCGGCAAGTGTAATAAAATACACTTTAAAAGCAAGTCACAAATTGAATAAATTATTAGCAATCTAGTCAGTAATTTTAGCTAATATGCGTATAATAAGAGGCAGTAGTTAGATATTTCTGAAATATCTGAAAGTACACAAGTGCGACTTAAAGCGTATTATGTTTAGCATGCAAGTTGTTACACTTAGGCGAAAAGTACAAAAAGATTGCTGAATTTTTATTTCCTAGCGGCGTTGAGGAACTTCAATGGATAAGCAAATTAAAGTAAAAAACATACCAACAGAGGTTAAGATCCAAAAACCTGATCTGAGCCGTCAAGAAGATAGATTTAACCCCCGCAATCGCATTTATGTACGTGCGGTTACAGGGCTTCATCAATTACTAAGACAACGTATCGGCTTTTTAGGCATGTTAGCGTTTATGTTATTGCCTTGGATCAACTTTAATGGCCAGCAAGCTGTTTTGTTTGAGCTAATGGAGCAAAAGTTTAATATTTTTGGTTTAACCCTATGGCCACAAGACTTCACTATTCTTGCATTTATTTTTATGCTTGCGGCGTTTGCTCTATTTTTAGTGACTACTTTTTATGGTCGCGTATGGTGTGGCTATACCTGTCCGCAAACAGTATGGACCTTTATTTTTATTTGGTTTGAAGAAAAGTTTGAGGGCAGTGCTAACCAACGTAAAAAGTTAGACCAACGGCCAATGGATTTTGACAAATTCTGGCGAAAAACCGCAAAGCACACTAGTTGGGTGTTATTTTCTTTGTATACCGCGTTAACTTTTGTTGGTTATTTTACGCCTATTCGCGAACTACTCCCTGAATTTGTTACCTTTAACGTAGGCGGTTATGCCTTAGTTAGTATTATTGTATTTACTATTTGTACTTATGGTAACGCGGGTTGGATGCGCGAGATTATGTGTTTACATATATGCCCATACTCACGTTTTCAGTCAGCAATGTTTGATAAAGACACCTTTACTGTAAGCTACGATGAAGCGCGTGGTGAAAACCGCGGGCCACGGTCACGTAAACAAGACCCAAAAGAGCTGGGGTTAGGTGATTGTATTGACTGTAACTTGTGTGTGCAAGTTTGCCCAACTGGGATTGATATTCGTAATGGTCTGCAATACGAGTGTATAAACTGTGGCGCGTGTATTGACGCCTGTGACGGCGTAATGGACAAAATGAATTATCCTCGAGGCCTAATCTCTTATACCACCGAGCGGAACTTGGAAACCCCAGAGAATAAAACTCATCCGCTGCGTCCTAAACTGATTGGTTACAGTATTATTTTAGTCTTACTTACCGGTGCGTTGATAGCCAATATAGCCATGCGTAAACCTATGGACTTTGATATTATCCGTGATCGCAATCAGTTGTATCGTGTCGATTTTAATGGCTTAGTTGAAAACACCTACACCTTAAAAGTGATTAATAAGGCACAGTACGAGCAAACATTCTCTATTGATGTTAAAGGGTTAGATAACTATAAATACATAGGTGATACCACCTTTACGGTGAACGCTGGTGAATCGCATAATGTGCCGTTATCATTAGTAATGGACCCTTATGATTTAAAAGCGCCAATGACCGAGTTTAACTTTGTACTGTCGCCAATAAACGAACCCGATAACCAAATATCGCAGCAAAGTAACTTTTTTAAAGCGCGATAAAGAGTCTGTATTAAAAGACGAACACTGATATTAACAAAAAAGCGGGATATTCCCGCTTTTCTTTTATATAAGAAGTATATGAGTAAATTTAGCTTTATTGACTTAACCCCAGATCTTATTTTGGATGCCATCGAAAGCGTTGATATTTACGCTGAGTCAGGGTTGCTAGCGCTAAATAGCTACGAAAATCGAGTGTATCAATTTGTAGCTGAGGGTGGAAAACGTTACGTTGTTAAGTTTTATCGGCCTGAGCGCTGGAGCAAAGCACAAATTCAAGAGGAACATGATTTTGCTTTTGAACTGGCAGCCGCAGAAGTACCGGTGGTTGCGCCAATAAAGCATAATGGGCAAAGCTTATTTGAACACCAAGGGTATTTATTTACTTTATTCCCAAGTGTAGGCGGGCGTTTATTTGAAGTCGATAATTTAGATCAGCTTGACGTACTAGGGCGTTTAATTGGTCGCATGCACCAAGTAGCGAAAACGCAGCCCTTTACCCAAAGACCAACTGTTAGCTGCGATGAATACCTGCATACAGCTAAAGTTCACTTACAAAAAAGTAATTTAGTTCCTATGGGATTAGAAACTTCCTTTTACACTATTTTAGATTTAGTTATTGCCCAAGCGCAGCTGCAATATAAAAATGTAGACAGTATTCGCTTACACGGAGACTGCCATGCTGGTAATATTTTATGGGCTGGGGATGCGCTGATGTTTGTTGATTTAGACGATAGCCGCCAAGGACCTGCAATTCAAGATTTATGGATGATGCTCAGTGGCGATCGACAAACACAGCTGTTACAGTTAGACACTTTAGTGAATGCGTATGAAGAGTTTTGTGATTTTGATCACTCACAACTGAAGCTGATCGAACCGCTTCGCGCCATGCGTATGATTCATTACATGGGTTGGGTTGCAAAACGTTGGAGCGATCCAGCTTTTGTACGGAACTTTTCATGGTTTGCAGATGACAAATACTGGGAGCAACAAATTTTAGCGCTTAAAGAGCAGCTTGCAGCTTTGCAAGAAACCCCGTTAAAATTATTGCCATAATATTTTTATTTAAAAAAGAAGTATAACGAGATATTCATGCTTAAAAAATTAAAACTAAGTTTACTGATCCTATGTTTACCTTTCGCAGCACTAGCTGCCAACTTTGAAGCAGGTAATCAATATACTGTGATTGACGTTGAAAAGAGTAAAACGCCAAACGTAACCGAATTCTTCTCTTTCTATTGCCCGCACTGTTTTAAATTTGAGCCGGTAGCAAAAGGGATTGCAGAAAACTTACCTGAAGGGGCTGAGTTTGTAAAAAATCATGTTAACTTTTTAGGGGGCGTTTCACCACAAGCACAAAGTAACCTGAGCTTTGCTTACTTAATTGCAAAAAAACATGGTCAAGCCGAAGCAGTAACAGCGCAAATTTTTAAAAGCATCCATATTCAGCGTGCACCATTAACAGAAATTAAAGACGTTAAGAAGTTATTAGAGCTTAACGCAATTGATAACAGCACATTTGATAATGATATTGCTAGTTTGCCTATCATAGCAGCTGAACGTGCCATGCAAGATAAGCAGAATAAATATTCTGAGCTTGGCGCATTAACTGGCGTACCTACATTTATCGTAAATGACAAATATAAAATCAATATTAATACAATCAAGAGCCAACAAGAACTTGATGAGTTAATTAGCTTTTTACTAAAACTATAATTTTTGGAGCACCATAATAATGATCAAATTAGTTAAAGCAGGGTTGCTTGCTGTATTACTCCCTTTAGCTGCAACCAGTTTTGCTGCCACTTACGAAGAGGGCGTACATTATGATGTCGTCTCTGATCGTGCAACCAGAAAGCCAGAAGTAAAAGAGTTTTTCTCTTTTTACTGCCCTGCATGTAATAACATGGAGCCACTGCTTGCTGAGATCAAACCTAAGCTAGACAAAAACGTAAAGTTTAAGAAAAGCCATGTGGATTTCGTGGGCGTTCGTGACCCAGAACATCAAACCATGATCAGCCAAGCACTAGCTACTGCTGAAGTACTACCGCAAAAAGATAAAATTATTTCAGCGATGTTTGACCACATTCACGCAAAGCGTGCTCGTTTTAATGAGCTTGCAGATGTAAAAGATGTATTTTTAGCGCAAGGTGTGGATGGCGACAAATTTGATAAATTATTTGAAAGCTTCTCGGTACGTACACTGAGCTCTAAAATGAAGCGCGACCAAGATTACTTTAAAGGAAAAGGGGCACTGCGTGGCGTTCCAACATTTATTGTTAATGGTAAATATAAGCTTAACTTAGGTGGCGAGTCAGGTATTTCATCGCCAGAAGATGTAAGCGCACTTATTAACTACTTAGCAAATAAATAAGTAGTTTAGTGAAATAAAAAAGCTCCGAAAGGAGCTTTTTTATTTGGAGAAGAAAATTCATTATGGAAAAAATTTTAATCTCAAGTTGTTTGTTAGGTTTGCCAGTTCGTTATGATGGTAAAGGCCAAACAATATTGCACCCTCAACTTAATTTGTGGCAAAAGCAAAATAGATTAATCGTATTTTGTCCTGAGATTGCTGGTGGCTTACTCGTGCCTAGAGCGCCCGCTGAGATAAAGCAAAATCGAGTTATTACAAATACTGCCGAGGATGTAACAAGTGCATTTGAAGCTGGCGCTAATAAAGCATTAGCCCTTTGTAATAAGCATAATATTCGCTTTGCTTTACTAAAAGAGTCTAGTCCTTCGTGTGGCCGTAATACAATTTATGATGGAAGCCATAGTGGGGTGAAAGTAAAAGGCATGGGGCTGACCGCTAAGTTATTGGTAAAGCATCAAGTTAAAGTATTTAGTGAAGAGCAAATACCAGCACTTATCAAGGCGCTGGCATTATAGTATTGGATTTTATTTTTTCTGTAAAAATACACCAGATTCAATATGGTGTGTGTATGGGAATTGATCAAATATTGCAAAGCGCTTAACCTCATGGGTTTGGCATAAGTGATCAAGGTCACGCTCTAACGTATCTGGGTTACATGAGATATAAATAATATTCTCATAGTTAGCCACTAAATCACACGTTAGGGTATCCATGCCGGCACGAGGTGGGTCGACTAGAATGGTTTGGCAGTTGTAACTACTAAGGTCAATACCATCTAAGCGAGAGAAAGTACGCTCGCCTTTCATTGCCTGAGTAAACTCTTCGCTCGACATGCGAATAATATCTAAGTTAGTTACTTTGTTTTGAGCAATATTATATTGCGCTGAATGCACAGACGATTTTGATATTTCTGTTGCCAGCACTTTATTAAATGAGCCCGCAAGTGCAATTGAAAAGTTTCCGTTACCACAATACAGCTCTAGTAAATCATTGTTTAGTGGTTTACATAGCTCTTGTGCCCACTCTAACATTTTAATATTCACCTTCGCATTAGGCTGAGTAAAGCTATTTTCTACCTGTTGATAGATTAGCTCTTGGCCATTTACCATTAAACGCTCAGTAACAAAGTCATCGCCTAATTTTTCTTTTTGCTTACGTGCACGGCCAATAAAGTCAATTTTGTACTGGCTACTTAGCTTTTCCTTTAAGGCATTAATCTCAGTTAACCAGTGTTCATCAAGTGGCTTGTGATAAAGCAAGCTCACTAAAATTTCACCGCTGAGGGTCGATAAATAATCTATTTGGAATAATTTACGACGCAGTACTTCGCAGCCTTTTAAGTTATCAATCATTATCTGCATAACTTCACCTACTAAAGGAGCTGCAGGATCAAAGGTATCGACACGTATTTTATCTTTCGTTTGTTGATCAAACATAATATGAAACAGATCGTCGCCATCGTGCCATACTCTAAATTCTGCACGTTGACGGTAGTTAATAGGCTCAGAGCTAAATACTTCTAACTGTTTTACACCGAAACGTTGAAACTGCTCTGTAATACGCTGCTCTTTTTCATTTAATTGTGCATCGTACTGCGTGGTATCTATATTTATAACTGCCATTAACGGTATAACCTTATCGTTGAGATCTGTTTATCGGCGCTATTGTAGGGAGCGAAGCGTATTTGTCTAGTTTTGATCAAATATAGTGAGCTTTTTTAAGCATTTTACTACAGTATAGGCTTACTTGGCCGATATAAGAGTATGTCTAAATAGGAGTCTTCTCATGAAAATAGGTAACTTTAGTTTTGTTCCAAACAGCAATGCCAATAAATACAATACTAAGCAAGCAATGCCACAGCCTAAAATAGACTCCCCACCAACTAGCTATCAGCAACGCGGAAAAGAATTGGCTGCTGCCGTATTGGGTGACAAAATGGCAAAAGAATTAGGCTTGCCGGTTGCTGAAGCGAAAAAAGACAAACCATTGTTTGATTTTAATGAAGTAGTCAAAAATGTTTTAGACTTTGTCACAAGCTCAGTAAAAAAAGCCAAAGCCAATGGTGCCGATGATGACAAGCTACAAGATATACTTAACCAGGCACGTAAAGGCGTGCAAACAGGTGTTGATGAAGCTGTCGATGAATTAAAAGGTATGGGCGTATTTAATCAAGAGCTTGAAGAGGGTATTGATAAATCAAAAGAGGGCATCTTTAATGGCCTTGATAAATTTGAGCAGAACTTATTTAATCCTCAGCCAGCAAGCGTAACGGTTAGTCAATCGCAATATGTGAACCTTAGTAACAGCGCTGATTACACTTTTACCACCGCAGAAGGTGATGAGGTGAGTATTAGTTTTGCAGATGCTTATCAATCTCAGTCATCTAGTCGCTATCAGCAAACTGAAAGCTCACAAGCATTTAGTACGCAATTTTCTGAATCTCGCGAGTTGTCATTTTCTATGTCAGTAAATGGAGAGCTTAATGAAGACGAACAGCAAGCTATAAATGATTTAATGGCAGAGTTACAAGATGTAAGTAAAACCTTTTTCAGTGGCGACTTAGATAAAGCATTTGAACAAGCCCAAGAACTCAGCTTAGGAAATGAACAGCTGGTGGCATTTTCAATGGACTTACGTCAAAGCAAAACTGTGGCAGCTATTAAAGAGTATGAACAAATTAAGCCAACCTCAGAAAAGGCCATTGCCGAAACTGTCGCGCCTTTTAATGATGATCTAAAATCGGCTTACTCTAAAGCGCAAGCACTAGGATTAGAAAGCCAGCTATCAGGTATCATTCAATGGCTAAATCAAGATCAACAAGAAATAGATAAACTGGTTGATTACACTAACACCATGTTTGAAAACTTAGATAAATTAAACACAGCTACTGCAAAACTAGACGCTGAGTAAAACTACTTTCTTTTATAAAAGCCTCATGGCAAACTGCCGTTCTAAGTAAAGAGTAGGAATGGTAGTTTGTCAGCGCACATCATGGTATTTGATTCAGGTATAGGTGGAACCACAGTACTTGAGCATATTCAGCAAAGCATTCCTCACGCTCAATATAGTTACTTCATGGATAATGCATTATTGCCTTATGGTGCACAGTCGCAGCAGACTATAATTAGTCGCTTATGTGGACTAATCCAATTTATCAAAAATGAGTCGCTCAATGTCGACTTAATTGTTATAGCCTGCAATACCGCCTCAACATCTGCATTAAGTGCGGTACGTCAAATAACAGATATTCCAATTGTAGGGGTTGTACCTGCGATTAAGCCCGCAGCACAAATAACACAATCAAAGCATATTGGATTATTGGCAACCCCTGCTACAGTAGCAAGTTCATATACGGATACACTGATTAAAGAGCATGCCTCACTTATAACTACAAGCTTATATAGTAGTGTTGAATTGGTCACCCTGGCAGAAACATTCTTTTTTACCCAATACTTAGATATAGAAAAGCTGCACACTGAGTTAAACCGATTAAATATTAATAAAGATATCGATGTGCTGGTATTAGGCTGTACTCACTTTCCTATTCTTGCTAAACCAATTAGTGATTACTTTAAAGCACATATAGAGTTGTTAGATTCTGGTGCGGCTATTGCTAAGCGAGTTAGATCTTTACTGAATTTAAGCGATGATCAAGCAGGCATAAAAAAGCCGCTGCGGTATTATGCAACGGCTGATATATGTAGTGATAAACTAGCCGTTAAGCAAGTTACACTGTTTGATCCGACTCTGAACGATAAGAGTTAGAATCATCTTCTTGTTTTTGTTTTGCTTCACGTACTTTTAAAGTACGTTGTTGGAACTCACTATCATTTAACTTAGCAATTGCGTTATCCGCATCAGCTTGAGCCATTTCAACAAAACCAAAGCCGCGACGTTTGCCAGTATTCTTATCTTTCAATAAACGAACATTAAATACCTTGCCTTGCTCTTCGAACAAAGCACGTACAACGCCTTCATTTGCGCGATAAGGAAGATTGCCAACATAAAGTGTTTTTGTTTTTACTTCGGCTTCTTCTGCACTTACTGATGACATTGCAGCAATGACAAGTCCACCAATTAATAAACCAGCACCAAATAGTAGTGCAGGGTCTAATGCTAGGCTTGCAAGTACAAACTTAACGATAACAAAACCAACAACAGCAAGAATAACTGCAAAGATAAAAGATTTTTGATCGGGTAATTTCATTTTGATCTACCAATAAACAGGAAATAAACATTAATTTAACATTGTGAGCTTGCTATCTTAACGTCTTAATTGAACATAGCAATGAAATTTATAGTAAATAGTTAATAAGAGTGCAAAAAACGACCTAAAGTAAGCTCTTTCCATACCATTTCAATAGTATTTGCTTGAAAGTTGAGCAAACAGTAAAAAGATCTAAAAAAAAGGTTGATCTGTTTTCGGATCTCCCTATAATGCGACCCCACTGAGACGGGGAACGCCAACGCATAGCGAGGCACGAACTACTCAGAGAGTTAAATAAAACTTAAGTTTAAATCATCGTAAGAAAGTTTAAAATTAAGTATTGACTCGAAAAATAAAGGATGTATTATACGCATCCCTAGCGACAACGTCGCAACGTTCTTTAACAATATAAAGCAATCATCTGTGTGGGCACTCGTACAGATTGAGTTCTAACAGCCAAGCTACTTAGGTAGTGAGGCAAACAAATTTAGAGTCTCAATTGAAACTGAGTGACCAACAGAATAATTACTTCGGTAGTTATTCAGCACAGTCAATTCAATATCGAAAGATATTAAATAAATTCAGAATTCATTGAGCTGTCGAAAGACATAAAACTTTTTAATTGAAGAGTTTGATCATGGCTCAGATTGAACGCTGGCGGCAGGCCTAACACATGCAAGTCGAGCGGTAACAGAAAGTAGCTTGCTACTTTGCTGACGAGCGGCGGACGGGTGAGTAATGCTTGGGAACATGCCTTGAGGTGGGGGACAACAGTTGGAAACGACTGCTAATACCGCATAATGTCTACGGACCAAAGGGGGCTTCGGCTCTCGCCTTTAGATTGGCCCAAGTGGGATTAGCTAGTTGGTGAGGTAATGGCTCACCAAGGCGACGATCCCTAGCTGGTTTGAGAGGATGATCAGCCACACTGGGACTGAGACACGGCCCAGACTCCTACGGGAGGCAGCAGTGGGGAATATTGCACAATGGGCGCAAGCCTGATGCAGCCATGCCGCGTGTGTGAAGAAGGCCTTCGGGTTGTAAAGCACTTTCAGTCAGGAGGAAAGGTTAGTAGTTAATACCTGCTAGCTGTGACGTTACTGACAGAAGAAGCACCGGCTAACTCCGTGCCAGCAGCCGCGGTAATACGGAGGGTGCGAGCGTTAATCGGAATTACTGGGCGTAAAGCGTACGCAGGCGGTTTGTTAAGCGAGATGTGAAAGCCCCGGGCTCAACCTGGGAACTGCATTTCGAACTGGCAAACTAGAGTGTGATAGAGGGTGGTAGAATTTCAGGTGTAGCGGTGAAATGCGTAGAGATCTGAAGGAATACCGATGGCGAAGGCAGCCACCTGGGTCAACACTGACGCTCATGTACGAAAGCGTGGGGAGCAAACAGGATTAGATACCCTGGTAGTCCACGCCGTAAACGATGTCTACTAGAAGCTCGGAACCTCGGTTCTGTTTTTCAAAGCTAACGCATTAAGTAGACCGCCTGGGGAGTACGGCCGCAAGGTTAAAACTCAAATGAATTGACGGGGGCCCGCACAAGCGGTGGAGCATGTGGTTTAATTCGATGCAACGCGAAGAACCTTACCTACACTTGACATACAGAGAACTTACCAGAGATGGTTTGGTGCCTTCGGGAACTCTGATACAGGTGCTGCATGGCTGTCGTCAGCTCGTGTTGTGAGATGTTGGGTTAAGTCCCGCAACGAGCGCAACCCCTATCCTTAGTTGCTAGCAGGTAATGCTGAGAACTCTAAGGAGACTGCCGGTGATAAACCGGAGGAAGGTGGGGACGACGTCAAGTCATCATGGCCCTTACGTGTAGGGCTACACACGTGCTACAATGGCGCATACAGAGTGCTGCGAACTCGCGAGAGTAAGCGAATCACTTAAAGTGCGTCGTAGTCCGGATTGGAGTCTGCAACTCGACTCCATGAAGTCGGAATCGCTAGTAATCGCGTATCAGAATGACGCGGTGAATACGTTCCCGGGCCTTGTACACACCGCCCGTCACACCATGGGAGTGGGTTGCTCCAGAAGTAGATAGTCTAACCCTCGGGAGGACGTTTACCACGGAGTGATTCATGACTGGGGTGAAGTCGTAACAAGGTAGCCCTAGGGGAACCTGGGGCTGGATCACCTCCTTATACGATTTAGAACTTATTTGTTCGTAGTGTCCACACAGATGATTGTTAATTGTAAAGAGAACAACACTTATTGTTTGGGTCTGTAGCTCAGCTGGTTAGAGCGCACCCCTGATAAGGGTGAGGTCGGTAGTTCAAATCTACTCAGACCCACCACTTCTTCTTAATACTTCGTTGTAAGCTTCGTTGTTTAGTGAACTAAACAGCCTCAACTTACGCCTCGTCTTAAAAAGAAGTCGGTATACAAACAGTAAGACCAGCATATGTGGGGCTATAGCTCAGCTGGGAGAGCGCCTGCCTTGCACGCAGGAGGTCAGCAGTTCGATCCTGCTTAGCTCCACCACTTTACTTCTTAAAAATAAATATTCTTTTATCGGGTAGCACAATCACCTGAGAATAGAGTGTGTTTAATTTTGAGAAGTTTTTGATTCTCTGCTCTTTAAAAATTTGGAAAAGCTGATAATAAAATTCGTATGAATACATTGTATTTGTACAGAGTTTTCAAAAGTAAAAAAGAATGATAGCAGTATCATTCAGTGCCATTTAATCCTCGGATTAATTGGTATCTACTTTAGTATTCAATATTAACTTCTGGCGAAGTTAAACTGTCACAAAACAAAGACCCGTTTGGGTTGTATGGTTAAGTGACTAAGCGTACACGGTGGATGCCTTGGCAGTTGGAGGCGATGAAGGACGTATTAACTTGCGATAAGCCTAGTCAAGCTAGTAAAAAGCACTTGAGACTAGGATTTCCGAATGGGGAAACCCACCTGCTTGCAGGTATCGTTAACTGAATACATAGGTTAACGAGGCGAACGCGGAGAACTGAAACATCTAAGTACCCGTAGGAAAAGAAATCAACCGAGATTCCGATAGTAGCGGCGAGCGAAATCGGAACAGCCCTTAAGCTTATTATGTGTTAATGGAAGGCTCTGGAAAGTGCCACGATACAGGGTGATAGTCCCGTACATGAAAACGCATTTTAAGTGAAATCGAGTAGGTCGGAGCACGTGAAACTTTGACTGAATATAGGTGGACCATCATCTAAGGCTAAATACTCCCAACTGACCGATAGTGAACCAGTACCGTGAGGGAAAGGCGAAAAGAACCCCTGTGAGGGGAGTGAAATAGAACCTGAAACCGTGTACGTACAAGCAGTAGGAGCCCTTCGAGGGTGACTGCGTACCTTTTGTATAATGGGTCAGCGACTTATATTTTGTAGCGAGGTTAACCGATTAGGGTAGCCGTAGGGAAACCGAGTCTTAACTGGGCGAATAGTTGCAAGGTATAGACCCGAAACCCGGTGATCTAGCCATGGGCAGGTTGAAGGTTGAGTAACATCAACTGGAGGACCGAACCCACTAACGTTGAAAAGTTAGGGGATGACCTGTGGTTAGGAGTGAAAGGCTAATCAAACCGGGAGATAGCTGGTTCTCCCCGAAATCTATTTAGGTAGAGCCTCGGACGAATACTTACGGGGGTAGAGCACTGTTAAGGCTAGGGGGTCATCCCGACTTACCAACCCTTTGCAAACTCCGAATACCGTAAAGTAATATCCGGGAGACACACGGCGGGTGCTAACGTCCGTCGTGAAGAGGGAAACAACCCAGACCGCCAGCTAAGGTCCCAAAGTCATAGTTAAGTGGGAAACGATGTGGAAAGGCCCAGACAGCCAGGAGGTTGGCTTAGAAGCAGCCATCCTTTAAAGAAAGCGTAATAGCTCACTGGTCGAGTCGGTCTGCGCGGAAGATGTAACGGGGCTAAACTATGCACCGAAGCTGCGGATTCAGAATTTATTCTGAGTGGTAGGGGAGCGTTCTGTAAGCGGTTGAAGGTGTACCGGGAGGTATGCTGGACGTATCAGAAGTGCGAATGCTGACATGAGTAACGATAATGCGGGTGAAAAACCCGCACGCCGGAAGACCAAGGGTTCCTATCCCATGTTAATCAGGGTAGGGTAAGTCGACCCCTAAGGCGAGGCCGAAAGGCGTAGTCGATGGGAAACGGATTAATATTTCCGTACTTGGTATAATTGCGATGGGGGGACGGAGCAGGCTAAGCAAGCATGGCGATGGTAGTCCATGTGAAAGTGTGTAGGCTAGTGACTTAGGTAAATCCGGGTTGCTGTTAGGCTGAGACACGAGACGAGTCACCAAGGTGATGAAGTTGCTGATGCCATACTTCCAGGAAAAGCCTCTAAGCTTCAGATTATACCGAATCGTACCCCAAACCGACACAGGTGGTCAGGTAGAGAATACTAAGGCGCTTGAGAGAACTCGGGTGAAGGAACTAGGCAAAATCGTACCGTAACTTCGGGAGAAGGTACGCTCCGATTGGTGATGAGACTTGCTCTCTAAGCTGATTGGAGCCGCAGTGACCAGGTGGCTGGGACTGTTTATTAAAAACACAGCACTGTGCAAAATCGCAAGATGACGTATACGGTGTGACACCTGCCCGGTGCCGGAAGGTTAATTGATGGGGTTATCTTCGGAGAAGCTCTTGATCGAAGCCCCGGTAAACGGCGGCCGTAACTATAACGGTCCTAAGGTAGCGAAATTCCTTGTCGGGTAAGTTCCGACCTGCACGAATGGTGTAACCATGGCCACGCTGTCTCCACCCGAGACTCAGTGAAATTGAAATCGCAGTGAAGATGCTGTGTACCCGCGGCTAGACGGAAAGACCCCGTGAACCTTTACTACAGCTTGGCACTGAACATTGAACCTACATGTGTAGGATAGGTGGGAGACTTAGAAGCAGAGACGCTAGTTTTTGTGGAGTCGTCCTTGAAATACCACCCTTGTAGTTTTGATGTTCTAACGTTGGCCCCTGAATCGGGGTTACGGACAGTGCCTGGTGGGTAGTTTGACTGGGGCGGTCTCCTCCCAAAGAGTAACGGAGGAGCACGAAGGTTGGCTAAGTACGGTCGGACATCGTACGGTTAGTGTAATGGTAGAAGCCAGCTTAACTGCGAGACAGACACGTCGAGCAGGTACGAAAGTAGGTCATAGTGATCCGGTGGTTCTGAATGGAAGGGCCATCGCTCAACGGATAAAAGGTACTCCGGGGATAACAGGCTGATACCGCCCAAGAGTTCATATCGACGGCGGTGTTTGGCACCTCGATGTCGGCTCATCACATCCTGGGGCTGAAGTCGGTCCCAAGGGTATGGCTGTTCGCCATTTAAAGTGGTACGCGAGCTGGGTTTAGAACGTCGTGAGACAGTTCGGTCCCTATCTGCCGTGGGCGTTTGAGAATTGAGAGGGGTTGCTCCTAGTACGAGAGGACCGGAGTGAACGAACCGCTGGTGTTCGGGTTGTCATGCCAATGGCATTGCCCGGTAGCTACGTTCGGAACTGATAAGCGCTGAAAGCATCTAAGCGCGAAGCAGGCCTCGAGATGAGTTCTCACTAGACTTTTAAAGTCTCTGAAGGGCCGTTGAAGACTACAACGTTGATAGGCAAGATGTGGAAGTGGTGTGAGCCATTAAGCTAACTTGTACTAATTACCCGTGAGGCTTAACCATACAACGCCAAACGCGTTTTATGTGATAGTGAAACAAGCGAAGAAGTTAATATAACTAAAGTAGATACTAGAAGACTTTATTATCAGAATTCCAAATTTTAGTTAGTGCGTAGTAATACGGACTGACACCCAAATTTGCTTGGTGACAATAGCGTTTTGGACCCACCTGACCCCATGCCGAACTCAGTAGTGAAACGAAACAGCGCCGATGATAGTGTAGCATTTGTTATGTGAAAGTAGGACATTACCAGGCTCCAAATACAAGAAAGCCCGACTCGAAAGAGTCGGGCTTTTTTACGTCTGTAGGAAAGTGAAAGTATTAGCCGTCAGCCGTCAGCCGTCAGCCGTCAGCCGTCAGCTATCAGCTGCACAGCGTTACGAGGGTTGAGTATTACTAAACCCATGGGCAAAATAGCGCACCGACTCTAAATACAAGCAAGCCTGATTCAAAAGAGTCGGGCTTTTTTGTATCTGCAGGGAAGTGAAAAAACAGGCGCAAGGTGTAGGGAAATAGTTGTGGTATAGGGAATAACTAGTTGGGAAAATTAATATGTGGCTTTATGCGAATAAGTTACTAAGCTTGTGCGTAATTTGACTTGTTGCCTAACCAGCGTTGAATGAGAGGGTCTACATACTGAGGATATTGCTTCAACATCTGTTGTGCTATGGGTCTAACTTGATTTAAGGTTTGCTTATCTCTTGTTAAGTCTGCAATTTTAAATTCTGCTAAGCCGGTTTGTTTGGTCCCAAGAACTTCACCTGGGCCGCGTATTTCTAAATCACGTTCTGCGATAACAAATCCGTCGTTACTATCGCGCAGTACTCCTAACCGTTTCTGTGCGGTATGTGAAAGTGGTGCATGGTATAAAAGCACGCAGTGAGATGCCGTAGCTCCACGGCCTACGCGGCCACGTAGTTGGTGAAGCTGTGCTAAACCTAGGCGCTCAGGGTTTTCGATAATAATCAAACTCGCATTAGGCACATCAACCCCAACTTCGATCACGGTTGTTGCCACAAGTACATGAATTTTACCCGCTTTAAAGTCGCTCATAATGGCTTGCTTTTCCGTAGCTTTCATTCGCCCATGGACTAAGCCAATAGCAAGCTCAGGTAATGCTTCTTTTAGCTGTAATGCACTGTCTTCCGCTGCTTGGCATTGTAGTACTTCAGACTCGTCTATTAGTGTACATACCCAGTAAACCTGTCGACCTTGTTCGTTACAGGCAAGTTTTACGCGACTAATAATGTCATCTCGACGAGTATCAGGAATCGCAACTGTAGTGATAGGAGTCCGCCCAGGTGGTAATTCGTCAATCACTGAGGTTTCTAAGTCTGCATAGGCAGTCATCGCCAGCGTACGTGGTATAGGAGTTGCTGTCATTACTAGCTGATGTGGATAACAATCACCAAAACGGCCTTTTTCACGCAATGATAAACGTTGATGAACTCCAAAGCGGTGTTGTTCATCAATAATGATAAGTACAAGATTGTTAAATTTTACTTCATCTTGAAATAACGCATGGGTACCGATAATCATTTGCGCTTCACCTGAGGCGATCATTGCAAGTGTACTTACGCGCTCTTTACCTTTTGTTTTACCACCTAACCAAGCAACCGTTATTCCAAGGCTTTCAAACCAGCTAGAAAAGTTGATTCCGTGTTGCTCTGACAATATCTCTGTTGGCGCCATTAATGCGACCTGGTAGCCTTTTGCTATCGCAGTTAACGCGCTCAGTGCTGCGACTAGTGTTTTACCAGAGCCAACGTCCCCTTGGACAAGTCGCATCATAGGGTAAGCGTGTTGCATATCTGCTTTAATTTCTGATACCACACGGCTTTGTGCATTGGTTGGCGCAAAGGGTAATTGTGCTAAAAATTGTGTTTCTAATGAATTAGTGGGCTCAAGTGCAACGGCTTTAACTTGTTGTCCCTGTTCTCTTACTTTTAATAAACTGAGATTTTGCGCCAGTAATTCTTCAAATACGAGCCGCTGCTGAGCTGGGTGAGTCCCTTGTTCAAGCGCACTTATATCAACATCATTAGGAGGGCGATGCAGTAATAATAACGCATCACTTAACGGTAGTTGCGATGGTTGCCATTGTTGGGGAAGTAGCTCTTCTACTGCATACTTTTGAAGTAATTCTATTGCCTGTTCACTCAACGCCCTAATAGAGAGCTGCTTTAACCCCTCGGTTGTTGAATAGACTGGCGTAAGTGTTGATGATGTTGGTTGTTGTTCAAAAGTGTCGCTAATACTGTATTCAGGATGACTCATTTCAAAGCCAATACGTCCGCGACGTATTTCGCCAAAGCAACGAATTATTTTGCCTGTGCTAAATGCATTTTTTTGTGCTGCGGTAAAATTAAAAAATCGTAGTGTTAACCTACCTGTACCATCATTTATTTGGCAAACCAGCATGCGCCGCTTTCCAAAGGTTATTTGACTGGTTTCAATGGTTGCTTGAACAGTTACGTGGCTATGAGGGGTCAACTCACTAATTGTATAAATACGGGTTCTGTCTTCATACCTAAGCGGCAAATGAAATAGCATGTCCTGTACTGTACTAATACCTAGCTTTAAAAGCCGTTCAGCCATTTTAGGACCAACGCCTTTAAGTTCTGTGATTGGGTATTGGCTTAAGCTAGGTTTAGACAATGTAGGCTCAATTATTATTATTTAGTAAGTTAAGTGTACTGATACACTGTATATGCATCAAGTATGTTTTAACGCCTGCCAAAACTGTTCATCAGCAACAATTTCGCCGTTTTCATCAAGAGCAGGGTAAGGTAGGTTTTTTTGTTTGCATTGCCTTGCAATAATTGGGTGGCAGCCTTCAAAGTACATTGGGTGCTTAATTTCTTCACTCAGCATATTTCTATTGTATAAACCAGCTAGATCACGTTGACGCTGCGCCTCAAATAAAATTAGGGCTGCTGCAACGGATACATTTAACGACTGCACCATGCCTTGCATTGGAATAATGATGTTTTGATCTGCATACTCTAAGGCTTGTGGAGAGATCCCCGTTTTTTCTTGACCGACAATAATTGCAGTCGGTTTAGTGTAATCAATTTCTCTGAAGTCGACAGCATCTTCACTTAAATGCGTAGCTAAAATTTGTACATCAGGATTATGAGCACGCATACTTGCAACGGCATCATCTATGTTTGTGTGAAGATGTGTGTCTAACCAGTTTTTACTACCACCAGAGGTATTATTGGTTAGCCACTTTTGTTTTTCTGGCCACACGGCATGCACATGATGACAACCAACGGCATCAGCCGTTCTAACAATTGCTGATAAGTTATGGTGTTTGTGTACGTCTTCTAAACACACGGTAAGGTCGGTTTGACGACGTGAAAGTACACTTTCGATTCTTTGGTAACGAGTTTGCTGCATTGGAGTCCTCTTTTTCGGCAAATTATACGAGATTTTTCACCTTAAGGCACCACTGTTCGACTAATCGGGTTTTGTAATGAGATCAGGGTTTCGGTTGATTGAATGGCTTCTATTGCCTGTATTTTATTGATTAGTACATCTTGTAGATGATCGATAGAGCGGGTCATTACTTTAATAAAAATACTGTAATTACCAGTGGTGTAATATGCTTCGACCACTTCCTCTAATGATTCTAATTTTATAAGTGTTTGCGGATAATCGCGCGCGTTGTTCAAATTAATACCAATAAAACAACACACATCGTAACCTAATTGCTTTGTATTAATGGTTAGTTGAGTACCTGTGATGATCCCTGCATGTTTCATTTTTTCGATTCGCACATGAATTGTTCCTGCGCTTACACTAAAGCGTTTTGCTAATTCAGCATAAGGTGTACGCGCATTATCCATTAATGCATGCAGAATCTGTTTATCAAGATTATCGATTTGATAATTTTCCATAGATATAGCGGCCTTAAATTATGGTATTAGTTGTTTTTATACCACTTTTTTAATGGTTTTAATATCGTAAAGCTATTTTTATTATGGGATATTGAATTAAATAGTTTAATTGTTACGATAACCTCATTGAAGCGTAATTTGCGCTAAGTAGTAAATACAATAACTGGGAATGAGGCCAATTATTATGAGTTCACATTATGTGCAGCAGCAGCAGCAAATAAGTAAAGTTAAGCAGTTCTTTTCGCAGCAATTAGAACAAAAACTGGGCTTAATTGAAGTTCAAGCGCCTATTTTAGCTAAAGTAGGCGACGGTACACAGGATAACTTAAGTGGGCACGAGAACGCCGTGGCTGTGAATATTAAAGCGATTGCAGATAGCCGTTACGAAGTGGTGCATTCTCTTGCTAAGTGGAAGCGTAAAATCTTGGGTGAATATGGCTTTTCACAAGGTGAGGGAATTTATACGCAAATGAAAGCGTTGCGACCTGATGAAGATTCACTAAGCCCAATCCATTCTGTTTATGTTGATCAATGGGATTGGGAGCAAGTTATTTGTGAAAGTACGCAGCGTTCGCTATCTACTCTCAAGCAAACGGTTGAAACAATTTACCAAGGTATTAAAGCCACTGAACAATATGTTAGTGCAAGCTTTGGCTTAAGAGCATTTTTGCCAGCTAAAATTACTTTTGTACACAGTGAAGAGCTTCGTAAAATGTACCCTGACTTTAGCGCTAAGCAGCGTGAGAAAGCGATTGCTCAAGAATATGGTGCTGTGTTTTTAATTGGTATTGGCGGAGCATTAAGTGATGGTAAAATTCATGATGTGAGAGCGCCAGATTACGACGATTGGTCAACACCAACATGTGATCAGTATATGGGATTAAATGGCGATATTTTAGTATGGAATCCAATTCTTGAAGATGCTTTCGAAATATCATCTATGGGAATTCGAGTGAGCCCTGAAGTTTTGCAAGCTCAATTGGGAATTACCGGTGACGAAGACCGTTTAGAGTTTGATTGGCATAAAGCATTGTTAGAAAGTAAATTTCCTCAAACAATTGGTGGTGGTATTGGTCAGTCTCGCTTGGCTATGCTGTTATTACAAAAACAACACATAGGGCAAGTGCAGGTAGGTGTGTGGCCAGCGCAAACCTATGACAGTGTAGACGGCTTACTATAAAGAATAAGGGGCTGTTACTAACAGCCCCTTATAATTAAGTTTTAAACTCAATTTCTATTTTATTGTTTTCTAACTTAACATTACTTGGTGGAAAGTTACGAGTTGTTTTAAGTAACTTATTGAATATATGGATTTCCACTCCAGAATGTAAAACGGTATTTACGGTTAAAATGGCTTCATCGAGCATGGTATTTAGTTTTTGCTCTAAACTCGCTATCTGCTTTTCTAGTTGTTCAGCTTGTTGACTATGATGTATCTGAGTTGATCCAATCTTATTCATGAGCTCGCTTTTTTTATCAGCATCTTTAATTAAATCTGCTTTTTCTAATGCAGCTTGTAAGCTATCAACCTGTTCATTTGCAGCTGTTAATTCACTAAAATATCTATCAATATCTTTGGTCATTTGAGTAGCTGAAGTGGCTAAATTAATTGCCATTTTAGCCCCTGATTCGTTACCAATTTCTCCGGCAATTAGTTTAGTGGCATCTAAAATTTCACCTCCAAATAACTTTCCTTTAGGTAGTTCTGATTGACCAATTTGAATTATATTTTTTGCTTTCATTGAGCTGTGGCTGGCTTGGCGGTCAAGCAATATGCTGTTAGCTTCAATGTAGCAATATTGAGAGTGTGAGGCATGCACATCACCTGCGCAAATTATTCTGCAAGACAGTGATTTATCTTCAGGCTTTTGATGGCCAATCACCCCTTGTTTTACAAGTATATCGCCACCGGCGGTTAATTCTCCAGATTCGACTGTACCAAAAACGGTAATGTCACCTGTTGCATTTATCCTCATCCCTGGCTCTACATTTTTACTAACTATTACACTACCTTCAAAGTCGATATGGCCTGTTTTTACAGACACATCGTTAACAGTGAAAATATCGTCAACACGCATTCCGTTATTTATTTCAACAGGCACGCCGGCAATAGTTGAAAGTAATTCCATCGGGTTATTTTTTGATATTTCAGTACCCTCACCTGCAATTAGGGCATGAACTTGCCCTGGTTTGGCTGGTAAAACATCACCTATCACGGTAAACCCTTCTTGACCAGGAGTAGCAGGTTGCTGCTGGATTAGTAATTCACCCGGTTTAACACTTGCTAATTTACCAAAATCACGCATATCAACACTACCATCTTCTTTTAGTTTGGGTGTTTTAAGGCGGTCTTTTAAGGTTTTAACCATGGCTTTAAATTTACTATCTTGGCCGTCAGTAGGTAAACGTCCTTTAGCGAGTGGTCCGCTAACTACAGAGCCCGGAGGAAGCTCAAATTGCTTTTGTAAAAGCTGCTCTAAAAATGCTTGTTTATAACCTCTAGCAACATGCGCTTTCACTAATTCTTTTTTAGCTTCATCAAAACTGAGTGTTGCGCCACCTTTGGCGAGAGTGAGCGTGCCAGTGGCTAGCATTTTATCATCGCTGATTTCAACGATTAAGGTTGCATCGTGGCGTGTTGCAACGACTAAGATTCGTTCAGGTGTTGCACTACTGAAATAGTTATTTATGGCGTCATGATCGATTTCACACTCGCTGTAAGGCGATTGTTCAATTGCTTCAATGATAAAAGCAGCACTGGTGGGTGCAGATTTACTCGTATCGAGCAATACATTGCCATTATGAGCAAGCTTAAACACAAGTTATCCTTTTCTACTACAAAAGTAAGGTTTAATAAAATAACGTGATTACAGAGTGCTAGAATTTTAGTTTTGAGTCAAGAATTCATCAAAGTGTAGCTATAGAATGGGATAAAAGCTATGAGCGGCGCTCATAGCTTATAGAGGTTAGTTTGTTGAAGGAAGTTCCATAATACCGTCAATTTCTACTTGTACACCTTTAGGGAGTGCACGAACGCCAATAGCTGCACGCGCAGGGTAAGGCTGTTTAAAATATTGGCTCATAACTTCGTTCACAATGGCAAAGTTTGAAAGATCAGTAAGGTAAATATTAACTTTTACTAGGTCTTGAATAGAACCGCCAGCTTCCTCACAAACCGCACTGATATTTTTAAATACTTGATGTGTTTGCTCACTAAAGTCTTCAGAAATAACGTCCATTGTTTCTGGGACAAGTGGTATTTGCCCTGATAAATAAACAGCTGTACCCACTTTTACTGCTTGGCTATATGTACCAATTGCTGCAGGTGCTTTATCCGTTGATATAAATGCTTTATTCATGATGTTCCTATTTTATTTTTTACGATAGACTTTTTGTACATCGGGCATAACACGTATGCGGCGCATAATATTGGCGACATGAATACGGTTTTTAACTGTGATCCCTAAGTCTATCACGTATAAATTACTTTCTTTTTCATCGGTAGCTATTTCTACAATATTGGCCTGCGTAGTGGCGACCACATTGGTTAATTTAGCCAGCGCACCTTGGTGGTTAATGATTTCTACTCTTAAAGTCGCTATATATTCTTTTTCTGGATTATCATCCCATTTTACGACTAGGTATTTCGAACGATCATTTTCCCAACCACGAATATTTTTACACTCTTGGCGATGAACGGTTAAACCTTTACCTTGGCTAACATGGGCAGTAATAGCGTCTCCAGGTACAGGACGACAACATTTAGAATAATTAACCAACATGCCTTCGGTACCAATAATAGTTGCCTTGGCACGCTTTGCGATGTCGTTTAAATCATCATTGTCGTTTTGTAACAAGCGTTTAGCAATCAGCATACTCATTAAGTTACCTGAGCCAATCTCTACTAGCAGTTCTAAGGTAGAGGAAAGCTCATGCTCTTCAAGCACTCGTGTAATATTTTCAGCTGGCAGGTTATCAAATTTGTTTTCCCCTAGCGCTGAGTCAAGTAAGCGACGACCAAGTAATAACGCTTCTTCATGCTGTTGACTTTTAAGGTAGTTGCGTACGCCTAAGCGTGCTTTGCCAGTAACAATAAAGTTAAGCCATGTTGCGTTAGGGTGAGCGCCTGAACTGGTAATAATTTCTATTGTTTGCCCTGTATCAATGGCTTTACTTAAAGGATAAGGCTTGCGGTTCACACGTGCACCGACACAAGTATTACCTACATCAGTATGAACGGCATAAGCAAAATCAACCGCTGTTGCACCCATAGGAAGTTCAATAATCCGACCATCTGGGGTAAAGACATAAATTTCTTCTGGGAATAGCTCTGTTTTTACATTCTCTACAAATTCAAACGAGGAACCTGCGCTTTGTTGTAATTCCAATAAGCTTTGCATCCATTGGCGTGCGCGCTGTTGTGCAGTATGACCCGCATTGTCACCCGACTTTTTATACATCCAGTGAGCTGCGACCCCTTTATCAGCCATGTGATCCATATCTAAAGTACGGATTTGAATTTCTACAGGAATACCATGCGGGCCAACTAAAGAAGTATGTAATGATTGGTAACCATTAGTTTTTGGTACAGCAATATAGTCTTTAAAGCGGGTTTCAATTGGCTTATATAAGTTATGAGCTACACCAAGTACGCGATAACAGGTATCCATAGAGTCTACTGCAATACGAAATGCGTAAATATCCATGACTTCGTTAAACAGCAGCTCTTTGTTGAGCATTTTTTTATAAATACTGTATAGATGCTTTTCACGGCCTGATACGGTCGCTTTTATGCCAGATTCTTCAAGGCGAGCTTCAATTTCAGTTTGAATATTTGAAATAACTTCTTTGCGATTACCACGCGCTTTAGCCACTTCCGATTTAAGTGCACGATGACGCATAGGGTACAGTGCTTGAAAACCTAAATCTTCTAGCTCATTTTTTATATCATGAATACCTAAGCGATTAGCAATTGGTGCATAAATCTCAAGGGTTTCACGAGCAATACGGCGGCGTTTATCAGGACGAAGTGCGCCTAATGTGCGCATGTTGTGTGTTCTATCAGCTAGCTTGATTAAAATAACCCGAATATCTTGGGTCATTGCCATAATCATTTTTCGATAGTTTTCAGCTTGGAACTCTTTTTTATCTTTGAAGCTCAATTTATCAAGCTTGCTCACACCCTCTACGAGTTCTGCCACCGTTTCACCAAATATTTCAGCTAAATCTTGTTGGCTAAAATCGGTATCTTCAATCACATCATGCATGAGTGCTGCCATGAGCGTTTCATGGTCAAGATGCATGCTTGCTAATATTTGAGTGACTTCAACGGGGTGAGTAATGTAAGGCTCGCCACTTGAACGAGTTTGACCCTCATGAGCCTCTCGGGCTACCACGTAGGCTTTTTGAACTAGCTCAACATCGTCTGCTGGCAAGTATTTTGAGATTTTCTTTTTAAGACCTTCAAAAAGATACATTCACACTCCAATGTTCTCGTGAAGCAAATAAGTTAGGATAAGTTACGAATATACGATGAAAACAAAGGATTGCCAACGGCTATAGTTGAAAAACTATGCCGTTAGCTAAATCAGACCGGGCGGTTGATTATTGGTTGCCACCAACAATGGCAGCAACAGCAGCTAGTTCTGCCGCTTCTTGATGTTGTTGTTCTTCACGGTCAATAACATCCATTGAAGAATTATCAACTAAACCAAGTTCGATTTCACGTAAAGCAACAACTGTCGGCTTATCGTTCTCAGGATCTACTAGTGGATCTTTACCACCAACAGCAATTTGGCGGGCACGACGGGCCGCAACTAAAATTAAGTCAAAACGATTACCAATTGCATCTACTGCATCTTCAACTGTTACGCGAGCCATCTTAGCACTCCAAAATAATTTAAAAGCAAAGGCGTAGTTTACTGCACGCAGCAAGTTTCGCCAATAGCCAGTGGTTAATTTTTATCTATTTTAAGGCATGAACCGAAAATTAATCGTAATTTAGATTACTTGAGCAGCTCATTAATTAAAGTTTGATGACGTGTTGTTTGTGCTTTTAGCGTTAATCGCTGTGCAATTACTATGGTTTCTAAATCGCATAGAGCAGTATCAAAATCATCATTCACTACAACATAGTCGTATTCGTTGTAATGAGAGGTTTCTGATTGAGCTTGCGCCATTCGACCTGCAATAATTTCAGCAGAGTCTTGGCCGCGATTATTTAAACGTTGCTCTAGTTCTTGTTTTGATGGCGGAAGAATAAAGATAGTTTTTACGTCGTCCATTATTTCTCGAACTTGGCGAGCGCCTTGCCAGTCAATATCTAAAAATACATCAATACCTGCGGCGAGTTGCTCTTCAATCGCTTGCTTAGAAGTACCATAATAGTTATCAAATACTTGTGCCCATTCAAAAAAATCATCTTTGGCAATCAGCGCTTTAAACTCATCAACTGATACAAAGTGGTAATGTTCTGCATTATTTTCACCAGGGCGCGGTGCGCGAGTGGTGTGCGATACCGATACTTTCATATCAGCATGCTTTTTCAGTAGTGCATTTATTAAGCTAGATTTACCTGCCCCAGAAGGTGCCGATAAAATGAATAAGTTTCCGCGAGAGTGTGCCATGATTTTCTCTATCTAAAAATAAACAGGCTCGAACTATAAACAGCTCAAGCCTTCAATTATTATATTGTACTTTATTTAGCTAATTATGCTCAAGTGAGTGGTAAAGCCAAAAAAAGTTACTCAATATTCTGGATCTGTTCACGCATTTGCTCAATCAGTACTTTTAGCTCTACAGCTGCGTTGGTGATGTCACTATTGATAGATTTAGATGCTAACGTGTTTGCTTCACGATTAAACTCTTGCATCATAAAATCTAAACGACGACCACAAGCACCACCTTTATTCAGGATTTTGCGAGTTTCTTTAACGTGCGATTTTAAACGATCAAGTTCTTCTGCTACATCTTGCTTTTGTGCAAGGTAAATCAGTTCTTGCTCAAGACGTGACTCATCAATATTTGTTGTTAAATCTTCAAGTTTTTGTATTAACTTTTCACGTTGCCATTTAGTAATTTCTGGCATGTGTGCTTCAACAATATCAACTTGCTCTAAAATGGCGGTTAATCGTGTAGTTATCATTTCTTCAAGGTTTGCACCTTCATCACCACGTGCCGATTTAAAGTCTTCAATTACTTGGTCAAGCCCAGTAATGAGTGCTGTATTTACACTATCCATATCAATTTCTTGCGCTTCCATCACGCCAGGCCAACGCAAAATGTCAACAGGATTAATATCACCATTGCTTTGTTGTTGTACCCACTTAGCACTATTAATTAGCTGCTCAGCAAGAGATTGATTAATTGATAATTCACCAACATGTGCAGGGTTTGCTACAAATTTTAAGAAAACTTCGACCTTACCACGCTGTAAGTGCTTACGCAGACGCTCGCGTATAACGGGCTCCATGCCACGAAATTGCTCTGGTGCACGAATAAAGGTTTCAAGATAACGTTGGTTCACTGAGCGAACTTCCCACGTGCCAGTGCCCCATTCGCCTTTTATTTCGCGACGCGCATAAGCTGTCATACTGTGGATCATGGATGTTTTCCTACATTTTTAAATACAATATTACGATTATTATACCGTAACACTGCCCAAGCTCTAAAGAAAATTTAACACTGCTGAGTGTTTTTTAAACACACTTTAATATAAATCAACATGGCATCTGTATTCACATCAACATATAATGTGGCAAATTCAGAATTAAGGGGATCGTCAATGCGTCCAAGCGAAAGAACACCTAATCAAATTAGACCGGTTACGTTTACACGTAACTACACTCTGCATGCTGAAGGTTCAGTATTGGTAGAGTTTGGCAACACTAAGGTACTTTGTACTGCGACAGTTGAGGCTGGCGTACCACGCTTTATGAAAGGCCAAGGTAAAGGTTGGGTAAACGCAGAATATGGCATGTTACCGCGCGCAACACACACACGTAATAGTCGTGAAGCAACGCGAGGTAAGCAGGGCGGTCGTACAATGGAAATTCAGCGTCTGATTGCTCGCTCTTTACGTGCAGCAATCGATCTAAAAGCACTCGGTGAAAACACAATTACTATTGATTGTGATGTAATCCAAGCTGATGGTGGTACACGTACAGCGTCTATCAGCGGTGCATGCGTTGCGCTAGTTGATGCACTAACGTATATGCGTGCAAAAGGGATGATTAACTCAAACCCACTTAAACATATGATCGCTGCTATTTCTGTTGGTATATATAAAGGCCAAGCGATTAGCGATTTAGAATACCTAGAAGATTCTGACGCTGAAACTGACATGAATGTAATTTTAACTGAAACCGGTAAAATTATTGAGGTACAAGGAACCGCTGAGGGTGAACCTTTCTCGTTTGACGAACTTGATGAGCTACTTACACTCGCTAAGCATTCAATTCGTGAAATTATTGATGTACAAAAGCAAGCACTAGCATAAATAGGTAACTGGCAATGAAAGAATATCAAAAAGAGTTTATTGAGTTTGCTTTAGAAAAGCAGGTATTAAAGTTTGGCGAGTTTACTTTAAAGTCTGGCCGTACTAGCCCTTACTTCTTTAATGCGGGCTTGTTTAATACAGGTCGTGACTTAGCGCGCTTAGGTCGCTTTTATGCAGCGGCACTTGAAGATGCAGCAATTGAATATGATGTACTATTTGGTCCTGCTTATAAAGGTATTCCAATTGCAACAACAACCGCAGTTGCGTTAGCTGATCATTATAATAAAGATGTACCTTATTGTTTTAACCGTAAAGAGAAAAAAGCACACGGTGAAGGTGGTAGCTTAGTTGGATCTGAACTTAAAGGTAAGATCATGTTAGTTGATGATGTGATCACCGCCGGTACAGCTATTCGCGAGTCAATGGAAATAATTGCGGATAATGGCGCAGATTTAAGTGGTGTTTTAATTGCACTTGATCGTCAAGAAAAAGGTAAAGCAGAGCTTTCTGCTATACAAGAAGTAGAACGTGACTTTAATACTCAAGTTACTTCAATCGTTAAATTGGCTGATTTAATTAGTTACCTAGAGCTCCAAGGAACTATGGATGAGCATTTAGCCGCGGTAAAAGCTTACCGGGATCAATACGGTGTAGCATAAATAGTAGCCTCGCAAATGCGGGGCTTTATTTTGCTTAAAATAGAGCAACAGTAACTCCTACTTATATTAAGGCTTTGCTAATACACATAAACAAAAGCCACCTTCAGGTAGGCACTATTAATAGCCGTGATTTTATTAATACTGTGGTATCACTCTTACCTACTTCAATTCACCGTAGTAACATTAAAAGTATGCTAGCTGCAGCGTCTTATTTTCCAGACTTTGTTATATATGGGATCTATTCGGGTAGATTATTGCTAGTGATCATTATGATCATCTTAGTTGCGAGTGTTTTAATAAAGCTTATTCAAGTTGATACAATGATTAAAGGCTTAAGTTTCGCGTTTATTGTTAATAAATTGATAGTTATGTTGTGTTTTTAGCACCTATCGTTCAAATATCCAGCGAACAGTCATTTATTTCAAGTTTTCTGCAAAAAAGGGTTGATCTGTTTTCGGATCTCCCTATAATGCGACCCCACTGAGACGGCAGAACGCAACGCATAGCGAGGCACGAGCTACTCAGTGAGTCGAGTAAAACTTAGTTTTGAAAACTTTAAAGTTTAACAAAATTAAGTGTTGACAAAAAAATAGGAAAGCGTAATATGCGCAGCCCTAGCGAGATAAAGTTTAACGCTTTAATCGCAACGTTCTTTAACAATATAAAGCAATCATCTGTGTGGGCACTCGTACAGATTGAGTTCTAACAGCCAAGCTACTTAGGTAGTGAGGCAAACAAATTTAGAGTCTCAATTGAAACTGAGTGACCAACAGCAATAACTTACTTAGGTTTTACTTAAGGAAAGAATTGCAGCACAGTCAATTCAATATCGAAAGATATTAAATAAATTCAGAATTCATTGAGCTGTCGAAAGACATAAAACTTTTTAATTGAAGAGTTTGATCATGGCTCAGATTGAACGCTGGCGGCAGGCCTAACACATGCAAGTCGAGCGGTAACAGAAAGTAGCTTGCTACTTTGCTGACGAGCGGCGGACGGGTGAGTAATGCTTGGGAACATGCCTTGAGGTGGGGGACAACAGTTGGAAACGACTGCTAATACCGCATAATGTCTACGGACCAAAGGGGGCTTCGGCTCTCGCCTTTAGATTGGCCCAAGTGGGATTAGCTAGTTGGTGAGGTAATGGCTCACCAAGGCGACGATCCCTAGCTGGTTTGAGAGGATGATCAGCCACACTGGGACTGAGACACGGCCCAGACTCCTACGGGAGGCAGCAGTGGGGAATATTGCACAATGGGCGCAAGCCTGATGCAGCCATGCCGCGTGTGTGAAGAAGGCCTTCGGGTTGTAAAGCACTTTCAGTCAGGAGGAAAGGTTAGTAGTTAATACCTGCTAGCTGTGACGTTACTGACAGAAGAAGCACCGGCTAACTCCGTGCCAGCAGCCGCGGTAATACGGAGGGTGCGAGCGTTAATCGGAATTACTGGGCGTAAAGCGTACGCAGGCGGTTTGTTAAGCGAGATGTGAAAGCCCCGGGCTCAACCTGGGAACTGCATTTCGAACTGGCAAACTAGAGTGTGATAGAGGGTGGTAGAATTTCAGGTGTAGCGGTGAAATGCGTAGAGATCTGAAGGAATACCGATGGCGAAGGCAGCCACCTGGGTCAACACTGACGCTCATGTACGAAAGCGTGGGGAGCAAACAGGATTAGATACCCTGGTAGTCCACGCCGTAAACGATGTCTACTAGAAGCTCGGAACCTCGGTTCTGTTTTTCAAAGCTAACGCATTAAGTAGACCGCCTGGGGAGTACGGCCGCAAGGTTAAAACTCAAATGAATTGACGGGGGCCCGCACAAGCGGTGGAGCATGTGGTTTAATTCGATGCAACGCGAAGAACCTTACCTACACTTGACATACAGAGAACTTACCAGAGATGGTTTGGTGCCTTCGGGAGCTCTGATACAGGTGCTGCATGGCTGTCGTCAGCTCGTGTTGTGAGATGTTGGGTTAAGTCCCGCAACGAGCGCAACCCCTATCCTTAGTTGCTAGCAGGTAATGCTGAGAACTCTAAGGAGACTGCCGGTGATAAACCGGAGGAAGGTGGGGACGACGTCAAGTCATCATGGCCCTTACGTGTAGGGCTACACACGTGCTACAATGGCGCATACAGAGTGCTGCGAACCTCGCGAGAGGTAAGCGAATCACTTAAAGTGCGTCGTAGTCCGGATTGGAGTCTGCAACTCGACTCCATGAAGTCGGAATCGCTAGTAATCGCGTATCAGAATGACGCGGTGAATACGTTCCCGGGCCTTGTACACACCGCCCGTCACACCATGGGAGTGGGTTGCTCCAGAAGTAGATAGTCTAACCCTCGGGAGGACGTTTACCACGGAGTGATTCATGACTGGGGTGAAGTCGTAACAAGGTAGCCCTAGGGGAACCTGGGGCTGGATCACCTCCTTATACGATTTAGAACTTATTTGTTCGTAGTGTCCACACAGATGATTGTTAGTTAGTTTTACCCTTTGGGTTAACTAATTAATATGCTCTTTAAAAATTTGGAAAAGCTGATAATAAAATTCGTATGAATACATTGTATTTGTACAGAGTTTTCAAAAGTAAAAAAGAATGATAGCAGTATCATTCAGTGCCATTTAATCCTCGGATTAATTGGTATCTACTTTAGTATTCAATATTAACTTCTGGCGAAGTTAAACTGTCACAAAACAAAGACCCGTTTGGGTTGTATGGTTAAGTGACTAAGCGTACACGGTGGATGCCTTGGCAGTTGGAGGCGATGAAGGACGTATTAACTTGCGATAAGCCTAGTCAAGCTAGTAAAAAGCACTTGAGACTAGGATTTCCGAATGGGGAAACCCACCTGCTTGCAGGTATCGTTAACTGAATACATAGGTTAACGAGGCGAACGCGGAGAACTGAAACATCTAAGTACCCGTAGGAAAAGAAATCAACCGAGATTCCGATAGTAGCGGCGAGCGAAATCGGAACAGCCCTTAAGCTTATTATGTGTTAATGGAAGGCTCTGGAAAGTGCCACGATACAGGGTGATAGTCCCGTACATGAAAACGCATTTTAAGTGAAATCGAGTAGGTCGGAGCACGTGAAACTTTGACTGAATATAGGTGGACCATCATCTAAGGCTAAATACTCCCAACTGACCGATAGTGAACCAGTACCGTGAGGGAAAGGCGAAAAGAACCCCTGTGAGGGGAGTGAAATAGAACCTGAAACCGTGTACGTACAAGCAGTAGGAGCCCTTCGAGGGTGACTGCGTACCTTTTGTATAATGGGTCAGCGACTTATATTTTGTAGCGAGGTTAACCGATTAGGGTAGCCGTAGGGAAACCGAGTCTTAACTGGGCGAATAGTTGCAAGGTATAGACCCGAAACCCGGTGATCTAGCCATGGGCAGGTTGAAGGTTGAGTAACATCAACTGGAGGACCGAACCCACTAACGTTGAAAAGTTAGGGGATGACCTGTGGTTAGGAGTGAAAGGCTAATCAAACCGGGAGATAGCTGGTTCTCCCCGAAATCTATTTAGGTAGAGCCTCGGACGAATACTTACGGGGGTAGAGCACTGTTAAGGCTAGGGGGTCATCCCGACTTACCAACCCTTTGCAAACTCCGAATACCGTAAAGTAATATCCGGGAGACACACGGCGGGTGCTAACGTCCGTCGTGAAGAGGGAAACAACCCAGACCGCCAGCTAAGGTCCCAAAGTCATAGTTAAGTGGGAAACGATGTGGAAAGGCCCAGACAGCCAGGAGGTTGGCTTAGAAGCAGCCATCCTTTAAAGAAAGCGTAATAGCTCACTGGTCGAGTCGGTCTGCGCGGAAGATGTAACGGGGCTAAACTATGCACCGAAGCTGCGGATTCAGAATTTATTCTGAGTGGTAGGGGAGCGTTCTGTAAGCGGTTGAAGGTGTACCGGGAGGTATGCTGGACGTATCAGAAGTGCGAATGCTGACATGAGTAACGATAATGCGGGTGAAAAACCCGCACGCCGGAAGACCAAGGGTTCCTATCCCATGTTAATCAGGGTAGGGTAAGTCGACCCCTAAGGCGAGGCCGAAAGGCGTAGTCGATGGGAAACGGATTAATATTTCCGTACTTGGTATAATTGCGATGGGGGGACGGAGCAGGCTAAGCAAGCATGGCGATGGTAGTCCATGTGAAAGTGTGTAGGCTAGTGACTTAGGTAAATCCGGGTTGCTGTTAGGCTGAGACACGAGACGAGTCACCAAGGTGATGAAGTTGCTGATGCCATACTTCCAGGAAAAGCCTCTAAGCTTCAGATTATACCGAATCGTACCCCAAACCGACACAGGTGGTCAGGTAGAGAATACTAAGGCGCTTGAGAGAACTCGGGTGAAGGAACTAGGCAAAATCGTACCGTAACTTCGGGAGAAGGTACGCTCCGATTGGTGATGAGACTTGCTCTCTAAGCTGATTGGAGCCGCAGTGACCAGGTGGCTGGGACTGTTTATTAAAAACACAGCACTGTGCAAAATCGCAAGATGACGTATACGGTGTGACACCTGCCCGGTGCCGGAAGGTTAATTGATGGGGTTATCTTCGGAGAAGCTCTTGATCGAAGCCCCGGTAAACGGCGGCCGTAACTATAACGGTCCTAAGGTAGCGAAATTCCTTGTCGGGTAAGTTCCGACCTGCACGAATGGTGTAACCATGGCCACGCTGTCTCCACCCGAGACTCAGTGAAATTGAAATCGCAGTGAAGATGCTGTGTACCCGCGGCTAGACGGAAAGACCCCGTGAACCTTTACTACAGCTTGGCACTGAACATTGAACCTACATGTGTAGGATAGGTGGGAGACTTAGAAGCAGAGACGCTAGTTTTTGTGGAGTCGTCCTTGAAATACCACCCTTGTAGTTTTGATGTTCTAACGTTGGCCCCTGAATCGGGGTTACGGACAGTGCCTGGTGGGTAGTTTGACTGGGGCGGTCTCCTCCCAAAGAGTAACGGAGGAGCACGAAGGTTGGCTAAGTACGGTCGGACATCGTACGGTTAGTGTAATGGTAGAAGCCAGCTTAACTGCGAGACAGACACGTCGAGCAGGTACGAAAGTAGGTCATAGTGATCCGGTGGTTCTGAATGGAAGGGCCATCGCTCAACGGATAAAAGGTACTCCGGGGATAACAGGCTGATACCGCCCAAGAGTTCATATCGACGGCGGTGTTTGGCACCTCGATGTCGGCTCATCACATCCTGGGGCTGAAGTCGGTCCCAAGGGTATGGCTGTTCGCCATTTAAAGTGGTACGCGAGCTGGGTTTAGAACGTCGTGAGACAGTTCGGTCCCTATCTGCCGTGGGCGTTTGAGAATTGAGAGGGGTTGCTCCTAGTACGAGAGGACCGGAGTGAACGAACCGCTGGTGTTCGGGTTGTCATGCCAATGGCATTGCCCGGTAGCTACGTTCGGAACTGATAAGCGCTGAAAGCATCTAAGCGCGAAGCAGGCCTCGAGATGAGTTCTCACTAGACTTTTAAAGTCTCTGAAGGGCCGTTGAAGACTACAACGTTGATAGGCAAGATGTGGAAGTGGTGTGAGCCATTAAGCTAACTTGTACTAATTACCCGTGAGGCTTAACCATACAACGCCAAACGCGTTTTATGTGATAGTGAAACAAGCGAAGAAGTTAATATAACTAAAGTAGATACTAGAAGACTTTATTATCAGAATTCCAAATTTTAGTTAGTGCGTAGTAATACGGACTGACACCCAAATTTGCTTGGTGACAATAGCGTTTTGGACCCACCTGACCCCATGCCGAACTCAGTAGTGAAACGAAACAGCGCCGATGATAGTGTAGCATTTGTTATGTGAAAGTAGGACATTACCAGGCTCCAAATACAAGAAAGCCCGACTCGAAAGAGTCGGGCTTTTTTACGTCTGCAGAAAAGTGAAAATATTAGCCGTCAGCCGTCAGCCGTCAGCCGTCAGCTATCAGCTGCACAGCGTTAACCTGACCATCGTAGCGTCGGTTGAATATCTCGAAACCCACGGATAAAAGAACACGACAGAGGATGAGAGCGTAGCATTTGTTATGTGGCTCTCCATCGCTGTGGGCACTAAGACATTCTACTGCGTTGTCGCTACGAAGTAGCGCACCGACTCTAAATACAAGAAAGCCCGACTCGAAAGAGCCGAGCTTTTTTGTATCTGCAGGGAAGTGAAAAAAAAATGTAAAAGGTTAAAGGTATTAGGCTAAAGGAAGATAATTGATCAGAGCCGATTCCAGGACATACTACTTTGCTGTCGCTTCGAAGTAGCACACCGACTCCAAATGTAAGAGAAGTGCAAAGCATCCGGCTTTAGGTAAAATAAGCCCTGCTTTACGCTGACCTCCTATTAACTTCTCTTGTATGGTTATCCTCGTTATATAAAATTAATAGCTCCTTAAATAAAGCCTTATAGATTACATAACTATGTTTTACTTGAAAAAGAATTTATAAAGCCCAAAATGAAATTAAGTATTCTTATTAAATTGAGCTGTTTATGTCATTACTACTAACGCCACCTAAGTGCGAGCAATTGACCTATTTGTCAAAACAAATAAAAGGGTATGAAGAACAAGCAGTCCATGCTACCGGCGCAGACCTTTACACGCTGATGCAGCGTGCCGCGGAGGCTGTTTTTTGCTGTTGGAAAACCTTTAATGCAAAACAAACGTTAGTTATTACAGGTAATGGAAATAATGCTGGAGATGGTTATGAGGTAGCTCGGTTAATCAAACAAGCAGATCGGCATGTAGTTGTTTGCGCGATTAATCCGAATAAAGCCTTATCCGGAGATGCAGCAAAAGCACAAAAGCAATGGATTGATTCCGGTGGTGAAATTTGTAACTTTAGCGCTGATGCACTCGATGAGTGTGATGTGATAATTGATGCATTACTCGGCACTGGTCTTGAGAATACGGTACGCGATAATGTTGCTACTATTATTAAAGCGGTAAATGAAAGCACTAAACCTATACTGAGTATTGATGTGCCGTCAGGTATTAATGCAGATACAGGCTGTACTCAAGGAACAGCCATTATGGCCACCAAAACAATGACATTAGTTGGGATAAAGCAAGGACTCACCACGGCTAAAGGAAAGCAGCATGCCGGGCAGTTGTATTTCGATGAGTTAGGTATTGGCGAGCAATTTATGAAATTAGCCACCCCTTCTGCTCAGATTATTAATATAGACAGCTTTAAACCTTTGCCTGAGCGCTCAGTGAGTAGCCATAAAGGTAGTCATGGAAAGTTATTATGTATAGGAGGAAACCACGGCTCTGCAGGAGCTATTAGATTAAGTGCTGAAAGTGGATTAAGGTCTGGTGCTGGAATGGTAAAAGTGTATACCCATGAACATGCCGTTTTACCTGTGAGCATCGGGCGACCAGAGCTTATGGTAACTAGTGAACACTTGGATGATGCCCTAGCATGGTCAACGTGTGTAGTTATCGGTCCAGGTTTAGGCCAAGATGAATGGGCCCAAAAAACCTTTGAGCAGGCAATCCGTTATTGCCAGCAAAACAATATCCCTACTGTTATTGATGCAGACGCCTTAAACTTATTAGCTAAGCAATCATCTTCTCATAAATTAAATAATACCGTGCTAACGCCTCATCCTGCAGAGGCTGCACGGTTATTAAACTTAACTACCTCTGAGGTTGAGTCTGATCGTTTTTATTATGCTCGACAATGTGCGATCAACTTCGCAGCGACCTCTATTTTAAAGGGCGCAGGTACGCTAATCGATAATACCGAGCATACTTGGATATGTGAAAATAGTAACCCTGGTTTGGCTGTAGGAGGAAGTGGTGATGTGCTTAGTGGTATAATTGGGGCGTTAATGGCTCAAGGATTAAATACCAGTGAGGCAGCATGTTATGGCGTTGTGTTACATGCAAAGGCGGGTGATAGAGCCTGTGAACAATCAGGGCAAAGAGGAATGTTAGCCAGTGACTTATTTGCGCATGTAAGAGCACTGATCAATCATAAATAGTAAAAGCAGCAGTGACTGGCTGTGCTAGCTAATGTCTTCGCTGCTTGTTTTGGCTACTATCTGTGAAGCTCACCAGCTCTTTCAGGCTGATAAGTAACTTCTTTGATGGTTACTGTTACTAATCCACCGCCAGGCTTTGGCCATTCAATTTGATCTCCTTGTGAAAGGCCAAGTAATGCACTACCTACAGGGGCTAAGATTGATATTTTGTCGCCAATTGAATCAATATTTTTTGGGTAAACAAGCGTTAAAGTAAACTCTTCGCCTGTAGATTCAACAACAAAGTTCACAGTTGAATTCATGGTTACCACGGTTGCGGGAACTTCGTGCGGCTCAACTATGCTGGCTCGTGCAAGTTCTGCTTCAAGTTCTTTTTCACCCGCAAAGCTGTTTGCAGGCAACGACTCCATCAGTGCATACAACCTATCTGCATCCAGCGATGAAATGATAATTTCAGGTTTTGTATTCAACTTAATATCCTTAATCATGTTAAATAAAATTTACTCTGGTATAGCTTGCAGGAACTCAGTTGCATTGGAATACACTGAGTTAATTTTATTGTTGTTTAGTGAATTTATTTTATCTCTATTGCTAAAAACCCAGCCGAAGCTGGGTTTTTATTTGAGCTAAGTGTTTAGGGGATGATTACATCATGCCGCCCATTCCACCCATGCCGCCCATGCCACCCATATCAGGTGCACCAGCTGCTTCTTCTTTAGGAATTTCAGCAACCATAGCCTCTGTAGTGATCATTAGACCAGCAATCGATCCTGCAAATTGTAATGCAGAGCGCGTTACTTTCGTTGGATCTAGGATACCCATTTCAATCATGTCGTTGTATTCGCCAGTGGCTGCATTGTACCCGTAGTTACCTTCGCCGCCTTTAACTGCGTTAATAACAACTGATGCTTCGTCGCCTGCGTTTGTAACGATTTGACGAAGTGGTGCTTCCATCGCACGAAGTGCCACTTTAATACCGTGGTTTTGATCTTCGTTGTCGCCAAGTAGCTCAACTAGCTTGCTAGCAGCACGAACTAATGCAACACCACCACCTGGTACTACGCCTTCTTCAACCGCTGCGCGAGTTGCATGTAATGCATCTTCAACACGATCTTTTTTCTCTTTCATTTCAATTTCAGTAGCGGCACCTACTTTGATTACTGCAACACCGCCAGCTAACTTAGCCATGCGCTCTTGTAGTTTTTCTTTGTCGTAGTCTGAAGTCGCTTCTTCAATTTGTGCTTTGATTTGTGCAACACGGCCGTTAATGCCGTCTTCTTCACCAGCACCATCAATGATTGTTGTGTCATCTTTAGTGATTACTACACGTTTAGCTGTACCCAAGTCTTCAACTGTTGCTTTTTCAAGTTCAAGGCCGATTTCTTCAGAAATCACAGTACCGCCAGTTAAAACCGCGATATCTTGTAGCATTGCTTTACGACGATCGCCAAAGCCAGGTGCTTTAACCGCTGATACTTTTACAATACCACGCATGTTATTAACTACTAGTGTCGCTAACGCTTCACCTTCAAGGTCTTCTGCGATGATTAGTAGAGGCTTGCTTGCTTTTGCAACCGCTTCTAATGTTGGTAATAATTCACGGATGTTAGATATTTTTTTATCTACAAGTAAGATAAATGGGTTATCTAGTTCAACTGCGCCTTTTTCAGCGTTGTTGATGAAGTATGGAGATAAGTAACCACGGTCAAACTGCATGCCTTCTACAACATCTAGTTCGTTTTCAAGTGATTGACCTTCTTCAACCGTGATAACACCAGTATTACGGCCTACTTTTTCCATTGCATCAGCAATGATTTCACCAATCTCTTTATCAGAGTTAGCTGAAATAGTACCTACTTGTGCAATTGCTTTAGTATCAGCACATGGAACAGAAAGAGCTTTAAGTTCTGCTGTTGCAGCAATGATTGCTTTATCAATACCGCGCTTAAGATCCATTGGGTTCATACCCGCAGCAACCGCTTTAAGACCTTCGTTAACAATAGATTGAGCAAGCACGGTTGCGGTAGTGGTACCGTCACCAGCAGCATCATTTGCTTTAGACGCTACTTCTTTAACCATTTGTGCGCCCATGTTTTCAAACTTGTCTTCAAGTTCGATTTCTTTAGCTACAGATACACCATCTTTAGTGATTACTGGGGAGCCAAATGATTTGTCTAGTACAACGTTACGACCTTTAGGGCCCAATGTTACTTTTACTGCGTTTGCTAAAATGTTTACGCCAGTTAGCATTTTTGCACGTGCGTCGCCTGCAAACAGTACTTCTTTTGCTGCCATGTTTAATTTCCTCTAAATTCTTAAAATGTGTGTTAAACGAAAAGTAGGTTTAGCCTACAATGCCTAAAATATTATCTTCACGCATGATCAGGTATTCTTGACCTTCGATCTTTTCAGTTTTTTCAACATATGAGCCAAATAACACAGTGTCACCGGCTTTCACTTCTAACGCGCGAACGTCACCGTTTTCTAAAACGCGACCATTACCTACGGCAACAACTTCTCCACGAGTTGATTTTTCAGCTGCAGAGCCAGTTAATACAATACCGCCAGCAGACTTGGTTTCTTCTTCTAGACGCTTGATGATTACGCGATCTTGTAAAGGACGAATGTTCATGTTTTTAGTTCTCCTAACAGTTTCTGAACAGTACAGAAAAAAGTGTATCTAATTTGCTTTCATTAATGGGGGTAGAGTGAAAAATTCCAAGAGAAAAAATGATAAATTTTTAATCTTTTCGCTCGTATTCACCATCTATAGTATTGGGACGGTTTTCATCTTGCTCATGATGCATTGATTGATGAGGTTGTGAAAATCCTGAAGTACCTGTTTGATGCATACTAGCGCTCATTCTCACCGTTGCTTGGCTGGCAAGCCCTGCGGCTAATTTATTGCGAATAGCTGGAGTAAGAAGCAGTAGGCCAAATACATCCGTCATAATGCCGGGTGTTAGTAAAAGTACGCCAGCAATAATCACACAAATACCCGTAAACAACTCTTTAGCCGGCATTTGCCCTTGAGCCATTTGCACTTGTACGTTTTGTAGTGCGCCCATTCCTTGCTGTTTCACCATTTTCGCACCCACAATCGCGGTTAGTACCACTAAAGCAATTGTTGCGAAGCCACCTATCACGTCACTAACCTGAATTAGTAAGGCAATTTCAATAATTGGGATGATGATAAACAGCAAAAATAAAATTCTAAACATAAGACTCTCTAAAAAAATGACACTTATTAAGGTGCTAATGAAATATAAGTGAGGGTTGTCGGGTCTATTTTCAAGCTAATAAGAGTAAGTAATAGACTTTAATGTAAGTAAAGTTGCAGGTGGCGGGTCTAAATCAATTTACTGCAAAGACCCAAAATGTAGACAGAGTTCGTGTCTACACATTACACCCGCTATCAGCTACTATGGGGCTAGACCCCCGTAAACAAGTAAAGGTTCACTATGACAACGCAATTTAAACTTATTTTTACCACTTGCAAAGATAACGATGAAGCCCGTTTATTGGCTATGGCTCTAATAGAAAAGAAACTAGCCGCTTGTGTAAATATTTTACCGGCCATGAGTTCTATTTACATATGGGAAGGTGAAGTAGCCGAGGCAACTGAAGTAAAGCTACTAATTAAAACTAAGGCTGACAAAATGAACGATGTATTTTTAACCTTAAAAGATCTTCACAGCTACGAAGTACCAGAAATACAAGTTGTTGATGTGGCAACGGGTAACTTGGCTTACTTTAATTGGATGGATGAGGTGCTTCATTAATGCGCTTTATTTTATTTTTTTTATTAGGCGTTTTAATGGCGCCTGCTTGGGCAACACAAAATACCCTTGAGGATTTTCTCAAACCTACTCAGCACACATTTTTACCGGTCAATGAAGCGTTTGTATTTGATTTTGACCAGCAAGGAAGTACGTTATTTGTTGGTTGGGATATCGCTGATGACTATTACTTATATAAAGACAAAATAGAAATTATTGCCAAAGGTGCCAGCATTGATGTGCCTGAGTTGGGCTCTGGTGAAATAATTGAAGATGAGTTTTTTGGCAAAACTGAGGTGTTTTTTAATTCTATCAGCGTTATTAGCAAGTTGAGTAATATCAGTGAAGATGGCGTTGTTAAGGTGCGCTATCAAGGCTGCGCAAAAGCAGGGCTGTGTTATCCACCTGAAATCATCAGCATTCCATTAAGTGTACTGGCAAGTGAAACTAATACTAATGAAAATACAGCAGCAAGTAGTGCATTTGCGGCACTTAGCCAACCTGTAGAAAAACCTGTTACTACAGCAACACCCGAGAAAGAGCTCACCTATACAGAGCAGTTAGCCAGCCAAAGCTTAATGGTTAATTTAGCTATATTTTTTGCTGTGGGCGTAGGTTTGGCATTTACACCTTGTGTATTTCCGATGTTTCCTATTTTATCTAGCTTAATTGCAGGGCAAAAGAACCTGTCTACCAAAAAAGCATTTGCCCTATCATTTGTTTATATTCAAGGTATGGCGGTTACCTATGCCGCATTGGGGTTAGTGGTTGCTGCATTAGGCGGACAAGTACAAGGTTACTTACAGCACCCATATGTATTGATAAGTTTTAGCTTATTGTTTGTGTTGTTGGCTATGTCGATGTTCGGTTGGTACGAAATAAAGTTACCCAGCGGCATGATGAACAAGCTAACCCAAGTGAGTAACAATCAAAAAGGCGGTAACTACATTGGGGTATTCCTGATGGGGGTTTTATCAGGGCTTATTGCATCACCTTGTACCACTGCGCCTTTATCAGCCGCATTATTATTTGTGGCACAAAGCGGCGATTACTTAGTGGGTGGACTAACGCTTTATGTACTTAGCCTAGGAATGGGTTTACCGTTGTTACTCCTTGGTACATCGGGAGGTAAGTTATTACCGAAAGCTGGCGGATGGATGGAACAAGTTAAAACCTTATTTGGTTTTATTATGTTAGTTGTGCCACTTATTTTGTTAGAGCGAATTATCGATATCGAGATAATTTTACTATTAGCAGGTCTATTAGCTATCGCCACAGCGCTTTATTTTCATCATTGGCAAAGCGCCCAAGCACAAGGTAAATTAAAAACCTTATTGTGGGTTATTGCTGTTTTATTAGTGCTTACGGGCTTTAATTTAACCAAAAATTATTTTTGGCCAACACAAAACGTGAGCTTGCAAACAACCACGCAAAGCAATGAGTTTAAGCACGTTGCTAACTTAGCCGAGTTGAAGCAAGCAGTTTCACAAGCAAATAGTGAGGGTCGTATGGTAATGGTGGACTTATACGCTGACTGGTGTGTAGCGTGTAAAGAGTTTGAGCATTACACATTTCCTGACCCGCAAGTGCAAAGTGAGTTTAGTCATTATCAACTGATTCAAATTGACTTAACCCAAAGCGATAATGAAACAATTGAGCTAATGGAAGCATATTCAGTGTTTGGTTTACCGAGTATTTTATTCTTCAATACTCAAGGTGAAGAGTTAAGTACACAACGTGTAACTGGCTTTTTAAATGCAGATGATTTTGCTAAGCACCTAGCTGCAGTGCGTGCCAGCGCTGAATAACCATTCTTTATGGCACAACATGATTGGTAATGTTGTGCCACTATTCTCCCCTTAAGATAGTCCCCGAAATAGAGATTAGACCAGTATTTTGCTGCTATTTACTTCGAAATCACTATAATAGTTGGTTAACGTGAGAAATTGTTGCTATCTTACTTTTTTCTGCTTACTTTTTAGAGAAAAACTAGTTAGTAACCGCTTAACTCATTACTTATAGGATATATCGCGTATTATGGCTGCAAAATTAAAGATTTTAGTTATAAATGGCCCAAATTTAAACATGCTAGGAAAGCGTGAACCTGATAAGTACGGTTCGCATTCTTTAGAGCATATTGTGAGCGAGTTAAACAGCGCTGCTAATAGTTTAGGTGTGGAGTTAACGCATTTTCAAAGTAATAGTGAACAAGCGCTCATTGAACGCATTCATGATGCTTGGCAAACGGTTGATTACATAATAATTAACCCTGCAGCATTTACGCACACAAGCGTCGCATTACGTGATGCATTGCTAAGCGTTGATATTCCGTTTTTTGAAGTGCACTTAAGTAATGTGCATGCACGTGAAACGTTTCGCCATCATTCTTATTTTTCTGATGTGGCGCAAGGCGTTATTTGTGGATTAGGTGCAATGGGTTATCACGCTGCTTTAAATGCAGCAGTCAGCCGATTGCAAAACTCAAACTAAATTTAAACTAACAAACTAATAGGCGGGCCGTTTATGGATATTCGCAAGATCAAAAAACTAATTGAATTAGTAGAAGAATCAGGTATTGCAGAACTAGAAATCACTGAAGGTGAAGAATCAGTACGTATTAACCGTAATAACATGAGTGCCGGTCCTGCGTATGCGCAATTCGCACCTCAGCAATACGCCCCAGCAGCACCTGCTCCAGCCGCGGCTGCACCATCAGCACCTGCAGCCGTAGAGTCTGAAGCACCTGCAGGTCCTACAGGCCATCAAGTTAAATCACCTATGGTAGGTTCTTTTTATGCAGCAGCTTCTCCAGAAGCACCAGCATATGTTGAAGTGGGCTCTCAGGTTAAAGTTGGCGACACGTTATGTATCGTTGAAGCAATGAAAATGATGAACCAAATTGAGTCAGATAAAGCCGGTACAGTAAAAGCTATCTTAGTAGAAAACGGCGAGCCAGTAGAATTTGATCAACCTTTATTCATCATTGAATAATAGCGCAACGTAAAAGGCCAACTCTCATGTTAGATAAAGTAGTCATTGCAAACCGAGGTGAAATTGCACTTCGTATATTGCGCGCCTGCAAAGAGCTTGGGATCAAAACGGTTGCTGTGCATTCAACGGCGGATCGCGATCTTAAGCACGTATTACTAGCAGATGAAACCATCTGTATTGGTAAACCAGCAGCAACTGAAAGTTACTTAGACATTCCACGCATTATTGCCGCAGCAGAAATTACTGATGCAGTCGCTATCCACCCAGGTTATGGTTTTCTTGCTGAAAATGCAGACTTTGCCGACCAAGTTGAGCAAAGTGGCTTTGTATTTATCGGTCCTCGTGGCGATACTATTCGTCTAATGGGCGATAAAGTATCGGCAATCGAAGCGATGCGTAAAGCGGGTGTTCCTTGTGTACCTGGCTCTGATGGTCCGGTATCGGATGATAAAGAACGCAACATGCAAATTGCTAAGCGTATTGGTTACCCAGTAATTATTAAAGCAGCTGGCGGCGGCGGTGGCCGCGGTATGCGTGTTGTTCGCAACGAAGCTGAGTTAATCAATTCAATTTCGCTTACGCAACAAGAAGCAAAGCAGTTCTTTGGCAACAGCATGGTTTACATGGAGAAATTCCTTGAAAACCCACGTCACATCGAAGTACAAGTATTGGCCGACGGTCAAGGCAATGCGGTTCACTTAGGTGAGCGTGATTGTTCAATGCAGCGTCGTCACCAAAAAGTAGTTGAAGAAGCACCAGCACCAGGGATTACTGCAGAAGTACGTAAGTTCATAGGTGAGCGTTGTACTCGCGCATGTATTGAAATTGGTTATCGTGGTGCGGGTACGTTTGAGTTTTTATACGAGAACGGTGAATTTTACTTCATTGAAATGAATACCCGTATTCAGGTTGAGCACCCTGTAACTGAAATGGTTACCGGTGTTGATTTAATCAAAGAGCAGTTAAAAATTGCCGCTGGTCAGCCTTTGTCATTCACTCAAGAAGATGTGGTTATTCGTGGTCATGCTATTGAGTGTCGTATTAATGCTGAAGACCCAGAAACCTTTATTCCATCGCCAGGTAAGATCACCCGTTTTCACCCAGCTGGTGGTTTAGGTATTCGTTGGGACAGTCATATTTACGCTGACTACACCGTTCCTCCACATTACGATTCTATGATTGGTAAGCTGATCACTTACGGTGAAAACCGTGATGTCGCTATCGCCCGAGCACGTAATGCGCTTAATGAACTCGTTATCGATGGTATTAAAACCAATACGCCACTGCATAAACGTATTCTTGCAGATGAAAACTTCAAAAATGGTGGTACAAATATCCACTACCTTGAGAAGAAATTAGGACTGTAAAGTCCATGCTAATTAAAAACCGGCTTAAGCCGGTTTTTTTATCTTTAAAAAAGAGGCAGTATCACCTTAAATAAATAATCTGGTATGATTAACAAATATGCGCTTTTCGTAAATTTTGAGGTAATCATGTCGTGTAGTTTTAATTTTCATTTAGTCGATGAAAATGCCACTGTTGCTATGGGTAATAAATTAGCTGCCATAATAGAGCAGGGCGCAGTTATTTATTTGCATGGTGACTTAGGGGCCGGTAAAACGACATTTACTCGCGGTATAGTGCAAGGTTTTGGTCATACAGGTAAGGTTAAAAGTCCCACTTATACACTTGTTGAACCCTACGAGCTTGTACGTGGCAATGTTTATCATTTTGACTTATATCGATTAGGTGACCCAGAAGAGCTTGAATTTATGGGGATTCGCGATTATTTTTCAGAAACGGCAACTTGTATAGTTGAGTGGCCGGAAAAAGGCGGAGAATTTATTCCTGTTCCCGATCTAAATGCTACGCTAAGTTATGTAGGTGATGAGCGTAAAATTGTTATTAACAGTGCGAGTGAGCGTGGTGTAGCAATTGTCAAAAAACTAAATAATAGATAATAAAATAGTTAAGGCAGTGATTATCAAAATGAGTCGTGGTTTAGTTAAACTTTTTATTTACCTCATGGTTTTTACAGTGAGCTTGCCATTGTGGGCGCAAAACACTATTAATAGTGTGCGTGTCTGGCCATCACCTGATAGCACACGGGTGGTGTTTGATCTCGACGATAAACCCGACTTTAGTTACTTTATGTTAAAAAACCCAAGTCGTTTAGTGGTTGATTTAGAAAATACGGATGAGTTGAAAACATTGCCAGGTGTGCCATCAAAGCACCAAATAGTTAGTAAGTTACGCTACTCAAAACCTAAAAATAAACACAGCGTGCGTTTAGTGTTTGAATTAAGCGGACCGGTCAAGCCTGTGGTATTTGCATTGGCACCTACGGGGCCTTATAAAAACAGGTTAGTGGTCGACTTATACGACAAGAGTCAATCTCAAGGGGCGGTCAGTCCGGCACAAACGGCAGCTAAAAAACGCCAGTTAAGCCAAGAACGCGACATTGTTATTGCCATTGATGCAGGCCATGGTGGTGAAGACCCAGGTTCCATTGGCCCATCAGGTACTTACGAAAAAGACATCACTTTGCAGATTGCCAAGCGTTTAGAGCGCATGATTGATGCTGAGCGAGGCATGATTTCGCGTATGGTTCGCAGTGGCGATTACTTTGTTAAACTTAATACACGAACTAATCGCGCTCGCCAGAAAAAAGCCGATTTTTTTGTCTCTATTCATGCAGATGCGTTTACCAGTCCGGGACCCAATGGTGCTTCTGTATGGGTGTTGTCGCTGCGACGTGCCAATTCGGAAATTGGTAAATGGATTGAGGATAAAGAAAAACACTCAGAGTTACTTGGCGGTGCTGCCGATGTAATTAAAGATGCTGCAAATGAAAAGTACTTAGCACAAGCCTTGCTTGATATGTCGATGGATCATTCCATGAAAACAGGGCTAAGTGTTGCAGATGAAGTGATAAAAGAATTAAAAAAAGTAGCAAAAATGCACAAAAAGGCACCGCAACATGCCAGCCTTGCAGTATTGAAGTCGCCAGATATTCCGTCTATTTTAGTTGAAACTGGGTTTATCTCTAATCCTCGTGAAGAACGACTACTAAAAAGCGCCAATCACCAAGAGCGTTTGGCGAAAGCGATGTTTACCTCAATTAAAAATTACTATTTACGCAACCCGCCTGACGACTCACTGTTTGCGTCATTAAAATCTCAATACCCGACAAAGCACAAGGTACGTCCGGGGGAATCACTGAGTATGTTGGCTGGTCGATATGGCGTTAGTATTAGTAAAATAAAACAGGTTAATAAGCTCAGTTCAAATACGCTATTTATTGGCCAGGAACTTGATATTCCTCAGAGTTAATTTTAAAAGCGCACAACATTTAAGGTTTTTATGAGTATTGAAATATTACCTGCGCGCTTGGCAAACCAAATTGCGGCGGGTGAAGTTGTTGAGCGTCCCGCGTCGGTGGTTAAAGAGTTAGTAGAAAATAGCCTAGATGCAGGTGCGACACGTATTCAAATAGATATTGAACGCGGTGGTCATAAGCTGATTCGAATTCGTGATAATGGTTCAGGCATTGCAAAAGAGGAGCTCACATTAGCGCTTTCTCGCCATGCTACCAGTAAACTAAAGTCGCTCGATGACTTAGAAAATATTTGCTCTTTAGGTTTTAGAGGCGAAGCTCTCGCGTCTATTAGCTCGGTATCTCGCTTAACCTTAAGCTCAAAGCCCGAACAGCAAGAAGCCGCTTGGCAAGCCTTTGCACAAGGTCGAGATATGGCCGTGGAGGTAAAGCCTGTGGCACATCCCAGCGGTACTACAATTGAAGTAAAAGACTTATTTTTTAATACCCCAGCACGGCGTAAGTTTTTACGTACCGAAAAAACTGAGTTTAGCCATATTGATGAGCTTATAAAGCGGATTGCACTGAGTCGCTTTGACGTATCAATTACGTTAACCCATAACGAAAAAGTGGTGCGTCAGTATCGTCCTAAAACCGAACCTGCTCAAGCGATTACACGAGTTGCCCAAGTGGCGGGTAAAGCGTTTGCAGAGCAAGGACTGCATATTCAATCAGGTGAAGCAGGGCTGCAACTACATGGTTGGGTGCTCCCGGTTGGCTCGGCTAATACTACACAGTACACCTATGTAAATAATCGTATGATGCGCGATAAACTAATTTTGCATGCTATTCGCCAAGCATTTGAAGAAGTCAGCGGTGAGCAAGAGTTACCCGGGTTTGTGATTTATATTGATATAGATCCACGTCAAGTGGATGTAAACGTTCATCCTGCTAAACATGAGGTGCGCTTTCATCAAGGGCGCTTAGTACACGACTTTATTTTGCAAGCGATAAAACAAGTTGTTGTGCCCCTGCAAGCTGAGTTTTCAAACTCCAGTGAAGCTAATGATAATAGCCCACCGGTGGCTGCATTTAATGCACACACTACTACCAGTAGTGAACCGTTTGATTACCCTAAGTCGTCATTACAGCCTAGTCGGTCATCTTTAGCGCATAGCACAACTTATAGTGGTGCAACTCAAGGTACAGGTAATCAACAACGTGCCGAAAGTCGAAATTACCATGACGTAAATGCGTTTTATCAAGGAGTGAGTGAGCAGCAAGCACATCACTTTGATAATCCAGCACCATTTGTGCAATCAGATGAGACTCAAGTATCAGATACAGCGCTTCGTACTGTCGATATAATAACCATTGAACAGGGCGCTTGTGTGTTTAATGATGAAAACCAACTTTATTGTTCACACTTTAAATATGCGCTAGCGGATGATTGGCTTGCACAAATTAAAGAGCAAGGCAGCCTTGAGGGCAAAGCATTGTTATTACCCGTACGGGTCAATGTCTCAAAACAAGATATCGAACTGCTGGCTACGCAACAATCATGGTTTACTTTGCTTGGCTTTGAACTTTTAATTGAAAAACAATTTGTTATGGTTAAGAAGTTGCCTGTTTGCTTGTACTTACTTGACGTGAGTACCGCGGTAGATGCCTTACTTGATGGGTGTAAAGCTCAGTTAGAAAGTATTGATCAGTGGCTAGCGTGGCAGGTAAATGTAATACCTACACGGTTCTATGCCAGTAAAGCCTTTGCAGTACAGCAAACTCGCTTACAAAATAATGCGCAAACAATTGAACGTTTACGTGAAAAAGCAGTTAAAATAGATCTAAAGTCTTATCTAGCGCAATTTAATTAGGGTATTCGTGTTGAGTAATTTACCGGTCATATTTTTAATGGGCCCCACCGCTGCTGGTAAAACAGCATTGGCAATTTCACTGTGTGAGCATTTAAATACTGAAATTATCAGTGTTGATTCGGCACTGGTTTATAAAGGTATGGATATTGGTACCGCTAAACCGGATGCCGACGAACTAGCACGTGCACCCCATCACCTAATTGATTTACTCGACCCAAGCGAAACCTATTCAGTAGCTGATTTTAGACGCGATGCGATAGAAAAAATTGATAAATTTCATCAACAAGGTAAAGTGCCTGTACTGGTTGGAGGTACAATGATGTACTTTAAAGCCCTTATTGATGGGTTATCCCCTCTACCAGAGGCTGATGAGCAGATAAGAGCTGAGCTTGAAGTACAGGCGAAACAGTACGGTTGGCCACATTTATATCAAGAGCTATTAAAAGTAGATCCACAAGCTGCGAAAAAGATGAGTGAAAATGATTCACAACGAATTAATCGCGCTTTAGAGGTTTACCGTATAACAGGTAAAACAATGACTGAATTGCAAAAGCAAAAACAGCCACCTTTACCTTATACTTTTCATCAATTTGCTATTGCTCCAGATGATCGTAAAGAGTTACATCAGCGAATTGCAGAAAGGTTTAAAATAATGATTGAACAGGGGTTTGAAAAAGAAGTTTCGACCCTATATCTACGTGAGGATTTACATCCCAATATGCCTTCTATTCGTTGTGTAGGTTATAGACAGATGTGGGATTACCTTGCGGGTGAAATAGACCATGATGAAATGGTTTTTCGCGGTATTGCTGCCACTCGTCAATTGGCTAAGCGTCAATTAACGTGGTTAAGAAGTTGGCCTGACGTTACGTGGTTAACAACCGGTGATGAAGAAAACTTGCATCGTGTAGTAAGTTCGCTAAGCTAGTAGTAGCTGGACAAAATTTAGCTTTATTAAATTAGTTCAGCCACTTAATTATAATAACACCTAGAACGAAGGAATAATAACATGGCAAAAGGCCAATCGTTACAAGACCCATTTTTAAATGCATTACGCCGCGAGCGCATTCCAGTATCAATTTTTTTGGTAAATGGCATAAAATTACAAGGTAAAATTCAGTCATTTGACCAATTTGTAATTTTACTGGAAAACACTGTTAATCAAATGGTGTATAAACATGCAATTTCAACAGTTGTACCTGCACGCGCAGTCAACTTCCAAGGTGTACAGGGAAATGAAGACACTGAAGAAACTGAACCAGGAAACTTTTAAATTAGGAGCGTAATGCTTGTTTGACCGCTATGAATCTGGCGAACAGGCAATTTTAGTCCATATCGACTTACCTAAAGATGGGGATCGCGAAGATCTTCATGAATTAGAAATGTTGGTATCTTCTGCTGGTGTTAGTAGTTTGGCGGTTGTGCAAGGCAGCCGTCAAGCACCACATCCCAAACTATTTGTCGGTACCGGCAAAGCGGAAGAAATAGCTGAAATTGTCAAAATCCACAATGCCGATGTTGTCATTTTTAACCATCAGTTGAGCCCGTCTCAAGAACGCAATTTAGAGCGTGTTTGTCAATGTCGGGTACTTGATAGAACAACACTTATTCTTGATATTTTTGCTCAGCGTGCCCGAACTCATGAAGGTAAACTCCAAGTAGAGCTGGCTCAGCTTCGCCACATGTCTACACGTTTAATTCGTGGTTGGACCCACCTTGAGCGTCAAAAAGGGGGGATAGGCTTACGTGGTCCGGGTGAAACTCAGCTAGAAACCGATCGACGTTTATTGCGTGCACGTATTAAAAATATTCGTGCTCGACTTGCTAAAGTCGCTGTACAGCGTGAACAAGGTCGACGTGCTCGTACGCGCAATGAAATTCCAACAGTGTCGCTGGTGGGTTACACTAATGCCGGAAAATCAACACTGTTTAATTATATTACCGATTCAGATGTATATGCAGCCGATCAGTTATTCGCCACACTAGATCCAACACTGCGTAAACTCGATATTGGTGATGTTGGTTCTGTTATTTTAGCCGATACTGTAGGGTTTATTCGACACTTACCGCATGATTTGGTGGCTGCATTTAAAGCAACTCTGACCGAGACGCGTGAAGCCGATTTACAACTGCATGTGATAGATGTAGCCGACCCTCGCCGAAAAGAAAATATTGAACAGGTACAAGAAGTCCTCAAAGAAATTGAAGCCGACGAGGTACCGCAGTTATTAGTTTATAATAAAATTGATGCGCTGGATGAGGTAACGCCACGTATTGATCGTGATGACGAGGGCCAACCTATAAGGGTATGGCTATCTGCAAAAACTGGCGAAGGCTGTGAATTACTTAGTGAAGCTATTAGCGATTTACTCGCTAAGCAAATGCTTAATGAAACGTTATTACTCGCACCACAATATGGGCGTTTAAGAGCATCACTATTTAATTTAAGTGCAGTACACAATGAGCGGTTTGATGAACAAGGTAATTGGTTGCTTGATGTACGATTGCCTGTGATTGAGTGGAACCGTTTAATTAAAGATTTTGGCCCTGAAATTGAAAGTTTTATTAGCTGAGATTAAAAACTGCAAGATTAATGTCGGTTTTAGTATAAGAAACGCAGAAGATTTGTTAGATTTAACACAATTTCCGAATTTATTTAGATAACAATGGAGTATAGCTATGGCCTGGAATGAACCGGGTAATAATGGCAATGACAAAGATCCGTGGAATAACAAAGGCGGACGTGATCAAGGCCCACCTGATTTAGACGAGGTGTTCCGCAAATTCAGTAACAAGTTTAACGGCTTATTTGGCGGTAAAAAATCCGGCAATGGTAGCGGCGGTGGACTTGGCGGAGCCGGTATTTCATTTGTACTTATTATCGCTGCAATTGTATGGGCGTTAAGCGGTATTTATACGGTGAAAGAAGCTGAGCGCGGCGTCGTTCTTCAATTTGGTAAGTTTGACCGAATTGCAGATCCTGGCTTGCGTTGGAAAATGACCTTTGTTGAAACGGTTATTCCAGTCGATATCGAAGCTGTTCGCTCGTTATCAGCATCAGGTTTTATGCTAACCGAAGATGAAAACGTAGTAAGCGTTGAATTTGAAGTACAGTATCGAGTAATCGACCCTTACTTGTACAAGTTTAGTGTCACTAACGCTGACAGCAGCCTTGAAGAAGCATTAGATAGTGCGCTGCGTTATGTTGTTGGCCATTCAAAAATGGACCAAGTACTGACAAACGGCCGTGAAGTTGTACGTCAAAATACTTGGGATGAGCTAAATCAAATCATCGAACCTTACAACTTAGGTTTAATCGTAACTGACGTTAACTTCAAGGACTCTCGTCCACCAATGGAAGTTAAAGATGCGTTTGATGATGCAATTGCGGCCCAAGAGGATGAGCAACGCTTTATTCGTGAAGCAGAAGCGTATGCCCGTGAAATTGAACCGCGTGCGCGTGGTCAAGTGACTCGTATGACGCAAGAAGCTGAAGGTTACCAAGAACGTATTACTTTAGAAGCGCAAGGTGAAGTGGCCCGTTTTGAGAAATTACTTCCAGAATACCAAGCAGCTAAAGAAGTAACACGTGAGCGTTTATACATAGACACGATGCAAGAAGTGTTAGGTAATAGCTCTAAAGTGTTGGTTGATGTTAAAGGCGGCAACAACATGATGTACCTACCACTTGATAAAATCATGGAAAAACAGGGTTCATCAACACGTATTGCTTTACCTAGCTCAAGCGATATAAACGATTTACGTAACAAGGTAAATACGTCACGCAACAGCACTGTTAATAGTGGTAACGATCGCTTTAACAATGATCGCTTTAACGACGGGAGATAAGAGCAATGAAAAACTTTAGTTTAGTAATCCTATTAGCCGCCATTGTGATGTCTTTCTCGTCGGTGTTCGTGGTCTCTGAAGGTCAAAAAGCGATTGTACTTTTATTTAGTAAAGTGCAAAAAGACAGCGACGATGAGGCAGTAGTTTATGGCCCAGGTCTACACTTAAAAGTCCCATTTTTTAGTCAAGTACGTCGTATTGATGCACGTATTCAAACACTAGATGGCACACCGGATCGCTTTGTAACTAGCGAGAAAAAAGACTTAATCGTTGATTCGTTTGTAAAATGGCGCGTAAACGATTTTAGCTCTTTCTACCTGCGTGCACGTGGTGACAAGCAATACGCTGAAACACTGCTTAAGCAAAAAGTAAATAATGGCCTACGTACTAACTTTGGTACGCGTACTATTCGTGAAATTGTATCTGGTGAGCGTAGCGAGCTGATGGAAGAAGCGTTAGTACAAGCATCTGAAAGTGCTAGTGAGCTGGGTATTGAAGTACTTGATGTGCGTGTTAAGCAAATTAACTTACCACAAGAGGTGAGTAGCTCTATTTATCAACGTATGCGCGCTGAGCGTACTGCAGTTGCTAAAGAGCACCGCTCTGAAGGTCAGGAAAAAGCAGAAACAATTCGTGCAGGCGTTGACCGTCGCGTAACAGTAATGCTTGCCGACGCCGAACGTAATGCTCGTTCTGTTCGTGGTCAAGGTGATGCTGACGCTGCTGCGATTTACGCTAGTGCTTACAATAAAGACCCTGAGTTCTTTAGCTTTGTCCGCTCTTTAGAAGCTTACAAACAAACTTTCAAAGGCAAGCAAGACGTGATGGTGTTATCACCGGATAGCGACTTCTTCCAATACATGAAAGGCGCGAAAGCTCAGTAATCATAGCTTTAGTTAAACTTGAAAGCCCTGCAATTGCAGGGCTTTTTGTTATCTGAATTTTAAGTTTATAAATGACTGTTATTTATGTGATTATTAACGAAACACTGATGTTTACTACCCGCACGAGGAAAAAATAAGCTAAACGGGGTGAACATTGCTTTAGTTTTCTGGTAAAATCTCGTCCTAATTTTCTCTAAGTGAATTTGCAATGGGTAAAAACGTTGTTGTACTAGGCACCCAATGGGGTGACGAAGGTAAGGGTAAGGTAGTTGACCTCCTTACAGATAAAGCATCTTTAGTAGTTCGTTATCAAGGTGGTCATAACGCAGGCCATACTTTAGTGATCGACGGTGAAAAGACAGTTCTACACCTTATTCCATCGGGTGTATTACGTGACAATGTTAAATGTGTGATTGGTAATGGTGTTGTTTTATCACCAGAAGCGCTAATGAAAGAAATTGGCATGCTTGAAGAGCGTGGCGTACCTGTACGTGAACGTCTTTTAATCAGTGAAGCATGTCCGCTAATATTGCCTTTCCATGTTGCATTAGATGTAGCTCGCGAAACTGCGCGTGGCGATAAACCAATCGGTACAACGGGTCGTGGTATCGGTCCAGCGTACGAAGATAAAGTAGCACGTCGTGGTTTACGTGTTGGTGATTTATTCAATCCTGAATTATTTGCTACTAAGTTAAAAGAAGTATTGGAATACCACAACTTCACATTAGTTAACTACTACAAAGTAGACGCTGTTGACTTCCAAAAAACGTTTGATGATGCAATGGCTGTTGCTGATATTTTAAAAGCAATGGTAGTTGATGTAACTGAGCTTTTAGATCAAACGCGTAACGCCGGTGACAACATCTTATTTGAAGGTGCTCAAGGTACACTACTTGATATCGATCATGGTACTTACCCTTATGTAACATCTTCAAACACCACCGCTGGTGGCGTTGCTACAGGTGCGGGTTTTGGCCCATTACACCTTGATTATGTGCTAGGTATCATTAAAGCGTACACAACACGTGTAGGTTCAGGTCCTTTCCCTACAGAGCTTTACGACGGCCTTGATAAGCAAGACCCAGTCGGTAAGCATTTAGGTGACAAAGGCCATGAGTTTGGTGCTACTACAGGTCGTTTACGTCGTACAGGTTGGTTAGATGCAGTGGCTATGCGCCGTGCAGTTCAAATCAACAGCATTTCAGGATTTTGTTTAACTAAACTTGACGTTTTAGATGGTTTAGAAACACTTAAAATCTGTACTGGTTATAAGCTTGAAGATGGTACTGTGACTAACGTGACGCCATTAGCAGCTGAAGGTTACGATAAAGTAACGCCAGTATACGAAGAAATGCCTGGCTGGTCTGAAAATACAGTGGGTGTAACATCGCTTGAAGGCTTACCTAAAGCGGCAATTGATTACATCAAACGTATTGAAGAAATCACAGGCGTACCTGTTGATATTATCTCTACAGGTCCTGATCGTGTTGAAACGATGATACTTCGTAGCCCATTTGCATAATTGGGTTTAAGTTGAAAAAAAGCTGCCATGTGCAGCTTTTTTTATGTCTGCAGAAAAGTGACGCTATTAATAGTGGAACGATCTTTGTATATTATTTGGTAAGTTTATTTTTAAAGTGGTTAATATGCGTTTATCTTCTCGTTGCTCAGTGTGGTCATTATCACTACTTACACTTTCTTTATTTAATATAAGCAATAGCTTAGCTGAAGAAAGCCCTGCAGCTGTGCCGCTGTATACTGAATCTGAGTTAATAGCTTTAATTAATGAGAACACTCATCTAGCGCGCGTAAAGGCAGATAATTGCCAGTTAGTGCAAGATATAGAAGCGCGAGCCAATAAAATGGCATTGCCATCATATCAATTCCTATACGGTGATATGCTCGCTTATAAAGTGTGTGTTGAGCGCGATGTTGCTTTAGGTGTGTATTACATGAAAAAAGCGGCTGAGCAGGGCTTAGCGGCTGCATTAGAGCAACTAGGTCGCTACTACGACGTTGGGCAGTTGGTCCAAAAAGACAAAACCATGGCAATAACCTACTTACGTGAGGCGTCAGCGCAAGGCAATTTAAAAGCGCAGTTACGATTAGTTGGTTTGTTTAATCAAGGTTATGGTAGTCCAAGAGATTTTGAAGATGCTTATCGTTGGTTGTTTAACACCACGGTAGCTGATAAAGCGACACATAAAAAAATAGAGCGAGCATTAACTAAACTTGCTGAAAAAATGCCAGCCAGTGTCGTTACCCGCGCGCGCTTACCTATGTAAAAAAGCGAGAGTGTTTTGCCGCACTCTCGTTTTTTTTAGTTATGACTCGTCTTTTTTATTGTCTTTGGCTTTGTTATTGGCAGGATCTTTTAATACCGATATTTTAGGCGGCTGTAATGCAATCACTCGCTCGCCTTCTTGTGGTGGCTTTTCCATGTCACTAGTAAAAGGCCTCATTTTCACTGGAGCGTCTTCATCACTGTCTTTATCCCCTTTGAGAATAAACAGTGGAATTGCTTCAGGGTTCATTTCTAAATACTGCTGCCAGCTAAATTCTTCAGATATTCGTGTTGCACTCACTTTACCGCCTTTGGCAATAACGCTGCTTAAGCGTGCATATGCTCCGTTTTCACCAAACAGAATTTGTCGTGATAAGAACGTCGCGCTGTCTTTATTTGCTTTAGCATGTGATGAAGATGAGCGTAGTGAAAATACATTTTTTTCATTCAATAAATGAGAAAAATACTGCACCCCTAATGCGTTATGATGACGATTAGGTGAAAGCGCTAAAACACTGCGAATAGTGGTTAAAGGTAAATAGCGTTCAGCATGCTCAGATTGTGGATTACCGTAATAACAAGGCAAACCATCCATACGTGCCATTTTACAGTTTTCCCAAGCAGGATCTGATAAGTGAACGGGAATGTTTTGTTCCTTTAAACCACGAGCAATAGCACGAGATACATGGTTGGCACCAATAATTAAAATAGTATTAGGGGAGGGCTGGCGCACCCCTAGCAACTTAGCAACAGGGATAGCCGTTAAGCTTTGCAGTACCACAGTGACGATAATAACCGTGAATATCAATGGCACCATTTTCTCAGCATCGGCTACACCGGCTTCTATCATACTTAACGCAAATACAGAGCCTACGGCTGCAGCAACTATACCGCGAGGCGCAATCCAAGCCAGCACCAAGCGAGACTTCATTGGTAAATCGGTGCCAAAGGTTGAAATAGCAATACACAACGGGCGCGCAATAAATAGCACAATAGCTAAAAATATAAATACATCGCTGTCGAGCATCATTAAGTCAGATAGTTGTAATCTGGCAGCGAGTAAAATAAACAAGGTTGAGATCAAAATCATCGACAGATCTTCTTTAAACTCAAGCACCGAATCTATTTCTAGGTCATCTTGATTAGCTAACCAAATACCAAATACAGTCACGGCCAATAATCCTGACTCATGACTTAAATGGTTTGAAATCGAAAAGCTAATTAACACTAACGCTAAAATGCCAAATTTATGTAGCTCAAATGGCAACCATTCGCGGCGCATCAGTTGCGTTGTGATCCAACCCGAAACCACACCAATACTTAAACCAACCCCAACGGTTTTAACTAGTGCAATTATAGTGTGACTAAGTACTTCACCTTGGCCAACTAACATCACAGCTTCAAATACTAATACCGCAAATAAAGCGCCAATAGGGTCTATGACTATGCCTTCCCAGCGTAAAATACGGTCAATATCTTGAGTGGGTCGCATTGAGTTAAGCAGTGGCGCAATAACCGTTGGTCCGGTTACAACAAGCACAGCGCCAAGCACTGCTGCGACTCGCCAATTTAACTCTAATAACCAATAGGCACTTAAGCTAATAACGACACAGGTCATAAGCATACCAATAGAGCAGAGGTTTCTTACGACTTTACTGATCCCTTTAAGCTCCCGAAAATGTAGTGTTAATGACCCTTCAAATAAAATCACAGCAACGCTTAAAGACACCACAGGAAAAAGTAAATCGCCTAATAAGGCATCTGGGTCTAATACGCCACTAAATGGCCCTAATAAAAGCCCAGTAAGCAACAAAAACAGAATAGCGGGTACTCTGAACGCCCAGGCGACCCATTGGGCTAGCACCGAACACAATGCAATACCGGCTATATAAATTGCTGACATAGAGTAAAAACTCCTTAATATTAATAATGTTTAAAAGTATAACTGTTACCTACCAGTAATACAGTGGGTATACACGTGTAAATTCAATTTAGCTAATAAATAATACTTATTTATTTAGTGTTAACGCCATTTTCTAAAATGTTATCAAATTTATAGTCTATATAATTCATATTTATAGTAGTCTAACCGCATGATACTTAATACAAAAAACACTAGCTTTAGTAGTGTCGACCTATTCAGCTTGAATTTTAGCCTTGATCTAAGCAGCTACTTTAACGTATTATACTTCGTGTTCGAATAATTAGTTATCTAATCAAGTTTGTAGTTTAAATACTAGATTATGTTAGATATAAACATCTTAACTCTCTTACTGATTGTTTTTGCTTTGTTTTGTTATATTTGAACACACAATATCATTTACCGTACTCTTTGGTATGGTTTTGCTCAAAGTGTTTATTTGCTCAATGCAGATAAATAAAAGTTTGAGTTGAACTATTACCTTTCAATATTTAATCCCCATCGTGGCGATTAAATCTCGGTCCTTAAGTCATCACCCTATCTGTTGGTGTACCAGACTTAAGAGGCTCTATGTATGTTGTTAATAAAAAGGCCGCACACAGCTTTTTACAGCGATACATAAACAACACTTTATATTTTTTTAGTTAGTACGATCCGATTTATTTATTGGGTTAATACTATTTATTTTTTGCATCTCAATTTAAAACGCTAGTTTTAGAGACGGTGTACGTGTGTGTAAAAAGTGTGGGCAATGATAAATAAATTCGACGCTGTGTTTATAAACATGGCGACCTGGTTTCATTCATCTATGTGATGAATACAAATTAAATGGAAAGTTGAGCACTTATGCAAAAGTTAAATTGGCGACGTATCGTACTTAAAGTGGGCAGTGCCTTAATTGCACCCGATCAAGATGGCTGTCGTTCACGTTATTTATTAACCATCGCACAGTTTATTGTCCGCTGTCGCGCACGTGGAATTGAGGTTATTTTAGTTTCATCTGGTTCTGTAGCGGCTGGCTCACATTTATTTCCATCAGACCAACCTCGTTCAGTGGTAATGAAAAAAGCGATGGCTGCAGCAGGGCAAACAGAAATGATGGCCATGTGGGATCGTTTCTTTGATTTTCCATCAGCACAGCTATTATTAACTCATGGTGATTTACGTGACCGTGAGCGTTACCAGAGTATCCGTGAAACCGTATTTACATTGCTAGAACACGGCGTGCTACCTATCATTAATGAAAATGATGCAGTAACAACAGATGATTTAAAAGTGGGTGATAACGATAATTTATCAGCCATGGTTGCAGCAGCCGCTGATGCAGATGCATTAATGATTTTCTCTGATGTAGATGGCTTGTATGATAAAAACCCAAATCTGCATGACGATGCCGTATTATTGCCTGAAATAAAATCAATTGATGATTCTATTTATGCTATGGCAGGATGTGCTACCAGTGCGGTAGGTACAGGTGGTATGAAAACCAAGATTGAAGCGGCAGAGAAAGCCACTTCACATGGTATTGCAACTTACATTATTAATGGCTTTAAAGAAGAAACCTTTACTCGCTTGTTAGCCGGTGAAAACCCAGGTAGCGTATTCTTGCCTTATGAAAAACCAATGCAAGATTCTATTCACTGGATGACACATACCGCCAATGAGCAAGGGGAAGTCGTTGTTGAAGGGTCATTTGATGACTCATTAGAAGGTGAAGACGGTTGCTTACGTGGCGATGAGATCAGAGAAGTACATGGCGAGTTTGCTGTGGGCGATACTATCTTAGTTCGCAGTGAAGATGGTACGCGTTTAGCTAAAGCCACAGCAAATTACAGTAGCTGCTTGTTAAACTTTATTGCAGATAACGAGCAGAGTGAATTCAGCGAAAAAATGCAGGATTCAATTGGACCAATTATTTCAGAAAAAGATATCGCATTATTGGAGAAGTCATGAGTTTAATTACGGATATATCACGCCAGGCAGCAAAGGCTGCACATACACTTGCTTTACTCGATACCGAGACTAAAAACAAAGTGTTAACCGATATGGCAGCGGCATTAAGAAAGCAAAAAGAATTTATAATCAAAGAAAATGAAAGTGACCTAAGCGCAGCACGCGACAATAATTTAGCAGCATCAATGATTGACCGTTTAACATTGAATGATGAGCGTATTGAAGCCATGGCCGAGGGTATCGAAGTGATTGTTTCATTAGATGATCCTGTTGGCCAGTTACGTGACATTACTGAACGCCCAAATGGTATTAAAATTCGTAAAATGCGTGTACCACTTGGCGTAGTATGTATGATTTATGAAGCGCGTCCTAATGTAACGGCTGACGCAGGTGCATTGTGCTTTAAGTCAGGTAACGGTGTTATTTTACGCGGTGGTAAAGAAGCGCTGAAAAGCTCACAAGCCATTGCCAGTGTAATGCATAGCGTGCTTACAAAACATGGTCTACCAACTGCGCTAATTTCAGTGATTCCTGATCCTGACCGTGCTTTACTAATGGAATTGATGCAACAACGCGATAGCATTGACTTAATCATCCCTCGTGGTGGTGAAGGCCTAATTAACTATGTTACTGAAAACAGCACAATCCCTGTTATTCAGCATTTTAAAGGCGTTTGTCATTTATATGTAGATAAAGATGCTGATTTAGAAGTAGCACTAAATTTACTGCTTAATGGTAAGACTCAGCGTACTGGTGTATGTAATGCACTTGAGGGTTTAGTGGTACACCAAGATGTAGCTGATGAGTTTTTAAATCTGTGTGCAGTTGTACTTCGTCAAGAAGGTGTAAAAATTAATGCTGACGCCAAAGCGGCTGAATATTTTGATAATGCCACTGTACTTGCTGATAATGAATTTGGTGAAGAGTACTTAGACTTAGAGTTAGCAATTCGTATTGTGCCAAGTTTTGATGCAGCCGTTGAGCACATTGCTCAATTCGGTTCAAATCATACTGAAGTTATCTGTACTAAGGACGATGCGGCGGCAGAGTTATTCCAACGTAGTGTTGATGCGTCGGTTGTTATGGTTAATGCGTCATCACGCTTTTCTGATGGCTCACAACTAGGCTTAGGTGCAGAGATTGGTATTGCAACGACTAAGTTACATGCTTATGGCCCTATGGGACTTGAGTCATTAACCACTGAAAAATATTTAGTGAATGGTGTTGGTCAAGTTCGCGAATAACTAACCCAACTCAATAAATAATAAAAATGCCGGGCTTTGCTCGGCATTTTTGATCTCGATTTAGCAAAATTAAACACTTAAGCAAACAAAGAGATTAAAAAATACAAAGCATTATTAACAGAGAAGTTTATTTAGAATATAAAAATAAGGATATTACTTAAAGGAGAGGGTAGGAAAGTGGTGGAGCTAAGCAGGATCGAACTGCTGACCTCCTGCGTGCAAGGCAGGCGCTCTCCCAGCTGAGCTATAGCCCCACATTCCTAATTTACATGTGCTGTAAATGCTTAAGTGCTGAGTCTTAAGCGGGGTGAACTTTAAATATTTTTACGTTTTCGGTCAAGTATTTTTTCACAAATTTTTCCGTTTTAACTAATTTTTGTTAAACTCGGCCTCAATATTTACTAAAACGACAATACATAATGAAAAAATACGCTTTAGTTTTCATGATTTTCCTTTTTGGCTGTGCCAGCTCGGTAGATGAGCCTCCCTATGAAATTAATAATCAACAATTTTATGACACTGTTGATGATCAAGGTAACAAGCTTTTTGCCTATGTGGTCTCTGTAAAGGCTAAGAGCCGTGAGCAAATTAATATTAATAAAAAGCTAACCCGAAGCGATGTAAAGCGTTTTGCCGAACAAGAGCACTTTGAAGAGTCGAGCGTGCTCAAGTTACAATTAGAAGATCAAGCGGTAGAGTTTCTCAATAAAGAGCTTGCACAACGTAACTATTGTGCAGATAAGCATGAAATAAACGAAGTGCTATGGCGAGATTTAAGTGTGCAATTAAGAGGGCGTTGTTTGTAGTATGTTAGCAGATAAACAAAAATTAGCGGCGGTGTTAGCCCAACTTGATATTAACTATGATGTGATTGAGCATCCAGCGTTGCATGGTAGCTTAGATGCCGACGAGCTGATGGTGAATCGCCCAGGAACACGTTTAAAAAATCTATTTTTGCGAGATAACGAAGGTAAGCGCCATTTTTTAGTGATCACCGCGCATGATAAACAACTCGATTTAAAATCGTTGTCTAAACAGCAAGGGCTATCGCGTTTAGGGTTTGCCTCTAATGAGCGCTTGGCTAAGTACTTAAAAGTTGCACCAGGTTGTGTGTCAATGCTCAGCTTAATGAACGATAAGCAACGAGATGTAACGCTTTGGCTTGATCAGGATATTTGGTTTGGCGATTTATTTCATTGCCATCCATTTGAAAACACCCAAACATGGTTATTAACTAAGCCTGATTTACTGCGTTTTTTTGATTTTACTGAACATCAGCCGCGGGTGATGTTTTTACCCTCGCGCTGAGCCCACAAAATAAGACCCAGCCCACATAAGCAAACCGCAAGAAGTGTTGCCATAAATGCGGTTTGCCCGTGTGCTTGATAAACCACCCCAGGTAATAACGATCCTAGTGCGCCACCGCTATAATAAAATGACACGTAACAACCATTAGTAACACTCGGTGGAGCGTGACTAATTTTATTAACCAATGGTGCCGCTGTTGAATGAATTACAAACATAGCGCCACAAAAGAGTGTGAATGCAATTAAAAACAACATCAGTGAATGACTCATTAATAACACAATACTGAGGTTATAAAACAGGAATACCAATGCCAATAAGCGCCAAGCTGAGGTCATTTTTTTTAATAACCACGGGGTAAAAATAGAGGCTAACGCGCCAATTAAATAACCACTATAAACTAAGCCAATGTCGCGGGTGTTATTAATTAAAAAGGTATTTTTTAAAATAAAAGGCAAGTAGTTTAATAATGCGGCAAAGCAAAAAAACATACAAAATATGGCACCATAAAGTTTAAGTACCGAGCCTTCTTTAAGTTGTTTCATATAATCTAAAGGTGATAACACCTCACTAGAACTACTCAGGACAAAGCGTTTATGGGGGATGCTAAGCGAGAGTATTATCAACATGGCAGCAATTAAGTAATAAAAACTTTGCCATGACCACAAGTCGCTAAAGAGCGCAGCCAATACTCGGCCAAAATAACCACCGACAATAGTACTACCAATATAAAGAGTCATATTTTTTTGTAATGTATCGGCTTGATAGCTCATACCAATATAACTGGTCATTGCGGTTAAAGCGGCAGGTAAAGTCAGCCCTTGTAAAAACCGAACAAGTAACAGTAGCTCAAAACTAGGGGCATAAATAAATAATAAACAGCCGACACCGAGTAATAACATTGCGATGCGTAAAATTAATAATGGGTTTCGCTTGGCTAGAAACAACCCATACACCAAAGGTGCAATGGCTAAAGGCAGCATAGTGGCAGTCATTAAGCTGCCTGCAATGGCAGGCGCTACATTAAATTCGGTGGCAAATAAACTTAATAATGGCTGTGGTGCGTATAAGACAAAAAAAATAAAAACAGAACAAAGGAGTAAGTGAGATAAGCGCATTGACTGCCGTTAACATTGCTTATTAGTTGAGTCGCATTATATACAAAACTGCTAGGGTTTTCATAAATTAACCTTTATTGCGCTAAATCATGCTTTGTTTTCAGTAGTTTGTTAGATTAATACCAATAGCGCTGTTATTTACGCTCGTTGGTGATTAAAATAGCATTAATATTCGTTTTTAGTGGGAACACGCCATGGGGTCACTACAAGAGCAATTGCTCCAAGCTGGTTTAACAACATCACATAAAGCCAAAGTTGCTAAATCAGAAAAGCGCAAGCAACAGAAAAAGCAAAAGAAGGGAGCGACAAGCAACCCAAATGATTTGCAAAAGCATATTCAGCAAACCAAGCTTGAGCAGCAGCAAAAGGCCGAAGAGCTTAACAAAACGCGCCAAGAAGAATTAAAGCAACGTGAGCAGGTAGCCCGTGTTAAGCAAATTTTAGAGCATCACAATCAAGAGTCAATTCGTGGTGAGCGTACCTTTAACTTTACTTATGAAAATAAAGTAAAGGGCCTTGATGTGAATGAGCAAACGCAAAAGGCGCTCTCGGGCGGACGTTTAGCAATTTGTGTATTAGAAGGCCAGTTTTACGTATTAGAAGACGAGCCTGCACGCAAAGTGGCTGAGGTTGATGAAAAGTATATTGTGTTTCATGTTGAACCTGAGAACAAAGCCAAGGACGAAGACGATCCGTACGCTGATTTTGAAGTACCAGACGATCTTATTTGGTAAGGTGTTATTAAGTATCTGCTCAGCTAAGGCAAGCTAATATTTGTTTTATGAGGGATACACGTATTTGTTCTGATTGATCGTCAAACCTTATCAAGGACGTATGCTTTTTAAAGATTTATTGACTACAATTATCACAACCGTTTTTTTTAACCGTAAAAAAGAAGAGTAAATACAATGAGCAAGATAAAAACACTTTTATTAGGCGCGGGTATTGGTTTAGCCGCAAGTTTTTCATTTTCAGCCGCCGCTGCTGATGGCGCTGCACTTTATACCGCTAAAAACTGTCAAACATGTCATGGTGCAGATGGTAAAGCACCTATCATGGCGATGTACCCTAAGCTAAATGGTCAAAACAAAGAGTACTTAGTAGCGCAAATGAAAGACATTAAGTCAGGCGCTCGTAACAACGGTATGTCTATGGCAATGAAAGCAATGGTTGCGACTGTGACTGATGAAGAGTTTGAAGCGATTGCCGATTACCTATCAAAAGTACAATAATCGCTAACGCAATTTAAAAAGAGCCACACCTTTGTGTGGCTTTTTTATTTGGTGATTGCCATCATGCGAATACTCATTTAGACTTCTAAACATCTACAATCACTAGCGCTATGCTGTGTTTTAAAAGGCTTGTTATGTTTGATTTACCCCAGCTCGATTTAAAAAATAAAGTATCAGAACAAGAGTGGCAACTACGTGTTGATTTAGCCGCATGTTATCGATTAGTTGACCATTTTCGTTGGGGGGATTTAATCTATACGCACCTTTCTGCTCGCCTACCGGGTACGGATCATTATTTAGTAAACGCTTTTGGTTTAACGTTTGATGAGATCACTGCATCAAACTTAGTTAAAGTTGATTTAAATGGCCGCATTATTGACGATACTCCATTTGATATTAACCCTGCGGGATTCACCATTCACAGTGCCATTCATGAAGTACGCGAGGATGCCCATTGCGTAATACACCTACACACTAAAGAAACCATTGCAGTTGCAACACAAAAAGAAGGGCTGTTACCGTTAAGTCAGTATTCGATGTTTTCATTACCCTCTCTGTCATACCATGGTTATGAAGGCCTAGCGGTGAATGATGATGAGCGTAAACGCCTGCAAACAGATTTAGGTAGCACCAACCATATGCTATTGGTGAATCATGGCGGCTTAACGGTAGGGCCAACAGTAGGTGATGCGTTTATGCGCTTTTATGACCTTCAACGTGCCTGTGAAATACAATTAGCTATTCAATCAAGTGCACAAGAAGCGATTGCAGTACCACAAGCTATTATTGATAACATTTATAATCAAGCGAACGTTGTTCACAGCGGCAGTACTGGGGGGCAGCTAGCATGGCCTGCCATGTTACGAAAAGCGTATCGTCTTGACCCAAGTTTTGCAAAATAACCGATAAAGGTTAATAAGGAATTTTTTATGAAAGTAAATCGCGTTGAAGTCTTTGACATTCATTGTCCTGAGCGTCCTGCATGGACGCCTGTATTTGTTCGTATTCATACTGATGAAGGGATTAGCGGTGTAGGTGAAGCCGGCCTTGCGTATGACTTAGGTCACAGTGCTGCCGCTGCGATGATCAAAGAAATGGCCGATGCCTTTTTAATTGGCCATGACCCGTTTCAAACTGAAAAACTATGGTCACGTATGTTGCGTGAAAGCTTTTGGGGTTTAGGCGGTGGGCCGGTGGTTTATGCTGCAATGAGTGCGATTGATACTGCGCTTTGGGATATAAAAGGTAAAGCATTGGGTTTACCTGTTTATCAGTTGCTTGGTGGTAAAGTTAACGACAAACTACGTACTTATGCATCGCAGTTGCAGTTTGACTGGGACAGTGAGTTTAAAGCGCTGGTCCAGCCACAAGAATATGCCGAAGCGGCACTAAAAGCAGTAGCTGAAGGTTATGACGCGGTAAAGGTTGACCCAATTCAATACGATAAAGATGGCAATACCTACTATGACCGCACAAATATTATTTCTCGCCCAGAGATGAAACTATACCGTGCCCGTATGCAAGCTATTCGTGAAGCTGTGGGTGATGAAGTTGACATTATTTTTGAATGCCACAGTTTACCTGGTGCGACATCAGCAATTCAAATTGGTGAGATTGCAGAAGAATTTGATTGTATGTATTTTGAAGAGCCGGTGAATTATTTAAACCACTCATTACATGCCAAAGTGGCTGATAAAGTGGCTGTGCCTATTGCAGGCGGCGAGCGCTTATATAACCGTTGGGGCGTGCGTCCATATTTAGAAGATCAAAGCATTGATGTACTACAGCCAGATATTGGTTTATGTGGTGGCTTTACTGAAACTAAAAAAGTATGTGATTACGCAGATATTTTTGACGTGCGTATTCAGGCACACGTGTGTGGTGGGCCGGTTGCAACCGCGGCAGCATTACATTTAGAAACAGCAATCCCTAACTTTTTAATTCATGAACATCATACTTATGCGATTAAAAAGTGGAACAGAGAGCTGTGCTTACAAGATCCACAACCTAAAAATGGTTTTTTTGAAGTATCAGAAGAACCAGGCCTTGGGATTGAGCTTAACGATGAAATTGTAATGCGTTCACAACGTGTAGAAATAAAATAAATAACCTGAACTCTGCTTGAGATGGATTTATTATCCAGAGTTCAGGTTAAATAGCTCTATTTAAGAATAGCCGGTAAGTGATAACTCACTGACCGGCTTTTTTATCGCTGTGGATTTATTTTACAAAGTACCTGTTTTAGTTCGATGGTTGCTTTGCTATCAAGATGGCGAACAAAACAGCGCTCTCCCTTAATCATCAGTTCAAACTGATCCGGCATATTAAGCTGCTTGCCCATAATCGGATTTCCCTGAGGATCTTTGTGATTAAGTTGCTCAAGTGTAACTGTGCTTGAGGTTACAAAAACGTCGTCGGTTAATTGAACCTGTGAGCTATGTAGCAGTTGCGTAATCGCATCGGCTACTTTAGCGCTATTCGGTTCAACCAGTAACGCATGCTGTAGCTTAGGTGTCGGTTCTGAGCTTTGCGCTAAGCAACCCGTTAACCCTAATGTCGCTGCAGTCATGCTTATTGCTAATAATATGTTCATTGCTTATCTCATGTTATCACTAAGAATAATATTTTGTTCTAGCATGGTTTGAACTCGCATATCTTTTACTTCTGGCATATCGGTGGCGATAGTGGGCGCAAAACCAAGAACACTATTTATTGAGCTTGGGGCAGGGCAACTGCCGTTTTCTCTATAGCTCAGCGCTGTACTTAATAAGCTTTCACTAGCATCACCTAAGCGCTTAGTAAAATCATCGGCAACAGCACACCCAGCAATGCGAACCGGTTGTCGTGCGTCATCAATGGTATTTTGCGGTGCAAAGCCATCTGAATATTCACCAAAGCCTTTGTTATTTTCGCCAGTAAATTGAATAGTAAAATAAGTGGTGTCGCAGTTGTCGGTAGGGTAAAAACCATACGGTTTACCACAGGTGCCTGCGCCTATCTGAATAATTTCAACATCTGCTCCGCGCAGCCCGTTAATTATAGCCTCACTAGCCGAGCAGGTACTGCTAGTGGTAAGTACAAATACCCGTTCTAAGTTTAAGGTGGGTAACGGCGTGCCCGCTACAATTGCAGGATTATTTTCAAAGCCGACAAAACGATTTGTAAAAGGCATCGGCGTCAGTGCTTGGCCTGTGACGGGGTTGGTATTAGGGTATTTATCATTAAATATGGTCCGTTCAAATATTTTACCTTGCGTGTTACTGCCCCCCACCATGTAGCCTACTTGGCTAGCCATTTGTAATAACCCACCCCCGTTATAGCGCACGTCAATGACTAAATCTTTAATGCTACTGGCAGCGAGTTGGTTAAAGGCGTTGTAAAGCTGTGTTTCGGCTATGGCGTTGTGGCTATTAAATTGAAAATAACCAACATCACCAGCGGCTAAATCGGTACGAACATTCATTACTGGTTGCGATTCGATGTTTTGAGACGTGAGCGTCACTGTGCGGTTTTCATTAGTGCTGATATCCCTAAATACAAATTCGGTAACTTTACCCGTTTGCTCGGGGAATAAACCTGCATTAATAATACCTACCTCGCTCGATGAGGTGGTGTTAATAAAATCAACGCCATCAACTTCTAAAAGCTCAAAACCACGAATAATATTTTGATTACTAGCTGGGGTATTTGGTTCGGTGTAGCTAACAACTGCTTGGCGTGGCGCGCTACCGGCAATTATTTTTATATTAAAGCCATAACCAAAGCTTAGGCCGGATTGATTTTGTCTTTGCCACTCATCGGTCGGCAAACTAAAGTGAAAGTTATCTTTTTTCGCACCTGACTCAGTCAGTTGCTCCGTTTTTAAAGTATTAAAGTAATCAATAACCCCTGACGTTAATGCAGGGTTGGTATCAATAATTTCGTCATACCATAGGTAGGTTTCGTTACTCCAAGAGCGTAGCCAGTTTTTTTCATTAATTGCTTGGCATTGACCTTTAAATTGCCCTGAACTGGCAAATACACCTGAGGTCCAGCCGCTATTATCAGTTGTTGGGTTGGTCGCATTGTCGCTACCTCCACCACCACAACCTGTTAATAAAGCGGCTAGTGAAAAAGGGAGTAATGTGTATTTAAGAGAAGATGAATTAAAAATGGCCATACGCATGCTCGTTTTTTAAACTGTTGAGCTAAATATAGCGGTTTTCATTTAGAGTTGATAGAGGCTTGCAGCATTTTTGTAACTCAAATATTGCCATGTAAGATCGTCGCTACACAGGCTGCGATAATGTTGCCATAACTCGTTGTAGTTAATATTAATTTGGCACACGGGGAAGTTGCTAGCAAACATCACTCTTTGCATACCAAAATGCTTTAAAATATGTTTAAAACATTGGTTTTGCTGCTCGCTATTAAGCATGAGTAATTCAAAACCTGAAAACTTAATCGCAACATTAGGCTGTTTTGCAAGTAGTTCAATTGCAGTTGCCCAGTTTGCAAGGTTGTGTGCAAGCCCTGCGTGATTAATGATTATTTGTAAGTCACTAACTTGGTTGGCATAAGAAATGAGCCGCTCGGTGATGTTGAGGTTTTCTACTTCAAATTGGGCTTCAAAATGCAGCTTTAATTGGCTCAAGTGCCGCAGGTTATCGAGACAATGAGGGCTCAATAAGCGCTCGGCATCATGACCTTCAGTGATATCTCTAATGCCTACAAGAGAGTGATGAACTAGCTGCTGAAGTGCTAGTTTAAATGCGTTATTTGGCTGGTTAATTGTTGCAAAGCTAATTGCTTTATAAGGTATAGTTTTAATATGTTTGGCTAACCAGTTTAATTCTTTAACTGGCTGGTTATTATCAAACCCAGCTTCTATGTGCACTAAACCTGCGAGTTCAAAGTTAGTACTTTTGATCAGTTCAGCAACGCTGATGGGCTGCTTTATTTTATCTAAGTTAGACCAAGCTGGTGGGTTCGCACCTTGTAGCCAAGTGTATTGACCCTCCGGCAAATTAAAAAAGTGCAGATGCGGGTCAATAATTTTAGTACTCATTGTGCTGTGTAGCCACCATCAATACGTTGTAAGCTACCAGTAATAAAGCTGGCATCTGCACTTACTAAAAAGCTTACCAGTGCAGCAACTTCATCGGCTTGACCTAAACGGTTGAGCGGTTGTAATGCGGCTTCTTCTGCAACAATATCGGCTTTGTTAGCACCACTTCTTTTACAATATGCATCAATTGCATTATGAAATAACGGCGTTTCTATGGTGCCAGGGCACACTGCATTAGCGCGAATATTAAAGCTTGCGTAATCCAAGGCGGTGGTTTTAGCCATTGAAGCCAATGCGTGCTTAGTTAAGTTATAAGCAAATGAGTTTTGTTTGCCAATAATGGCCTGATCTGAGGCAATTAACACAATAGCGCCATCTTGTTGTGCTTTCATAGCTGGTAATACGCTTTGTATAGCCGCGTACGCACCTTTAACATTCAGTGCCATTAACGCATCGAATGTCGCTTCATCGGTGTGCTCAATTGTGGCACTTAGATGCTTACCAGCATTTGAAACAAGTACATCAATACGTTGTGTTTTTTCAATAATAGCCTGTATACACTGGCGTACGGCGGTTACATCACTAACATCACATTGATGAAAAACACCACTCTCACTGGGCTCAATATCTAAGTTATGAACCTGATAGCCGTTAGTTAATAATCGCTGTACTACAGCAAAGCCAATGCCTTTAGAGCCACCGGTTACTATTGCAACTTTTGACATACTTGTTCCTCTAATTAGCAATTAATGTGCGTGGCCGCAACCACCTTCAGCATGAACGTGGCCATGAGAGATTTCTTCGCTTGTTGCTTCACGAACTGATACAACCTCAACATCAAAGGTCAGCGTTTTACCAGCAAATGGGTGGTTTAAATCACAATCAGCATTAAAGCGGCCTACTTTTACGATAGTCACTTGATGGCGACCCTGATTTGATTGCACCATTGCAGTCATACCTGGCTTCCACACTTTTACATCGCCTTGTAAATGCTTAAGCGGAATGCGCTGAATTAAATCATCAACACGCTCGCCGTATGATTCACTTGGAGATAACGTTACGCTAAATTTATCACCAGCAGTTTTACCTTCAAGTGCGGTTTCTAAACCGGGTAGCATGCCTTCGCTGCCGTGAATGTAACTTAATGGCGCGTCGTTAAGGCTACTTTCTATTTGTTCACCGGCTTCGCTAAGGGTGTAATGAAATTCAACGGCCGAATTTTTACTGATTTGCATGCATGTCTCTTTAAGATTTAAATAAATTAAAAAGCAATTTTACGCGAAATACTGCGCTTTAGAAACTTAACGGGGATGATTTAATGTATTTTGTAAGTCGAGTAACAGATCTTTTTTAGCCGGTGTGGTTTTAGGTATCGCAGTTTGGGGTATAAATAAAACTAACTGAGTCCCAGGCTTTAATACGCTAGATGCTGATAACTTATTCCAACGTGCTAAATCGCTATGAGCAACGCCATACAACTGACTTATATTCCACAGGTTATCACCGGGCTTAACGTGGTAATCTACCTCGATGGTTGGAATGACGGGCTCTTTTTGTTCCAAGTAAGGGCTTATTTTATAGTTAATAGTGAGCGATTCAGGTAACGTTTGAGGCTCCCCTAAAATAAGTTTTTCGCCAACACCAATAAAGTTATTTTGCTTATTATTGAGCTGTTTTAGTGCCTTTAAAGGCAAGCCAAAATGCTTAGCAATACCGTATAGTGTGTCATTTTTTTTGACTATGTATTCGCCTGCAAAATTGGCTTTAAAAAAACGGTTTTTTAGTAAAGCTTGTTGCTCAATAGGAAGCAACAAAGTATGCGGGCCATGGGGGGAACTTTGGTTTTTTAAATAACCCCTATTAAGGGCATGTAGCTGTTTTACACCCATACCAGAGAGCTTGGCCATAATTGAAAAATCGAACTGTTTTGCCACATTTAACGAGGTGGTCAGTGCTTTATAAGGAAGCTTTGGGCGTTTAAATTTTGCCTTAGGGTGTTTTACTAAATAGCTTAATGCTAATAGTTTTGGTACATAGTCAGCGGTTTCTTTTGGTAGGGTTAGTGCCCAAAAGTCAGTTGACTTCCCTCGTTTTTGATTGCGTTTTATAGCACGTTTAACTCGGCCTTCACCGGTGTTATAGGCTGCAAGTGCATGCAACCAATTACCATCAAAACGTTTATGTAAATAGCTTAAGTAATCTAGTGCTGCATCGGTTGAGGCCAATACATCTTGGCGTCCGTCGTACCATTGATCTGATTTAACCCCAAAATGATGTGCAGTTGCTGCAACCAGTTGCCACACACCCACAGCGTGCTCACTTGAGCGGGCGGTAGGTCTAAAGCCACTTTCTACAAATGGCAGTAATGCCAGTTCCATAGGGAGCTGCTTTTGCTCTACTTTTTTTACGATATGATATAAAAAAGGCTCTGCACGGCGAGACACTATTTTTAAATAATTCGGTTGTTTTAAATACCAGTTAATGCGTTTCTTTAACGCCTGATTTTGCTCAACCGGTAAATGTAAGTTATCAGCAATATGTGCCCATAAGTCAGTTGGTTGAGTTACTTTTAGGGCTTTAGGTATTGTTTTTTTATTAATGATTTTTTTGGTGTTTGTAGAGTTCGGTGTGTTTGATTGTGCGGTTTTTTGCTCTACAGGTGCAGGGACTACAGGCGCAATGATCTCTGGCTGTGTGGTTTTACAGCTACATAGCAATACAATGGCAAAGCATAAGATCAGGTGACGCATTTTGTTCCTTTTTAAAAAATATATTTCCATATTTTAACACAATCCATTGTGTTCAGTTATTGACTGTTTTTAGCGCGAAGTAATCCCGATTGCAAAAATAAGTTACTTGATTTTATATCAAGTGGTTCTTGTTGGTAAGGTTTTAGTACTTCACTTGGGAATTTTTTTTGTAATTGCTCAATACTGGCTTCAGGGTTGTTTTTAACCTGCTCCGTAATTGCTTCTAAAAACGTGAGTGACTGTTTTAATTTAATTTTATCGACTAAATTGCCATGGCCAGGAACAAAAAGTGACAGCGAATTATTATTTATATATTTTTTTAATAAACTTTGCCATTGTTTAAGCTCGCCATGCCCAGGGTAGGGAAGCCAGTCAATGATATCACCACCTATTAAGGTTTTACCTTTGTCGGCAAGCAGTGTTAGATCGCCATTAGTATGTGCCTGATGCGGGTTGATAGTTAATATATAATTTCCTAAATCTAATGTTTTAGGCTCACTAATACTCATTTTTGGTGGTGTTAGTTGATAATTCTGCCAGCGAAATAAGCGTGTTTTAGCGCGAGTGAGCTTTTCTCGCCATTGAGCTTGCTCTGCATCGGGTAAGGTGGCTAATCGCTGATAGCTCAGCTCAATGCTTTTCTCGAACCCCTCTAGCTTGTCTGTTAATGCTTGCTGATAACGCGAAAAGTCGTTAGCGACTTGTTGGTGAGAAATCAGTTTTGCGTCTGGGAAGTAATGCTGCATAACCGCCATGCCCAGCAAGTGATCGTCATGAAAATGAGTGGCAACTAAGTAACATAAAGGCGTCTTTAGCTGTTGTTTTAGTTCGGTAACCAGTTGTTCTACTGCTGCAAAGTTACCACTGGCATCTACCAGTAAGGCACACTCACTGCCCTGAATTAACACTTGATTAGAGTCGTAAAAACGTAACCTATCTGGCTGCTTGATAAATTGAATATTAGCCGATAACGATTGCCACTCAACTGCTGCATTGCTTTTTGTATGTATAAATAGGCAGATTAAAGGGAGTAAGCACTTACCTATTTTTTGAGCTTTAGTTAAAAGTGGTTGCATCTTTTTCTCTAATTATATTTTGACGGTAAAAACAATAAAAGCGCAAAATGCGCTTTTATTTAGTGTGTTCAGAGTTTGAGCTTAAGTATTGACTCAACTTATCAATCAATTGATCTTGATGCTCAAGCTCAACTGATTTTTGAGTTTTTGCTTCAAGCAATTCGTGGCTTAAATTCAAAGCAGCCATAAGTAATGCTTTTTGATCGTTTCTGACAGTTGAACGTTGTTTCATTTGTTCAACTAAATCATTCAGATTTTTGGCGGCCGCTTTTAGTGCCTCTTCTTGCCCAGCCGGACAAGCAAATTGCTGCTCTTTACCAAGCAATTCAACAGTGACTCGCTGGTTTTGCAGCTCAGACATTAGCTTGCCTGTTGTGCGCTTTGTAATTTATCTAATAATGACGACAAGGTGGTGCTTGCATCTTTTTGTTTTTCTTCATTTTCAAGGGCTTCTAACTGTAATAACTCATTTTCATCAAGCAGTTTACTGTTTTGCTCTTTAAGCTCTGTAATATCAGTTTGCAACTGATTATTACGGGTAATTAGTTGGTCGATCAGTTGTTCGAGTTGTTGAAGAGTATTGTTGTTCATAAATGCGCTCATATAACTGTAATTAATGTCATGCAAATGTAAAGCAAAGTGTGTTTATTTGCCAGCATTTACGCTGGTTTTAGGTGATTTTTATTCTATGTTAAGGGATAATTCATGCTATTGGCTTTTTCATTCAGAAATGGTTCACGTAAACACCCGCTTTTGCTGTGACGATTGCCAAAGCAGTGTGCTTTATGGTTCACTAATTTTATTAAACAGCGTATGGCGAAAATAAATAATGCTTAGTTACAGACACTCCTTTCATGCGGGTAACCCTGCCGATGTACTTAAACATTTAGTGTTAGCGCAAGTGCTGGGTTATCAAACAATAAAAGATAAGCCGCTTGACTATATCGATACGCATTCGGGTGCTGGTTTTTTTGAGCTGGCAGCACCAGACGCGCAAAAAACCCAAGAGTACCAAGATGGCATAGAAAAACTTTGGCAACATACCAGTCAGCACGGTGCCTTAAACGACTACATTGAATTAATAAAATCGTTTAATGAAAGTTCGTCTCTGGCTTTTTACCCAGGTTCACCAAAAATCGCCGAACACTTTTTACGCCGCCAAGATAAGGGCTGGTTTTTTGAGTTGCATCCGCGAGATTTGGTATTACTTGAAGAAAACATGCAAGGTAAGCGTTCTATTCGAGTGCGCGGCGAAAATGGGTTTGCGGGCTTAATTGGTTTATTACCGCCAGCCTCGCGCAGAGCCTGTGTGTTAATAGACCCACCTTATGAAATAAAAGACGATTACAATACGGTAGTACAAACCATAGTCAAAGCCCACCAACGCTTTGCGACGGGTACATATATGATCTGGTATCCGGTTGTGGACAGAGAACGTATTGATAATATGGAGCAGGGTTTAATTGACGCGGGAATTAAAAATATTCAATTATTTGAATTAGGTACCGAAGCAGATACAGAAGTACATGGTATGACCGCCTCTGGAATGATAGTGATAAATCCACCATGGAAGCTGAAACAAACGATGGATGACGTGTTACCTGAACTAGTAAACTTGTTGAGTAAGCCTAGTGGTTTTTACCGTAGCGAGCAGCTAGTCGCCGAATAAAAATAAATAAGCCCAGTTTAACTGGGCTTATTTATTTGCTTAGATGTGGGGTATTGTTACGTTCTTAATCAAAAGTAAACAGCGTTAAAGGTAGCAAGTTGGTTGCCTGCCTCATTTTGTAATACTAATTTTTCACCATTAATTTGCCATTGCGTTGCTGCCTGAAGCACAGCCGCCATCGCGCTTTCTTGTTCCATATTGTCATGACACATTTTTTGCGTGGTAGCTAACTGCGTAAAAGTCACTGCTTGCTTCGATACTTCATAACCGCCATTAAAGTTATTACATCCTAAAAAGCCGTGTACAGTGTTATCACTATTAAACTGAATAAATGGCTCTTTGGTATTCACTACAACAGGGTTGCCGTCGATTGAAACTGCTTTGAAGTAGGTGTTTACTAAGTCAACGTCTGGCTTTGGCGCTACTTTTGAAACAATAATCTCTAAAGGCTCTGATGAGGCCGTATTATCAAAAGGCGGGTTACTCGTTGTGCTGGTGTATAGCAAGTTTCCTTGATTATTAATGGTTGTACGCACGCTATAGCGGTGAGTTGGGTCAATCTTTTCAAGGTTATACTCAAGCTCTACTTTATAAGGCGGTGCGCCTACTAAATCAATTACCTGCTCAGAGATAACCGTTGCTGCCACATCCATTTTTGACACATCAACCAAGGTAACGGTTAGCTGTGAATTAGGCGCAATTAGGCTGCGATCTAAGTAACTAACTTGCACAGGTAAGGTGGTCATTGTTTGCGCCACAGCACTATTTTGCTGCGCTGCGTCATCGTTACATGCGCTCAGCATAAGTGTGCCACTTGCTAGAAAACACAAGCCTGCAATCGACTTTAACATTGAATTTGGCTTCGATGAGAACATAAGAGTTCCTTGATGGAGTATGGTATAAGGTCGCTAGCATACGGTTGAATTGCTTAATCATTGCTTAACTAGCAAATAAAGAAAGTCGAGATATAAAAAAAGGCGCTAGGCGCCTTGATTTATTACTTATTTTTTTACGTATTTAGTTAAAATTACAATACGCTGTCCATCAACACGTCCTTCAATATGTTCAGGGTTGCTGGTTAAGCCAATATTGCGCACGGCTGTACCGCGCTTTGCTGTTAAGCTGCTACCTTTCACATCTAAATCTTTTATTAACGTGACGGTGTCGCCAGCTTGTAGTACTACACCATTGCTATCAATGTGTTTAATATCATCATCTTCAGCAAGCGCTTGCTGCGCCCATGTTAATGTGTCTTCTTCAAGGTAAATCATATCTAGCGCGTCTTGTGCCCATCCGTTATCAGCTGCTAACTGAGTCAGCATGCGATAAGCAACAACTTGTACCGCAGGTGTTTGACTCCACATACTGTCATTTAAGCAATGCCAATGGGTCGGGGTTAAATCGCTATTGCCTTCAATTTGATCTTTACATGTTTGACAGGTGTAGATGCATTTATCTGAATGAGCTTCGGTAACAGGAGGAACTTCGTATACAGTTAGGTCGTCTGTTGCTGCGCAGAGTTCACATTGGTTACTGCTACGTTCTATTAAGGCTTGTTCAATGCTCATATAAGGGACTCTTTTTTGTGAGTTTATAAAAAATTAATAATCGCATTATACCTTATAACCATAACCTTTGGGTATGCTTAGAGCAGTTGTAAACTCAAAAACCCTATAAAAAATGAGGATACTAATAATTCTGCTCTAGGGTTATAAATTTAGTCTTATTTGTTTGTTTTTAATCTAATTAAAATTGCAGCAAGTCTTTAAAGTTTCACTATACTGGTTAAATAATAAAAAATAATGATGACATCACTGTTAAGTAGGAAGATTAATGCCAAATAATCTAGAGGTAAAAAATTCATCTATTTTGGTTACTCAATATATTGCTAGGCAACCAATTTTTGACGGTGATAAAAGTATTTTTGCTTATGAGTTGCTCTATCGCGATTCAGTTAATAATGCTTTTCCTGTAGGAACAACTGACGGGCAAGCCACTGGGCGACTTTTTTTTAATGCGCTAATGCTGGTTGGCATAGAAAAGCTAACGCTCAATCAAACTGCGTTTATTAATTTATCGAGCGAGGGGCTTTTAGAGGATTTGCCTAAATTATTACAGCCTGAGAATACTGTAATTGAAATTGTTGAGCGCACTGAAAATATAGAGCTTGTTGTTGAGAGAGTGACAGAGTTAAAAAAAGCAGGATATGTATTTGCGTTAGATGACTACGACTCACATGAAAAATGGCAACCATTACTCAGTTTGGTTGATTATATTAAGCTTGAAGTTGAAGAGCCCGTAATAAAAACCAGCATGTTGCTGAAAAAGCTCAAACGCAATTTTCCTAATATTAAAATAGTGGTAGAGCGAATTGAAACCTATGATGAATTTAGGCAGCTTAAAGAGGCTGGATGCGATTATTTTCAAGGGTTCTTTTTTGCACATCCAGAAATGCTCAGTTACAGCAATATTGAACCCTTAAAAATGGCTGTTTTAGACTTACTGCGTTGCACATCCCGCACAGATTTAGACTTTAATGAAATTAATCTACGCATTTCTAAAGATGTCGGTTTGACTGCACGCGTCCTAAAACTAGTGAATGCTCGCTCTGCTAATAAAAATTTAGTGATAACGTCTATTCCTCAGGCGGTTGTGTATTTAGGGGAAGATTCTATTAGAAAGTTTGTACGAGTATTGGCGCTAAGCGAGCTTGGCTCAGATAAGCCCAGTGAACTTACTCGTTTAGGCTTATGTCGAGCGCAGTTCATGCAAATAATTTTAGAACCAGGCGGAAAAGTCATTGCAGAACAAGGTTATTTAGTCGGCTTAATGTCGGTGCTTGATGCTATTTTAGATATGGAGCTGGAAGCTATTGCTAAAGAGTTTAGTTTAGGGGCTGAGTTATCTGGTGCACTATTAAGTTTTGAAGGCATGATGGGTAATTCTTTACATTTAATAAAAGCGGTAGAGGAAGATAATTGGCAATTGGCTAAAAAGTTGTTAGAAACTATTCGCCCAGCCTCGAATATTGAGACCGTATTTAGCGCCATGTTGGATGCACGCCAGTATGCGGATGAACTATTGGCCACTATTATTGAGCAAGACTAACGCAAAACGTTTGGGTATGATTGGCACATATTGATTTTACTTAGTATTACACCATGCGTTTATTTTTACCTATTACCACTATTTTAATTGCCTTAGCTTTATTAATTCCCGGGGTGACTCAGCCCGTACTGAGTATGGAAGGTAAAATTGATAAGTCTAAACTTGCTGAGGCGGGCATTGAAATGTTGGCAGATGAAGGGAATCAAAACACCCGTAATATGCTAATGATGATCTCGAGTATGTTGGGGTTAGATAAACTTGAAGGCGAGATCAGCGCTTATCAAAAAACGCGCAGTATTTGGGGCACCGTTAACGAGCTGGCCGATAACAAAAACTACTTAGTGGCGATACTAGTGGCGTTTTTTTCAATGGTGATCCCAACAATTAAGCTGCTGCTTCAATTGTTGTATTGTGTGCTGAAGGAGACTTCGTTTAAGCACAATCTTGGTAAGGTGATTATCGGTTTAAGTAAATGGAGTATGGTGGATGTGTTTGTTATTGCATTAATAGTGGCTTACATGGCTGGTAATGCAAACGCGAACTCAGAAGATTTACTTAATATGCATGCTGAGTTTGGTACTGGTTTTTGGTATTTTACCGGCTATTGCTTGTTCGCCATTGCGGCCAGTAGCTTCATAAAGCCAGTAGTAAAAACCAGTTAATTATTGAGTTTTAAACACAGTTCCCATAAACTTTAAACGTCTATTTATTTTTAGGTTAATTCATTGCAACGTATTTACTGTATTTTACTCACGCTAACTTTGTTACTCACTTTTGTGGGTCAAGCCGTTGCGTCTGTATCTATGGTATGTGATATGCCGCATACGAACATGGCAACCCATGCATCGATGCAGCATAGTAAGATGGCAATGAGTGACGATGCTGATACAACAACCATGTCTATGGATTGCTGTAGTGAGCAAAGCACGTTAACCCAAGATTGCAGTTGCCCGATGAGTGCTTGTAGTTCGCATTCAGCCTTGCATGTAAACTCACTATTTATAGCCTCCAAATTACCCTCTGAAAAAGTGCAACATGCTGTAATACAGCATCAAGTTAACTTTGCACGTTCTCTTTACCGTCCTCCTATGCCTGCATAATCGCAGGGTAGGTGTATTTAAAATTTAGTTATTTAGCTTATTGTCATCTATCTGCTTATAAATTTAATCGTTTTCATTCGTTATTTTTAAATTTAAGTGGAGCAAGTGATGAATCACTTCGCAGTATTAAAATCCGTGTGTATAAGTAGCTTGTTGAGTATTAGTGTCTCTGTACACAGTGCTGAACTAGGTTTAAATGAGGCAATTAACTATGCCTTAAACCATGAGCCCTGGCTTAAAGCTAGCAAGCAAAAACAATCATCAATTGAAGCAAAAAGTATTGCCGCAGGAACCTTACCCGATCCAGTGCTTACATTAGGGTTAATGAACCTACCAACTAATGGTTTTGCTTTTGATCAAGAAAATATGACCCAATTTAAAGTGGGAATTAGCCAATCACTGAGCCGAGGCGATAGCCTAGCACTTCAACAAAAGGCCCTTTCTCAGTCAGCTGCAGCAGAGCCTTGGCTGCGTAAAGATAGACTCGCGCAAGTAAAAACCATAGTTACTGAGTCATGGCTCAATGCTTATAGAGCGCAACGAAGCATTGCACTAATTGAGCAAGATAAAGCTTTGTTTACTCAGCTCATTGATATTACAGAATCAAGCTATGTAAGCTCGGTGGGCAAAACACGCCAACAAGATATTATTCGAGCGCAATTAGAGTTAACCCGCCTTGAAGATAAATTAATGCAACTGGAGCAGCAGCTACAAGGTGCTAAAAAGCGGCTAACACAATGGTTGCCTATCGCTATGCTGAGCCTGCCTGTCAGTGATGACTTTTCAGAGCTTACAGCATTAAAAATCTACACCGAGTTAGAGTATCAGCAATTAATGACCATGCTATTAAAGCACCCTGCAATTATGGCAATGGATAATGCAATAGTGGCAAAGCAAACTCAAATTAGTGTGGCTGAGCAAGGCTATAAACCGCAAATTGGCGTTAATATGGGGTACGGTTATCGTGATGACATGCCAATGGGTGGCTCGCGAGCAGACCTTTTCTCTGTGGGTATAAGTATTGATTTACCGCTGTTTACCGATAACCGCCAAGACCAACTAGTAAATGCTGCCATTGCTGATAGCGAAGAAGCTAAAACACAAAAATTAATAGCCCTTAAAAAGCTACAAGGGATGTACTTTAAGGAAGTTAGCCAGTTAGCGCGGCTTCATCAGCGCGCCGAGCTTTATCAAGCCAAGCTGCTGCCGCAAATGGCTGAGCAAGCTCAAGCGACCCTAAATGCCTACACTCGCGATGATGGTAATTTCTCAGATGTGATGCAAGCGCGTATTAGTCAATTAAATGCCAAGATAGACGCCCTAAACATTCATGTTGATCAAAAGATAATTATCGCAAGGTTAAATTATTACGCCAGTGCTGATGATACCAGCTTAAAAAACACACCACAGCAGGAGCCGAGCTATGAATACTAATTTAAAATTATTACTGGTGGCTATATGTAGTGCGGCATTAACTACGGGGATATTATTAAGCTTACCTAGTGAGCACTCTATGCCAACTGACAGTAAAGCCAGTAGTAAAAAAGAGCCGCTTTATTGGGTCGCACCCATGGACAGTAATTATCGCCGAGATGAACCTGGTTTATCGCCCATGGGCATGGATTTAGTGCCTGTTTACGAAGAGTCAGACAGTGGCGCAAATGAAGGGCCTGGCAGTATTCAAATTTCACCCACAGTGATTAATAATTTAGGTGTGCGTACCGCCCCTGTTGCGTTTGCTGCACTTGAAAATGAAGTTAACACGGTAGGTTATGTGCAATACAACCAAGACCAGCTAATTCATATTCATCCGCGCGTAGAGGGATGGGTCGAAACCTTATACGTTAAAGCCGCGGGTGATCAGGTTAAACAAGATGAGCCACTTTATACCTTATATTCACCACAGCTAGTGAATGCACAAGAAGAATTTGTGTTAGCGTTAAAGCGCAATAATCCGGTGCTAATTCGTGCCGCTAAAGCCCGTTTAAAATCACTCAATGTGTCTGATGGCTTTATTTCACGTCTGCAAAAAGGTCAGCAAGTACTGCAAAACATAACGTTTTATGCCCGCCAAGGTGGTGTTGTTGATGAACTTAATATTCGTGAAGGATTTTATGTTAAACCTGATACCTCAATGATGAGTATTGCTCAGCTTGATGAAGTATGGGTTGAGGCTGAGGTATTTGAGCGCCAAGCAGAACTTATTCGTGTTGGCTTGCCTGTAACCATGACACTCGATTATTTAAGTGGCCAACGCTGGCAAGGGCAAGTGGATTATATTTACCCTACCTTAGATGCTAAAAATCGTACTTTAAGAGTACGTTTGCGCTTTGATAACCAAGGCCATCAGTTAAAGCCTAATATGTTTGCTCAAGTCAGTATTCATAGTCAAGTAGCTGAAAAACAGTTAATCGTACCTAAAGAAGCTGTTATTCGCACTGGTAGCCAAAACCGTGTTGTAGTTGCACTTGGGGAAGGTCGTTTTAAATCGGTCGAGGTAACTTTAGGGCGAAGTGATGCGGCTAATACCGAAATTTTATCAGGTGTTATGGCAGACGATGAAGTGGTTACTTCAGCACAGTTTTTAATTGATTCAGAGTCGAGTAAAAACTCTGACTTTAAACGTATGCAAGCAGTTTCGCATAACAGTATGCAAATGAGTGATGCCAACCCAAATACGGCAACTGTAAATGGAGTAATTAATAGTATTGATGCTAATAATCGAATTGTGAATATCAGCCGTGAGGCAATTGAAAAGTGGGGCCGAGGACCTGCAACAATGGACTTTATGCTAGCAAAAAATGTAATGACTGAGATGCTCAAGCCTAATGATGAAGTTACTTTTACCTTTAGCATTGAGCAAGGTGAGTTTGTGATTCATACAATAACGCCTGTGCATGCTTCGCACAGTCAACATGAGTAGGAGTGGTTATGATTACTGCAATTATTCGCTGGTCTGTTGTTAACCGTTTTTTTGTTTTATTACTGACCGCAATACTGATTGGTGGTGGCTTGTATTCTGTAAAAAATACGCCTGTAGATGCCTTACCCGATTTATCAGATGTACAGGTTATTGTTAAAACATCTTATCCTGGGCAAGCGCCGCAAGTAGTGCAAGATCAGGTTACATTCCCAATTACCACGGCAATGCTATCGGTACCTGGGGCGCAAACAGTACGCGGCTTTTCGTTTTTTGGCGACTCCTATGTGTACGTTATTTTTGACGAAGACACCGATTTATACTGGGCACGAAGTCGTGTTCAGGAATATCTAAGTCAAGTATCTGCCCGTTTGCCTAGTACGGCAATTGCAGAGCTTGGCCCCGATGCCACCGGCGTTGGCTGGGTGTATTTATATGCACTCACTGATACCACCGGTAAGCATGACATCAGCCAATTACGCAGTTTACAAGATTGGTTTTTAAAATTTGAACTGCAAACTGTACCCGGTGTGTCCGAAGTGGCATCGGTAGGCGGCATGGTCAAACAATACCAAGTAAACGTTCAGCCCGATAAGCTTCGTGCTTATGGTATTCCGCTAAGCCTTATTCAAACTGCCATTAAGCAAGGCAATCAAGAAATGGGTGCATCGGTAGTTGAGATGGCAGAAGCTGAATACATGGTCACCAGTACTGGCTACGTAAAAAGTGTTGCTGATTTAGAAGCCATTCCTTTAGGTATAAACGCTAACGGTACTGCACTACAGTTACGTGATGTTGCTAATGTGCGTTTAGGTCCGCAAATGCGCCGCGGTGTTGCCGAGCTTAACGGCGAAGGCGAGGTGGCAGGTGGCGTAGTGGTTATGCGTTTTGGTGAAAACGCGCAAAAAACCATAGAGCTCGTTAAAGCTAAATTAGAGTCACTTAAAAAAGGGCTACCAGAGGGGGTTGAAATTGTACCTGTGTACGACCGCTCTCATTTAATAAAAGACGCAGTTGATAACCTCACTTCTAAATTAATGGAAGAGCTTATTGTAGTGGCTTTAGTGTGTGTGGTGTTTTTATTCCATGTACGCTCATCGCTGGTGGCTATTATTACCTTACCGTTAGGCATACTCACCGCTTTTATTATTATGTACTGGCAGGGTATTAACGCCAATATCATGTCATTAGGCGGGATTGCTATAGCGATTGGTGCTATGACCGATGGTGCGATTGTGATGATTGAAAATATGCACAAGCACATGGAGAAACAGCCACTAACAGATGAAAACCGTTGGCAAGTGGTGATTGACTCTGCCAGTGAAGTTGGGCCTGCGTTATTTTTTAGCTTATTAATAATTACAGTGAGTTTTATGCCGGTATTTATTTTAGAAGCTCAGGAAGGACGAATGTTTGCGCCATTAGCGTATACAAAAACCTATGCAATGGCAGCTTCTGCTGGATTAGCAATTACCTTAGTACCCGTACTGATGGGTTATTTCATTCGGGGTAAGGTGATATCTGAAAATAAAAATCCAGTTAACCGTTTACTGGTAAATAGTTATAAGCCGCTGTTAAACCTAGTACTCAAATTTCCAAAAAGCACCTTGCTGATTGCGCTAGTTATCACTTTAGTGGGCTTTTATCCGGTAAATAAAATAGGCAGTGAATTTATTCCACCTCTTGATGAGGGGGATCTAATGTATATGCCGACTACTTACCCAGGAATTTCAATAGGTAAAGCGCGCGAGCTATTGCAGCAAACCGATAAATTGATTGCCACTGTGCCCGAGGTAAAAACCGTATTTGGTAAAATTGGACGAGCGGAAACGGCAACCGATCCGGCACCACTGACCATGATTGAAACCTTTATACAGTTTAAGCCTAAGGAGCAGTGGCGCGAAGGCATGACCACTGAAAAGCTCAAACAAGAGCTGGATGCTTTAGTTAAGTTTCCTGGGCTGACGAACGCTTGGGTAATGCCAATTAAAACGCGGATAGACATGCTGGCTACAGGGATTAAAACCCCTGTGGGTATAAAAGTCGCGGGGCCAAATTTGAATGAAATTCAAAAAATAGGTCAACAAATAGAGGTATTACTTAAAGATCTTCCCGGTACGGCGTCTGTTTACTCAGAGCGTGTAGCGGGTGGACGTTATATTAAAGTAGATATTAACCGTGAAAAAGCAGCGCGCTACAGTTTAAATATTGCTGATGTGCAACAAGTAGTCGCAACCGCTGTTGGTGGCATGAATGTGACTGAAACGGTTGAGGGTCAAGAGCGCTACCCTGTAAATCTTCGTTATCCACAAGCGTACCGTGACTCCCCTGAAGAACTGATGCTTTTACCTATTGTTACTCCAACGGGTCAACGTATCGCACTTGCTGATGTGGCGGATGTATTTATTAGTGATGGCCCTCCTGGGATAAAAAGTGAAAATGCCCGTTTAAATGGTTGGAGCTTTATTGATATTAAAGATACAGATATTGGTAGTTATGTAGCAAATGCTCAGCAATTACTAAACGAGCAGCTAATTTTACCTGCTGGATACTCTATAACTTGGGCAGGGCAATACGAATACATGGAGCGTGCCAAAGCCAAACTGAGTTATGTGTTACCGCTTACCTTAGCCATTATTGTAGTACTGCTTTACCTTAACTTTAGAAGTTTCACTGAGGTATTTATTATTATGGCGACTTTACCACTGGCGATGATAGGAGGTATCTGGCTAATGTACTTAGAAAGCTTTAACTTCTCTGTTGCTGTGGGGGTCGGCTTTATTGCCCTTGCTGGGGTGGCCGTAGAAATAGGCGTTATAATGTTGGTGTATTTAAACCAAGCCTATAAAGCGCAGGTAGAGGCGGCTTCTAAAATGGGTAAAAGTTTGAGTATAGAGCAGCTTAAACAGGCGATACTAGAAGGTGCGGGTCTACGAGTACGTCCGGTAATGATGACAGTGGCAACCATAGTGATTGGCTTATTACCGGTGCTTTATGGCACAGGCACGGGGAGTGAAGTAATGAGCCGAATAGCCGCCCCCATGGTTGGCGGTATGTTTAGCGCTATTATTTTAACATTGCTGGTATTACCCGCGGTGTATTTATTATGGCGAAAGCGCAACCTATAATATTTACACTGATTGTGTAACTTGTACTGAAAATATCAGTACAAGTTAGGCAATCCTTTCTTTATCTACTGATTTTATTGCATTTCTTATTGGCATGATTCACGCATCTATTTAACCAATAGGTTTTAAAAAGTAAGGAACGCACATGCAAGTTAAAACAATTCAAGAAGTGTTCGATTGGACCGTTCAGTTTCATACACAAATGGCGGCTAATTTTTTTAGCGTAAGGGATTTACTTGGAGAGCATAACAAACAGTTAATCGATTATTGTGTTGAGTATGAAAAAAAACTCGCTGAGGATTTAATTGGCTTTAAAGCAATCACTGAAATAAAGACTTTAGATACATACTGCTATGAATATTTTTCAGAGCACTCAGAAATCATCAGCTTTACTGATTTAGATCGCAGTAATGAGCTAGATGAACTAGCGATTCAAGAGTATTTATCTCAGCAGCATCAAAAAGTATTAAATGCATACAGTTATTTGGCAGATAAAGCGCAGTCACCAGAGGCTCAAGAAAAGCTAGGGGAGATCTTACAGCTCGAAGAGCAAGGTTTGAAGCAGATGATGCAAAGTATTAATCGTCATGCAGACATGTAGCACTGGGTGTTATGCATAAAAAAGGCGCTATAATTAGCGCCTTTTTCGTGTTCATGATAATTAAGCTGATTTAACTTTGCTCTACATCAACCACTAAGTCACTCGTAATTGACTCAAGTGCATTAATAACCTCTTCTTTATTCAATCCGTTAGGCAGGCTCACGGTGGCAACAGCACTAAATATAGGCACTCCCCAGTTTGGCGCACTTTGCTGCCTAGAGTTTAAGTTTGTAATGTTCGCGCCTTTATGGCGAATAACACTTGCTAGCTCTTGCACTATACCAGGGCGATCGTTACCGGTGATCACAAAATTAAGTTGCTCAAGCTCTACAGGCTCAATTTCAGTGTTGCCCTTTTCAATGCGAACATCTAACTTAGGAAGCCCATTGAGCGCATTTTGAAATGTCTGTAAATGCTCTTCAGCCACTTCAACCTGTATAATGCCTGCAAAGTGCCCGAGTAAGTGACTCAAATTACTGCTTAACCAATTGCCATGGTTTTCTAATATAACCGATGAAATACTTTCTACTAAACCGGGGCGATCTTCCCCTAAAATAGTTATTACCAACTGCTTCATAATAGTTCTCTTTTTAAGCCCAAATGAAAAAATAAATGCATAGGCATTAAGTGATGCTATCTAATGTATGTGATTCTAAATGTATGTAAAAGCTAACCACAAAAGGATTGTTACATCTTAAGAGGTTACTTTGTTGTTGTTATATTAGATGCCCATAGAGTATTGTCTTGGATAAATAGTTTGTCCAATTAATAATTGATTTAGTTCATTAAGAACGTATAAATAAATACAATCACTACTACAAACAATACTTTAATCTTATTTAAAATCGTGATTTTGCTTAAAATCCACTCATAAAGCTGAAAGTTTAATCTGCAAAGACAAACAGACTCTATATAAGTAAAGAATTATTACGACTGTAACATTACTGTCACTTTGATGAAATATAATGCGCCCAACGTTAAGATATAAGGGTGTTTTGATGACTTCAAATCCGAATAAACCGACTTTTAATACGGATCGAAGCCGTCTATTTAAAGACCGGTTTGCTAAGTTTGGCATAACCGCAGGCGGTATAATGGTATTAATAGCACTGCTATTGATCTTCTTTTACCTTCTTTATGTAGTGCAGCCTATTTTCGAGTCAGCTAAAGTTGAAAAACGCGCTAGCTTTAATGTTGCTAATGCTGAGCAAATAGTAGGGCTTGGTGTTGAGGAGCAAACTGAGGTTGCTTATTTACTTGATGATCAAGGTCAAGTTAACTTCTACAGTGTTGATAAAGCAAAGTTTGGTAAAAAACTAAAAACACTTAATGCTACTTTACCCGCGCAGGTAACCAGTTTTGCAAATAGTGCTCCCTTTCAAGGGCATTATGCGTATGGTTTAGAAAATGGCACAGTGACAATTGTAGCGCCTAAGTTTTTAGTCACCTTCCCTAATAATGAGCGTAAGCTAACTCCGCGTTTAGGTTATCCACTGGGTGAAATGGCACTCGAAGTTGATGAGCAAGGTGCCGCTATTAAGCGTTTTGCCTTTAGCCATTATGAAGACAAAACAGCCGTTGTGGCACTTACTGCCGATAAACGTGTGGTATTTAGTAGCTTTGTAGCCGAAGAAAATATGTTTACCGGTGAAGTTGAATGGCAAGTAGAACGCACCGAGCTTAACGTTGATGGTCGCGTAGATGAGCTATTAATGTCGCCAGATACCACCCGCACATTTGTTCGTTCTGCCAATCAAATTTACGTATTCGATACCCGCTACCCAAGTGAAGTTGAGCAAATTCAATTATTATCTGCCAATGAAGAAAACGCGAATATAGTGTCATCACAACTATTGGCTGGTGCAAACTCACTGATGTTGGCCAATGATAACGGTGAAATATCCCAGTGGTTTGAAATCAATACAGACTCAGGGCGTGAATTTCAAAAAATCCGTTCGTTTGAAACTACCAAACAAAGCAAGCTGAATATTTTTACTGAGTTTTATCGTCGTACCTTTTTTACAACAGGTCAAAATGGTGAATTAGGGCTTTATTACACAACCAGCGAAGCAAAGTTATGGCAAGGTAAAGTCAGTGACGGTGCAATTGAGCAGTTTGCCATCGCTCCGCGTTCAAATGCGGCGCTAATTTTAGCTGATAACAAGCTGACGGTTTTAGAAATTCATAACGAGCATCCAGAAGTAACGTGGTCAGCGCTTTGGCAAGAGGTGTGGTACGAAGGCTATCCTGAGCCGGGTTATATTTGGCAATCTACTTCTGCCAGTGATGATTTTGAATCGAAGTTTTCACTAGTGCCAATTTCATTTGGTACTTTAAAAGCTGCTATGTACGCAATGTTATTTGCTGTACCTATTGCTATTTCAGCCGCTATTTATACTGCTTATTTTATGTCGAGCGAATTGCGCCGTGTGGTAAAGCCAACGGTTGAAATAATGGAAGCTCTGCCTACGGTAATACTCGGCTTTTTAGCTGGCTTGTGGTTAGCGCCTTTAATTGAAGAGCACTTGCCGGCTATTGTTGGTTTACTGGTGTTACTGCCATTGGGTATTTTAGCAACCGCTTTAGGCTGGAATAAATTACCTGCGGTTATTCGCCATAAAATCCCTGAAGGCTCACATTCAATTTTATTAATACCAGTGGTGTTATTTATTGGTTGGTTGTCGTTTGCGATGAGCGAAAGTATTGAGTTATGGATGTTTGATGGCAATGTGCGTCAATACCTAACTAATGAATTAGGCATGACCTTCGATCAGCGTAATTCATTAGTAGTGGGTATCGCGATGGGCTTTGCGGTTATTCCAACTATTTTCTCAATTGCCGAAGATGCGGTATTTAGTGTGCCTAAACATTTATCAAATGGCTCGTTAGCTTTAGGTGCTACGCAGTGGCAAACCCTAATTCGTGTGGTGTTATTAACCGCCAGCCCAGGTATTTTTTCTGCAGTAATGATGGGATTAGGCCGTGCCGTAGGCGAAACTATGATTGTACTTATGGCTACCGGTAATACCCCAATTATGGATTGGAGTATTTTCCAAGGCATGCGTACCTTAGCCGCTAATATCGCCGTCGAAATGCCTGAGTCGGAAGTAGGGAGTTCGCATTACCGAATTCTATTCTTAGCCGCCTTTGTATTATTCATATTCACCTTTATTTTCAACACAGTTGCTGAGTTTGTTCGTCAGCAGCTGCGTGAAAAATACAGCTCAATGTAAGTGGAGAAACACGACATGGTAAAGCAGTGGTTTAGGTCTGGTTCTCCTTGGATTTGGATGACCGGTGGTGCTGTCAGCATTAGTTTAATTTCAGTAATTGGTTTACTCGCCATGATTGCATGGAAGGGACTAAGCTTTTTTTGGCCATCTCAAGTTATGCAGTATGAGCTTGAAGGTTCAATTGCTAAGCAAACCGTTATTGGTGAAATTTATGACCGTGAATTAGTACCTAAGTCGCGTTTAGCGGCAACCGGTATTGATGTTTCTAAATTTGAAAAAGACGAGGTTGAGCGTTTACTAATTAAAACGGGTAACCGTGAGTATGTTGATTTAGATTTTCGCTGGATACTCGAAACCGATATCAAACAAAGCTCAGCGCCTAAAGCACTTGCGGTGTTTGAGCGCAGCAAAAACGGTAATTTTTACGGGTATGTAGAAAGCGTCATTAAAGATGGTCAGACGGTAACAGCTGATAAAGTTGAAACCTTACATGACCTTGTAGAGCGTGCGGTTGACTTAAACGACGAAGCGCTTGATTTACAAAATGGCGACATAGGGCATATTAACTATGAGCTAGAGCGTTTACGTTTACAGGAAAAAGCCTACTTGCTTGATAACGAGCTAACCGACGAACGTGTTGCTGAACTTGCTCAAGCGCGTGCTGATTTACGTACGAAATATGGCGAATTAGAAAAAGAGTTATTCGCACTGCGTAAACAGGCTAAACGTGACCAAGTAACCGTAAAGGATATGCGTGGTGAGGTTGTTACAATCCCGCTATATCAAGTGTTGGATGTATGGTTTCCAAACGATATGGGCTTTTTTGCTAAACTAGGTCATTACTTTGTGCAGTTAGGTAAGTTTGTTTCAGATGACCCACGTGAAGCCAATACCGAAGGTGGCGTATTTCCTGCTATTTTTGGTACGGTATTTATGGTGATGTTAATGGCTGTTATTGTAACGCCATTTGGCGTGGTTGCTGCTATTTACTTACATGAATATGCGGCTAAAAACGCAATTACTAAAATGATCCGTATTGCGGTTATTAACTTGGCGGGTGTTCCGTCTATTGTATACGGCGTATTTGGCTTAGGCTTCTTTGTTTATATGGTTGGTGGTAGTGTTGACCAATTATTTTATCCTGAGTCATCGCCTACCCCTGTATTTGGTACACCTGGTGTGATGTGGTCGGCACTTACCTTGGCTATATTAACGTTGCCTGTGGTAATAGTGTCAACCGAAGAAGGTTTATCTCGTATTCCTAGTACAGTGCGCGATGGTTCATTAGCACTGGGTGCGACTAAGGTAGAAACGCTATGGCGAATCATTATTCCTATGGCCAGCCCTGCAATTATGACGGGATTAATTTTAGCGGTTGCTCGTGCTGCGGGTGAAGTCGCACCGCTTATGCTGGTGGGTGTGGTAAAAATGGCGCCAACGTTACCGCTTGATGGTAACTTCCCATATATACATTTAGACAGAAAGTTCATGCACTTAGGTTTTCATATTTACGATGTTGGCTTTCAAAGTCCGAACGTTGAAGCGGCGCGTCCGCTGGTATATGCAACGGCCTTTTTGTTAGTGTCGGTTATTATTACCCTTAACATCACAGCCATTGGTATACGTAACCATTTACGTGAAAAATTCAGATCGCTTGAGCATTAATTTAGTATAGGTAACAAACATGATTACAGTCGCTCCAAAAGTAAACCAAGCAAAGCCAAGCTTGAAGTTAGATTTAAATAATTTAACAGACGAACAAAAAGCGCTAGAAATTAAAGATCTCGACCTTTACTACGGTGATAAACAAGCACTGAGTAAAGTAAATATGAATATTCCTAAAGGCCAAGTAACGGCATTTATCGGCCCGTCAGGTTGTGGTAAATCAACCTTATTACGTTGTATTAACCGCATGAACGACTTGGTTGATATTTGTCGTATTGAAGGCGAAATCATGCTGCATGGACAAAATATTTACGATAAAAGCGTTGATGTTGCAGCCCTTCGTCGTAATGTCGGCATGGTGTTTCAGCGTCCAAACCCATTTCCAAAATCAATTTATGAGAATGTGGTTTACGGTCTTCGCCTGCAAGGCATTAAAGAAAAGCGTAAGCTAGATGAAGTGGTAGAGCAATCGCTACGTGGTGCGGCTCTTTGGGATGAAGTAAAAGACCGACTGCACGATAGCGCATTTGGTTTATCGGGTGGTCAGCAGCAACGTTTAGTTATTGCCCGCTCCATTGCGATCGAGCCTGAGGTATTACTACTTGATGAACCAACATCAGCACTCGATCCGATTTCAACCTTAGTAATCGAAGAGCTAATTAATGATTTAAAGAATAAATTTACTGTGGTTATTGTTACTCACAACATGCAACAAGCGGCCCGTGTTTCAGATCAAACAGCGTTTATGTATATGGGTGAGCTGATTGAGTATTCTGATACTAATACCTTATTTACGACGCCTACGAAGAAAAAAACAGAAGATTATATTACTGGTCGTTACGGCTAGTCGGGTTAAAACGCGAAAGCAATGAATTATTAAAGAAGGTCATTATGGAACACAACATTAATAAACATATTTCTGGTCGTTTTAATCAAGAGCTAGAAGATGTTCGTAACCATGTATTAAGCATGGGTGGATTGGTTGAGCAACAACTTAATAGCGCGCTTGATGCAGTAAGCCAAAACGATGCGGTATTGGCACAAAAAGTACGTGAAAACGACTACAAGGTTAATGCAATGGAAGTCAGTATTGATGAAGATTGCACCCGTATTATTGCTAAGCGCCAACCAGCAGCCAGTGATTTACGTTTGGTTATTGCAATAGCAAAAACCATTGCCGATTTAGAAAGAATTGGCGATGAAGCTAAGCGAATTGCTAAAGTTGCACTAGACTCATTTACTAAGGATCAACAAGATTTATTAGTAAACATTGAAAATATGGGTCGCCAAGTATCTAAAATGTTGCATGACGTTTTAGATGCGTTTGCACGTATGGATGTGCAACGCGCATTTGAAGTGCATAAAGAGGATGCTAAAGTAGATAGAGAGTATGAAGCAATTACTCGTCAAATAATGACCTACATGATGGAAGATCCGCGCTCAATTCCAAAAATTATGGATTTAGTATGGTCTGTTCGCTCATTAGAGCGTATCGGTGATCGTTGTCAAAACATCGCTGAATATGTCATTTATTTTGTAAACGGCAAAGATATTCGTCATACATCTCAAGAAGATATTGAAAAATCACTGTAGTGATACGAATAACTAAAAAATATCAAAGGCAGTAATACACTGCCTTTTTTATTTTTTGTAAATAATTGAATAAGAAAAAGCGTTCACAATCTAGCTTAATGCTGTAAAATTCAGGTTGAACAGCATATTGAATTGATTAAAGGGTCAGTTATGCCAACAAATTTTTTAGGTGTTTTTGCAAAATCACCTATAAAGCCAATAGAAGAACACATCAGAAAGGCTCATCAAGCTAGCGAAAGTTTGATACCTTTTTTTAATCATGTTTTTAAAGAAGAGTGGCAACAAGCAGAAGAGCTACGTTTAACCATTCGTAATATAGAACGTGAAGCTGATGAAATGAAAAGAACTATACGTTTACAATTACCTGGCGGATTATTTATGCCGGTAGAGCGTACAGATCTGCTCGAATTAGTAACCCAACAAGACAAAATTGCTAACAAGGCAAAAGACATTGCTGGGCGTGTAATTGGTCGTGAGATGATCATACCAAAAGAGATTCAAGAAGACTTTTTGGCATACGTAACTCGTTGTGTTGATGCAACTAAACAAGCATCTAAAGCGATCAATGAGTTAGAAGAATTGTTAGAAACGGGCTTTAAAGGCAGAGAAGTAACTCTGGTTGAAAAAATGCTCGTAGAATTGGATGCCATAGAACAAGACACGGATGAAATGCAAATTAGAATACGCCGCCAACTACGTAAAGTAGAAAGTGAGCTAAATCCAGTTGATGTGATGTTTTTATACAAAATCATTGAATGGGTTGGCGAGCTTGCAGATATTGCAGAGCGCGTAGGATCACGTCTTGAGCTGATGTTAGCTCGTTAATTTAAAATCAGTTCAAACACGAAAGATTAAGGTTACACAATGGATATCATTGCATCTTACGGCACGGTATTAATTTTAATTGCCGCAGCAGTCGGCTTTTTTATGGCTTATGGTATTGGCGCAAACGACGTTGCCAACGCGATGGGTACATCAGTAGGTTCAAAAGCACTTACCATTAAACAAGCGATTTTTATCGCGATGATTTTTGAGTTCGCAGGTGCTTATTTAGCGGGTGGTGAAGTAACATCAACAATTCGTAAAGGGATTATTGATGCGGCCCCATTTGCCGATATTCCTGAGCTGATGGTTTTAGGTATGATCGCCTCTTTATTCGCCGCAGGCAGTTGGTTATTAATGGCCTCATTTTTAGGTTGGCCGGTATCGACTACTCATTCAATCATTGGCGCTATTATTGGTTTTGCTCTAGTTGCAGTAGGTACAGAGGCTATTCAATGGGGTAAAGTTGCCGGTATTGTAGGTAGCTGGGTTGTAACGCCAGCGATATCAGGTTTTATAGCTTACTTAATATTTATGAGTGCGCAAAAGCTGATTTTTGACACCGACGCTCCACTTAAAAATGCAAAGCGCTTTGTACCAATATACATGGGTTTAGCTGGCTTTATCATGGCACTTGTGACCATTAAAAAAGGCTTAAAGCACATTGGTATTAATTTAGGTACCGTTGAAGGTTTTGCTATTTCTATTGGTATAGCGGTACTGGTTGCTGTTATTGGTAAAATTGCTATTTCTCGTTTAAATATCGATCCTAAAGCGGATAGAGAAATGCAGTTTAACAATGTAGAAAAAGTATTTGCGGTACTTATGGTACTAACAGCTTGTTGTATGGCATTCGCTCATGGTTCTAACGATGTTGCTAATGCAATTGGGCCTCTAGCTGCTGTTGTAAACATTGTTGAAAACAATGGTGAAATTGCGAAGAAAGCCGCTATTGCTTGGTGGATATTACCACTAGGTGGTTTAGGTATTGTTGCCGGTCTTGCTATTTTAGGTAAAAAAGTAATTAAAACCATTGGTGAAGGTATTACTCATTTAACACCAAGCCGTGGTTTTGCTGCTGAATTAGCTGCTGCCTCTACCGTTGTTATTGCATCGGGCACAGGCTTACCTATTTCAACCACACAAACCCTAGTAGGCGCTGTGTTGGGTGTAGGTATGGCACGTGGAATTGCCGCACTTAACATGGGTGTAATAAGAAATATTGTAGTTTCTTGGGTAATTACATTGCCAGTTGGTGCTGCCCTTGCTATTGTTATTTTCTACGTACTAAGAACCGCCTTTGGGGTTTAATAAAAAGTACTTAAAAGACTTTTAGCTTGAAAAGATCTCAATGCCCTTGGTGTTGGGGTCTTTTTATTTGTGGAAAGAAAAATGACCAATCTCCCTAGTATTAAACAGCTGCAGTATTTATTAGCTGTGCATCAACATCAACATTTTGGCCGAGCAGCAAGTGCCTGTTTTATTGGTCAGTCAACGCTCAGTACTGCGATTCAAAACCTAGAGGAAACTTTAGGATGTCAGCTTATAGAGCGAGAAAATCGCAGCCTAATGTTTACCACTATTGGTGAAGAGGTGGTTGAGCGTTCAAGAAAAATAATCAACGATACTATTAGTTTAAAAGAGTTAACTAAAAGCTTTTTAACACCGCTTAGTGGTACATTAACAGTAGGTGTTATTCCTACGATTGCGAGCTTTATTGCAGCGCCTTTGTATCACTTTTGTCAGCAAACATTTGTAGATTTAGAGTTGGTACTGATTGAAGACACCAGCGATAAGTTACTTGATAAGTTAGAGCATGGTCAAATTGACTTAGCATTATTAGCGCTGCCCTACGAAACCGATAAATTTCATACCCAAGTATTAGCGCAAGATCACTTTAGTTTAGTGCACCATAAAGACTACACACCAGCCAAAGGCATTGAAGACTTTAATTTATTACCAGAAGCCAGTGTATTTTTACTTGAGCGAGAACACTGTATGACAGGGCATGCGCTCAGTGCGTGCCATTTAAATCGCTCTAGCTGTATAAACCCCTTTGAGGCGGCTAGCTTACATACTTTATTGAGTATGGTTGAGTATAAACTTGGCGTGACGTTTTTGCCGCAAATGGCGATTAATGCGGGTATTTTAGAAAACAAAAACATGCTAGCTACGCCATCGCAAGGCGATGCCTATCGCGATATTGGTGTATTGTGGCGTAAAACAACAGGGCGCATTCGTGACTTTAAATTGTTTAGCCAACAATTAGAGCTCTTTTTGAAAAAGCAGTGTAGTGTTGATTTTAAATAGGTAAAAAAAAAAGCGTATTTTAATTAATACGCTAAATAACACGGGGAATTATAGAGGCTGCTTATGCTGGCTGTGGTAGCTCTCTAGCGGCGGTAAAAATAGTAAGTAAACCCATACAACAACATTAAAGTACGGGACTAGCCCAAGCACTGTAAAGGTTTTTACAGGGTAGCCTTTAATCTGGGCATACTTGTAACATTGAAGCGCAATAGCAAAGTGTATAAACAATAATAACGTGATTAGTTGCGTCATAAACATCCTCCTTATGCCCCTATGTCCACCTTTAACAGTATAGACATCTAGACGATAAGAAATAAAGATGTCACGTAAAATTAAGGTAATCACTTAATTTTCATGACATTGTGCTGCCGATAAGCAAAGTATAGGTTAGATGGGCAAATTTGGAAGTAATAAATTGCTTAAATTTGTTTATTAATGTTTATAGTGACGTGAGGGTGTCTTGATAAAAAATAGGGTTGTTTTTAATTTTTTCTAACTCAATCAGTACCTTGTCAATTGGTACAGGGCGAGCAATAAAGTAGCCTTGCCCATAGTCGATACCAATTTCTTTAAGTGCAAAAAATACTTCTGCAGTTTCTACATATTCGGCAACAGAGCGCTTATCTAGTGAGCGACTGATGTCATTTATGGCTTTCACTAGCGCTAAGTCAATGGAGTCATTGAGCATATCGCGAACAAATGAGCCGTCAATTTTTACGTGTTGGGCTGGTAATTGTTTAAGGTAATTAAAGGTACTGAAGCCGGTGCCAAAGTCATCAATTGAAAAGTGGCAACCTAAATTATTTAGTCGTTCAATCATTTTTCGTGTCGCCGCTAAATTATTAATACTGGCCGATTCGGTTATTTCAAAAATAATTTTCGCAGGAGACACTTGATACTTCTCAAGGGTCGACTCTATTAATGGCAGCAAACGCTCATCTAAAAATGACTGTGCCGATAAGTTTATTGCAATCTGAAGAAGCTCTGGATGTGCAGCAACACTCGCAATGCTGTTACGAATAACACATTGGTCCATTAAAAAGGTATCGTTAAGCATTTCCAATGAGGGAATAAATTGATTAGGGTAAATAAGTTCGTCGTCTAGCTTTAACCTTAGCAGTACTTCAAAGTAGGCAACCTGATTAGTTTTAAAATCCCAAATGGGTTGATAATGAAGCTCTATGCTGTCTTGTTGGAGTGCTTGACGTACCCCATGGCCCCACTCTAAACCCGTTTGCAGCGCATTGTTCTCACCATCTTGTTTTGAATAACAATGTACTAAGTTACGACCTAAATTTTTAGCAATATATAACGCAATATCTGACTGCTTTAAGCATTCATTCGGATCGCAGTTATCAGCGGTAATTTGGGTTAAACCAATCGAGCAACTAATTGAATAGATTTGCTCTTCAGATTTAAATTGGTTGCCTTCAATGGCACTACAAATTCCTTCTGCGATTAAATGTGCATCCAATAAATTGGTATTTTTAAGTATCACCGCAAACTCATCGCCACCGACACGGCAGATCAGATGCTCATTACTAATATTGGCAATAAATAGCTGCGCCACTTCTTTTAAAACAATGTCACCTTGTTGGTGGCCTTTACTGTCATTTATTATTTTAAAGTGGTCAAGGTCAATATAAATAAGCGCATGTTCAATATTTGTATGGGTGTTTTCGCTCTGGCAAATATAGTTAAGCTGTTGGTCAAAATAATAACGGTTGTGTAGTCCTGTTAAGGTGTCATGCAGGGCTAAATGGCGCAATTGCAACTCTGCTTGTTTGCGCTCATGAATGTTATCGAGTGTGGCGGTGATAGTGGCGTTGTTGCTGCTATTTTTTATTAACTGAAGCCGACATTCTACCCACACTGAGTTACCATTTTTTTGGCTCAGTTTAACTTCTATTTTTTGTTTGTTCGCACCACCTTGTAAAATATCATCAATTGTTGATTGTAATGACTGTTTATGTTCTGTGGTACAAAAAGCAGTGAGTGGTTGTTGTAAGGTCGACTTAACTCCAAAGCCGCTCAGAGATTCCCATGCAGGGTTTATAAAGCGAATATTCCCTTGTTGGTCTAGTTCAAGTACAACCGTGTTTAAGTGCAATAAAATACGCTGATGTGCTGAAAACAGGTCGCGATATTTAACTTCACTAATACTTAGCTGCTGTACCTTATTAGCAAACTCAGCATAGCTCACCATAAAATCTTCTCGACGAGCAGCATGATCACAGACTTTATTTAAAAATGAGGGATCGTAAGGAGCACGAATAAAATCGGTAACGCCAGAAAGTAATAATTGCTCAGCGTAATCGGCATCGTTTTTATCAATAATAGTAACAATGGCTTGTTGAGGGTTATGCTGCAGAATCTTTTCAACTAATTGATTTGAACTCTCAGCTTGTGCTGCAGTGGCATCGAGTAGCACGATAGCAAACGGCTGCTGATTATAGGCACTTAACGCGGCTTTTTCGTTAGTAACATGAGTAATTGCAAAGTTTAGCTTTAACTGTTCACTCATATCATTTGCCCTGCTGGCAAAGGGTTCTAATAACAATAGGTTTAAGCGACTACTTTTTTCTAAATGGCTCGATAACACATTTGCTAGTATCTGCGGCAATATATCTTGGCGTTCAAAAGGCAGTACCGCATCTATACCATAGCTACGTGCGGTAGTTTCGGCGATACGCTCACAATAAATGGGCGGAATTAGCAAAATAGGCGTGTTTTTCGGCGTTTTAAGTAAACCAGAGCGGATCATACGTGAAAACCGCCAACCATCAATCTTACCTACATCTAAGCCGGTTATGATTATATTTACGCTTTGATTCTTTAAGATTTTTAACGCATCTTGGCTGTCTGAGGCTTCAATAAACTCAAACACACTAAGTCTCTCCAGCGTGGCACGTATAGTCTGTCGCTCATCATTACTTGCATTTAATATTAGCAATTTAAGCTGTTTCGCCACTTAGGTACCACTCCGAGAAATGCAGATCATAAAACTGTAAGAGTAATGATATTTAGCCATAAGAACAAGCGTATTTAACCGCTATTTTAAATGTAGTTCATTAGTGGCCAATTAGGGAGAATATAAGGGATATTTTGAGCTTCATTAGTAATAGTGATTAGGGAGAATATAAGGGATATTTTGAGCTTCAATAGTAATAGTGATTAGGGAGAATATAGGGGTTATCTTGAGCTTCGTTACTAATAGTTAAATACCCAAACCACCTCAAAATGCAGAATTCAGCGCTTCACAGGGGCTTAATATCAAGGCGATACTTTGCAGTAATGGTAGTCCCTTTCAAGAAGTAGCAACGATGAGAGTATGCCCCTGTGAAACGCCCACGGGTTGGCTTAAAAGCGATTTATACTGCGTTATTGATATTAATAATAGAACCACTATTATTTGCAATCAATGCCTTGCCTAAATCGCTTTTAATTCCAACGACACTCGCATTTTGAGGTGGTTTAAATATACCCAAACCACCTCAAAATGCAGAATTCAGCGCTTCACAGGGGCTTAATATCAAGGCGATACTTTGCAGTAATGGTAGTCCCTTTCAAGAAGTAGCAACGATGAGAGTATGCCCCTGTGAAACGCCCACGGGTTGGCTTAAAAGCGATTTATACTGCGTTATTGATATTAATAATAGAACCACTATTATTTGCAATCAATGCCTTGCCTAAATCGCTTTTAATTCCAACTGAAACTCGCATTTTGAGGTGGTTTGGGTATACACTTGGCGCGATTTTAAATGATGTGGAATTCTAACAATGCGCGTAGCTGATTTTAGCTTTGACTTACCTGATGAATTAATTGCTCGTTTTCCTAAAGCAGACAGAACCAGTAGCCGTTTATTGAGCTTAGATGGGCCGAGCGGTGCTGTTGAGCATAAAATATTTAGTGACATTCTCGAACTGGTTAACGAAAACGACTTATTGGTTTTTAACAACACCAAAGTAATACCTGCGCGTATGTTTGGTCAAAAAGAATCTGGCGGTAAAGTTGAAGTGCTGGTAGAGCGTGTATTAGACGAGCACCGGGTTCTTGCGCACATTCGTGCTAGTAAATCGCCAAAACCGGGCAATGTACTCATTTTAGAGGGCAAAGCAAAAGCCATTATGGTGGCACGCCACGATACGTTATTTGAGCTTGAGTTTGACCGCAGTGAAAATGTGCTCGACATTTTAAATGATGTTGGCCATATGCCGCTTCCTCCTTACATTGATCGCCCAGATAATGAAGCGGACCGAGAGCGATACCAAACAGTATATGGCGAAAAGCCAGGCGCCGTTGCAGCACCAACAGCAGGCCTTCATTTTGATGATAAACTCATGGCTGCACTTAAAAATAAAGGCGTACAAATGGCCTTTGTTACCTTGCATGTTGGCGCAGGTACATTCCAGCCGGTTAGGGTAGAAAGTGTTGATGAGCACATCATGCACTCTGAATATATTGAAGTGCCGCAAGCTGTGGTGGATGCGGTTGCAAGCACTAAAGCCAAAGGCGGGCGTGTGATTGCGGTAGGTACAACTTCAGTTCGCTCACTAGAGTCGGCAGCAAAAATACATGGCGGCAAGTTAGATACTTACTTTGGTGATACCGATATCTTTATTTTTCCAAGTTATCAATTTAACGTTGTTGATGCCATGGTCACCAACTTCCATTTACCTGAATCAACTCTAATTATGCTGGTCAGTGCCTTTGCAGGGCAAGACAATATTATGGGTGCTTACAATACTGCGATTGAACAACAGTATCGCTTTTTTAGCTATGGCGATGCGATGTTTTTGACCCGTAAATAATTTACAGCGTTATCGGTTTTTATTTTACTCCTAAGCACAGTGAATTTATCACTGCTAATAGTAATAGGGTGGTAAAAAGGGTAGAATCGAGCGGTTAAATTATAGCTTGTTGGACTGTTTTTCCGACACAGAGGATATTATGAAATTTGAATTAGACTGCACCGATGGCAAAGCACGCCGCGGTCGCTTAATTTTTGACCGAGGTGTAATAGAAACACCAGCGTTTATGCCTGTAGGCACTTATGGCACGGTTAAAGGCATGACACCTGATGAAGTTAAAGCAACGGGTGCACAAATCTGTTTAGGCAATACATTTCACTTAATGTTGCGTCCAGGTACTGAAATCATCAAACAGCATGGTGATTTACACGATTTTATGAACTGGGACTTCCCAATTCTTACTGACTCAGGCGGTTTCCAAGTATTTAGCCTTGGCGCAATGCGTAAAATCACTGAAGAAGGCGTAATGTTCCAATCGCCAGTTAATGGTGATCAAATTATGATGTCGCCAGAGAAATCAATGGAAGTGCAGCGTGATCTTGGCTCAGATATCGTGATGATATTTGACGAATGTACGCCATATCCTGCCACTGAAAAAGAAGCCAAAGACTCTATGGAGCTTTCTCTTCGTTGGGCTAAGCGCTCAAAAGAAGGGCATGGCGACAACCCGTCAGCATTGTTTGGTATTATTCAAGGCGGTATGTATCCTGAGCTTCGTGCACAATCACAAGCGGGCCTTGAAGAGATTGGTTTTGATGGCTATGCGCTTGGTGGTTTATCGGTTGGTGAACCTAAAAATGAAATGATTAATATTCTTGATCATTGTGCTTATAAAATGCCAGAAAACAAACCACGTTATTTAATGGGTGTAGGCAAGCCAGAAGACTTAGTTGAGTCGGTTCGTCGTGGTATTGATATGTTTGACTGTGTAATGCCAACGCGTAATGCACGCAACGGTCACTTATTTATTACAACGGGTACCATTAAAATCCGTAACGCAGTGCATAAAACAGATACAGGTCCACTTGATCCAGAGTGTGATTGCCATACCTGTAAAAATTATTCGCGCGCCTACTTGCATCATTTAGACAAATGTAACGAAATTTTGGGTGCACGACTAAACACTATCCATAACTTACGATACTATCAACGTGTTATGGAAGGTTTGCGTAATGCTATTAGCGAAGGTCAACTAGAGACATTTGTCCACGATTTTTACGCTCGCCGAGGCCAAGAAGTGCCAGAGCTAGCTGATACAACAAATTAAAATTTAAAAATTAAAGAGGAAGTATTATGAGTTTATTTATTTCAAACGCGCATGCAAGCGCTGGTGCACCTGCAGCAGGCGGCGGTATGGAAATGCTAATTATGTTAGCGATTTTTGGTTTGGTTTTTTACTTTTTAATTTACCGCCCGCAAGCAAAGCGCGTAAAAGAGCATAAAAGCTTAATGAGCGCGATGGCAAAAGGCGATGAAGTGCTAACCCAAGGTGGTTTAGTGGGTAAAATCGTAAAAATTGCTGAAGATAAAGACTTCATCGTGATCTCATTAAATGAGCAAGCAGAAGTAACAGTACAAAAATCAGCAGTATCTGCTGTATTGCCTAAAGGCACAATGAAGTCGCTATAAAAATAATAAGGACGGCCCCGTGTTAAACAAGTTTCCAATTTGGAAGTATTTACTTGTTTTAGCTGTGTTAGCCATTGGCCTTTTATATGCTTCACCAAACCTGTATGGCCGCGATCCGGCCATACAGGTTTCTGGCGCTAAAGGCACAGATGTTGACCTCAGTGTTGTAGACAAAGTAAACGCAATCCTCAAAAAAGATAACGTAAGTGCTAAATCGACAAAGCTCGAAGATGGGCAAATTCTTGTTCGTTTTAAAAATGTTGAAGACCAACTAAAAGCACAAGACTTACTGCGTAACTCGCTAAGTAACGATTATATCTCAGCTATTAATATGGCTCCTGCACAACCGGCTTGGTTAAAGTCGCTGGGCGGTAATCCTATGAAGTTAGGCCTAGATTTAAGTGGTGGTGTACATTTCACCATGGAAATCGATATGGTCACTGCGGTGGATAATCAGTTAGAGCAAATGGAGCAAGATTTCCGTAGCGACCTGCGTGAAGAAAAACTACGTTATCGTAGTGTGCGCCGTGTAGCTGGTTCTGAGCGCATGCGTGTAGAAATGCGTAACGAAGAAGATAAAGACGCTGCAGAGCGCTTTTTAGAAAGCCGTTACCCATTAAACGTTTACATTGATGATAGCAGTAACGATAACGCATTCTTTGCCACTATGAGTGAGCTAAAGCTAAAAGAAATTCGTGACTATGCTATCAAGCAAAACGAAACTATTATTCGTAACCGTATCAACCAAATTGGGGTTGCAGAGCCAAACGTACAGCGTCAAGGTGCTGAACGTATTATTGTGCAATTACCAGGGATTCAAGATACCGCTCGCGCTAAAGAAATTTTAGGTGCTACGGCAACGCTTGAGTTTCGTGAAGTTGACGAAAATGCTGACATAAGCGCCGCTGCTCAAGGTCGTATCCCACCGGGTACTGAAATGATCATGAGCCGTGATGGTTATCCTGTGGTGCTAAAAAAACGCATTATTCTTGAAGGCAGCCATATTACTGGCGCGCAGTCAGGTGCAGATGAGTACCAGCGTCCACAAGTAAGCATTAAACTCGATAGTAAAGGTGGGGCAAAAATGAATGCCTTTACCAAGCGTGCTATCGGTAAACGTATGGCTACCGTGTTTATTGAATACAAGCCATCAGGTAAAAAAGACAGTGACGGTAAAGCACTTCCGCCAATTAAAGTGGAAGAAGTTATTAACGTAGCAACCATTCAAGCGCGTCTTGACCGTTCATTCCGCATTACCGGTATTGATAACCCAGCTGAAGCACATAACTTAAGTTTACTACTTCGCGCGGGTGCACTGGTTGCGCCTATTCAAATTGTAGAAGAACGTACGGTTGGGCCAAGCCTAGGTCAAGAAAACATTGAAGCAGGTATGACCGCTGTAGCTCTTGGCTTTGCGTTTGTACTGGCCTTTATGCTTATTTACTACAAAGGTTTTGGCCTTGTTGCGAATATTGCACTGGCTGCCAACTTAGTACTTATCATTGGTGTTATGTCATTAATTCCTGGTGCAACGCTTACCCTACCGGGTATAGCTGGTATTGTACTGACTGTTGGTATGGCAGTTGATGCGAACGTACTTATATTTGAACGTATTCGTGAAGAGCTAGCCGATGGCCGCAGCCCTCAACAAGCGGTTCATTTTGGTTACGATAGCGCCTTTAGTACTATTTTTGATGCCAATATCACCACATTAATTGCGGCGATTATCTTGTTTGCTGTTGGTACCGGTCCTGTTGCAGGTTTTGCGGTAACCCTAGCAATTGGTATTTTAACCTCTATGTTTACAGCAATTATAGGTACCCGTGCGGTGATCAACCTATTTATTGGTGGCAAACGTGTTGATAAACTTTCAATTTAAGGAGCAGACATGCAAATTTTAAGATTGGGCGGAAAAACCCTTCGTTTCATGTCTCTTCGAAAAGTGGCAATGGGCTTTTCTACGTTATTAATTATAGCGTCGCTGGCGTCACTTTTTGTTAAAGGCTTAAATTTCGGTTTAGATTTTACCGGCGGTACAGCAGTTGAGGTGGGTTTTTCGCAACCTGCGGATCTGAAAAAAGTACGTAATGTACTGGCTGAAAACGACTTTGCTGATGCATCGGTACAGCTTTTTGGCTCAAGCCAAGAAATACTGGTCCGTTTAGCCCCTCGCGGTGATGATGTAAAAGCAGAAGTAATTGGTAACCAAGTGATTGCTGCACTTAAACAAGCCGATGATAGCGTAGTAATGCGCCGCATTGAGTTTGTAGGCCCAAGCGTAGGTGAAGACTTAAAAGAGCAGGGTGGCCTTGCCATGTTAACTGCACTTATTTGTATCTTAATTTATGTGGCGTTTCGCTTTGAATGGCGTTTTGCTGTGGGCGCAGTTGGCGCGCTTTTACACGATGTAATCATTACGATTGGTTTATTCTCGGTGCTAGGTTTAGAGTTTGACTTAACTATTTTGGCAGCAATACTTGCCGTGATAGGTTACTCACTAAACGATACCATTGTTGTATCAGACCGTATTCGTGAAAACTTCCGCAAAGTGCGTATTGACGACACGATTGAAATTATTGATATCTCGCTTACGCAAACACTTAACCGTACCTTAGTAACCTCAATCACTACTATTTTAGTATTGATTGCGTTATTTGTATGGGGCGGCCAAACCATTCATGGCTTTGCTACTGCACTACTATTTGGTGTGTTTATTGGTACTTACTCTTCAGTTTACGTTGCCAGCTCGGTGGCTATTGCCATGGGCGTAAGTAAAGAAGATTTAATACCAGAAGTGATTGAAAAAGAAGGCGCTGATTTAGATCCAATGCCTTAATTGAGATTAAATTATTCTTAAAACAAAACCGCTCCTAGTGAGCGGTTTTTTATTGCCTCCTATATAAGTCACATAATAGTCATACTCAGTTGGTATTTTATTGCTCTTATTAAATTTTTATTTGAGCTAGTAGTGACTGAGCAACGACAAGTCTTAGAATCAATTTTACAACAAGGAGCAATAACAACCTTGTTCCAACCTATTTTCGATATAGCTAAGCAATCTATTATTGGGTATGAAGCGCTTAGCCGTGGCCCTAAAAATGGTCCGTTAGCCATGCCAAATAAGCTATTCGAAGCAGCTCATAAATACCAATTGATTTCAGAGCTTGAGCTTTTATGCCGTTCTCGCGCCATTGAAAATTTTGTAAAACTCAGTCTGCAAGGGAAGTTATTTTTAAATGTCAGCCCAAAAATTCTACTCGATCCGAGCCACCCTAAAGGCGAAACCTTACATTTAATTGAACAGTTTGGTCTTGCTGCCAATCGAGTGGTGATTGAAGTAACTGAACAAGAAAAAGTAGATGATGGCTTTTTACTGTTAAAAACCATCGCTCATTATCGAGAGCTAGGCTTTACGATTGCTATTGACGATCTCGGTGCAGGTTATTCAGGACTAAAGCAATGGTCGCAGTTATGCCCAGATATTGTAAAAATTGATCGTTACTTTATTGATCATTGCGATCAAAGCGAAGTTAAAAAAGAATTTCTAAAATCAATTATGGTGTTAGCACGGGCAACAAATACAGCGGTGATTGCAGAGGGAATTGAACGTTCCGAAGAGCTAGATTTAGTTAAAAGTATAGGCATAAGTCATGTTCAAGGGTTCTTGTTAGAAAGACCGAGTCAACAGCCAAGTTATGACTACAACTGTAAACAGTTACAATCGCTCACTTCGACCCAAGCCGCCTCAAAGTTTGAACAATCAATGGCAATAGGTGTGCTTGCTGTTGCTCAGCCTGCTATTAGCAGTCATACGCGTTGTAAAGAAGCTCATGCACTTTTTGAGCAAGACAAAAGCATAATCAGCTTACCGGTATTAAATAGCAGTCAGCAGCCAATAGGGCTGTTACACAAAGATCAGCTAACAGAAGTGTTTGCCGCGCCTTATGGGCATGCACTTTATGATAAATGTGAAGTCACTGAGCTAATGGATAAACAACCTTTAGTGGTTGATGAAAATCAAATGCTTGATATTGTCTCCCAGCAAATAACAGAGCAAGACTTTGATATTCGTCGCCATATTGTTATCACCTGCAACAATAAATATTTAGGCTTGGCACCGCTCAGAGACATACTAAAGCACATTACAGCAGAAAAAATCCGCCACGCTCAACATGCTAACCCTTTGACCATGTTACCGGGTAATGTGGCAATTAGTGAGGTAATAGAGCAGCGTCTGCAACATAAACAGCCATTTTCACTAGCCTATATCGATTTAAATCACTTTAAACAATTTAACGATTTGTATGGCTATGCCAGTGGTGACAGCGTAATAAAACTTCTGGCCGATGTTACTGTAAAAGCGTGTGCGCACAGCGCTAACTTTGTCGGGCATATTGGCGGTGATGACTTTATGGTGGTGTTTGAAAAAAAAGATGCGGTGGAGATTTGTAATACTATTATCACGCAATTTGAATTGCAGTCACGCGTATTTTTTACGCCAGAGCATATTGCTGGAAAAGGGTATTGGGCAACTAATCGAGAGGGCGAAAAGCAGTTTGTACCTTTACTTACATTATCGATAGGTTTAGTTGAGCCGGACCTGCTGCAGTGTAAAAATAGCCATCAAGTAGCGGCATTAGCGACAGATGCTAAAAAAGAAGCAAAACGTTATCGTCACAGCTACTTATTTATATGTAATCGAAGAAGGCCGGCTCCTGCTATTGTACGTTTATCCAATAGTAAAAAAAGTGGCTAACAAAAAGCAAAAAAGGAGCCTAGGCTCCTTTTTTAGTACGTAATTACGATTAACGTAATAACGACTCAGATAATACTGGGCGCATTTCGCGAACAATTGCCTGTGTTAGCTTAGGTGCACCACAGATTACGTTACCGCTCACGTTGTAGTTATTACCGCCAGCAAAATCAACAATCATGCCGCCAGCTTCTTTAACTAATAGCTCGCCTGCTGCTGTATCCCAAGGTTTTAAACCAATTTCAAAGAAGCCATCAACACGACCCGCTGCAACATACGCCATATCTAGCGAAGCAGAGCCTGCACGGCGAATATCAGCCGTGTGAACAAATAACGCTTTAAACGCTTCAGAGTATGCATCTAAGTGATGTTTTTGTTTGAAAGGAAAGCCTGTAGCAAGAACTGAACCAGCAAGTTCAACAGTTTTAGATACACGTAAACGTTTGCTGTTTAACTGTGCGCCTTGACCGCGAGAAGCAGTGAAAAGCTCGCCACGAATTGGATCGTAAATTACTGCTTGGTCTAAACGACCTTTAACTTTAAGTGCAATAGATACTGCGAAATGAGGGATACCCTTGATGAAGTTAGTTGTGCCATCAAGTGGGTCAACAATCCATTGGTAATCAGCATCCTTACCTTTGTGTTCGCCTAACTCTTCACCAACGATGCAGTGATCAGGGTAAGAACGTAAAATAGTGTCACGAATTACGGCTTCGGCTTCTTTATCAATGTTAGTAACTAAATCGTTGGTGCCTTTTTGTTGCACTTCAACTTTTGATAAGTCTTCACTTGCACGAAGAATAAGTTTGCCTGCGTTACGCGCAGCGCGAACCGCAATGTTTAACATTGGATGCATGGTATTACCTTTGGGTTGTAAAAGAACGTTTATATATTTAAGCCGGCGTATTTTAGCGGTTTTTGCCATAAAGTAAACCATAAAGCCTAAATACTTGTGAGTGTTTTTTGTACAGGTATGATCTTTCGATATATTTATCGAAATAAAAACAAGCAATAAATTTGTAAATTAGCGCTTTACCTAAAGTGAACTTGAGGTTTTATGATGTTCTATATTCAATTAACAGGAAGAAAATTATGAAATTAGAACACGTAAATTTAGTTGTCAGTGATATAAACGCCATGCTTAAGTTTTACCAAGCAGCATTTCCCTATTGGTCAATTAGAAGTGAGGGAGAAGGAACCTGGTATGGTAAAGCAAGGCGCTGGGTACATTTTGGTGATAACGATCAATATATTGCTATAAGCGATCACGGTGAAGGGAAAAATCGTGACTTATCAGGGCATCAAATTGGCTTGGCACACTTTGCCTATGTAACCAATAACTTAAATGAAGTAATAGCGCGCTTAAAGCATGCGGGCTTTGCAATAAGTAAGCAAGGCGCTGTAAATCCATTTAGAAAGAACATTTATTATATTGATCCCGCAGGGTTTGAGGTTGAGTTTGTAGAGTATATGAGTGATGTACCTAGTGAGCGAAATAACGACTTATAATATGAATGAAGCCAACTATTTTGGCTTCATCAAATGTTTAGCATATTTAATAATGTTTACCATTCATACCAAGTTGAGTTTTTAGATCATTTGCAAAGCTAATAAATTTTTCTTTAATAGTGCGCTTAACTTTAACTTCCACAGAGCCTAAAACAGTTTTTCCTTCAATTTGAATCGTTGGCCCTTGGCGTTTATTGAGTGAAACTGTTTTATTTTCAAAACTGCCTAAAATACAAAACATTTTAGAAACTACATTAACGTGCTCAGGTACATATATTTCTTCGCTGCCAAAGTAACAATTAACGTGAATAGTGACATGTTGGTGGGTAAAAATAGCATCCGTAAAATCAAGATTGATTGACCCCATGTAGTTTTCTATATAAATGTTTTGAGGCACCACCCATTGGCCGCTTCGTTCACTTGAACCAAGAATGCTTCTTAATGTAAGTGGCTCTTCATCAGTCTCATGCTGCGCACTATAATTAGGTGCAAACTGCGAGTGCTTTTGTGCCTTATATTGCTGGTCAGTATTTAAGGTTAAATCTTCAACAAGGGCCATAAGCGCGCTATTGTCACTCGCTGCCATTGCATCGTCTAAGCGCCTCTCAAATGCTTCTACAGAAATGACACCATGGCTGTAATTATAAATGAGTTGATCAATTACTTGCTCACGAACTTGCTCGATAGGGCGGTCTTCAATTTTAACAGACATTTAAATTATCCTTTTAAGGTTGCTGGCTAGTTCAAAGCAAGCCTTATACCAAATAATAATTCATTTAAAATCATTAATTTATGTTTTTTTGTTTTTTCATCCTTTATTATATTAACGACAGATTAACCAAATATACAATTATTTAGTAAGTTTCGCTATTCGAGAAAGTTTTACGCAATGGTCTGTAAATGTTTACTTCGTAGGTTTAAGTCAGTATCGGTAGTTTTAATTTAAGTCATTGAAATTTAAGTATAAAAATAGTTGGCCCGATGTTCGCATTAGTTCAAGTGTCTTTAATCAAAAGGAGAACGATTATGAAAACATTTAATAAGTCTATGATTGCAGCCCTAGTATTAGGAACAACCGCAATGGGCGCTCAAGCAAGCAGCTGGGAAAACGAAAGCAAAGATGCTTGGATTGATGGAAAGGCAGAAACAGTACTGCTGATGAACACCAATCTAAACAACTTTGATATCAACACGGACGTAAAAAACGGCAAGGTAATGCTGACAGGTAAAGTAAACAGCGATGTAGATAAAGAACTTGCTGAAGAACTCGTGCTGAGCCTAGATGGTGTAACTGATGTTGAAAACAGTCTAACTGTGGTAAAAAACACCGACATGAAGAAGCATGATTCTAAAATGATGGGTAACGATACCGAAAGTGATTTAACCGATGCCAAAATCACAACAGTCATCACAACGCGATACTTATTTGATTCTGAAGTAGGTGGTACAGACATTGATGTTGATACCGATAATGGTGTAGTAACTCTTAAAGGTTCAGTTGAGTCTGATGCTGAAAAGCAATTAGCGATGGAAATTGCTAAGAACGCTGAAGATGTTCGCAAAGTAGTTGATGAATTAACTGTTATTGCAGAATAATACACTATACTAAAAGCCCAGCCTTGCTGGGCTTTTTGCTTTGCTAACGTTAGAAGGGTTAAATTATGGATATTATCAGGATTATTTTTTCTATTTTATTACCACCACTGGGTGTATTTTTACAGGTGGGGCTAGGGATGCACTTTTGGTTAAATATTCTGCTAACCTTGCTCGGCTATTTCCCAGGATTAATTCATGCGATTTATATTATCGCCAAAAAATAACACCATATCGCAGTAATACATTTAATACTGAGTTGCTAATTGCCATCGTAAGGTATGTGTATTAGTTACTCAGACTACTATTATTTAATGAGTTCGTTTCTTCGAAGTCATCATCAATAAATCTAAAAGCTTACTATTTGAGCAGTTAGCCCTTTGATTGTTAAAATAAAGCTTTTTGCTAGTGACAAGCCCCTAAAAACTTTTTATACTGCAACCCGCTTTAGTCGCTCTGTGGCTAAACGCTTCAAAAATTAACTGCTTACAGTTATACAAAGATGGCCCCTTAGCTCAGTTGGTTAGAGCACACGACTCATAATCGTTAGGTCCCCAGTTCGAGTCTGGGAGGGGCCACCACTTTTACAAGCTTTCCAAGTAAATACCTACTAACCGAAATTACTCTGTGCTACCTCTGTGCTACTTTTAGAATAGCAAAGTAATTATAATAATTCGCTCTGATCTAGTTATAACTTCTTAGCTTATTAGGTGATCACTGAAGGGACCATCACAAACACCGCTAAAATACACCAAGGAAGTAGGATGGATCTGGCAAAACCTCAAAGTTGTTCTTATCGCTTAGCGGCAATAGGTTGACTTGTATTATTTACTGTTTACATAATAGCTAAATATTGTTGCTTAACAGATGAATTGGAAATTAAATGAAAAACTTACCAACGGAAGGAAACAGCCAAGAGATTGGACGCTTGGCTGGAAGAGCTCTTGGTAATAAGTTACCTAAGTCATGGATTGAAAAAGAGCTCGATGGAGATTCTGATTTTGGTATAGATTATCTGATTCAGCTAAAATCTGAGGAGAGCTTAGTTTCATTTAGTTTTTACCTACAATTGAAAGGTACTGCTTCACCTAGATACAGCTCAACTAATACATGTGTTTCTTATGATTTCAAAGTGAAAACACTTCAGTATTATCATCAACAAGAGCCTCTTGTAATGGTGGCAGTAGTTGACTTACAAGGAAATGAAAATGAGCTGTGGAAGTGTCCAATTTATTATTGCTGGCTTGATGAAGACTGGTTCGAGGAAAATAAAGGTAAACTCCAGACTCAACAAACGATCTCTCTAAAGATCCCCACTAACCAATTACTAGATCAGTCTTTGAATATATATGACTTTTATTCCAAGAGGTTAGATGAGAAGTTTGCCGTAGATAAACTGAAAAAAGGTATACAACAACAAAATAGAACAGTAATAGATGGAATTGAAATAATCTCTAGTGCGGTACATCAGAAACCAAAACTGCTAGAAAGTTTAGCGGAGCAAAGCGATGCTCCTTGGCTAACAAACCCTGAAGGTACAATAGCCTGTGAGCTAAAACGTTGTTCAGAGTACGTCCAATCAAACAACCTAGAGACTGCCAATAAAGTTCTTACAAACCTCTTTAATAAAGAAGAGCAGTTTACCCAAAATGAGTATGCTGAGTATCACTATCAAAAGGCCAACATCCTATCATTAAATGGCCTTTTAAATGAGGCTGAAAGCGAATACCTTTTGGCATTTAATAAAGATAAAAAAGAGCGCTACCACTTAGGTTATCTTGATTGCAAGTTTCGCAAGGATCCGCTTCCGCCTCAAGCTGAACTTGAGAAACTAATTGAAGAATTAGATGAAACCAGCTACCAAAAGTGTTTAGTTAAAGCTAAATGTTTATCAATCTTAGATAGGCCTGAAGAAGCAATTAAAATACTTGAAGACAACCACCCAGAAAGAATTATTGGTCAAATGGTTGTTTCAACTATCTCGGGAATGGGTGATAAGTTAGAAATTTTGATTAGTGAACATTCTGACCCTAGCTCATTCAGTGATAGAGAAGCATATATATTTAACAGCCTTGCGGCTAGGTATTACTTCTATAAGGCTACAGGTAACGAGGTGGCAGGGGAAGTACTACCTATGCAAGGTAAACGATCTTATGACCTTGCGTTGATGGAGCAGTCATTTGACTTCACCAAAAAAGCCTGGAGCTTAGCAAAAATTTTAGGATATCCATCTGACATTATAGTACTGCTAGATATAAGCGTATTAATTTATGGGTATTTTGATGCCCTTCCACTCTTAAAAGACGATATTGAATCTATCCTTTCTTCTCGTCCTGAGAACCAAGAAATTATCCGTCCGTATACCAAGATCCTTTTCAATACTGAAGACTACAACTCCGCAATAAAATTACTACAAAGGCTAGAACAGCTAAATTCCGAGGATTGCGGAATGTTAATGCTCTCCTATTACAACTTAGGGAAAAAGCCAGAAGCTTTAAAAATTGTTAAAGAGTCAGAAAAAAAGCTTTTGGAAAATACAACTCCGAATCCCGCATTGCTTTTTTGTGTCGCTATGGAAATAGCTAACGAGTTATTTGAGCCAGAATTTGCTGAAAAATATAAAAATATTGTGAAAGAAGCTGAAGGTGGTGACTCTTATCTTGCAATACACAAATTTATAACATCCTGTAATACTTACCCAGATCGTAAAACTGAATACTCTGAAGAGCTATATAAAACTTATTTTGAATTAGGAAAGCCAACATCTATTGCTGAACAGTTATTTGGGCAACTAGATCCCTACATCAAAAGATCAGCAGAAAAGGTCATAGAGTTAGGTGAAAATTTGATGAAGCAAAGAGAGCTAAGAAAAAATGATTATCTGCATTTAGCTCAGGCTTTTTTGACAACGCAACAATGGAAAAAGGCTGAAGAAATTGCGAGGGAAAATATTCAAAAAGGCATAAGTGTTGCGCAGTGCAAGCTCATTCTTTCTGCATCATTGAACCATCAAGGTCACGTGGGAGAGGCCTATAAGACATTGAAAGATACTTTAGAAGAGCCTGGAGTCTCACGAGCTACTCAAATCTCCTATATAAATTTATGTCTGTCTTTAGGTTTACTTGAGGATGTCGTTGAAGTTCTACGTGAGCTTTATAGCAACAGTATAAAAAGAGGTGAGAAGATTTATTTTCTCAAGCTTCTTATCAACATTTATTCTGGCAATGAAAATTACTTAACTCAATTAGAACGAGCAATAGACAAATATGGAGAGTTAGTTGATCAAAATGACTGTGAAGAAGAAGGTCAGTTTCTATCTTTGTTTCTAAGAATGCCGAGTGATGGAGGGGTTAATGATAGAGTTAAAGATTTTCAAAAGCGTCTTACGAAATATACAGAACGCTTTCCCAATTCTAGGGTTCTTAAGAAAGGCTTAATTAATCCTGACGATGGGCCAAGTTCAATTATAAAATCAATTAATGAAATTGTAGGGATAACTGACGAGCAAGTGGAGCAGTGGGAAAAAAATAAGCGGGCGATAAGAAATGATTCATTGCCGGTACCTTTTAGTATGCGGCATGACTTCTTAAGTAATACAGGTAATATCTTTACCTCTTGGAGTTACTCACTCAATTACCCTGATGAATTTATTGAGTTTAGGATCAAGCAAGCGCCACAAGCTAAGGCCGAGAGCTTTACTGAAGCATTTAACTCTAACGAAATAATTTTTATTTTAGAAGAGACTTCTTTATTAATACTTGCAGAGCTAGAGATACTTGATCTATTTCTCGAGAATATTTCAGGATTCAGCTTATTAAGAACAGTATTTAATAATATTAATCAAACTGCTTATGCCTATGGAGAAATAAACAACTTACTAGCAAAGCGAATTCAGCTAGCGATTCAGAAGCATCTAGATAAATTAATTTTGCTAGAAGCTAGTGTTAAAGAAACAGATTCAATAGCTCTCTATACGGAAGTGATGTTATCTAACCGTTCACTGCTTATCACTGACGATTTGTATCTATCACACTATATTAAATTAAATTGTGAAATTGCAAAGTTTGCTAACACCTTTAATGTTATCGAACATATTTTCGCAGCAAAGCTCATTAATAATAGTGATAAATACGATTTAGTAGCAAAGGCTTGTGATATGGGCTTATATGAACCAAACATGCGAATGGACCTACTTATAGATCTCTTTATTCACTATTTAGATGCTGATAATGTAACTGACTATACTCAAACAAAATTTAAATCTATCTTCGATAAACTATTTGAGGTCAATAGGAATAGAAAGAGCTGTCGAGATTTGCTTTTCAAGATGCTGAATCAAGTTGAATTGAGAAGAAGTATTAATGTTGATGTGTTATATAGCCTTTTTAAGGGGTTTTTAATTAGGCACCCTATTAAAACTGAAATGGGTTTGATTTCTGTTTGGTTCATATATAAATGCTTTCATACTGCAGCTGATAGCAAGTCAGTGATATATAGAAGTGAGCAACACTTTGAATACTGGCTAGAATATGAAGCATTAGCAATAAAAGTTAATGGGCAATTAAACACATTTCAAGAGTTAATAACTCCGATAATTCAAGAGCTTCTCGTACTTGAGAAAGAAGTAAGGGAAAGGGCATTGATAGCAATTATGAATTGCTTCGTTCCAATGACTCAGGAATCGGAATCATTCACAAGTTTATTTAAGCAGGCTTCTTTTAACGATAGCTTAATGCACTTAAACTAATATGGTTCTAGATAAAGGTAGGTGGATTGGAGTGACCTTTATTTGAATAGTTAGCAATAGCTTACGAAATTGCTAAAGCAAGGCTGATACTAATTATGCTTTGAGGTCTATCAGTTAATTAGAGGTTGTAGCTAATTTTGTGTAATTGCCTATCTCAAATACACCTCAGTAATTTCAGCCCTGAAATGTCCTAGCTCTTGCGACACAGTTTCGAGAGCTGTTGCCCTACTTAAGCCTAAGTTTTTTAATTCATTCATTCTCTCTTGTGCATAGCTGTGTCTAAGTCCATGACCGCCATTAGAAAAAAAGAGTGTGCGACTAGATGCTTTAGAGAATGAGCACGACCATTTATGGCCACCGCCAAGATCGTAGCGTTGCAAATAGTTAATTTCCCTATCACGAACTGTTACAGGCTGCGCTAAGCGCCTTTGTTCTAACTGTGTAGCTAATGCATTCGGTATTAGTACATCACGAATTAGGCCGCCTTTGCCTTTCACTGTATAAATACTACCTTCTCGACCAAGCCATTTACTGTTTAACGCTGGACGGCTATCAGCTTTTCGCTCTGATACTCTGGCTATAGTTAATAGCTCATGGGCTCTTAATCCTGCTGCGTAGGCTATTTGTGTAGATAAATTATATTTTCTAGTTTGATGTTCACTGATTGCATGAGCTTGGGCTGAAGTATAGGCGCGAGACTTTTCGATTATCTCCTTTTCAGACTTTATTACAGTCAGTGTTTCTTTAGGGGCTAGTTTACCATTGAGTTTAAACATAGCTTGAATTGCTTGCCGTTCCATATCCAGCGTTTTTTGGCCTGCAAACTCATTGCGGTAATCAAGATATTTATAAGCATCTTGAATACTCATGCCTTGCACACCATTAATGCCAATATCCTTTGACCACCGAGCTATTTTTATCAGCGCAGTTTTATAGCTTCGAGCAGTTCCTAGAGATTTAATAATTTTGTGCTTATATAAGTTTTTAGCTAGCTTCTCCGCTTGCGTTTCTGGTTTTGCGAACTTAGCCATTCTTTTGTACCCAACGTTTTACAGTTGTCCAATGTGCTCTCACTCCTTTACGCAAGAGCCATCTTTGTAGGTTAGCTATATTCGTATCTTCTTCGTAAAGAGCCAGAAGTCGTAGTTTATGTTTATCGAGCTTGGATGGCTTAAATCGTTTTTTACTGATCAATTTTTTCTCATTTTTTAGGCGCAGTGCTTCTGCTTTAGCATTAAAGGTCATAGTTATTCTCCGGTGTGGTTGTAAGAAAAACTGGCTGATTAAGCTCAGCGGCTAACGCCTATTCGCCCCTGTTTTACGCATGCGTAAGGCTCGGACTGATCGCGCCTAAAAATCAAAAGACTTGGTTTTATGATGAAGCTAAAAGCTTCTAAAGTGGGGGTTACAGAGAATGTAACAACGTGTTGAAGGCAGCAGAAAAGCGCCTGTTTTTTTCTTGCCCGAAGGGCTTGATTAATATTTAGATTAGCAGCTTTAATTTAAATTTCAATCTGCAAATAAAAAATTGCGTATAAGATGCTCCAGAGCCCATATCCCGCTATGTGCAAGCCTATTTTAGGCTTCTACATAGCGGGATATGGGCGAAGCCCAGAAAAGAGGAGGCAATTGCTCATGATGCCTCATTTTGAAATGGTTTAATTAATTAACTTAAAAGTGATTTATTACTTCATTCACACTTTTAAGCATGATAATTATTAGTTTCAATTACAAGGAATATTGAATGACTGAAGAGACTAAAAGAAAAAGCGAAACAATAGAGAGAATTGCGACCAAACTGTCAATCTTAGCTATTTTAGGCGGTGCAATTGCTGCTATTAATCATTATGCAGGTTATAGCTTTTTGAAGGGAGTTATAGAGGTTATAGGATTAGGCAATTCCAATGTTGAATTAAGTAATCAAGAAACTACACATATGACTATGTTTGCTATCCGTACTATGCACGAGAACTGGATGGACGAGGTAGCGAAGTTTTTCAAAATGGGTTGGGAAAGTATTTCTGTACTTTGTCTTATTGTTGCTCTCTATTGGTATTTATTTTTTGAGCACAAACTATCAAAAAAGAATAAAAATAAGCCAAGTAGGGTGTTCAATTGGCTTAAAAAAATTCCTGGTGGCTTAAAAAAATTGTTCGCATATCCTTTTTTCGCATTTATAGGGTTGATCATTTATATGATATCTATATCCACCTTGCTGTGGGTTGTTTGGGGTATTTTATCAATATTCTTTTCGGCTGGTCAGTCTTATGGCGCTAAGTTAATAGGGGATGGTGTTTGTGGGTCTTTTAAAGAAGTAAAAAAAGAAGAATATAGTAAGGTCTCGGGGTGTACAGTTTATATTGATGCTTATGGTAATTACTTACAAGGTAGAATCGTTTACACGGGTAAGAAAGAGTTTATTTTTGTCACTAATACAGAAAGTGTTATTTTTGATGAAAAGGGGAAACATTTGGCTTGTTCACCAAGATATGATTTAGATAAGGGTGCTGATAAGCAACTTAAGCATCATTGTAGTGCGCCATTAGCTATCCTAACCAAGTCTGATAAATAATTATATTTCAATTATTAGAGTCGGCTGCCTTAAGAGCTAGACTCTAAAATAACCAATGCTAATTTATCTTCGATACAATATAGATACGCAGTAGGCACCTCTAAAATATCAGCAAGTGCTTTTACTGTTTTAAAGTCTGGGGCATGTACTCCTTTTTCGTATTGGTTCATTCTTGCTGATGCAGAAAACTCATCCATTCCAGCTAAAATTCCTAACTGTTTTTGTGATAGTCCTTTGGTTTTTCTTGCCTCTTTTAAGCGCTTTGGAAATGGTGACTCGTCATTAGTTTTCATTATTTATTATTCTTAGTTTTTGCTTTCGTGGGTAATTTGAATTTGGAGAGGAATGAATATGCTTGAAACATTTGTGTGTGTATTAGTCGGGGCTATCTACTTGCTGGTAAGTATATTTACAAGTGATGAGCAGTCGTCGAAAGAAAACGAGCAAGTAGATAAATTGAATGATGGTATGGGCAATATTATCGCTGATGGTGAATTTATGTCGCGTGAAGAAGCTGAAGATGCACAATCACGTGGTGAACTTTACGACACCTATTACTAATCACTTAAAGAATAAGGTAGTGTTCAAAATTAGGCATGCCTAATTTTAAGGAGTAATTTAATACTACTTTTAGATTTACTCAAAAAGTTGAAGTGAGGCCATTCATCCCTTTAGTAGCATTTATCTTTTATATAATTAGTTAATTAAGGGTAGTAGGTTTTGCCCCTAAGCTACCCAAAGCTTCTAGATTAACCTACACAAATCCCGTATTGAGGTAAAATATCATCGATAATTGTTAATTTATGCTTTTTTGCTGCATCATGAAAATACTTCCAGTTTGATGTCATGAAGTCGGCAGTGAATTCATATTTGTCTTCATCACCATTAGCTAGAGTGGTCCCTAAAGCTTGATGTTTCCATGAACCTTCTCCTTTAGCTATATAATCAAGGGTATATGCACCTAAGTTGAATCTATCGTTTTCAATTGCTTCTAGCCAAAGCTTGTGGCGAGTTTCGCCTTCGTTCATATCAAACTCTATAAAACACTTAGATATCTCAAGTTTTAACTCCTCAGGTAGTCCATGTTCTTCAATATCTAAGTATCTTTGATAGGCTTTACATAACTCATTTGCAGCTATTAAGAAGTCTACAGTATTATTTCTCACTACCTCTTCCCCTAACCCATTGGTATAGCTCCACTCTTGATGGGGAAGATCTGGATTAGAAAGTGCTTGGCCATGGCCTAGGCTAGGTATATCATCTTGAAAAATATCAGAAAAGAAACCTGAAATTCGTTCCGTAAGCTCAAGCTCTGGGTGCCCATTTCGATCTAAAATATTTTCAACTTTATTAACATCATGATTGACTCCTGCAAAGCCTTGATGCCCCCAAGTATCAATAAAAACATGAGAGGTAATTCCTAATCGATGTAAACCATAAGGTCGATTTTTTTCTGCAATACATTCATCAATCATATCTTTAGAAATATAAGAACCAGGTTTACACACCAGCTTTTTAATGAATGTTCCAGATGGGTTTTGACCAGCAGGTAGGCCACCGTTACCAGGAAGAAAATGGAATGGTACCCAGACTTTCATATTCTTCAAGCTGTCTAGGTTTTTATAATCCAACATTTTATGAGCTGTAGCTATACGTTCATACGCAGCGCCGTTACTGAACTCTATATGACCATAGTTTGTTGCATCATCCACATATTGAGATGCGTGAGCAATAATAGTAGCTTCTTCTACCGAAAATCCAGCAGCTCTTGCTATAACCCATGTCATACCGTGGTGTAAATCAATTTGCATTTTACAATCCTTATTTGTTGTTTTTTTATCCACCTTTCCAGTAAAACACAAATTATCTCAAAGGTTAATTAAGAACTGCCATAGCAGATATGCTGTTTTGCTTTTACTTTCTCTTTTTTGGTTATGTTAAATGCTTTGATGTTTTTTATACTTATAAAAAACCCATAAAAAGTCAGGGGGGTTTTTCTGAGAATAAAAAAGATTTATGTGAATAATAGTAAGCACTCAAACTAAATGGTAATTAATCGGAGTGCTTTATGCCGAAAATCAAACCTCAATTTTATACAGCAGATGAAGTTGCAGAAGCTTTATGCTGCTCTAAGCAAACCTTATACAATAAGCTAAGTGAGAACAGGCAAGCAAAAGCGCGTCACTCACTGCCTCCTTATATCAAGCAAGGTGGTAAAACACTCTTTCCTATATCAGAGTTCCACCACTGGATTGAAACGCAGCCTTTAATTCGTAGTGGGGAGGTATATTACTAATGGCCTTCACACTAAACAGCAAAGAAATAATCACCAACTGTCCTATCGAAGAGCGAACTTTTGGTTCATACCCAGCCTTTTTGATTGATCCATGTATTTTGCCCCTTAAAAAGCTTGAGCAATCGACTGTCAAAGGCTTTGGCAAATACAAAACTGTAATGTTGAGCAGTCCTCAAATTTTGCCTCATGGTCACTATGCAAGGTTGATCATTGCTCACCTAACAACACAAGTCAGTAGAAGGCCAGAGCTTCCCTCATACGTCATAGCCAAATCTGTAAGTGAGCTATTTCAGCAAATAACAGGACAAGACAGCATATCAGGTGGCACATACGCTAATTTTTTACTCTCTCTCGAAAGAGTATTTGATACGACATTTACAGTTGTCCCGACTAATAAATCAAAAGATAAAATGCGAAGAAGGGGATTTTTCGCTGAGGCGGATAATTTGATCAACGATGAGTATGGTATTGGCTATTTCAATGCTAAATATAAACAGGTTCTCTATACCCCCTCGAACAGCTTTAAGGCGCTGATAGCTGATGATAAAAGCATTATTCCCATTGATTTAAGGTTCCTTCAACTTGCTCGAGCTAAAGACATAGTCCTCGCCCATGATCTCTACTTGTATCTCATACGACGAGGTTATGGACGTGAAAAAATTGTTTTTGTCCCTTGGGGAACCCTCCACAAAGATGTTTTTCCCTACCTAGACAGGCTTGCTCTGAGTAGGTTCAAACGGCGATTTTTGTGCGCTTTAGACTTCATTCTTGAATGCCATCCTCACTCTGGCATCCGTTTAGATAAAAAGGATAAAGGTATCGTCATTCCGCCTAACAACTACCTACTTCGCGGGAGAGATGGCTAGCGTATGGCTGCTTAAAAATTATGTATAAGTAGTTTCTAGTAATGTCATTGGCGGACAAAAGTTTGTCACTGGCGAACAGTTTTATGTCACTGAGAACCAAATGTTTGTCACTGGCGTGCAAAAGTTTGTCACTGAAGGACAGTACCACCAATGCAGCCCTTTATTATCAAGGCCTCTAGCTCCCTACTTAATACCTTAAATTCTCAATATCCAAAAATCTTATTATTAAGGACACTTAACTGTGAATAACAAAACTTATAAGTACGAAAAGTACATGAAGAACCTGCCTTACATCAAAGACCTTCAGTTATACAAGGCTGTGGGGATGACTCTTTATCTTATCATTGATAAAAATAGAACTTTGAAGTTTGCACTCTCTTCTGCAAGCACAAAGCATAATTTTAAGCCAAAGAAGCGAATTGAAGACCTTGCCCGAATCGCTCTCCCTGATGACTTCTTCGACAAAAGGCAAAGAGCTAATGCACCAATTGAAAAACGAGAAGAGGCTGCCCAAACTCATAGGGTATATTCAGAATTTGAATCACTTGCTAATAGGCACTTAAGTGACATAATGAATAGAGAATCATAAGGCTTCATATGACACCAGAAGAATTAGAGCGACAGGCAATTGCCTATGCTAAAAATAATAGGACTCGTATAGCTCGCGAGTTAACAGATAAAGATCGGTTTCCTCCCGATAACAGGCCGGTTTCTGTTTTTATGGCAGGTTCGCCTGGCGCAGGAAAAACGGAAGCTTCAAAAGCTTTTTTAGAAGAAATTGGTGCTGATAATGTACTCAGGCTTGATCCAGATGAGTTAAGAGAACTAATACCAGGTTATACAGGTGATAATTCTTATTTATTTCATCGTGCTGTATCTTTTATAGTTGAGAGAACACTTGATCATGCTTTTAAAAACAAGCAGTCATTTTTGTTAGATGGTACCTTGGCAAGTTATGATGTTGCAGAAAAAAATATTGAGCGTTCTATTCGTAAAGGTCGAAAAGTGCTTATTTTGTTTGTGTACCAAAAGCCAGAGTATGCATGGGAATTTGTTGAAGCCAGAGAGAAGTTAGAAGGGCGTAGGATTTTACCAAATACTTTTATAGATCAATTTTTTGCATCACAAAATGTTATCAAGGAACTTAAATTAAAGTTTGGAAGTCAAATTAAAGTAGATTTATTGGTTAAGAATAATAAGGGTCGAACACGTTTTTATCATGATAACGTTCAGGCTATTGAGCATCATTTAGATGAAAAATTCACTAGAGAAGATCTACAGAGCCTGATAGAATCGCCATTCAGCTCAAAAAACGAGCTTTAGGAGTACCTATGTTTTCAAATTTAATAAAGCCAAAGCAAGCTCAAAATTCTAAGCTTTCAGACTTTGTACTTGACTCAAGTTCAAGTGAGAAAAAGCGAGTTTATAATCAAGTTATTGAGCGAGCAATTTCCTCTCAAGTACAGGTAGTAAACAAAGCACCTGTAGGTCAACGATAATTAATAAAAAGTCCCGTATAGGGACTTTTTTGATTTAGAAGAAATTTATAAATATCAACTTAACAAAGTGCTCATCAACTCAACTTTCTGTTCCTTAGTTAAGCCTGCTAAGAGACTTTTCATTTCACTCATTTGATCATCAGGTTTTTCTTCAATCAAACCTGCATATTTGGCTATTGTTTCTGTTACTTTTTCTGCTGGCTCTTTAAGCTCCTCAGCGGTTAAAATTAAATAGCCAGCAGTTACATCACTTTTATCTGTAATATGGTTTAGAAGGCGTTTTAGGAGGTACCCTGATACACCGCTACTCTCAGCCATAGATGTAAATGTTCTGCGTAAATCATGCGAAGTGATTTTTACTCCTGCAATTTGGCATACATGTTTCAACGTTTTTTTAGGATCAGTTAGGTACCCCTTTTTACAGTTTGTGCCAAACACATAGTCAGATACTTTGTATTCTTTTCGTCGATTAAATATCTCAGCTAATCGATCTGTAATAGGAAACTCAACGTCCAAGCCATTTTTTGTATCCTCTAAAATGAATATCCTATCTTCAAGGTGTACTTGTGACCATGGGAGTTGCAGTAGCTCAGACCTTCTCAGGCCTGAAAAGGTTAAAAACTCCAGATAATCACAAAAACCGACACGACTATTTTGACGGTATTTAGCAGCTTCATTTCTTACTTCATATAATGCGTCTATGAATGGTTTTAGTTGTGAACGACGCAGTCTTGTTGTTTTACGCTTTACATTATTCCAGCTTCGTTTTTCAGAAAGTGTATCTACAGGGTTTTCTGGAAATAATGAGCGACCTTCTGAAGACTTGTATTCAGCTTTAGCAAAGTTAAATAAAGCACGCATTAGGCGCATGGTATAATTTGCCTGAGCAGGGCTTCTAGAGGTTATTTCTCGTTGGCGCTTTAAAATCATTGTTTGATTTATATCGGCTAGGCGTTTGTTATGCCAATCTGATAGGTAGCAATCTATTTTTTGTTGATACCCCCTTTCGGTTATAGGCTTTAGATCTCTAGATTCGATGTATGAATCAAAGGCTTCTTTCAGGGTAATAGAAGCGGCTCTAAATTGGCGCTTAAGGTCGTTAGGGTTTATACCCTCTGCGATATCTGCCATTACTTTTTTAGCCATTCGCCTTGCATCATCAAGTGTAATTGATGGAAAGTAACCAAGGGTGACATTAACCGGGGTGTCTCGCCCTGGTATCTTTTTATAAACTCTAAATGATTTTTTACCAGCTACGCTCACATCTAAAATGAGTCCTGACAATAGATTGTCATAATAACGAGTGCGTTTACCGTTTGATTCTATCTTTTCAAGCGACAATTCTGTGAAGCGAAATTTTGTGTCTGACATATGGTGCTACCTCTGTGCTACTTTGAACGTAAAATTTAACGTTCTGAAATACATAATGATTTATGCATCAGAGGTAGGGTTTATTCAATAACCCTATGATATAGCTATGAAAATTAGTAAATAGTTTTATCAAAAAGTAACTCGTAGTAAGTCCTTGTTTTGCAACTCATAATCGTTAGGTCCCCAGTTCGAGTCTGGGAGGGGCCACCACTTTTCAAAGCTTTCCAAGTAAATAAAAACTCATTTTCCTAGTTTATAAAATTCGCTTTTGTTATTTCTATCGTATTTTCACCAGTACACTGATTTTTTTATTAATTCTATTGAATACATTGCAATAAACACAGTTGAATCTACTATTAAAGTGTTATGGGGTTTTATTATAAAAATCTTTACTTTATGCCCTTTAATGTCGCTACTGTTAATTGTGTGCGGTATATAAAATACTGCTTAGTTACCCCTTAGGTGCTCTATGTTATTAAAACGAAAAGTATACCTCAGCCTTATTCTGGCTGTTGTTGCTCCTTTAGCAATATCTACTCTAATATTTTCAAATAGTATTCGCTCAAATACAGAAGACAAACTAGCCAAAGTAGATTTACCAACAGCGCTTAGTGAAGTGAAAAGCCAAATCGAATTAGAGTTATCGACTCCTATTATTGTTGGCAAAGAAATAGCGCAAAACTTATTTGTGCAGCAATGGATGAATAATAATGAAGATGCGCAAAGCCGAGGTAAATTCATTGATTACCTCAAACATATAAAAAATAAAAACCAAGCCAGTAACGCATACATTATTTCTAAAAACTCCCGCAATTATTACACCGATGAAGGTATTTCTAGGCAAATAGACAGTAGTGATACTTGGTTTGATGCTTTTTTAGCATCGGATAGACCATTTGAAGTAGCACTCGACATAGATAAAGGTAGCTCTGAGGTGATGGTATTTATTAATTATGCCATTGAGCTTGATGGGCAAAGACAAGGAATTGCCGGAATAGGCCGTTCGCTCGATTCTATGGTGGATCTCATAAGTGAATATAGGATAGGTGAGGGCGGCATTGTTTATTTGGTCTCTGGTAGTGGCGAGATTATGTTGCATGGTAATAAAACTAAAATAGGGCAATCTGTTGACTTGGCGCCGATTAAAAATGGGGCAATTCAAAGTAAAGTAATTGATGGTGATGACTATGTTGTATCAAGTACGCCTGTAAACTCATTAGGTTGGCATCTAGTTGCTGAAATCCCCCAAGAGCAATTATATGGCCCAATTAATAGTGCTATTAATACTAATATCATTTTTGGTGTAATTATTGCGCTTGTAGGTTTAGCGTTAGCACGCGTGTTAGTAGGGCAAATATTTAGACCCATTGAAAACATTACTGCAGCAGTGAATGCGTTAACAGAAAAAGATGGCGATTTAACAGCACGACTCCCTACTGATGATAATAATGAAATTTCAGACTTAGCGGTTAAGTTTAATCTGTTTTTAGAGCAGTTACATTATATGTTCAAACAGGTTTCTGAGACGGCAATTCATGTTAAAGGTATTTCCCAAGATGTGCTTGAGCAAGTGCAAGGTGCGGCAAATTTAGCTGAAGTGCAATCATCGAGTACGCAAACGGTGGCGGCAGCCGTTAATGAGATGGAGGTTACGGTTCAGGATATTTCTGGTAGTGCCAGTAATGCAGCAGATATTGCTACTAAAACCGAAGAAACGACGCACAAAGGGGTTGAGTTTGTGCAAAGCACGATTAAACAAATGGAACAACTGGAAGCGTCAATGGCCAATTCTGTGGCCTCGGTGTTAGAGCTTTCGACAGAGATTAAATCAATTTCTCATGTATTAGATGTAATTAAAGGGATTTCCGAGCAAACTAACTTATTGGCGTTAAATGCGGCTATTGAGGCTGCTAGAGCGGGTGAGCAGGGCCGTGGCTTTGCTGTAGTTGCTGACGAAGTAAGAACGCTTGCGCAACGTACCGCGGAGTCTACGGAGCAAATTAATGAGATGATTGATTCGTTAAATGCTAAAGCGTCAAGCACGGTAACAGCGATTGAATTGGGCAGCAAAAACACCCTAGAAAATGCCGAGCGCTTAAAAGAAACCGGCCATACATTAAATGGTATTTCACAGGAAATTGTACTACTAAGCGAGTTAAACAACTCAGTGGCTACTGCAACGCGAGAGCAAACACTAGCAACCTCAGAAATTAGCCAAAATATTGTGATGATTTCCGATTCGGCAGAGCAAACCAAAGAGAATATGAAAAAGTCAGAGCAGCTTTGTAACGGTTTAAATAAAGAGTCGAATATTTTAAGGGATTTACTGGGTAAGTTTACGCTTTAAACACGATTTAATTAAAAAATCAGTTGAGCGAGGAAACCATCATAGTTATAGAGCTCTCGCCTATAAATATGATGCTGTAATGGCGGTTAGTTTTTACGGTAAATCTCGTGATCCATTTCGTAAATATTTACGCTTAAACTGTCAGAGACTCTGCAATACGTTTGCAAGCAGGCTAGTAATTGCTCACTTAGTAGTTGCTTTTGCTCAATGGAACGCCCAGCCATAATATGCACCGCAATATGAATAAACCCTTCTTTACCCACACCTAACTGATAATGCTGATAAGCAATAGCGCGAGTCTTTATTGTTTCTAAATCAAATAAGCCACTTTCAAACGTTGTTGTATGGATTTTTTCCACAAGAACTTGAGGTAGTAAAGGCAGATCTTCTGAGTGTTCAATAATAATGTGTGGCATTTAACGTATCCTCTTTAGATTGGTTTATTTAATTATACCAAACGGGTTTGTACACGCTAACCCCATAACGCTTAATTTTTAAAAATGTGGCTTGAACATATTTTTAGCAATAAACTCATTTAAGCAATTACAAGACCTGTAGCGGGTTTAGTTTAGGTTTATTACGGCAAATATTTTTGGTTTATACGTTTTATGTCAATTTGTGGTGACTTATACGAAGAGTACACAAGCCAGTTGGTATTTGTAATATAGGTTAAGCCAGAGGTGCGACTAAATGCGCGTTCGGGAAGGCGTATTACGTCATGATGGCTGTTGGTTGAGAAGTCGTAATAACTCAAACGGTAATCACCTTGTTTTACATTAAAATAGTAAATACGCGATTGCGCTAAGGTGTCGCCTTCAAAAAAATACCACGAATTATGATTCGATAAATTAATTTCGCTAACCAGTGGTTGTTCCGTTTGGCTATTTGGGTCTTTTATCCATAGTTGATTAGTTGCTTGGTTGGCAAAAATTAAAGCGCCTTGCTTGTTTTCATAAGCGTATAGTGTTGGTGAATCTATGGCCTTTGCGAGTTTATTACCCTTTAAGTCGAAGCGATAAACGTGTTGATCATTCGCTACCAATAGGCTTTTACTATCTGCAGCCCAACTCGGTTTTCCATGGTAACTAAAGCCTGTGGGTAATGACTGACTTGATTGGGTGTTAAAGTCATAAAGGTATAGCGCATGCTCACCAAGATGAGAAGCGACAAAGGCAATGTAATTACCATCAGGTGACCACACTGGATTGTAAATATTTGCACTGAGATTAGTAAGCTGTTTTCGTGAGGTACCGTCTTGCTTTGCAGTCCATAATTCCATTGAGCCCGATTCGTTAGAGACAAACGCGAGTTTGTTTCTGGTTTTATTGTAATTAGGAAAGCGGGTACTAAAATGGCTCGATAATACTGGGAAAGGAGAGCTTACAACCGCATTATTAACCTCTAAACGCATTAAAGCCGAGTCTATATTCCACTGATGAAAATACAAACTGCCATCACTGGCAAATTCTGGGTAGCTTAAGCCATCTATGCGGGCATTGATCATTTGTTGTGTTTTAAGGTTGTAAAAGTACCCTTGGCGTTTACCTTTTTTTACACCAGAAAAAACGAGTTGCGCCTTAGAGGGGTGCCAATCAACGCCTCTCATATCAATAAACCCAGTAGTTAACTGCTTTGCATTGCCTGTTTTTATATCGATTAAAAATAATTCTTCAAAACCCGTTGGTAAATTACGCGATACCACCAGCTGTGTCGCATCTGGTGAAAACACAACCGACTCATCGGTATATTGGCATGCTGACGTACAAGGGACTTGAGTAACTGAGTATGGCGATGAGGTTAAATCGACAAGGTTAAGCTGGGTAAAATCATTATTTTTTTCATCTTCACTTATATAAACCAGCTTAGTGCCTGTGGCATTAATGTCTATATCTGTGCTTGTTTTACTACCGCATTGTCCTAAAATAGTGGTATTTCCCGAGGCAATATTTTGCTGAATAACTTCGCAACCTTGACCCGATATGCGGCGATAATAATAAACAAAGGTTAAGTCGGGGCTAAATACCGCTCGACCTTCAATGAATGGGGTGTCGGTAAGAGCTATAGCTGCTTGCTCGGGTAAATGTAAATCACGTAAGTATAAATTTGCTTTATGACCAGGGCGGCGCCAAGAATATGCTAAAAAATGACTGTCGCTGGATATAGCGGGGAACAGCTCTCGTCCTGGGCTGGTGGTAATGGTTTCAACATGATCGTATAACCGCTCTGCTTGTTGCGATAGCACAAGTGGCTTATTTTCATCGCTAAAAGCGTTGTAACCCCAGACTCCAGCGAATAACAAGACCACGATAGCCATGACTACAGCGAAAATATATTTAGGGCGAGTAGAGGATGTATTAATACTGTTCTGCGCGTTTGGCATTATTGGTTTTTGCACTAAGCGATAACCTGTTTTACGCAGTGTTTCTATGTAGGTGTTGTCGGGGTCAAGCTCTTTAAAGCTTTTACGAAGGTGCCATATGGCATTAGTGAGTGCTTTTTCGCCCACATATTGATTACCACCCCACACATTCTCTATTAGTTGCTCACGCGTTACTGCGTTTGGATAACACTCAACCAAGTAAACAAGTAGTTCTATAAATTTAGGTTGTAATACACAGGTTTTATCAGCACAAAACAGCTTATTTTCAAACACCGATATTTGGCATTTTCCAATTGAAAATGTCTGTTGAGTATTCATAGTTTGTGTATTTAAACCTCTTGATTAAGTACGTTACTAGGCAGTGTTTAATGCAAAATAAAACGATAGTTGGTTAACATTCGATTTTACATCATTCTAACACGAAAACCTTAAGTGTATGATTATAAATAAATAGATATTAAATAGATATAAAATAGGGATATAAACGAGACACCTCTCATTGTGCTTTTATTCACGATTACTTACAACATGTTATTAGTAAAATAAACCAATTGGTACAAAACAAATTTAATAACTAAAAAGTTAATCAAAAACGATTTGTACTAATGGAATAATAAATAATAAGGGAAGTTTGTGAGTAATATATCAACAAAAAAATGCGCTTTAGCATTGGCTATAACAGCCAGTTTATCTGGGCATGCAATAGCAAATGACGAGGCTATTGCTCGTCAATCAACGGCTAAAGCAAGCGAAGAAGTGGTACAAGAAGCACCAGAAAAAATAACCGTAACGGGTTCGCGTTTAAAGCGTGATAGTTTTTCGGTAACAACCCCGCTGGTAACCATGGATAGAGCGTCAATTCAGGATACAGGTTTAGGCAATCTTTCAGATGTATTAATCGATAACATGCCTGCACTGAGCGAAAGTATTGGTAATACAACCAGCCAATCAAGTATTTCGGGGACCGGTTTATCAACGGTGCAGCTTCGCGACTTAGGCGCTAACAGAACGCTTACATTGATTGATGGTCGTCGTGTAGTATCAAATAGTTACGGTGGTAATTATGTGAGTTTAAATACCATTCCTAGTGGCATGGTAGAGCGCGTTGAAATTATTAGTGGTGGTGCGTCGGCCACTTATGGTGCCGATGCGGTAGCCGGTGTAGTGAATATTATTACCCAGTCAAAAAAAGAAGGCTTTGAATTTCAAGCCCGTGGCGGTGAAACAACAGATGGTGGCGGTCGTGAGTTTACGCTTGATTTAAACTACGGGACGTCATTTGCTGATGATCGTGGTTATGTATTTGTCAGCTCAAACTGGGATCGTGATTTTGGCATGACTTTTTACGACCGTGATCGCGCCAAAATAGAAGCCGCGCATAGTTACGATGATGAGTTGATGTGTAATCAAATGTACACTGCCGATGGCTATCAGTGTATGAGTGGTATTACACAAGCTGATTGGGCAAGCAAAAGCGATGGTACCTTAGGCGGTGTATTTTTAGAAAGCAACCGAAACGATACCCAGTTTTGGTACGACGGGCAAACGCTGCGTGATGACTGGAAAGGCAATGAAGAGATATACGGTATCAACTCACAGCAGTACGTTATGCTTGATGTACCTAGTGATAACTTTTCGACCGCAATAAAAGTAGATTATGATGTAACAGACGACATCATGAGTTACTTCCAAATTCAATACAGCAAAAGTGGCTCGTTCAACGATAAGTCACCTGAAGATGAATACGAAGGGGCTTACGTACCTCGCTACGACCCAGTGAATGGCGATCCTATCGGTGATATTGCCCCTGGTTACATTCCTATTGATAACCCATACGTGCCACAAGAAATTATTGACAGCAACCCATACAAAGACCGCATTTACTGGGATCGCCGCTTTGGTGAAGTAGGTAATATCAGCACCGATAACGACCGTACGACCATTCGTACTTGGGCAGGCCTGCAAGGCATGATGTTTGATGATACATGGGATTGGGATATCTCTGCTGGATACGGGCAATTCAAGCAACATCAAATTCGTAGTAACGAGTTAAACACGGTACGTGTTAATCAAGCACTGCAAGCTGAAAAGCTAGCCGATGGCACTATTCAATGTAAAGACGCCGAAGCGCGAGCGCAAGGATGTGTCCCGCTTAATCTATTTGGTGAAGGGTCTATTACCCCTGAAATGGCTGACTGGATCCGTACAAACCCAATTATTGATACTGAGATTCAGCAATATACGGTAATGGGTTATATCACTGGTGACCTATACGAATTACCAGCAGGTAATGTGTCTGCAGTATTTGGTGCAGAGTACCGTAAAGATTCACAAAGCCTAGATACCAGTGATGATATGAAAGCGGGCGGTATTACGTTTAACGTTGTGCCTTCTTTTTACGGTGAAGTAGAAGTGTATGAGGCATTTGCTGAACTTGCAGTGCCACTACTTAAAGATGCGCCATTTGCTAAAAGCTTGTCGGCAGAAACGTCGCTGCGTTTAGCAAATTACAGCATTGATAATATCAGCACTGTCGCCAGTTATAAGCTAGGCCTTTTATGGCAACCAATTGATGGGTACATGTTACGTGCCAATTATGCACGTGCACAGCGTGCGCCGACTATCACGGAATTATTATCACCCCCTCGCGGCGATTTTGATTCATTTGATGATATTTGTGATGGTCTAACAGCAACATCAACAAACCCAGGACACGATAACTGTCGTTTAGAGCCAACCTTGGCACAAAAGCTAGCTGATGATCCTAACTTTGAATTTGAAAGTGAAGACAATAACTATTCACCAAATACGGGTAATCCAAACTTAAAAGAAGAAACAGCCGATACCTATACCTTTGGTATTACTGTTTCACCTGAGTTTTTAGATGGCTTTAACTTAGCGGTTGATTACTACGACATTGCCATTGTTGATGCAATTGATGAAATAAGTAACGAAAACATCATGCGTGAATGTTATGACTCAGAGGCTGCGTGGGGTAGTGATAACGAATATTGTAACGATATTACCCGTAACGACGAAGGTAACATTGTAAAAATACTACAGCGTGAATATAACTTAGATGAGTTAACAGCGCGCGGTTACGATGTAGTTGCAACTTACAAATATGACATAGGCAGCTATGGTAACCTGTCATTTAAGCTTGATTACAATCATATTATTGAAAACTCGCAAACCTATGAAGGGTTAGATGGTTCTAGTGTGACTTCTCAGTATGCAGGTTATGGCCGTTCAAAAGATAAAGCCGCTATGTCGATTGTATGGAAAATGGATGACTTACGTATCCGCTGGCGTACGAATTACGTAGGCGCATTTAAAGCAAGCCAAGAAGATGAGAAAGACTACCTTGAGTATGTTGCTGCAAACGATGAGCGCTGTGCTGCGGGCGATGCCGGTTGTATTGCAAACCCAGAGCCACTTGCGTATCAAGATTATGGCTCATTTTTAAAGCATAGTTTATCAGCGTCTTACACTCTGGCACTGACTGATAAAAGTGACTTACGTGTATTTGGCGGTATTAACAATGTATTTGACGACAAAGGGGCATTTTACCCAAGTGGTCGTGGTAACTTTTATAGTGGCTACGGCGGCGGTGCCGGTCGTTATGTTTATCTAGGTGCACAATATAGCTTTTAATAACCTTTAGCTGTATTTGTTTGCAAAGGCACTCCCTCGGGCGTGCCTTTTTTATTGTGTATCTTGCTGCGAAATACCCTTTAAACCATTACAGTATTGAGTTGGTGGATAAAATTTGTTTTATCGCGGTGAAAGCGTTTAGTATAAGGCGTAACTTAATTTTTAATATGAACGAAGGACTTGCTATGAAGTATCTCAAAATGGGTGGTTTAATTGTATGCTTAGCAGGGCTTGCAGGGTGTTCTGATGATGTTGCCTCAGTAAGTCTTGGGCTATTTACCACTAAAGATGTGGTGGTTAATTCACAGCAAGACCCGCTAGTGACCGGTGTAACCTGTCATATTAGCCATATTGAGGCGAATTTAGATTTTTCAGACCCATCAGATATGTCGATTGCCTGTCGTCAAACCGGGCCAATAACGCCAGACCAATTACAGTCTATCGACCGCAGTAAATCCGGTGAAGTCGTGTTTAAATCATCTAAGAGTATTTTGTTTAAGTCGTTAAAAGTTCGTCGCATTTATGATGCTAAAACTCATACGTTATTGTATTTATCGTACTCAACGAAAGAATCTACGGGCAGTCATCATCACGCGCTTTCTACGGTGCCTTTATACAATACACAAGCATGGCAATGGGCACAGGGGCAAGAATAGTTTATGTTAACCCTATTTAAATCAAAGCCCTTATTGGCAGAACAAGAACAACAGTGGCTAGTTGATACCTTTATTTGGGCTGCAGAAAACTTTGACCTGAATTTTTTTACTAAGCATAGCCAAATTATTTTACCAACGGTCGAGTTTTTTCCTGATTCGGTTTCAAGCATTGAAGAAATGGCCAGTAAAGTGTTTGCGCGTGTTAAACACTATGCTGGTATGGATGAGTGGCCTATAACACTTGTTGCACCGCAACAATTACAACCTCAGGTGTTTCCACATTTTGAATTTAGTGAGCATCTACGTGGTGAGCACTGCCATTTAATGGTGCCACCAAGCCATGCAATTAATGTGTCGTTTAACCCCAACCAAATTAATCAGCCACAAGATTTAGTAGCTAGCTTTGCAGGTACTCTTGCTACCATTTTAATTCATCATGTAGGCGTATTACCTCCAGGTGGTAAAGAGTTCTTACCTCAAGCAACGGATGCTTTAGCGTGCTTTTTAGGTTTTGGGGTGATGATGAGCAATACCGTGTACCAGTTTAAGGGGGGTTGTGGCTCATGTTACAACCCATATGCCAATCGCGAAGCCACGCTCAGTGAAACCCATACTGTATTTATGCATGCTTTAGTAAGTTACTTTAAGCAAGATAAATACTCTAAAAAACATTTAAAGCCGCATTTAAGAGGCCAATTTAAAAAAGCGCAAAAAGAAATAAAAGCGTTGGTTAATCAATCGGCTAACCCATTGTTGTTGGCTTTTTCGCCAGAGCAAGCCAGTTAACCATGATCTATATTGATGAGTTTTTATTAATTGCCATTGCTCACTTTTTTGCAGTGGCCAGTCCCGGACCAGATTTTGCTGTGGTACTTAAGCAAAGCGTACAGTACGGCAGGCATAATGCGCTGTGGACCAGTGCAGGTGTAGGCGCAGCTATTTTATTACACATAGCTTATTGTGTGTTGGGAGTCGCGTTGGTGTTAACTCAATCGCCTTCGCTGTTTATGGCACTTAAATATATAGCGGGTGCTTATTTAGCGTATTTAGGTGTGCAGGCGCTACGCGCTGCTAAACCTTCAAACACCTCATCAGAACAGACTGCAAAACCCAGCCTTGCACCTGAGTCACCATGGCGTGCGTTTCGCCGTGGTTTTTTTACCAATGCATTAAATCCTAAGGCTACGCTATTTTTTATGTCTTTGTTTACCTTGGTGATTAGCCCTACTACACCAGTAATAGTGCAAGTGGGGTATGGTGTTTATATGGCGCTTGCTACCTGGGCTTGGTTTTCTATTTTGTCGCTATTGTTATCAAAAGCACGGGTGCGAAACTTTTTTCAACAAAGTGGTTATTGGTTCGATCGCGGCATTGGCATTATTTTAATCGCACTGGCTGTGCGAGTTGTTATTTGATAGACCCTAAGGAATAGTATGGCGTTATATAATTTTTCGTTTGGCTCCAATATGTCATCTAATCGTTTATTGGCACGTTTGCCTAATGCAAAACGTGTGGGTACGGCGCTTTTAAAAGGTTATAAGTTAACCTTTAATATGGCCTTTGCTGATGGTTCAGGTAAATGCACTATTGTGCCCACCAACGAACCCGATGCCGTGGTATATGGGGTGGTGTATCAGCTTAATGAGGCCGAAAAAGAGATCTTAGATAAAATTGAAGGCCCTAATTACGACTGTGTTGATTTAACCGTGAGCCTTTTAGATGATGATGACATTAATGTGCATTGCTACATAGCAAACACACATGACGACACACTGCTACCTTATGATTGGTACGTGCAGCATGTATATCGTGGTGCGCTTGAGGCCGGTGTGCCAGAGCATTATAGTCAACGTATTTTAGCTTATCCTAGTAAGCAAGATACGAATAAAGCGCGCGCCGACATAGAATTTGCAGTTCATCAAGATTAAACAAAAATAATAACCTAAGGTAACACTATGAAACTAACAAAATTAGCCACAGCCGCATTATTTGTTGGCTGGGCGTTCACGAGCTCTGCAGCGGTTGATACCGATAAAATTTCAGAGGTGATCAACGCTTCAATGACACGTTTTGATGTACCCGGAATGGCCGTTGCTATTGTTGAAAATGACAAAGTAGTATTTGCTAAAGGCTTTGGTGTTGCCAACCTCAATACTAATAGCAAGGTGAATAAAGACACTTTATTTGGCATTGCTTCAAATACCAAGGCATTTACCAGTGCAGCACTGGCTAAGCTGGTAGATGAAGGCAAATTAAGCTGGGATGATCGCGTAATTGATCACCTACCCGAATTTAGATTGCATGACCCATACGTTACCCGTGAAATGCGAATTCGCGATTTGCTAAGCCATCGCAGTGGTTTAGGGCTTGGTCAAGGTGATTTAATGATTTGGCCAAGTACTGATAAATCGGTAGCCGATATTTTATCGGGGCTGAAATATTTAAAACCTGCGAGCAGTTTTCGTAGCCAATATGCTTACAACAATCTAATGTTTGTTACCGCTGGTGAAGTTGTTGCCCGTATATCGGGGATGAGCTGGAACGACTACATTGAAAAAAATATTTTACAGCCGCTAAATATGAGCAACTCACGGGCTGGCTTTTCGCGTATCGCTAAAAATAACAAAAACTGGGCAATTGGGCACATCCCAATGGATGGCAAATTGCATCCTTTTTTTGTTAATTACCTTGAAGATTTTAGAGGGGCAGGAGCCATTGCATCAAGCGTAAATGATATGAGCCAATGGCTACGTACTCAACTTGCTGGTGGCAAAATGCCTAATGGCGAGCAGCTATTTAGTGAAAAGCAGCAAGCACAAATGTGGCACCCACATATTACCTCACTGGCATCTAAAAGTGCTTATGAAGCGTACCATCAACAATTTAGAGGTTATGGGTTGGGCTGGAGTATAGAAGATTACCACGGCGTTAAGAAGCTGGCACATGGTGGTGGTATTTTAGGTATGGTCTCGCAGGTTACTCTTTTGCCAGAGAAAAATGTGGGAATTGTGATATTAAGCAACCAACAAGCGTTTTCTGCATTATCGGCGGTGACTCATGAAGTACTTGAAGATGTACTAGAGCTTGAAGATAAAGACTGGGTTGAAGATTTAGCTAAAAAGCACTTTGCAGGTAAAGAAAAAGCCTATGCTAACGCGGCTCCATCAGTGCCTGCAGATATCCAGCCGGCATTGCCAACCATTAATTACACCGGTACTTTGCATGATGATTGGTATGGCGATGTAATAATTGAAGAGTTAGATGGTAAATTACGCATTGATTTTACCCATACAAAGCGCCTCAAAGGTGAGTTGGAGCATTACACAGGTAATACCTTTATTGTTAAATGGGATGAAAAGCTATTAGAGGCAGATGCCTTTATTCGTTTTTCTATGAGTGCAGATAACCGTGTAGAATCAGCGAAAATGAACGCAGTTTCAACGCAGGTGACCGATTTTAGCTTTGATTTTAGAAATCTTGACTTAAAAGCTAAATAACCAGAACCTTGGTTAAATAGTCGTTTAGTATCAACCAAAGTCGCAAAGCCACCCTCAGGTGGCTTTGTTATACTCGTTAAGCAACTTATTTTTGGAGTTAGCTATGCGCACTGCGATTATTTCTCACCCCCACTGCCGTAAACATAAAATGATTGACGATCATCCAGAGTGCCCTGAGCGTTTGGATGCGATAAACGACCGTCTACTTGCAAGTGGGCTGGATGTCGCTATCGAGCAGAAACAAGCACCTAAGGCCTCGCGTGAGCACTATTTATTGGCGCATAGTGAACAACACATCAAGCATGTAGAAAGTATGATCCCAACCGAAGGGCTTAGCGATTTGGACGGCGATACCTGGTTATGCCCCGATTCATTGAAAGCAATTGAGCGTGCAGTAGGTGCAGGGTTACTCGCTGTTGATGAGGTTTTAGAGGGTAAATTGGATGCTGCATTTTGCTCAGTGCGCCCGCCAGGGCATCACGCTAACCGAGATAGCTCTTCTGGTTTTTGTGTGTTTAACAACCTTGCGATTGCGGTTAAATATGCACAAAGCAAAGGGGTGAAACGCATTGCCATTATCGATTTTGATGTACACCATGGCAATGGCACGCAAGATATTTTTATGGATGATGAAAATGTGTTGCTGTGCTCGTTATTTCAATATCCATTTTATCCAAATACCGCCATTAAAAATAACGCCACGTTGGTAAATTCACCTTTGCCTATTGCTAGTGATGGTACTGATTTAAAAGCGCTTTATGAGCAGCAGTGGCTACCAAAATTAACAGAATTTGAGCCTGAGCTACTTTTTATAAGTGCAGGGTTTGATGCGCACCTTGAAGATGATATGGCCAGTTTAAAGTTTGTCGAAAGTGATTATATATGGCTTACTGAGCAGTTAGCGCAATTTAGCCAACAACATAGTTGCTTAGGTATTATCTCTTACCTAGAGGGAGGATACTCACTGTCTGCCCTCGGGCGCAGCGCGATTGCACACGTTAAAGCCTTAGTTGATTTCGGCGAGTAACCTAAATGCCTGATCAGGAGTAAGCTGCTCTATTTTACTGAGGCAACATTGTCCTTCTTTTGCTAAATATTCCTTTACCAATTGCGCTAATTGTATTGCACTGAGTGCATTATGCGCATCGCCATTTAAACCTTGATAGCCACTTACCTTATCTAAAATAACCACGTTTTTCTGCTCATTAACGTCCATAGTATAAATAAAATCATGTAACTCATCTGCATGCTCTAATAGCTCAATCTCATTATTATAAATAATAATTAATGGGTAGCTGATGCTCATATATTGTCCTAAATCAAATTGTCATTTACTGAATAATTTATAATCGTGCATTGGTTTAATTTTGGAAGTAAAAGCAATGCCCCACACTAGCCGCTATCAAAAAGTATGCGATGTTTTTACCAATAAGGTGATCGCCTGTACCAAGGATACCCCTTTAATTGAAGCGGTGAAACTAATGCGTGTGCACAATGTTAGCGCTATTTTTGTTAAACATCAGCAGCAAATAGTGGGGGTGTGGACTGAAACTGATTGCTTAACGCTTAACTTTTCTGATCTGACACTTAGACAAATAATGATTGAAAAGGTAATGTCGAGCCCGGTGTTGAGTGTACCCAGCCAGCAATTATTAACCGATACCGCCATGGTGTTTAATAAGCATGGCGTAAGACACTTACTGGTAACCGATGCGAATGATAACCCAAGCGGGGTGATTAGTATTACTGATATTGTGAGTAATCAAGGATTAGAGCATTACCTGCAATTTAGACCGATAAACGAGCAATATAATAAAAATATTAGGGTAGTCCCCAGCTCATTAGCAATTAATGACGCGGTTAACTTAATGCGCGAATACGCTGAAAAAGTGATTTTAGTCTTTAATGAAGATGAAAATGTCCATGGCATTATTACCCAACGTGATTTACTAAAACTCATCACCGAGCAGCATAACCATCTTGTTTGTTGGGATTTAGCGAGCCGTCCTCTTTATAAAATAAGCCCTCAAGACAGCCTTTTTGATGCTTACAGGTTGATGTCTGAAAGTAATATTCGGCATTTAGTGGTAAGCGAAAATAATCAAATAAACGGCGTATTATCACTTGAAAACTTAATTAATGAAATTGAAACCGCTTATTGTTGTGAGCTTGAAAAGGTACTTCAGCAGCGTGATATTGCACTGCAGCACTCACAGCGTAATTTATTTTTAGCCAATAAAATTATCGACTCCTCCCTAGATGGTATCATGATCACCGACTCGAATGGGGTGATTATGCAAGTAAATCCTGCATTTACTCATTTAACCGGCTACAAAGAATATGAGGTGATAGGAAAGCGACCTAATATGTTGAGTTCAGGACGTCATGATAAAAACTTTTATATAAAAATGTGGGATTCACTGACTAAAACAGGCGTATGGCAGGGGGAAATTCATAACCGTAAAAAATCTGGCGATATTTATATTGAGTGGCTCAGTATTATAGAAATAAAAGAGCCAAGTCATAGTGATGTTACTTATGCCGCTATTTTTAGTGACATAACAGAGCGAAAGAGTGCAGAAGAAAAAGTAGTGCAGCTAGCATATTTTGATGAACTAACCGGTTTACCTAATCGGCGCTTATTTAACGATAGGCTCTCTATGGCACTGGCCTCTGCTCACAGAGATAAACAAATGCTAGCAGTAATGTTTATTGACCTTGACCGTTTTAAAGAGGTAAATGACAGCTTGGGCCATAACGCCGGTGATACCTTATTAAAATTAGTCTCTGAGCGCATTATTAACACCCTCAATGAGGGGGATACACTGGCACGATTAGGGGGAGATGAGTTTATTGTTTTGTGTGAGGTTGAAAGCGTAGCAGCTGTTATCAGACTTGCAGAGGGTATTTTAAATCACTTAAATACCCCCTTTAAATTGGAAGGATTTGAAGTGGGTGTTACTGCCTCTATAGGTGCAGCGGTTTATCCAGATGATGGCTTAGACAGTGAAACATTATTAAAGCATGCTGATATTGCCATGTATCGCTCAAAAGATGTGGGGCGTAATTCGTTTCAGTTGTTTCAACCCTCAATGAATGCCCGCTCCCTTGAGCGCTTAGCGATGATGAGCCGCTTTCAACATGCGCTTGAAAATGATGAGTTTGAGCTTTATTTTCAGCCTAAACAGTGTTTAAAAACAGGGGCGATTATGGGGGCTGAAGCACTACTGCGTTGGCAAGACCCTGATTTAGGCACTATTTCGCCAGCGCAGTTTATCCCGCTTGCTGAAGAGTTAGGTTTAGTTGTTCGTCTCGATTTATGGGTTATTAACCAAGCCGGTAAGGAGTTAACTCTTTGGCAAGCACAAGGAATGAATCCCGGACGTTTAGCGATTAATGTATCTGCTTGCCACCTAAGCCAAGGTAAGCTAGCTGATAACATTAAGGCCATGCTTACTCGCTATCAATTACCTGGGAGTTTACTTGAAATAGAGCTGACTGAAAGTAGCTTTATAGGTTCTTTTTCACAGGCAAAAGAACAGTTACAACAGCTTAAAACGTTAGGTGTACATATTGCGCTTGATGATTTTGGCACGGGGTATTCGGCATTAAGCTATTTAACCAAACTGCCCTTTAACACGTTAAAAATTGATGCCAGTTTTATTGCTAAAATTCCTGATGAATACGGCAATAGCCAAATTGTAGCGGCTATTATAGCCATGGCGACAAGTTTAGGGTTAGATGTGGTTGCTGAGGGAGTTGAGCATGCCTCGCAAGAGACACACTTAGCAACAATAGGCTGCAATATTATTCAGGGTTACCATTATTGCTATCCATTAACACGACAGCAATGGATAGCATTTTATAACCAAGCAGCAAAAGGTTATTCTGAGTCTACGCTCACTTCATAAGAGGTGAATTTTCGAATATTAATCACACCGGTATCAAAAATTAAGTACTGACCTTTTATACCTTGTAAAATACCGCTAACAACAGGGTTTTTATCAAAGTTAAATGAGCTAATTTTAGTTGGGTATTCACTAACTGGAAAATCAAGGTTTACTACGTCTTCATCAAGTTGTTCAATGGCGGTTGCGCCAAACAGCTCACTCAGCTCTGTAAGCTTTTCGCTTATTTGTGGAATAAGTTCGGCGGCTGCTGCTTTTAAATCAAGCGTGTCGTTTTGTCCTTTAAGCATATTACGCCAATTGGTTTTATCAGCAATAAACTGTGCCAGCGCTACTTCAACTAAGCCCGATTGCAAACGAGTCTGCACTTTAAAAATAGGTAAGGCTTGGGTTGCCCCTTGGTCAATCCAACGGGTAGGAATTTGTGTATGGCGAGTAATACCTACTTTTAATCCTGAGGTATTTGCTAGGTAAACATAATGCGGGATCATGCAATTTTCTTCGCCCCACTCTGGCTCGCGACAGGTGCCTTGGTCGTAATGGCAGGTTTCCGGTTTCATGATACACATATCGCAACTGGCAAGTTTGCGCATACACACAAAGCAGTGCCCTTGAGAATAGCTTTTTTTGGTTTTTTTACCACAGTTAGAGCACAAAATTGTGCCACTAAAAGTAAGGGTCAGCTGTTTGCCAATTAAGGCATTTAAATCAACCAGTTTATCACCTATAGGTAGGTGGTATTGAACCGGCTCTGTTAAGCTCGACTTTAATTTACGCAGTGTACCTTGCATCTTTTCTTGGCCCCAAAGATGTTAAAAAGGGGAGTTTAACATTTTTAGGCTGTATTGGCTTTTTAAGAAGTCTAAATAATTATCATAAGAGAGTGCTTTGGCATACAGGTAGCCTTGAGTACGGTCGGCGTTCATAGTTGTAAGTAGCTGATGAACCTCTTGAGTCTCTACGCCCTCAATCGTGATAGTTAGGCCCAGATTATGTGCCATATCTATGGCTGTTTGCACAATAACCTGATGCGCACGGTTATCAGTTAAATCAAACACGAATGACTTATCTACTTTAAGTTCGCTAAAGTGATAGTTAACCAAGTAGCTAAGCGATGAATAACCAGTGCCAAAGTCGTCTAGTACTACTTTAACGCCCAAAGTAGCAAGCTCATCAACTAGGGTGACTAATGCATCTTGATTTTCGACAAAAGCAGACTCAGTCAGTTCAAACTTTAATAAGTGAGGAGCAACCTGATACTTAATCAAAATATTCTCTACTTTTTCGGTCAAATTAGTAATGGCTAGATTTTTTGCACTTAAATTAATACTAATACTATGATTGCTTATGCCATCGGATGCCAGCTTTGCAATGTCTTTACAGGCTTGTTCAATAACCCAAATTGTTAATTCATTAATAATACCAGTGTGTTCGGCGAGTATAATTAGCTTTTCTATCGAAATATTTTTAAAGTCAGCATCTGGCCAGCGTAGTAGGGCTTCCGCGCCGTGTATACTGCACTCCTCTAAGCTCACTTGTGGTTGATAATAAAGGGCAAGTTGATCCTCTCTTATCGCTTGCTGTAGCTTGGCTGCAAGAGCAACGTCCATGGTAAGGTTATCATGCGCAAGTGATGAGCTTACTTTGCTTAGGTTATGTTTAGCGTCGTGTAATGCTAAATAGCCTCGTTTTAACCAAAACTCAAAATCATCACGTTTACCGTAACCACTAATGCCAACACTGTAATTAAGTTGTAAGTCTAGACCTTTAATTTGATATGTTTTTGGTAACTTATTTAAGATCTGTTTGAGTAATTCTTCGAGCGTATGCTGACTCTGGTTTTTAGTGGAAATACAGGCAAATACGCCACTGCCTAAATCAGCAATTTTAGCGGGCTGATTAATACCACTGTTGAGATGGAAAAACTCTCGTTCAAAGCTTAATTGGCATTCAAGTTCGTGAGCAACATGTTTAATTAGCTCATACCCTTGCGAGGGCGTAATAATGGTATTTAGAGAGTTAAAATGACGTATTTTCACCAAGCATAAAGTGGTAGAGCGTCGCTGGGCTTTGAGTGCCATAAAGGCATACTTTAGTTTAGCGCTATTAAGTAGCTTAGTTTGCTGGGTATGTGTTGCATGATATAGCGCTTGCTCACGCTGATAACGAATCCGATCAGCAAGTGCCATTGCCATTAGGACAATTTCACACAAAATGGCCATTAAAAAAGCATGGCGTATTGAAAAACTATAGGAAATAACGCCTGTGAGCTCTAGAGGTTGGATAGCTGCGCCAATGATCAGTGGCACCCACGAAAATACGTAAAACTTAGCCCAACGAAAACCGCTTCTTAATTTGTTGTAAATTAAAATGAAGCAGACAATATAGAGCGCTCCTAAAATCACAAAAAATATCGGTGCGGCTATATTTTCAGGAATGAAAAAACTCAATGTCCCTAGAACTAGCATCAGTCTTAATAAGCCGATGCTTAATTTATACCGCCAGCAACCGTCTTTATGATAACGTAAAAACAGTGTGCAAAAGGCGAGGGTAAAAAACGCAATGGTGTAGTTGACCACAATGACTTTTTCGTGAATAAATAACTGCCATTCAAGCGGCCATAAATAAAAGCCAAACCCCAGCACGGTGCCCATTAATGCAATAGCGCTAATAATGTAGCCAATGTAAACTAAATATACGCGGTCTTTAATACCAAAATAAAGTAATAGGTTATATAGCGAGGCCATTAATAGTACGCCAGCAAAAATTCCCCAAATGCCTGTTTGTGAGCGAACTAAGTCAACAAATACGGTATGGCGATATAAGTGAATTGGGGTTTTACTGATCCCCACGGTATCTATTTTTATGACTAATTGTTGTTTAGACTGACCATCTAGTTTAAAGCGAATATGGGGCACGCTGTACTTAAATAAAGTAAGACGCGGCTCTTTATCACCAAGCTTATAAGTGTCGAGTAGCTGGTTATTACTATTGAGCCTATATATAGTAAGGTGATCCACCATCGGATTATCAAAATGCGCCACCACATCTTCTTGTTGACTGCTTTTGTTTTCTAAATCAAGGCGTAACCAATAATTTTGCTGTTGAAAACTCCAAGGAATATCGTTAAATTTTTGCTGTGTAAACTGCGCTTTATTGTTCATTACTTCTGCGAAGTTTTGTGTTTTACTCTTGTCTATGTAATATGCATGATCAAGATAAACAGGGGTTATTTTATCTATGGTATAGCGAGATGGCATCACAAAGTTTGTTGCCAATGTGCTGATAATAAAAAAGATAAAAATAAGTATTACGACCGCTATCGCATGATAGCGCAAGGTTTTAAATTCCAATATTAACCTGTGCCCTGATTGTTTTTTTATAGTGTAGCAGTAAAAAGCGCAGATAATCTGCGCTTATAAAGTTTAATGAGTAAAACTCAATAATTATTGTTCACGAGCAATTGCACGATAGGCTATATCTGTACGGTATTCCATGCCGTCCCAGCTGATTTCATCAACCAGTTTATAGGCACGTTGTTGCGCTTCGGTAACGGTATTACCTAGTGCCGTTGCACATAATACTCTACCACCGGCAGTTACTACGTTATCGCCATCTTGCTTAGTCCCTGCATGAAAAACTTTTTTGCCTTCAGGGTAAGTTACTTTCAGGCCACTAATCGCATCGCCTTTCGGGTAGCTATCTGGGTAGCCTTTGGCAGCTAAAACAACACCTACAGCAGCGCGTGAATCAAACTCAATGGTAGTTTTATCAAGCTCTACACGGTTAGCAGCTTCAATCAGCTCAACTAAATCTGATTGCAAACGTAGCATCATAGGTTGTGTTTCAGGGTCGCCAAAACGACAGTTATATTCAATTACTTTTGGTGTGCCGGTGTCATCTATCATTAAGCCTGCATATAAAAAGCCAGTGTACGGGTGGCCTTCGCTAGCCATACCTTCTACCGTAGGGTAAATCACTTCATTCATAATGCGTTGATGAATTTCATCAGTCACTACCGGTGCCGGAGAATAAGCGCCCATACCGCCAGTATTTGGGCCAGCATCGCCATTGTAAGCACGTTTATGATCTTGGCTAGTTGCAAATGGCAGTACGTTTTCACCATCAACCATTACGATAAACGACGCTTCTTCACCTTCTAAAAACTCTTCGATGACAACGCGGCTGCCAGCTTCACCAAAGGCATTACCCGCAAGCATATCGCGAATGGCTTCTTCTGCATCGCGTTCATCCATAGCTACAATCACGCCTTTACCTGCCGCTAAACCATCGGCTTTTATAACAATCGGTGCGCCTTTCTCTTTTAAATAGGCAAGCGCAGGGTCGATTTGTTCAAACGTTTGGTAATCAGCGGTTGGGATAGCATGACGTGCTAAAAAGTCTTTAGTGAACGATTTAGACCCTTCAAGCTGGGCTGCACCTGCTGTTGGGCCAAAAATAGCTAAGCCGTGTTCACGAAACTTATCAACAACACCTAATACTAGCGGCACTTCTGGACCAACAATGGTTAGCTCAACATTATTTTGTTGTGCAAAGCTAAGTAGCCCATCAAGATCTTCAACGTTAATTGCTACGTTCTCAAGTTTTGGCTCAAGGGCTGTGCCCGCATTACCTGGAGCAACATAAACAGTGTTTACTTTTGTATTTTGAGCGGCCTTAAACGCAAGTGCGTGTTCGCGGCCGCCGCTGCCAATGACTAATACATTCATGGCGAATATCCTATTTAAAGCGGTTTTTTAAATTTCAGCGTCATACGGTCGCTTTCACCTATGGCTTTATATTTAGCGGCATCTTGCTCGCCAAGTCTAAGGCTCGGTGGAAGGGTCCATACCCCTTTAGGGTGATCGGCTGTATCAAGAGGGTTTGCATTAATATCGCTTTTTGCTTCAAGTTCAAAACCTGCTTGTTCAGCAAGTGCAATAACCACACTCTGCTTCATATAACCTGATGACTTTTGCATTTCATCGGCTTGCTCTTCGGGTAGGCGATGTTCAACTACGCCTAAAGTGCCGCCAGGCTTAAGTGCTGTATAAAAAGACTTAAATGCATTGCTTGCTGCGTCTTTGTCTTTACTCATGAACCAATTATGGACATTACGAAAAGTAAGTACCATATCGGCGCTACTTGCAGGGGCAATATCTAAATGAGTAGAAGGAGCAAACTCAGTAAGTTTAACGTCACTAAAGCGGGCATCTTCAGCGATTTTAGCTTTAAAACCAGCAAGAGAACGTTGGTAGTAACCTACCGATGAATCAGCAGGAAAATGCGCGGCATAATAGGTGCCTTGCTCTTTTAGTGCTGGCGCTAAAATTTCACTATACCAACCACCGCCAGGCGCAATTTCTACCACAGTCATTGTTGGTTTAAAGCCAAAAAACTCGAGGGTTTCTACAGGATTGCGGTATTGGTCGCGTTCACTGCTGCGCTCGCTTGCTTTAACTGCATTTGTTAATGCTGAGTCGTGGCCATGGTTGTGTGCCAATGCCATTGTTGAGCTTAATGACAGTGTGGCAACCAGTAGAGATTTTAGTGCAAATTTCATCGTCTAATCCTTCACATTATAATTGTTAGTCATGGTTATAGAATAAGCAGAATACGTGAATTTGATGCAAACAAAAAGAGCTAACTGAAGCAGTTAGCTCTTTAAGCGATTAATGGCGGAAATGGCGCATACCCGTAAACACCATTGCCATACCAGCTTCATCAGCTGCGGCAATTACTTCTTCATCGCGCATTGAACCACCCGGTTGAATAACCGCGGTAATACCTGCTGCGGCTGCAGCATCAATGCCATCACGGAATGGGAAAAATGCATCTGATGCCATGACTGAGCCTTTAACTTCAAGGTTTTCATCAGCGGCTTTAATACCGGCAATTTTAGCTGAGTAAACACGGCTCATTTGGCCTGCGCCAACACCAATAGTCATACCGTCGCGGGCATAAACAATGGCGTTTGATTTAACAAATTTAGCCACTTTCCAACAGAACAGTAAGTCTTTAAGTTCTTGCTCAGAAGGCTGGCGCTTAGAAACAACCGTTAAGTCGCCTTGCGTTACCATACCTAAATCACGGTCTTGAATTAGAACGCCGCCATTAACGCGTTTAATGTCATGGCCTGTGCCTTTAGCTGAAAACTCGCCACACTCTAATAAGCGAACATTTTGCTTAGCCGAGACTATTTGAGCCGCTTCTGCACTTACGCTTGGTGCGATAATAACTTCAACAAATTGACGTTCAACAATCGCTTGTGCAGTTTTTGCGTCAAGTTCTTGGTTAAAAGCAATAATGCCGCCAAACGCTGACGTTGGATCAGTTTTAAAGGCGCGATCGTATGCTTCTAAGATATTTTCGCCAATTGAAACACCACATGGATTAGCATGTTTTACAATAACACACGCCGGTACATCAAATTCTTTAACACACTCAAGTGCGGCATCGGTATCGGCAATATTGTTAAACGATAATGCTTTACCTTGTAGCTGAGTGGCTGTCGCCACTGACGCTTCAGTGATGTCGTTTTCAACATAAAACGCGGCATCTTGATGCGAATTTTCACCGTAACGCATATCTTGCTTTTTAGTGAATTGCATATTAATAGTACGTGGGAACTTAGTATCTTCAGCGGCTTCTTCTGTGTAATCAGGAACCATTTTACCGAAGTAATTAGCAATCATACCATCGTATTGCGCTGTATGTTCATAAGCGGCAATAGCTAGATCAAAGCGGGTTTTGTAAGTAGTTGAGCCGTTGTTATTTTGCATTTCGCTAATAATACGGTCATAGTCGTTTGCGTTAACAACAATCGTCACATCTTTGTGATTTTTAGCTGCTGCACGCACCATGGTTGGGCCGCCAATATCGATGTTTTCTATAGCATCTTCAAGGCTGCAGTTTTCTTGAGCGACAGTATTCGCAAAGGGGTATAAGTTAACTACAACGATGTCGATAGCAGAAATGTTGTTATCTGCCATTACGCCTTCATCTTGGCCACGACGAGCAAGAATACCGCCATGAATTTTTGGGTGTAGGGTTTTTACGCGACCATCCATGATCTCAGGGTGTCCGGTGTGATCTGATACTTCGGTAACTTTAATCGCATTATCAGCAAGTAGTTTACAAGTGCCGCCAGTTGAAAGTATTTCAACACCTTGTGCTTCTAGTGCAAGGGCAAATTCAACAATACCGGTTTTGTCTGACACACTCAAAAGTGCGCGACGTATAGGACGATGTGTATCCATTGTAGTTTGATTTCCTCAGTTAATGAGCTAGCTTAGAAGCGCGTATTTTAACTGATTACGACTCAAAAAACGACTTATAACGACCCATAAAGCGTGAGCATTTTGCAATTTCGTTAATAAATTTTACAGATAAAAAAAGCACCCTAAGGTGCTTTTTTAAGAGTGTTTTATAAAACACTCAGTGTATTGAATCAGTAAGCGCGGTAAAGCAATTACGGCATCAATACCTTAGGTATTAGTTCATACCGTATTTTTTTAGCTTTTTACGTAAAGTACCACGGTTGATACCTAGTAAAATTGCCGCACGAGTCTGGTTGCCACGTGTGTAAGTCATTACTTCTTCAAGCAATGGCGCTTCTAGCTCAGAAAGAACAAGGTCGTAAACGTCTTGCACATCTTGACCGTTAAGCTGTTTTAAGTAGTGGTGAACAGCTTTTTTTACTGCATCACGCAATGGCTGCGGTTTCTCGTGTGACTGAACATGAGGGTTTGTGATAAATGGAGAAGTCACGTTTTGTTCGAACATTATAAAGTCTCTTTCTTTCTTAGTTAGCTGCTAGTGTTTTAAAGTATTGCTCTAATGCGACGACCTGTTCCTCGGAATTGTCGAGCGCATTAAATACTCGCCTAAACTGACCGTCACTGTCATGGGTTTGCAAATACCAAGATACATGTTTGCGAGCGATTCGTGCTCCCATTGGCTCACCGTAAAACATATGGAGGTTGGTTAAATGCTCCATTAAAATACTGCGCACCTCTGCAATAGCAGGTGGCTGCATATGTTCACCAGTTCGCAAATAGTGGTCTATCTCCCTAAATATCCAAGGGCGACCTTGGGCGGCTCGACCAATCATGATGGCATCTGCACCCGTATAGTCCAAAACCTGCTTTGCTTTTTCAGGTGATGTAATATCACCATTAGCAACCACAGGTATCGACACTGAACGTTTTATATCCCTAATTGTGGCGTACTCAGCATCACCTTTGTACATACATGCGCGCGTGCGCCCATGTACAGCCAGTGATGCAATGCCATAACGTTCAGCTATTCTTGCAATCTCTACACCATTACGGTTGTCCTGATCCCATCCAGTACGGATTTTAAGTGTTACAGGTATATCAACCGCATTAACGACGGCATCAATAATCTCTTCCACGAGTTCTGGAAACTGTAATAAGGCTGAGCCTGCAAGTTTCTTGTTCACTTTTTTTGCTGGGCACCCCATATTGATATCTATGATCTGTGCACCGTTTGCAACATTGAATTGTGCGGCCTGTGCCATAAGCTCAGGGTCTGCTCCTGCAATTTGCACCGCACGTATACCCGACTCACCAGAATGATCCATTCGGTTCATCGACTTTTCGGTTTTCCAAACCTTCGGATTAGACGACAGCATTTCAGACACAGCAAGGCCAGCGCCTAAACGACGACATAACTGTCTAAATGGTCTGTCTGTTATGCCCGCCATAGGCGCGACAATGACATTATTCTCAAGTTGGTATGAACCGATACGCACGATATTCAATAGGCCTCTTTTCAAGGGGCGCTAAGTTTACGGCTTTTTGCGCAAAAATCAAAGGCTATAAATTGAACAAAAGTGACTTTTTTTTGCTCTTTTCGTATTGACATTTGATAACCGTATGACGAAGCGGTTTATTTGTGTGAATTTTGAACGGTCGTTGTTTTTATAATAAAAAATCTTTATTTTTTATTATGTAAAAAAATAGTAAAGCCTGTTAAATACAGGCTCTAGAAACGACTTTTGAGTTAATACTCTAAACTTTGAAAAAACGCACTATTATGCTTTTTTAATGCCACTGACTCGGGTCCAGTCGCCTTCAATGGCAATCTCATCAAGTTCAATAAAGGGCGCATATATATCGGCAACCGATTTTGCTTGCTCTTCTAAAATGCCCGACATGGCAATTTTACCGCCTGGTTTTAATAGTCCTAAAATCACACTATGAAGCTCACGCAGAGGTTGCGCTAAAATATTTGCCACAACAATATCGGCTGTAAATTCAGGTTGGTTTTCTGGTAGATAAACTTCAAGCTTGTCAGCAACGCCATTACGGTTAGCGTTATCTAAGCTTGCTTCTAGCGCTTGCGGGTCAATGTCTATCCCTATCATGCGCTCTGCACCTAGTTTAATTGCTGCAATGCCTAATATGCCTGAACCACAACCAAAATCGACTACCGTTTTGCCGCTTAAGTCTTGGCTTTCAAGCCACTTTAAACACAGCGCGGTGGTGGCGTGCGTGCCAGTACCAAATGCAAGGCCAGGATCAAGTAGCACATTGACTGCGTCAGGGTCTGGAATATCGCGCCAGCTAGGGCAAATCCATAGTTTTTCGCCAAATTGAATAGGGTGGAAGTTATCCATCCACTCACGTTCCCAATCTTTGTCTTCGAGTTGCTCGATTTTGTAAACTAAATTGTCTTTGAGCTCATCATGGCGCTTTAATAACGCAACCACGGCGTTCATATCGTGATTAGCTTCGAACAGACCAATTACTGTGGTATCAGCCCAAAAAACGACAGTGCCAATTTTGGGTTCGTAAATAGGGGTGTCTTTAGCATCAATAAAAGTAACAGAAGCACTACCAGCTTCCATTAATAAGTCACTAACTGCATCTGCGGTTGCAGCATTGGCATTGATACGGATTTGGATCCAAGCCATGTTTATTTCCTTGAAATAGAAAAAAGGCCGCTACAGCGGCCTTTTGAGTTAACTCATAATGTAACGCTAGATTATTTAGCGTCTAAAAAGCTTTTCAGTAAATCAGAGCGAGAAGGGTGACGTAATTTACGTAGTGCCTTCGCTTCAATTTGACGAATACGCTCACGTGTTACATCAAACTGCTTACCTACTTCTTCCAACGTGTGGTCGGTATTCATATCAATACCAAAACGCATACGTAGTACTTTCGCTTCACGGGCAGTTAAGCCAGCGAGCACATCGTTAGTTGCGCCACGAAGAGACTCCATTGTTGCCGAATCGATAGGCGAATCAATAGTAGTATCTTCAATGAAGTCGCCTAAGTGCGAATCTTCATCATCACCAATCGGTGTTTCCATTGAAATTGGCTCTTTTGCAATCTTAAGTACCTTACGGATTTTATCCTCAGGCATCATCATGCGTTCAGCTAATTCTTCTGGATTTGGCTCACGACCCATTTCTTGTAACATTTGACGTGAAATACGGTTCAATTTATTGATCGTTTCAATCATATGTACTGGAATACGGATCGTTCTTGCTTGGTCAGCAATAGAGCGAGTAATTGCTTGGCGAATCCACCACGTAGCATAAGTGGAGAACTTATAACCACGACGGTATTCAAACTTATCAACCGCTTTCATCAAACCAATATTACCTTCTTGAATTAAATCCAAGAACTGTAAACCACGGTTGGTGTATTTTTTAGCGATTGAAATTACCAGACGTAAGTTCGCTTCTACCATCTCTTTTTTAGCACGGCGCGCTTTCGCTTCACCAATACTCATGCGACGGTTTATATCTTTAATACGTTCAATGCTTAAGCCAGTGCTTTCTTCCATTGAAGAAAGTTTGCTAATACAACGAAGTATTTCAGGCTTCACTTCTTCAAGTTTAGCTGAATGCTTTTCGTTAGCTGCAATTTCAATATCAAGCCATGCTGTGTCAGTTTCGTTGTTTGCAAAGTGCTTAACAAAGGTTTTCTTTGGAAGCTTTGAAACTTGTACTGCATGCTTCATGATAAGACGTTCTTGAACGCGAACTCGGTCCATCATTTCACGCATGTTATTAACCATGCGGTCAAATTGTTTAGGCACAAGTTTAAAGGTTCTGAACAACTCACCAATTTCTAAAATTGCGGCTTGAGATTCTGGATGAGAGCGACCTTTTTTATCGAATGTTTCACGTGCTTTAGTGTATAAATCACGTAAGTTTTCGAAATGGATGCGCGCTTCTTCAGGATCTGGACCTGTATCTACTTCTTCTTCGTCTTCATCATCGCTGTCATCATCATCGTCGCTGTCATCAAGCTGTTTTTCGCTTAATTCAGAACCAATGTTAGTGGCAGCAATTGGTGGTGCTTCGTCTGCATCAGGATCGAAAAAGCCAGAGATAATGTCGCTAAGGCGCATCTCTTCAGCTTCAAACTTATCCCACTGTTCAAGTAGGTAAGTGATCGCTTCTGGGTATTCAGCAACCGAAATCTGTACTTGGTTAATGCCTTCTTCAATACGTTTAGCGATAACAATTTCGCCTTCACGGGTAAGAAGTTCAACAGTACCCATTTCACGCATGTACATGCGAACAGGGTCTGTTGTACGGCCGATTTCTTTTTCTACAGTAGCAAGGGCTGCAGCGGCAGCTTCCGCTGCGTCTTCGTCTGTCGTGGTTTCTTGCATCATTAATTCATCAGCATCAGGCGCGTTTTCGCTAACCTTGATACCCATGTCATTAATCATGCTAATGATATCTTCTACTTGATCTGAGTCGATAATATCTTGTGGAAGGTGATCATTAACTTCTGCAAAAGTTAAGTAACCTTGCTCTTTACCTTTTTGAATCAGAAGTTTTAATTGTGACTGAGGAGTTGGATCCATAGAGATTGTTTCTTCCACTCTGATAAGTTGATACAACAGGCGCCATCATGGAGTTTGCTCAAAGGCTAACCAGAATAATGTGACGCAGTGAATAGCACAGTATAACAGCCTAAATCAAATCTGACTAGCCGTTAGTCGTTTTTAACGCTGTCATTAGCAAATGACATTCTAGTCGTTCATCGCTATTTAAGCCCTGTGTCTTGTCTTTTATTAATAGGGTCTCTAGTCGATAATTTAAACACTGATCTTCAATAAATTTAAAAGTATTTTGAAAAACAGTCTCTAAACGCTCTTCATCTATTTGATGTTGCCATGTCGCCAACTTAGTTAATGGCTCATAGTCATCAGTGTCTCTAAATGATTCGAGAATTTGTGCAGTGGTAATGCCATCTTTTTGTAACGCTTGATGTTGTAGGCGTAATAACAAGCCGATTCCTGCAATATTCATTTGTGCTAAATCAGGCAAGTAGGGCACGCTTTTTGCCAAATTAGGGTGCTGAACTAAAATGCCTATCGCTTGGCGCATCGGTGTAATTTTAAATTTACGTTCAATTGCCTGCTGCTGTTTTGGTGTTTTTAAGTGATTATTGAGTTGCTCACGGGTGCGACCAATTAATCTGCCAAGTTGCTCCAAGATATTTTCTTGATAAAACTCACTTGGGATTTTTTCAATTAATGGCAGTGCTGCACTGAGTAACTTAGCCTTACCGGAATCGAGCGTTAAATCAATTTCTTTACTGAGTTTATTAAACAGCACTTTAGTGAAGTCATCGGCGTTTTCTAGCCGCTGCTCAAAAGCCTCTTTACCTTCTTGTTGAACGAGTGAATCAGGGTCTTCACCATCAGGTAGAAATACAAAATGCAGTGCTTTGCCATCGTTTAAGTAAGGAAGTGCATTTTCCAGTGCACGCCACGCGGCATCTTTACCTGCACGGTCACCGTCGTAGCAACAAATAACTTTGTCAGTGGTTCTAAATAAGGTATGCATATGCTCGCTGGTTGTCGCTGTGCCGAGTGCGGCAACTGCGTATTCTATGCCTTGTTCAGCCAGCGCAACAACGTCCATATAACCTTCTACTATGAGTACATGATCGAGTTTTTTATGTGCTTGTTTTGCTTCATAAAGGCCGTAAAGTTCAAAGCCTTTGTGGAATATTCGTGTTTCAGGAGAGTTTAAATATTTTGGCCCCTGATCTGCTTGCATTACACGGCCACCAAAAGCAATGACGCGACCGCGTTTATCACGAATAGGAAACATTAAACGATCACGGAAAAAATCGAATTGCTTACCTGGCGTTTTTTCAGATGCGAGCTTTAGCTCAACTAATTGCTCTTTTTGTTCTTGATTACGTCCAAGCTGTTGGCAGAGGCCTTCCCATTCGCTGGGCGCATAGCCCATCATAAACTTTTTAACTGTTGCGCCGCTTAAGCCGCGACCTTTTACATAGTCTATTACTGTTTCAGAATTACTATGATGTTTTAACTGGTGTTGATAAAAACGCGCTGCATGGAGCATTAAATCGTAGTCAGAACGTTTTTGTGCTGCGGTGCGTTCTGGGCCATTACTACTTCCTTGTTCGCGAGGAACATCTAGGTTAAGTAAACTGGCTAGCTCTTCAATTGCATCAACAAACTCAAGTTTGTCATATTCCATAACAAAAGAAATAGCATTGCCGTTAGCGCCACAGCCAAAGCAATGATAAAACTGTTTATCTTGCGATACAGTAAACGAAGGCGATTTTTCATTGTGAAAAGGACAGCAAGCTTGATAGTCTTTGCCTGCTTTTTTCAACCCTACCTTTGAGTCAATCAGATCGACAATATCGGTTCGTGCCAATAAATCATCGATAAAGTTGCGTGGGATCTTTCCAGCCATTGTTTAAAGTACAGCCCTAAGGTAAATATAAAAGTGTTAAAAGCGAATTATAATACGCAGAGATTGGAACACAAATGCATATTTTTTTGAAGTGCTCTAAACGAAGAAACCGAGCTCAAGGCTCGGTTTACTTCAATCATACTTAATGTATGTGGGAGTATTAGGCAGTTAATCGTTGCTTAATTAAACCTGAGATTTTACCCATATCGGCACGACCTTCGGCTTTGCTTTTGATTATACCCATTACTTTACCCATGTCTTGCATACCTGCTGCGTTAGTATCAGCAATAGCCGCGTCAATGAGAGCAATGATTTCTTCTTCACTCAATTGTTGAGGTAAAAAAGCTTCAAGTGCTGTAATCTCATTGGCTTCAATTTCAGCTAAATCATCACGCCCAGCATCTTTGTACTGAGTGTAAGAGTCGCGACGTTGTTTAACAAGCTTCACTATAACGGAGGTAATACCTGCGTCGTCTAGTGTTATTTGCTCGTCAATTTCACGTTGCTTGATTGCAGCAAGTACCATGCGAATAGGATTAAGACGTTGTTTGTCTTTAGCTCTCATCGCATCTTTTTGCGCATCTTTTAGCGTTATTAAAAGGCTCATTTATACAAGACCTAATATATTAGTATAATTTAACGCGACGAGCGTTATCACGAGAAAGTTTTTTCATGTGACGTTTAACAGCAGCTGCTTTTTTACGCTTACGCTCAGCTGTTGGTTTTTCATAGTGCTCGCGACGACGAACTTCTGAAAGGATACCTGCTTTTTCACATGAACGCTTGAAGCGACGAAGTGCTACGTCAAACGGTTCGTTCTCTCTTACTTTAATTACTGGCATTAAAAATTCACCTACCTAAATTATGAGCGTTGCTCAAGTTGATCAAACATTGATCAAGTGGTTCAAAAATGGTGCGGTATTGTAATCCGAAGCAACACCACATGTAAAGGATAATATTAACAGAAACCCGACCGCTAAAACAGTGCTAATTTATATGCCGTTGGTATAGCCTGCAAAAAACTTGCCCAGCTTTTTTCTCTTTTATTAACAACCAGTTATTAGGTGCTTTGAACGAAGTTAACTCGGTTTCTACTTCAACATATATTAGTGCGTCAGGGTCGAGCCATTGATTATTTTCTAATAAATCACAGCATGATTGGGCTAAATTTTTGCGAAATGGCGGGTCAATAAAAACTAAATTAAATGTGTCATTGGTGTTTTTGCTTTCAAGAAAGGTCAGGGTATTAGTATTGAGTACCTGTGCATTTTGCGCATTAAGGGTGGCAACATTTTGCGTTAGCTGTTTTGCTGCTAACGGATCAAGCTCTAAAAATGTGGTGTTTTTAGCAAAGCGAGATAGCGCTTCGAACCCTAAACCTCCGGAACCGGCAAAGCAATCGAGAGTACGCGCATCGCGGGTATCGTGCATTAACCAATTAAATACTGTTTCTTTTATTCTGTCGGTTGTAGGGCGCAAGCCTTGAACGTCTTTTACTGGCAGTTTTCGACCGCGAAATTGGCCGCTAATGATTCTAATAACGCCATCGACTGATTTATGGGTGGTGTTATTTGGTGTGATTTTTTTTCTCATTTAACTCACTAAAAATTGGTATCTATGATCTAGCTCAGATAATATTGCAATCATATCACGGCGTGTCATTTTTCAACTGCGCTAAAAGTGTTACTATTATGCACCCTCGAGGATAACGTGTTGCTAAAAAGCAATTATTTAGGCTTAAAAGCACGCTATCATTATCGTTAGTTTATCAGATTTTTATAAGTGGTTATTAGCAAGTATGGCAAAAAAAAGTAAATTCATGTCGTGGCTCGGTTTTGGCAAGTCAGATAAAAAACAAGCAGAAGCTGATAAACAACAAGCATTGGCAAACGAGCAGGCAGAAAAAGCCGAACAGGAGCGCTTAGCAGCAGAGAAAGCCGAGGCAGAGCGTTTGCAAGCTGAAGCCGAACGTTTAGAACAAGCCCGAATTGCAGCTGAACAAGCTGAAGCAGAACGTTTAGCGCAAGAGCAAGCTGAAAAAGCCGAACAACAAATAGCTGCCGAAAAAGCAGAGACAGAGCGTTTAGAGCAAGAAAAACAGGCGCAAGCACAACGCGCTGCGGCAGCAGAAAAACAAGCGATTGAACAAGCTAACGCTGAGCTATTGGCTAAACAACAGGCAGATGCCGAGCAGCAAAGACAAGAGCAAGCTCAACGTTTAGCTGAGCAAGAAGCGCAAATGTTGTTAGAGCAAGAGCGTATAGCAGCTGAAAAAGCAGAAGCTGAACGTTTAGAACAAGAAAAACAGGCGCAAGCACAACGCGCGGCGGAGGCAGAAAAACGAGCGATTGAACAAGCTAACGCTGAGCTATTAGCTAAACAACAGGCGGATGCAGAGCAGCAAAGACAAGAGCAAGCTAAACGTTTAGCTGAACAAGAAGCGAAAATGTTGTTAGAGCAAGAGCGTATCGCGGCTGAACAAGCTGAGCATGAGCGTTTAGAGCAACAGCGTATTGCAGCAGAGCAAGCTGAAAATGAGCGCTTAGAACAACAGCGTATTGCAGCAGAGCAAGCTGAGAATGAGCGCTTAGAACAACAGCGTATTGCAGCAGAGCAAGCTGAGCAAGCTGAGCATGAGCGCTTAGAACAACAACGCATAGCAGCAGAGCAAGCTGAGAATGAGCGCTTAGAACATCAGCGTATTGCAGCAGAGCAAGCTGAGAATGAGCGCTTAGAGCAACAGCGTATTGTAGCAGAGCAAGCTGAAAATGAGCGTTTAGAACAACAGCGTATTGCAGCAGAGCAAGCTGAGCATGAGCGTTTAGAGCAACAGCGCATTGCAGCAGAGCAAGCAGAGAATGAACGTTTAGAGCAAGAACGTATTGCAGCTGAAGAAGAGGCTGAGCGTCTAGAGCAACAGCGACTGACCACAGAGCTTGCAGAGGAAGAAGCAAAAAAAGCGGAAAAACCTAAAAAAGAAGGCTTTTTCTCTCGACTTAAAAAAGGCTTACTTAAAACTCGAGTTAATATTGGCTCTGGTTTTTCGTCAATTTTTAGCGGTAAAAAAATTGACGACGAGTTATTTGAAGAGCTAGAGACTCAGTTACTTACTGCTGATCTCGGTGTTGATACCACCATGAAGCTCATTGATAATTTAACTGATGCAGCCGATCGCAAGCAACTTAAAGATGGTGATGCGCTTTATGAGCTTATGAAACAAGAAATGGCAACTATGCTAAAAACAGCAGAGCAGCCTTTAGAAATACCAGCAGATAAAAAACCTTTTGTTATTTTAATGGTAGGGGTAAACGGCGTAGGTAAAACCACCACCATTGGTAAAATGGCCAAGCAATTCCAAAATCAAGGTAAGTCGGTCATGCTTGCTGCCGGTGATACTTTTAGAGCTGCAGCGGTAGAGCAGCTTCAAGTATGGGGTGAACGCAACAGCATTCCGGTAATAGCTCAACATACAGGTGCTGATAGTGCATCGGTAGTATTTGATGCTTTTCAAGCTGCAAAAGCACGTAATGTCGATGTGTTAATTGCTGATACAGCAGGGCGCTTGCAAAATAAAGATAACTTAATGCAAGAGCTTGAAAAAATAGCCCGTGTAATGAAAAAAGTAGACCCTGATGCACCTCATGAAGTGATGCTGACTATTGATGCTGGTACAGGCCAAAATGCAATTAGCCAAGTAAACCTATTTAATCAATGTGTAGGTTTAACCGGTATCACATTATCAAAGCTTGATGGTACTGCTAAAGGTGGGGTTATTTTTGCCGTTGCCGATAAGTTTAATATTCCTATTCGTTACATTGGCGTAGGTGAAAGTATTGATGATTTACGTACCTTCAAGAGCGATGACTTTATTGACGCGCTATTTAGTCAAGATGAGGACGACGCTTAATTTACCAAAAGGGAGCCTGCTCCCTTTTTAATTGCGAGGAATACCATTTTATTTAGAGCCTAAGGCTAACAATAAATTGGCAATAATAAAAAATGATAAATTTTCAGCAAGTAAGTAAAACCTATGCCGGTGGACACCGCGCGCTTGAAAAAGTGAACTTTCATATAAAGCCTGGCGAATTGGCCTTTCTAACTGGCCACAGTGGGGCTGGTAAAAGTACACTATTAAAGCTTATTAGCTTAATGGAACGTCCTTCTGCAGGAAACGTGTTTATTAATGGCGTGGATTTAAATAAATTAAATTCCCGTCAAATTCCGTATGCACGTCGCGACATTGGTATTATTTTTCAAAATCATCGATTATTAGAGCGATACACGGTATTTGATAACGTTGCTTTGCCCTTAATTATTGAAGGGACTCACCACAAGCAAATTGCCAAACGTGTGCATGGAGCGCTTGATAAAGTGGGCTTGTTAGATAAAGTGCGCTGTCACCCTTCTACACTTTCTGGTGGTGAACAACAACGAGTAGGGATTGCACGAGCCATCGTCAATTCGCCACCTATATTGCTAGCCGATGAACCTACCGGTAACTTAGACCCTGAATTATCAATGGAAATATTACGCCTGTTTGAAGACTTTAATAAACATGGCACCACGGTTTTAATTGCCACTCATGATTTGGGCTTAGTGTCACGGATGAAGTACCGCAGTTTAACGCTTCATGATGGACGAATGAGCCAAGATCCACTGGCTGAGGGGGTATTATGAGTTTACTGTTCAAAAGCCGTCAAAATAGTAATGATAAACAAAAAAAGTCAGTATTCTCTGGCGGTTACTTTTTTATTATTAATATTTTTCGCCAAGGTGTGTACAGCCTAGGAGAAATGTGGCGCACGCCATTGGCTTCAATGATGACCATTGCAGTACTCGGTTTGAGTTTAACGTTGCCTGCAACACTATATTTAGTGGTAAAAAATGTGCAGCAAGTGAGTAGTGGTTTTGAGCAAGCCAGCGAAATATCCTTATTTGTAAAAGAAAATATGAGCGAGCAAGAAACGCAAACCTTAGTTAAACGCTTAGCGCTATATCCCGAAATACAAACTGTGACTTTTATTTCTCGCACTGAGGCTTTGGATGAGTTCAAAGAAATGTCTGGCTTTGGTCAGGCTTTAGAATATTTAGATACCAACCCGTTACCGAATGTAGTTTTAGTCACACCAACACAACGACATAGCCAACCTAATGCAGCTAAGCAATTGCTTAAAAAACTTGAAGCCGAACGCGAAGTTGACTTTGGTAAGCTTGATATTGCTTGGCTTGAGCGCCTAAATGCATTACTAAGTTTGCTAAAAGAGAGTGTAATTACTATTGCGCTATTATTACTTACCTCAGTGACGCTTATTATAGGCAATACAATTCGTTTATCTATTATGGATAAAAAAGAAGAAATACAGGTAATGAAGCTAGTAGGGGCAACCAATACCTTTATACACGCTCCCTTTTTATGGACTGGCATTTGGTATGGCGTGATTGGCGGATTGTTTGCCTTTATTTGTGTAGCATTAATGATGTGGTGGCTATCTGCTGCAGTAAGCAGTGTTGCAGGGGTGTATCAAACCAGTTTTACGCTAATAGGGCTTAGTCTTAATGAGTTTGGCGCGTTGGTATTACTTGCTACTAGTTTAGGTTTTATAGGTTCTTACTTATCGGTTAATCGTTACATCTCAGAAATAGAACCTGATAAGGTTTAGGGCTCTAATATAATTCTTAAAACTGTCATGTTTTAAGTTTAAAATAATAAAAAAGCCAAAGCAAAAAGGTTATTTTTGTTTTGGCTAAATCAATTCATAGGTTATTCAGTCGCCTAGCGTAGACTGACTTAACACTAAAAAAACCACTTGATTTATGATTCAAAAAAGTTTTAAATTCAAGTTAGCACTCTTACTAAAAGAGTGCTAAGATGGTTTCAAATGTTTATCACCGAGGTGAAAAATGAGTAAAGATTTATACGCAATGGCACTTACAGTTGGGCAACAAAGCGCAAGTATGGACGGCTACCTTCAAGCTGTTAGTACTATTCCTATGCTTAAAGTTGAGCAAGAGCAGGAACTTGCAAAAAGACTTCAGGAAGAAGGCGATCTTAGTGCTGCAAAGCAACTCATTATGTCGCATTTGCGCTTTGTAGCGCACATAGCTAAAAGCTACTCGGGTTACGGTTTACCTCAAGCTGATTTAATTCAAGAAGGTAACATCGGACTGATGAAAGCAGTAAAACGTTTTGACCCATCAGTGGGTGTACGTTTGGTTTCATTTGCCGTTCATTGGATTAAAGCCGAAATTCATGAGTTTGTGCTTAAAAACTGGCGTATCGTTAAAGTAGCGACGACCAAAGCACAACGTAAATTGTTTTTTAACTTACGTAAAAATAAAAAGCGTTTAGGTTGGTTTAACCAAGCTGAAGTGAGCACAGTAGCTAGCGAGCTAGGTGTGAGTGAAAAAGAAGTACGTGAAATGGAATCGCGTATGAGCGGCCAAGACATGGGCTTTGATTTAACTGGCGACGATAATGATGACGCGCCAACTAGTACTTACTCACCGGTACAGTACTTAACCGATGGTTCTGCTGATTTAGCTGACGACATTGAACAGCAACAATGGCAAGAACAGTCACATACGCGTTTATTTAGCGCTTTGAAAACTCTCGATGAGCGTTCTCAAGATATTGTTAGTGCTCGTTGGCTGTCAGACGATAAAGCAACACTGCAAGAGCTGGCTGAAAAATACAGCGTATCAGCAGAGCGTGTTCGCCAGCTGGAAAAAACAGCAATGAAAAAATTACAAAGCGCGATGAGTTAATCGCACTAAAAACTGATTAAGCCCTGCATGAAAATGCGGGGCTTTTTTTTAACTAAAAAAGCTAACTAAAAAGGTTAATAGAAAGTATCGTTTTTCTTGTTCTGCTTACCTCTAGTCACATCTATGTATCTTTTAATTAAATATACGCTATTTAAAATTAATGAATAAGTTTGGTTTTAATTTAAATACATGATTTTAGTTTGTTTTTAATTTGGGTATATGAAAATATTCGCGCACCTGAGCGACTTATCGCTCAAATCGTAGCCTAAATTAAGTCATTTAATTGCTGGTTTGTTGCCTTTCAATTTCATTTAACGCGAGTATTTACACTCAATATGAACTCATATTCACTAAAGAAAAAAATCTTGCTATCGGTCGTTCTTGCCCTAGCCGTTATTATTGTACTGCTGTCGTGGAATAGCTATACCTCTCAAAAAGCGTTACTGCTAAAAAGCAGTATTGATAACGTAAGCCAATCTGGTAAGCAACAAGCTACGAGTATTGAAGATTGGCTAGCTAGTCGTCAGCAGATAATTAAATCGGTTGCGAATAAGGTTGAGGGCAACACGCTCAGCGCACTTCAGCAAGCAGCATTTTCAGGTGGCTTTCAGTTAACTTACTTTGGAGATAGTAGCGGAAAAATGACTGACTCTGATCCCAGTATTGATCGCACCGGCTACGATCCGCGCACTCGTCCATGGTATAAACAAGCACTGCTTCAAAGTAGCACCGTAATTACCAAACCTTATTTAGATACCGCGTATAATCTGTTGGTTGTTTCTATTGCTAAAACCACGCAAGGCGGTGTGGTTGCGGGGGATTTATCGATAGAGGCCTTGGTCGATAGCGTCAATACAATGTCTTTGCCTGCAGATGGGTACGCCATTATGATGCATAAAGATGGCACTGTGATTGCCTACAAAGACGCTAGAAAAGTAATGGCAGATATTACGCGTATTGACTCGAAAATAAATCATCAATTAATTTTATCTAACAGTCAAAACGGTGAATTTACTCCTGTTTACTTTGAGAGTGAAGGCCGAGAGAAGCTAGTTTGGGGTGAAAACATTAACAATACAGATTGGCAGTTGTTGTTTGTATTGGATAAACAAACTTTAGAGGCTCCGCTTATTAGTTTATTGCTGACCCAATTAGTGCTGGTTGCAGTAGCACTTTTACTGAGTGTGTTGGCTATTTCATGGTTATTGGGTGTATTGCTCGCCCCTTTGAGCCGAGTGTCGCAAGCTTTATCAACAATTGCAGATGGTAACGGTGATTTAACCCAGCGTATAACTGTTGATACGCAAGATGAAGTTGGGGTTCTGGCTGATAGTTTTAATCGTTTTGTTAGCAGCCAACATGAACTGATCAGTCATATTCGTCAATTAGCTACTGACTTAGACTTTGATGCAGAGAAAAGCTTGATCACCAACCAAAGCAGTGTCAGTGAGTTGCAGCGTCAGCAACAAGAAGTGGCTATGGTTGCTACCGCGGTCACAGAAATGGCGAGTGCAACCCATGAAATTGCCGCTAATGCAGAAAACACCGCAACCGCATCGCAACAATCGGCACAAAGTAGCCGTGAAGGTAAGCTGTTAGTTGATAAAACCAGAAACACGATTAATTCACTCGCGGGCGAAATAGACCAAACTACCACAGTTATTGGTGAATTAAGTTTGCATGCTCAGGCTATATCGAGCATTTTAACTACCATTCAAGAAATTGCTGAGCAAACAAATCTCTTAGCACTTAATGCTGCAATAGAGGCTGCCCGTGCGGGAGAGCAGGGGCGTGGTTTTGCAGTGGTTGCCGATGAGGTGCGCGTGTTATCAAGAAGAACACAAAACTCTACAGCCGAAATTTATACCACTATAGAAACCTTACAAAACACCACTAAAAAAGCAGTGAGCTTGATGGACAGCAGTAAGGGCTATGCCAACAATAGTGTGGATGATGTAAATGCTGCCGCACACGCGCTAGAAGAAATTACTTTGGCGGTAAATGAGATTTCTGATATGGCGGGTCAAATAGCGGTTGCAGCAGAAGAGCAAACGCAAGTGACCAATGAAATTACTAGAAATACGGTTGCTATTAAAGATGTAACCGATGAAATAACTACCTCAGCTACCGCGCATTTAAGCCAAGCCGAAGTATTAAAAGACAGAGCTACAAATCTAAATGCCAAGGTAGCGACATTTGTTTTATAAATACCATACTTATAATTGAGTTAAGTTAACTGTTGGAGTAAGGCGTTCGCTTACTCCATCAGTTTAATGAAATGGCTTGTTGTTGGGCTATTTGTACATACTTACGTTCTACCAGCTGTGATACTGGTACCAGTTCAAATCCCTGCTCGATTAATTGCGGCAAAGCTTGGCGTAAAAAATCGATAGTTTCGGGGTAGGGGTGTGCTATTGCAATGGCAAACTGATATTTAGTTGCTTTTGACTTTAGCTCTTCTAGCCTAAATTGTAGCTGCTCAGGGGTAGTTATATTATCTAAAAATACATGCCGACCAATATTTTCTACCCCCAAAAAGTTAGCTGCATTTTGCGCCTGGCTTAATTCGGTTGTTCGGCTATCGAGAAAATACAACTGACGCTTTTTAAGTACTTCCATGGTCCACTTCATTGCTTGGCTTTGCTGAGTGAGTGCAGAACCCATATGATTATTAACCCCTTTAACTTGTGGCAAACTCGCCAGTGCATTACCGAGTGTTTGTTGAAGTTGTGCTTTATCCATATTTAAAGTAAGTGCCCCAGGGCCTAGCTTTTTACCATTTAAAGCTTGCATAGGCACATGCAACAGGAGCTCTTTATTTGACTGACTAGCAAGGGTTGCAAATATTTGAGAGTAGGGGGTATGAGGCAAAATTGAATAAGACAATTGCCCAGGTAAACTTAGGAATTCTAGGTCACGTTGATGATAACCTATGTCATCGATCACTATGGCTATTTGTTTGGCTTTAACACCATAGGGTGTAGCAAATAGGATTAAAAAAAGCCCAGCTAACACCATTAAATTTATAATTTTCACGTTTTATAATTTTTATTGTCTTTAAATAGTTTACCGTTTTTATTGCATGCTAAGTAGCTGTTTTGCTTTTACTAACTGGATATCGGCTAATTCTTCAGCGTTAAAAACGGTGTTTTGTTCTGATTGTTCATTTTTTATTATAACGGCTTTATTTGTTTGTGGAAGTGTTGTTTGATTAATCGCCACATTTGGAGTTACGCCAATCCCTTCAATAGACTCTCCCAGTGGTGTAAAGTAACGTGCGGTGGTTAGTTTTAAGGCGGTATCGCCGTCGCCTAATGGAATAAGTGATTGCACTGTTCCTTTACCAAACGACTGACTCCCTACTATTTTTGCACGTAGATTTTCTTTTAACGCTGCAGCCAGTATTTCTGCTGCTGAGGCTGAATTTTCATTAATCAGGACAACAATCGGAGCACCTTTCAAAATATCGCCGCGTTTAGCGTAAAAAGATTGATTCGAATCATAAAAGCGCCCTTTGGTCGTTACAATTAAGCCATCTTGGAGAAACAGGTCTGCTACCGCAACTGCACTCTTTAAAGTGCCTCCTGGGTTATCTCGTAAATCAATAATTAGGCCTTTTAATGAATGGCCATAATGGTTTTGCATGGCGGCTATTTGCAAGGCAACTTCATGCAAAGTGTGATTAGAAAAGTTATTAATAGCGATATAACCGCTACCTGAGTCAAGTAGTTGCTTAGTTACACTCGTTAGCTTAATTTGTTTTCTACTTAGATTAAATATTAGCGGTGTTTGAGTGTTATTACGGGTAATACTTAGCTGTACTTTACCGTTAGCGCTGTCTTTGATGTATTGTGCAACTAAATCAATCGGACTGTTTTCTACATAGTGCTGATTAACGGCAGTAATTATATCGCCTGAGCGAAGTCCTGCTTGTTTGGCTGGTGAATTATTAATTACTTTAACAATCGTGGTGCGTTGCTCGATGCTTTTTACTTCTATACCTAGGCCGGTATAGCGACCATTCGTGTTATTAAATAATGCATTTAGCTCATTTTTATCTAAATACTTAGAGTAGGCGTCGAGCTTAGAGTATAAGCGTTCAAATTGAGACGAGTTGTATTCAATATACTCACTGTTTTGCAGTGCTAAATCATCAACGTAGTAGGTGTGAATATTAAACAGTATTTCATTTATTTTTTGGCTTTCTAAGTCTTTAACCGAGCTTGCATAGGCTGTATTTATAAAGCCAAAAAGCACTAATAAAACAAATAAGATAAAACAAAAGCAGGGTGCACGCTTTTTCACAGAGGTTTTTTGTTGGCAAATGTGTGTGTTTATCATAACTGCCTCTAACAGGATGCAGCTATTTTGATATTAAATACGCCTGCACCATTTTATGGGATTAACAGCACGCCCTTTATGACGTATTTCAAAGTATAGACCAGAATCGGCTTGTCCACCGCTTTGCCCAACTAATGCAACACTTTCACCTTCTCTGACCATATCACCCACGTCTTTTAGCAAGGTTTGTGCGTGTCCGTATAAGCTCATAAAACCTTGACCATGGTCAAGTACGATTACCCAGCCATAGCCTTTTAACCAGTCGGCAAATACTACTTGGCCATTATCAATGCTATTAACTGAAGTCCCTTCAGATGCAGAAATTAATACACCTTTCCAGTTTATTCCGCCGTGCTTACGTTGACCAAACCTATGCGCTAATTTTCCTTTGCTCGGCCAGTTTAATTTTCCTTTATTACGATTTAAGCCAAGTAGTTCAATTTTTGTAACTTTTTCTTCTTCTTCAAGTTCTTTGATAGTGGCGATCAGAGTTTGTTCGTTTTCTTCTAAATAGCTAATGGAATTTTTGGTTTTATTTAACTGCTTTTTTAGGTTTTGTAAGCTTGCTTGGCGCTCATTTTTAGCCCCAAGAAGTGCTGCTTGTCGTCTTTTTTGTTCTTCAAATAAAGCAACGAGCCTCTCTTTTGTTTTCGCAAGCTCAGCTTGATTTTTTGCAATCTCAACTTGCAGTGCTTTAAGATCATCAAGTTGCTTTATACGAGCTTTATTCAGGTAGTTATAGTAGCTAAGTGTGCGTTCAAATTTGGCGGTATCTTCTTGGTTAAGTAGCATTTTTGAATAGTCATCGCTACCTGCCATATAAGCACTTTTTAACTGTGCTGCTAAAATACGTTGAAATTGGGCTTGTTGTTTTTCAAGCTTTGCCGCGCGTTGTTGTTGCTCTGCTTGCTGTTGTTGTGTTTTTTTAACGGATTGCTCAGCCATATTAAGTGCTTTAGCGTTTTTCGCTATAGCGAGCTCATGTGTTTTTAGTTTTTGCTGCTGTTTAGCTATTTCTTTTTGCTGTTGTTGAAACTCAGCTTGGCTTTGCTCTAAAGCAACTTGTACTTGGGATAGGTCTTTTTTGGTACGATCTTCATTAGCCACTGCAACGCCAGTGGCTAATGAGTTTAGTACACATATACACGCAATGATGCGGCATGCGCTTTTATTCATAAATTATTTCAACACCATAATTGGCGAACCTGTCATTTCTGCAGGTTGTTCCAAACCCATTAAATGCAGCATAGTAGGTGCAACATCGCTCAAGGCTTTACCGGTATGCGCTTGTGCGTCACGACCTACATAAATAAAGGGTACTGGCTCGCTAGTATGTGCTGTGTGCGCTTGGCCTGTTTTAAGGTTTGCCATTTGCTCTGCATTACCATGATCAGCAGTTATTAGTGCTTCTCCACCATATTCTTTAAGGGCATCAACTACACGACCAATGCAGCTATCTACTGCTTCACAGGCTTTAACTGCCGCTTCAAATACACCTGAGTGGCCGACCATATCGCCATTAGGGTAGTTACAAATAATGGCATCATACTTTCCACTTTTTATTGCTGCAACGAGTTTATCGGTAAGCATTTTTGAGTTCATTTCTGGCTGTAAATCATACGTTGCTACTTGAGGAGATGGGATAAGCTCGCGAGTTTCGCCGTCAAACTCATTTTCGCGTCCGCCACTAAAGAAAAAGGTAACGTGGGCATATTTTTCAGTTTCTGATATACGTAGCTGAGTTTTACCTTGTTTCTCAAACCATTCGCCAAGTACGTTATTAAGCGGCGTCGGGCCAAAAGCTACTGGTGCATCAATATCAGCAGCGTATTCAGTCATCATCACAAAGGCACTAAGCTCGGGCGATTTTTTCTTATTAAAGCCGTCAAAATCAGGTTCGACAAAGGCGCGAGTGATTTCGCGTGCGCGGTCAGCTCTAAAGTTGGCAAATATAATGGTGTCGCCATCATTTACTTTTACTGATTCGCTACCTTTTGGGGTAATAGTACTTGCTGCTACAAATTCGTCATTTTCATCGCGCTCATAAGCCGCGTTAAGTGCGTTTACGCCATCTTCATAATCAAAGTCGCCTTCACCTAGGGTGATTAAATTATACGCTTTTTCAACACGGTTCCAGCGGTTGTCTCTGTCCATGGCATAGTAACGACCAATTAATGAGGCTAAACGGCCACATTTAAGTTCGCTAAACAAGGCTTCAATACGCTCAATTGATGCTTTAGCACTGCGTGGGGGAGTATCTCTGCCATCTAAAAAGGCATGAAAGTACACCTCTTTAGCGCCGCGTTTTGCAGCCAATTGTATACTCGCCACAATATGATCTTCGTGACTATGAACGCCACCAGGGCTTAGCAGTCCCATAATATGAACGGCTTTGTTGGCATGAACAGCTTTATCAATGTTTTCAACCAGTGCAGGGGTTGTATCAAATTCGCCATCATCAATGGCTTTTGTGATGCGAGTAAAATCTTGATACACAATACGACCAGCACCTAAATTAACGTGGCCAACCTCAGAATTACCCATTTGACCACCAGGAAGACCCACATCTAAACCCGATGCTGAGATTAATGTATGAGGGCGAGTTGCCCAAAGCTCATCTAATACAGGGGTATTAGCAGCTAAAATGGCATTGCTTTGCTCATCTTCTCTGTATCCCCAGCCATCTAAAATCATTAATACCAGTGGTTTTTTATGCTCTGTCATAGTCACTCCTGAATAATTAGCGTTGCTAAAATACACGCTAACATTAATGCCAACATGCCAAGCTTAAGCATACCGTGTTTTATAGCTAGGATCAGCAATGAAAAGAAGATATTAAAAATTTTCAATGAGCTCACTCTCTCAATTGAATATTTTAAAGGGTTAGGTTATTTTTCAGTTAAAAGAGCACTACATTGTGGCTTTCACGCGTGCTTAAACTCGCATTTTTAGCTGATTTGGGTATACTTGCGCGGCTAATCCCTATTTTATTCAAGTATTGAATAGGCTTGTGGGGTAAGTTAAGCCTATGTGTAGGTAAAACTCAGAGTAGCCTAGCAGTGCTCTAAATTGACTTATTGATGAGTGACTGCTCATTGTGTAAGTACAATAAATATGAATTAAATATCTAAAACACTTTGTTTTAGCATGTAACTTTATAGTGGAAGTCGAATGGATCAATATATTGAATTTGTCTCAAATCATCCAATTCTAAGCCTAGCTTGGGTTGCGATTGCGTTTCTTATTGTTAGTGGCGCAATAAAAAGTAAATTTTCAGCAATTCGTCAGATCAATCCTCAGCAGTTAACGTTACTTATTAACCGCGAAGACGGTCAGGTTGTTGATATGCGCGGGCAAAAAGAGTTTAAAACAGGTCATATTGCCGGTGCTGTGCACTTAAACCCAGAAAAAGCTAAAGAATCTGATTTCTCAACCCTTGAAAAGTATAAGAGCAAACCCATTATAGTGGTATGTGCTGCAGGCATGACTGCCTCAGGTGTTGCAACCGCAATGCATAAAGCAGGCTATGAACAGGTTTATGTTTTATCTGGCGGTATGGGTGCGTGGCAATCAGCAAGTCTGCCAACAACAAGCGGTCGCTAATATCTCTTAGCTAAACCGATTAAGGATTAATTATGAGTAACGTTGTTTTATACACCAAAGGATATTGTCCTTTTTGTCATCGCGCATTAGCGCTGTTAGACAGCAAAGGTGTAGAATACACAAACATTGATATTGGCGTTCAGCCAGAGCTTCGCGATGAAATGATCGCCAAAGCCGGTGGCGCAAGCACGGTTCCACAAATTTTTATCAACGATGAACACATCGGTGGCTGTGACGACATGATGGCACTAGAAGCACAAGGTCACCTTGACGCTAAGCTGAGTGCTTAATTTAATTAATTATAATAAATAACAGGTTAGGAATAACAATGAACGAACAAAATCAAAATGCAGCAGCAGAAGCTGATGCAGGCGCACAGTTTACTATTCAACGTATTTACACTAAAGATGTGTCGTTTGAAACGCCAAATTCACCAGCTATTTTTCAAAAAGAGTGGGCTCCAGAAGTAAAATTAGATTTAGATACACGCTCTAATAAGCTTGATGAAGGTGTATACGAAGTTGTTTTAGCGTTAACTGTAACAGCATCTATTGGTGAAGAAACTGCGTTTTTGTGTGAAATTCAACAAGCAGGTATTTTTACTATTGCTGAAGTTGAAGAGATGCAATTAGCACATATGCTAGGTGCATTCTGTCCTAACGTGTTATTCCCATATGCACGTGAAGCGGTATCGAACTTAGTAAACCGTGGTACGTTTCCACAACTTAATCTTGCGCCAGTTAACTTTGACGCATTATTTGCACAGTACATGCAGCAACGCACAGCGCAAGCTGAGCAGGCTTCAGCAGACGCATAATTTATGAATACAGCAACATCAGCTGTTACTGTTTTAGGGGCGGGGTCATATGGCACCGCCCTTGCTATTTGTTTAGCCCGAAATGGTCACAAAGTGACTTTATGGGGGCGCAATAGCCAAGACGTTGCGACGCTTGCAGCTGAGCGAAAAAATCAACGTTACTTACCTGATATTCCTTTTCCTGACACCTTAACTCTTGAAGCCGATTTACAGCATGCAACAGCAGCTAGCGATATTGTTTTAGTTGTTGTGCCAAGTCATGCGTTTGCTGACACGTTAAAGCAAATTAAACCGGCTTTGCGCTCTGATGCAAAAATAGCGTGGGCTACTAAAGGGCTTGAGCCAGATACTGGGCGTTTATTGCAAGAAGTGGCAGTGCAAGAACTCGGTGAAGAAGTACCATTAGCAGTGCTTTCGGGGCCAACTTTTGCCAAAGAAATGGCTAAGGGCTCACCAACCGCTATTTCGGTGTCATCAACGTCATCAGCATTTGCGAAACAAATTGCCGATTTATTACATTGCGGTCGCTCGTTTAGAGTGTACAACAATGACGACTTTATTGGCATACAGCTTGGTGGTGCGGTTAAAAACGTAATTGCTATTGGTGCAGGGATCTCTGATGGTGTTGGCTTTGGTGCAAATGCACGTACCGCGCTTATTACCCGTGGTTTAGCAGAGTTATCGCGTTTGGGTTGTGCCCTAGGTGCAAAGCCAGAGACCTTTATGGGGATGGCTGGGTTAGGCGATTTAATTCTAACCTGTACCGATAATCAGTCGCGCAATCGCCGTTTTGGTTTAGCCTTAGGTCAAGGTGAAAGTGTTGATGATGCGATTGCATCAATCGGCCAAGTAGTTGAGGGATTTAGAAATACCAAAGAAGTGTATTTACTCGCGCAGCGTGCTGGTGTTGAAATGCCAATCACTGAGCAAATATACAAAGTACTTTATGAAAATAAAGACATGAAAGCAGCTGCTATGGCCTTATTAGGTCGTGAACAGAAATCAGAATAAAACGAACTGCTAGGTTTTAGGTGACAGGTATTTTGTTTACCTAAAACCTAAAACCTAAAACCTAAAACCTAAAACCTAAAACCTAAAACCTAAAACCTAAAACCTTATTGGGCGTTTGGAAAACCAAGCTGGCGCCAAGATTCATACACAAACACAGCGACCGCATTAGATAGATTCATACTGCGGCTATCGGCTTGCATAGGAATACGCACGCGTTGCTCGTTTGGCAGTGCTTGAATCATGTCATCAGGTAAGCCTCGTGTTTCTGGGCCGAATACTAAGCAATCACCCGCTTCATACTGTGCTTGGTGATGAAACTGACTACCTTTAGTGGTGCACGCATACACTTTTTTAGGCTGGCACTTTTCTAAGTAAGCTTCAAATGAAGCATGACGTTGCACATGACTAAATTCGTGATAATCAAGGCCAGCGCGTTTTACACGTTTGTCATCCCACTCAAACCCTAACGGTTCAATTAAATGCAGTGCATAGCCTGTATTGGCACATAAACGAATGATATTCCCGGTGTTAGGCGGAATTTCAGGTTGGTATAAAACAATATCCAGCACAATAAGCCCTATAAAATCTTTAATTTGACGGGCTCAGTATACACGAACAATGAATAAAAAATGATATACTGAAAACATTAAATACAGCATAAAACGGAAAGATACGTGCATAATCGCAGTTATGAATTTTGGGTCAAGGCCTCTAGCATCGTGACCATGGTCATGGTGAGCCTAATGATTGCGACCAAAGCATGGGCGTGGCTGGCGTCGGGTTCGGCGTCAATGCTTGGCTCATTAACCGACTCATTAATGGATATCACAGCGACACTAATGAGCTTTTTGGTTTTATCGTATGCACTGCGTCCTGCTGACGATGACCACCGATTTGGTCACGGTAAAGCGGAGGCGCTTGCAGGGCTGGGACAAGCAGCTTTTATTGCAGGCTCGGGTTGTTTATTGGCGTTTCACGGTATTGAGCGACTCATTAACCCCGTAGAGCTGACACATTCATTATTAGGTGTTTGGGTCAGTATTTTTGCCATAGTGTGTACATTAGTGATTGTATTTGTGCAAAATAAAGTCGTGAAGCATACAGAGTCAATCGCTATAAAAGCCGATTCTGTGCACTACAAAGGCGATTTAATTTTAAACGCTGCGGTGCTACTTGCTATTTTGCTGGCCTATTATGGGGTACTGTATGCTGACCCTTTGTTTGCGATAGGTGTGGCAGGGTATTTACTTTATAACAGCTGGGATATAGCAACAGAGAGTGCCTCACACTTAATGGATAAAGAGCTGCCCGATGAAGAAAAGCAAAGCATTTTTGAAATAGCGCGTAACCATAATGACGTTTATGGGGTGCACGGTATTCGCACTCGACAAGGCGGTAAAGTTAAGTTTATTCAGCTGCATTTAGAGCTTGATGACAATTTACCACTTATTCGTGCTCATAAAGTAGCAGATGAAGTAGAAGCCATGATAAGTGCTCGTTTTGAATCTGAGGTAGATATACTCATCCACCTCGATCCGCTTTCTGTTTTAGTGAATTCTAAAACTGCTCAAGAAGTAACAGACTCACAAAACTGATAAAAATTAGCTAATAGCGGCTTTCGAATTTCGTCACGTTCAAAAAGTAGCTCGTGTTTTGCATCTTCAAAACTCTCGATTGTTGCATGAGCATGCCTTTTTGCAAAACTATACTGCGCTTTGTTATTAACCACTGTATCGCTAGCTGCACTTGCTATAAACAATGGAATTGGTACGTTTAGATTATCAATCGACTTTAAGAATGATATCGTAGCTGCGAGCCAGCCAAACGTAACGCCACCTAATTGTATGTTAGGTTCTAATTGATAGGCTTGCCTAAAGTAGGTGTAACGCTCCTCGCTGCTAGTAAGTACATTTTCTGTAAATGGGATTGGGTTGTAGTTGCCTTGTCCAAATGCATAGCAAGAGTGTAAACCAAGCCAAGTGGCTAAGTTAACAATAAATTGCGTTGGTATTTTTGGTACGTCTTTTGTAAAAATATCAAACATAGGCGCAGACAAAAACACACCTTTATAGCTGTTTTCAAAATTAGCTAAATAATCAACTGCTATCGCGCTACCCATTGAATGAGCCAGCATGACTTTTTTACCTTGCCAATGCTTTGAAACTATTTGCTGATCAAAGTTATTAAGGTCATTGCTGTAGTTATTATAATGTTTTACAAAGCCTTTATGCTTATTTTTAAGATGTCTGTAAGAGCGCCCCTGACCTTGGTGATCCATAATAAACACAGCAAAATTATTACAGTATAGCTCCCATATCAGTTCTTTATACTTTTCTAGGCCCTCAACACGCCCCGTACTTATCACCACTGCAGTGGTAGCATTGTTAGGGATTGCGTATGCGTAAAATAACTTTCCTGCAGGTGTATCTAAGTAGCTTTTAGTTAAATGTGAAGTATAAAAAACACTAATGGCCTCTTGATTATTCTCAAGCTGGGCTTCTGAACTATAAAACATGCTTTACTCTTTGATTAACGGCAAGGTTATATTAGCACACAAGCCACCTTGTTCTTTATTCGATAAGACTAAATTTCCGCCATGCGCTATTACCGCATTTTTTGCAATGGCTAACCCTAACCCCGTACCCCCGCTGATACGGTCCCGGGCATCTGATTGCCTAAAAAACGGTTCACACAACTTATCAAGTTGCGCTTTAGGTACGCCTAGACCATCATCACATATTTGTATGTATATGGTATCACTGTGTTTTAAGCTGATACTAATAGTATGTTGTGCATATTTAATGGCGTTGCGCAGAATGTTCTCTAAGGCACTGGCAATCAACATTTCGTCGCACTCTATATTTACTTCAACATTACCGTGTACAACTAGGGCTTTATTGTGCTGTTTTGCTTCAAACTGAGCATCGTTAATCACATGGTCAACAATCACTTGCAGCGACTGTGTTTGCAGCGATAAAGGTTGGCTATTAGCTTCTAAGCGCGATACCTGCAATACATCGGCTATCATTTTATCTAGTTGATTAGCTTCTTTTTCAATACGCAATAAATACGATTGGCTTGCTTCACTTGCCTGCATTTGTGCCAACCCCGTAGCCATTTTTAAACGGGTTAGCGGAGAGCGTAATTCATGGGATATATCGGCTAATAAACGCTTTTGAGCGCTGAGTAGCTGCTCAAGTTGATCAGCCATACGGTTAAAGTCGCGTCCTAAAACTCCAAGTTCATCTTTTCGCTGACTATTTATCGCCGCACGCGCACTTAAATCACCGTTTGAAAGCTTGATTGCTGCTTGTTTTAAGCTATTTATAGGGGCAATTAAGTTACGACTAAATAAGAAACTTAATGTAAGTGAGGCGATAATTGCAATGGAAATTTTTAACCAAACGGGTAATAATCTTAAGCGAATAAAGAGTGGTCGCTGCTGATTGATATCGATTTCATATAACTCAAATTCCCCTTCAGGAACCCGAATGCGTACAGGACCAAAAGCTTGGTAATATTCAGTAAAAATAACCTGTGGCGACATGCCCTTACTAAAGTTAAGTAAGCTTAAATCAATATTGTTCTCAACATTTTTACTGATCAACACTTCATCGCTATTTTGCGAATTTAAATAAAGTAACTTACGTTTAGTTAAACGCGGATGAGTAATAATATCATTAATAGAGCGCTTGTGTTTATGTGCGCTACGCTCAATACCTCGTGCCAAATATTCTAGGTTTTTTTGCATCGGCCCTTGTAGTGGATCATGGCTAATAGCGTTTATTAGTGAAATATTACTTAAGAAAAAGAGCGCTGTAAAAGTGCCTATAATCGTCAGCCAAAACCACGTAAAGACCTTAAAAAATAAATAATACCGTGGGTGGCGAAGCCAACTAAAACGCAGAGGTTTATTCTCCTTGGATGAAGACATAACCCGTCCCCCTCATTGTTTTAATTTTATCGCCCTCAATATGCTCGGCTATTTTTTTACGAATATTACTCACATGCATATCTATAGAACGGTCGAAAGATGCTAAGCGTCTGCCTAATACATCTTCGCTTATTTGCTCTTTGCTAATTACATCAGGCGCGTGTTTTATCAATAAAGCGAGTATTTCGTATTCGGTGCCCGTTAGTGTGAGGGGGCTGTTATTAATACTGGCCTCTCGCGCAGCAAAATTAATAGTAATACCATTTAAAGAGAGCTTTTTATTAGTGTTATTGCTTACACTATTTATATGTTCAATGCGGCGAGTAATTGCTTTTACGCGGGCAAGGAGTTCTCTGTGATTAAACGGCTTTGGTATGTAGTCGTCAGCGCCGAGCTCTAAACCAAAAATACGGTCAAAGTCTTCTCCTTTAGCGGTCAACATAATCACTGGTGTTAATTTACTTTGCCTGAGTTGCTTCAGCACTTCAAAGCCATCTATAGAGGGCAGCATAACGTCTAGTAATATAAGCGCGTAATCGTTTTGCAAGGCAAGCTCTAAGCCTTGTTGACCATCATGTGAGGTTTGAACGCTAAAGCCCTGTGCACTTAGGTATTCGCTTAATAATTCGCATAAACCGGTATCATCATCAATCATTAATAGTTTCATATATAAAGCCTTACGCGCTGTTTATGGTTTTATTTTACGCGTTTAATGTATCAATAGTTAGTCTTTACATAACCTTTACACTGCTTTGCGTTACTTTGCATTGAGCCAGTTATAGTGAACACACTGGTTAGCAGCCAACAACCAACCCAATATAAAGGTGATGATTATGACTAAAGTAAACACGCTATCAAAATTAGTACTTATATGTGGCTTAACAGCTGCAACGCTCAGTGCGGGCAGCGCATTCGCAAAAGGCGATGGCTATAAACAAGGCCACTCTCAAGCGCGCTTTTTACTCTCTGAGCGAGCAGCAGATAAGCTGGCACTTACGCAAGATCAACAAACACAACTAAAAGCGATTTTTACAGCGCAAAAAACGCAAATTAAAGCGCTAAGAAGCCAAGACAAAAACGGACGTAAGGCACAGCGCCAAGCCTATAAAGCGCAAATGGATGCGTTATTGTCAGCGCCAAACTTTGATGAAAATGCAGCAAAAGAGTTATTAACCGCACGCCAAGATAAGAAACAGCAATTGGGGTTAATTAAATTAAAAACCCAGCATCAAGTAATGCAATTGCTTAACGCTGAGCAAAAAGAAAAGTTAGCTAAAATACAGCAGCGAATGAACAAAAAGCATCGCAAACATAAAACATAGCGTTTTAACACAAAGCAAAAAGCCAGCTAAATGCTGGCTTTTTAATATTGTGCGAGCGATTATTTAAAAAAGTCATCTTCATTTTTTGCCATCATTGCTTCAATGTCTTCAATCATGTCTTGATTGAATTCATCTGCAGAGGTGATAGGTGCTGAAATTTTATTATTTTCAAACGACCACTCACCTAAGTCAATAAGTTGGCAACGCTTTGAACAAAAAGGGCGGTGCGGACTTTGTGCTGACCATTCTACTTTTATTTTGCAGGTTGGGCAGTTAACCATAGTTGGCATAATTTACTCTCAAATTGATATAGGCTTAGCCGCTCAATTTATCGTTAAGCAACTAAGCATTTTATTTAAAAACTAGTAACACGGTTTATCTCAGCCAGAGAGGTAACACCCTCTGCTGCTTTTCGAAGACCTGATAAGCGTATGTTATTAAACCCTGCTTTAAGTGATACTTCGGCAATTTCTAGTGAGTTACCCCCACGCATAATAATTTGCGCAATTTCTGGAGTAACTTTCATAACTTCGTAAATACCAACACGGCCTTTGAAGCCATCTGTACAGTTTTCACAGCCTTTAGGGGCATATAAAACCATATCCTGTATTTGCTGTTCACTAAAGCCTTGGCGCATAAGTTCTTCACGGGGTAATTGCTCTGGCGTTTTACATTTAGAGCATAACCTTCGGGCTAAACGCTGGGCGATTATCAAGCTGATTGAACTGGCCACATTATACGCGGGTACGCCCATATTTAACAAACGGGTAATGGTTTCTGGTGCTGAGTTAGTATGTAATGTAGATAACACTAAGTGACCGGTTTGCGCCGCTTTAATTGATATTTCAGCGGTTTCTAAATCCCGTATTTCACCGACCATTACTACATCGGGATCTTGGCGTAAAAATGCCCGCAAAGCGTTAGCAAATGTCATGTCGGCTTTAGTGTTTATTTGTACTTGGTTAATCCCTTCGAGGTTAATTTCTACCGGATCTTCGGCGGTACTAATATTTCGCTCGGGCTGATTTAGTATATTTAAGCCCGTATACAGGGAGACGGTTTTACCCGAGCCAGTTGGGCCAGTAACTAAAATCATCCCCTGAGGTTGATTTAGTGCATCGAGGTAGAGCTCTTTCTGCTCAGGTTCATAGCCTAAAACATCAATACCTAACATGGCACTTGATGAATCGAGGATACGCATTACAATTTTTTCGCCCCACAAAGTGGGCATAGTACTAACACGAAAATCAATACTTTTACGTTCTGTCACTTTGAGTTTTATACGGCCATCTTGTGGCTTACGTTTTTCAGCGATATCAAGGCGTGACATAACTTTTATACGAGCAGATAGCTTACTGGCTAAGGTATTTGGCGGGCTGGCTACCTCATGCAAAATTCCGTCGATGCGAAAGCGAATACGATATTTATGTTCATAAGGTTCAAAGTGAAGATCCGAAGCGCCTTTTTTTATTGCGTCCATTAAAATTTTATTAATGTAGACAATAATAGGGGCGTCGTCTTTGTCATCGTCTTTTGGCGTATGATCTTTTTGTGGCTCAGAATCTAGTTCAGCAAACTCTTTAAATTCATCCTCACTTAAATTTAAGCTACCTGCAGCATCCAGTAGTTGCTCAATTTTATGGTCAAGCTGTAGGTAGTCAACTACTACCACTTCACACGATAAACCGGTGCTAAATTCAAAGTTTTCAAAAGCGCCGTAATCGGTAGGATCTGAAGCGGCAATATATACTTTCCTGCCTTTTTGTACCAAAGGTAAAATATGATGCTTGCGGATCAGCTTTTCTTTAACTAGCTCGGTAGGAATTTGTGCAACATTAAAATCTTTTAAATCAAAAAAAGGCACCCTAAACAAATCAATACATTGCTCAGCTAAATCGTTGCTATCTATTTTTCCGCATTTAGAAATAAGTTCTGCGGTTGACGCAAAGTCTTGCTGCCTGGCTTTTACGGTATCGGTATCAACCCGGCCGAGGGTAATAAATTTTCTTAGTAACGGTGAGTTAATATTCATTGCGCACCTGATTTAATCCTTCTTTACTCAGCAATTTATCAGAAAAAAGAAAGGAATACATTAATCGTACCAATGCAGCAGATAATTTACCGATAAAAATATCAGTTTATTGCGCTGTGATTGGGTCAGTCACTCTATATTGTAGACTTTGCTTGCTGTAAATAATAATTATGTAGCTTAAGTAAGTCTTGTTTTACATCGTTTAAATCGCGGTTATTATTTAAAATATCATCCGCTTTTTGTTGTTTATGCTCACGAGACATTTGTGCGTCAATTATTTGTTTTGCTTGTTCAGAGCTTATATTGTCACGTTTTGTGGTGCGGATAATTTGTATTTCTACTGGTACATCAATCAGCAAGGTGCGATTACAGTAGCTATCAAGCCCATTTTCGAATAATAACGGGGCAACTAAAACCACATAGTCGCTTTGCGCGTTTTTTAAGTCAGTGAGCAGTTTAGTGCGTATTAAAGGGTGCAACAGCGCATTGAGCCATGTTTTTTGCTCCGGATTACTAAAAATCCGGGCTCTTAGCTCGCCACGGTTTAATGCGCCATGTTCATCGAGTATGTCAGTGCCAAAATGCTCAACAATAGCTTTTAAACCATCAGTGCCAGGTTCAACTACTTGGCGAGCCACAATATCAGCATCAACAATAGTAATGCCTAGCTCTGCCAACATATCGCTAACTGCGGTTTTACCGCAGCCAATTCCGCCGGTTAGTCCCAATACCCAGTTGTTTTTATGATGTTGTGTATTGTTCATAGTTAGTAGCCAATAAAATTAAAATAGCTGTTTTGCAGTTGCGTCCCCCATAGCATAGTGATCCAACCTGCTATTGCTAAGTAAGGGCCAAAAGGAATAGGCGTTGCTTTGTCTTTACCTTGAATACTCAGTAGGGCAATGCCAATAACAGCGCCAACTACGCTTGAAAGTAAAATAACGGTCAATAACGATTGCCAACCCAGCAGTGCGCCAAACACCGCCAGTAATTTAAAGTCGCCATAACCCATACCTTCTTTGCCGGTTATTAACTTAAACAGCCAAAACACGCTCCATAAGCTTAAGTAACCACATGCTGCACCAATAATCGCATCGCTAGGGGCTATAGTATAACCCAATACTGAGGCGATTAACGCCAGCCATAAAAGCGGCAAAGTAAGCTGATCTGGCAGTAGCATGTGATCAATATCAACAAAAGTCAGTGCTACCAATGCCCAAGTCACTACAATGTACAATAAAGCCTGCTCTGTTACGCCAAAGGTGTAGGCAACCGCTAAACTTAAAATAGCGGTGATGGCTTCAACGGTTGGGTAACGCACTGAGATTGGGTTATCACAGGTTGCGCATTTACCTTTTAAAAATAACCAACTAAATATAGGAATGTTTTGCCATGGTTTAATGGCTGCTTCGCACTTAGGACAACATGAGTTGGGCTTAACTAAATTAAACGTGTCAGTAGTTTGTGAAGTGATCTGTTCAGTCTTTGGGCTGGTTAGTTCATCGGCTAATAATAAGCGGCATTCAGTTTGCCATTCTTTTTGCATCATTAGTGGCAAGCGATATATCACTACATTTAAAAAGCTACCTATACATAAACTTACTAGGCCAACCGTGGTCAAGTAAAACCATAGGTTTGCTTGCATCGCGTTGCTGATATCAATAAAAATACTTTGCATTTATTTTACCTAAAACTAAATTCTGTGTTGATAATACAGTGGTTTTACATAAGTGCAAAGTTAGGTTCGAGGTTTGGGCGACGGGCGACGAGATGCGGGGAACCACCGCGTTTTAATTGTTCTGTAGGCGGAGCTTTATGCCGCGCAAGGTCATTATTCACAATAGAGGTTAAGAGACGCTTCGCTTTTAGAGGTAGTTAAGGTTACGGGCGGCAAGCAGGGGTCTCGAACCCCGCGCCTAAAACCTGTCTAAATAACTGAACCTAGTTGGAATATAGGTAAGTACATGGCCACAATTAAGCCACCCACTAGCACGCCGAGTACCGCCATTATTAATGGCTCTAATAGGCTAGATAGGCCATCTACGGCGTCATCCACCTCTTGCTCATAAATAGTGGCCACTTTAGCCAGCATGCCATCAAGCGATCCTGACTCTTCACCAATGGCGACCATTTGTACCACCATATCGGGGAATATTTTTGAATTACGCATCGCCCAGTTCATTTGATTACCTGAGCTTACCTCAGCTTTTATTTCTAAAATAGCATAACGATAAACCGCATTACCTGAGGCACCGGCTGCAGAATCAAGCGCATCTACCAGCGGTACACCCGCAGCAAAGGTGGTCGATAAAGTACGCGCATAACGTGCCACGGCCGCTTTATTTAAAATCATACCTATAACAGGGAGCTTGAGTATGGCGCGGTCGGTGGCATCTCTGAGCGCTAAACTTCTGAGTGCGGCTTCTTTATATATGTAGCCAAATGCCATTACGGCAATCAATATCATCCACCAATACTCTTGCATAAATTCAGAAATGGCGATAACAAATAAAGTAAAAGCGGGCAGCTCTGCGCCAAAACCAGCAAATATTTCTTGAAACTGTGGTACTACAAATATCAGCAAGATAGAAGTTACAATACCTGCAACCACTAAAACCGATATAGGATAAAACATGGCTTTTTTAATTTTTGATTTTAGTGCTTCTGACTTTTCTTTATATAGCGCAACGCGGTCAAATATTTTATCCAGTGCACCAGATTGCTCACCAGAGGCCACTAAATCGCAATATAAATCATCAAAATAGCGAGGGTATTTTCTAAGTGCGTTAGAAAGCGGCAACCCTGCTTTGACTTCATCGCCAATAGCACTCATCAGCTTACTCACGCTTTTATTGGTGGAGCCTGAAGCTATCATCTCAATGGACTGAATTAGTGGTACACCCGCCATTAGCATAGTGGCAATTTGTCGAGTAACTAAGGCAATATCTTTCGGGGTTACTTTTTGTACGCTTTTTATACCAAACAGCGGCTTGGCTTTACGTTTAACTTTTGAGGGAGTAATGCCTTGTTTGCGTAACTGCGCTTTGACTAGTGCAATGCTTGATCCAGTAAGCTCACCCTCAAGCTTCTTGCCGCGAGCGCTTACACCTACCCATTGAAAGGTATCTAGGCCTTTATTTTCTTGCTTATTTGCCATATGAAACTCACTTGAATTAAACGGGGGTTAAATTACGCAATTAGTAAAAATTTATATAAAAAAAGCGCCCTACAGAGCGCTTATTAAAAGTTAAATACCGATCATAATTATAATTATAATTATAATTATAATTATGATGATGGTGTTGCAGCAGCAGCTTGAGGGCAGCTCTTTGGAGCTAGGCTAGCATCACCAGTAATGCCGGCTGTAGCACACGTCCAAGCTCCAGTTGTATCATTACGTGTCCAAGTTAAGGTTGCGCCATTGACTTGAGAAGGTGCATTTTGAACAGTACATACAATGGTATTTGCTGTAGCTGTAATTGCACAATTTTGCGTATCAGTATTGGTAACAGCTTTGATATCACCGATGGCAGAAACAGTTTCACCATTATTCTTCATTATTTCAAACTCAGTTTTAGCGCCTGTTATTTCAGCTAAACCAGCAGTTAGCTTAGATGAAGCTTGATAATTAGAATAAGCAGGCAGTGCTACTGCTGCTAAAATACCGATGATTGCTACTACAATCATTAATTCAATTAGGGTGAAACCCTTTTGGTTCTGTTGTGTCATTGTTTGCATGTTTCCTCTCCTAAAGGATAATGTTGTGGTAAGCCAAACGGGTATAAGTTTTTAAACTGTAACTTATGTGTTTACTTAACCTGTTACTACAAAAATAAAATCATTTTGCCAAATTTAGTGTTGTGTTTAAACGGTAAAATATTCTCCGCAAACACACGCACTGTGTGACGGTTATTCGTTACTCGTCCCTTATTTGAGTATAAGCCTAACTACTAAAAGTTAGTTATAATCCCCGTAAGTTACAAGTTAATAATGAAATAAACATTGTCATTTATTTCAAATTTGTAAGCTTTTGTATTTTCTCATTCTTTTAAACTAAGTTAATGCTAAAAACTAGTTGTTCGGTATGAGTCTAACACTGTTTATTGCGCTTTTGTATGTAAAAAACTGATAAAAAGCGCATTAATTTAATAACTTGTTATAAATAATCCTTTTGAATTATTTAATGCCCTTTTTTAAAGGCTGTCAATCAATTAGCCCGGGAATATATAAATAAATTTTACATTATTTACTCAAATCGCATCGATAAATCGATTGATTGTAAATTTTTTGTAAGTGCGCCGCTTGAAATAAAGTCAACCCCAGCTTGCGAGTATGCTTTTAGCGTTTCTAAGGTCATATTACCCGACACTTCAAGTTTAGCGCGCTTATTTGTAATGGTAACCGCTTGGCGTATTTGTTCTGGGTTAAAATTATCTAACATTATAATGTTGGCACCTGCGCTAATGGCTTGCTCTAGCTCATCAAACGATTCAACTTCAACCTCTATAGGTTTATCGGCATGATTTAGCTTAGCTTGAGCCACTGCGTTATTAATTCCTCCACAGGCTGCTATGTGGTTTTCTTTAATTAAAAACGCATCAAACAAACCAATTCGGTGGTTTGCACCGCCGCCACACTTAACTGCATATTTTTGCAATGCTCTTAGCCCCGGAATGGTTTTACGGGTATCGAGTAGTTGCGTGCTAGTGCCACTTAGCTCTTTTACATAGTGCGCTGTGGTGGTGGCTGTACCTGAAAGCGTTTGTACAAAATTAAGTGCAGTACGCTCTGCAGTTAAAATAGCGCGAGCAGAACCAGAGGCAGTAAATAAAGTGCTATTGGCACTAACAAAGTCGCCATCATTAACGCATATATTGACAACCACACTTGGGTCGACTTGTTTGAATACTTCAATGATTAGGTCTTTGCCACAAAAAATGCAGTCTTCACGGGTGATCACTTTCGCATTGGCTTGCTCTGCTTGCGGAATAAGCTGTGCGGTAATATCGCCTTGTTCTGCGCTTTGGTAATTTAGGTCTTCATCTAGTGCTAAGGTAACAAGTTGGCTAATTAGGGTATGCGAAATAGACATGAAAAAGCTCATAATAGATAATAAATTAACTAAATTTTACTCTGTTTAATTACTAAATAGAAGCCGCTAACAACTAAACTAAAAAGCTAGCGCTTAATTAACGCGTTAATCATATTTTATCGTTTGGTATTACGCTATCTTTATAGGGTTAAATCTATTAGCATCTTGATATACATCAATTTTGGTTGATTAACCTGAGCTCTAGATAATAAATCTATCTCAAGCTGCTATTTTGAGTAAACACTGTGTTGAATTTACTTGTAATAGTGTTTTAAAGTTTTCGGGCAACGGGTTTAAACCTTAACCCAACTTCTATCATTTTACTCAAAGAGCAATTGGCATCGGGCTACATAAATTTAAATCAAATAGTATGAAAATAGATTCTTTAGGCGTTATAAATAATATTACCCAGCGTGCGTGTAGTCACTTTGATGACCGCCCTGCGTATAATGATATATCGCTGTTGGTTATTCATAATATTTCATTGCCTGCAGGGCAGTTTAATACTCCCTATGTTGATGACTTATTTATGGGGAATATTGATTGCAATGCACACCCTAGCTTTACTGATTTAGCAGGGCTTAGAGTGTCTGCACATTGTTTTATTAAGCGCTGTGGTGAAATTATACAGTATGTGCCTTTTGAAAAACGTGCATGGCATGCGGGGCGTTCCTGCTTTGCTGGACAACAAAATTGTAATGATTTTAGTATAGGTATAGAGCTTGAGGGCACTGATACAACTAATTATACCGATGCGCAATATCAAAGTTTAGCCACATTGGCGCAAGCTATAATGCAGCGCTACCCAAAAATAACAGCCAGTAATATAGTAGGGCACTGCGATATTGCCCCTGGGCGAAAAACCGACCCTGGAGAGAGTTTTAACTGGCGTAAATTTTTTAACCTAATTGAATAACTAAGTAAAGCGAGTAGCAACATGATTTTGGTTTCAATAATAATAGCACTGATACTTGAGCGTTTAGGTGCTCGCTCTGCGCATTGGCAAATGAGTTATTACGCTAATGGCTACTTAACTCGCTCTGTTAATTTATTGACCAATAAAGGTTTATTTGGCACAGCTACGGGGTTTTTAATTTGGCTATTCCTGCCTGTGATTGCTATTGGGTGTGTGTATTTTTTATCTGACTTTGTACTTTGGCAGCTTGTTTTTAATGTGGCAGTGTTATTGGTGTGCTTTGGTTGTGCTAAACAGCGTGCTTTGTATAAGTCGTACCTCAATGCATTAACTCGAGGTGATCAAACTGCAGCTACCTTATACGCTTTGCAATTGGGACAAAAGCGCACAGAGGAGCAACAAGGCGGTGAAACCTTAGGGCAAACGCTGGCTTGGGTTAACTTTCGATTTTATTGTGCGGTTATATTTTGGTTTGTGGTATTGGGTGTTGCCGGTGCTGTTTTTTATGCGCTAGTGCGCACTTTTGCCGACTTAGTGAGTGACAATCGTGATGAAGTAATTGCTAAGCATTTTAAGTTAATCCACCGTTTATTGTTTTGGCTAGATTGGCTCCCAGCGCGTATTACCAGTTTTGGTTATTTAGTGATTGGTAACTTTAATAAAGGGACTAGCTGTTGGCTGCATTACGTGTTTGACTTTTCAAGCCCTAATCGCAAGGTGGTTACTTATACGGCTCTAGCGGCTGAACAAGTTGAAGAGCGCTATTATGGTTGCACCTTTGAAGCCACCTGCATGATCAAACTGGTTAAGCGCAATGTACTTTTTTATTTAGTATTAATTGCCTTAATGACTTTATTTGGTGGTTTAAGTTAAAGAGCAGGGGTTAGGTTCTAGGTATTAGTTGGCGGGCTACGAGCAATGAGCAACGGGGAACGGGGAACGGGCTTAAAACCTTTGATTTTTAACCTAGACCCTAAATATGCGGGAGATAAACTCTCGATTACAATAAAATAAAGGTATGTTTGTATGAGGCGCTACGTTTTATCCTACTGCCGAACCCCGAACCCCGAACCCCGAACCCCGAACCCCGAACCCCGAACCCCGAACCCCGAACCCCGAACCCCGAACCCCGAACCCCGAACCCCGAACCCCGAACCCCGAACCCCGAACCCCGAACCCCGAACCCCGAACCCCGAACCCCGAACCCCGAACCCCGAACCCCGAACCCCGAACCCCGAACCCCGAACCCCGAACCCCGAACCCCGAACCCCGAACCCCAAAGTTAGCTGGTCTGACCATTTGTTTTTCATCTTATTAACCTTTCTTTATCCTCTGTGATCTGTGTATTATTTGAACTTTGTTTAAATTACGTTACGCTGGCCTTAGGGCTTTAAAACTGCTGTAAATTGACAGTAATTACGGTTTTTGATAACGTATGACAAAATTTGGTATGACCAATTTACCTTTTGGTCAGGTCATTCAGTTAAAAGCCTTATTTAATGGGCTGCTAGCACTTATACAACGCGGACGTTGATTGATGTCTTTAAAAATTAAAGCGGCAAAATTATCTGATGTTATTTTACAACAACTTGAGAACATGATTCTTGAGGGGTCGTTAGCACCAGGAGAAAAGTTACCACCGGAGCGTGAACTCGCTAAGCAATTTGAAGTGTCGCGTCCGTCGTTGCGTGAAGCCATTCAAAAGCTTGAGGCAAAAGGGCTTGTAACCCGTCGTCAAGGTGGTGGAACGTATGTAAAAAATCAATTGGAAGAGGGGCTGACTGATCCGTTGTTTGATTTGATCAGTAAACACCCCGAATCGCAATTTGATTTATTAGAATTTCGTCATGCGCTAGAGGGAATTGCGGCTTATTACGCAGCACTTCGCGGCACAAGCAACGATTTTGCAAAAGTAAAACAAAGCTTTGATCAGATTGCATTAGCTAAAGATGAATTAAAGCAAAAAGCCAAAGCGATTAATGATTTTCATTTTTGCATCGCTGAGGCGTCTCATAACGTAGTGTTACTGCATTTAGTAAGAGGGATGCAAAGCTTACTTGAGCAGAATGTTTTACAAAATTTAACGGTATTACTTAAAAAGTCAGATATAAGCAGCCAATTAGCCGAGCATAGACGCTTATTAATGGATGCAGTGATTGACGGTAATCCTGAACAAGCTCGCTTAGCGAGTAATGCGCATTTAGCCTATATTGAAGAAGCATTGCTTGAAGCGGGTAAAGAGCATTCGCGAATTGAACGTAGTTTAAGACGCACCAAACAAAATTAAGCAAGTACATTCACTTTTAACTTGAGTTAACAGTGAAGTATTCAATACATAAAATTAGTATTTTAAACATAAGGAAACCTCCATATGTCTGAAGTCAATAAAATTGACGTAGACGCGCTAGAAACACAAGAGTGGTTACAAGCTCTTGAATCGGTTGTGCGCGAAGAAGGTGTTGAACGAGCTCAGTTTTTACTTGAGCAAGTGTTAGAACAAGCCCGTTTAGACGGTGTTGATATGCCAACAGGCATTAACACAAACTACGTTAATACGATTCCGGTTGATCAAGAACCTGCCTACCCTGGTGATGTAAATCTTGAGCGCCGTATTCGTTCAATTATTCGCTGGAACGCGATTATGATTGTATTGCGTGCATCGAAAAAAGATCTCGACTTAGGCGGCCATATGGCGTCTTACCAATCGTCTGCTGCATTTTACGAAGTATGTTTCAACCATTTCTTCAAAGCGCCAAATGATGTTGATGGCGGCGATTTAGTCTATTACCAAGGTCATATTTCTCCGGGTATTTATGCGCGTGCATTTGTTGAAGGACGTTTAAGTGCCGAACAGCTTGATAATTTCCGTCAGGAAGTAGATGGTAAAGGCCTACCTTCTTACCCTCATCCTAAATTAATGCCTGAGTTTTGGCAGTTCCCAACAGTATCTATGGGCTTAGGTCCAATTTCTTCAATTTACCAAGCACGTTTCTTAAAATATTTAGATGGCCGTGGATTAAAAGACACTAAAAACCAACGTGTATATGCGTTTTTAGGTGATGGTGAAATGGATGAGCCAGAATCACGTGGTGCTATTTCTTTTGCTGCCCGTGAGAAGCTAGATAACCTATGTTACTTAGTTAACTGTAACCTACAGCGCTTAGATGGCCCTGTAATGGGTAATGGTAAAATCATTCAAGAGCTAGAAGGCCTATTTAAAGGCGCTGGCTGGAATGTTATTAAACTTGTTTGGGGCAGCGGTTGGGATATTCTGCTTGCTAAAGACACCACAGGTAAATTACTACAGTTAATGAACGAAACTGTTGATGGTGATTACCAAACATATAAAGCAAAAGATGGCGCGTACGTACGAGAACATTTCTTTGGTCGTTATCCAGAAACAGCAGCACTTGTTGCTGATATGACAGATGAAGAAATTTTCGCCCTTAAGCGCGGTGGTCATGAGCCTTCAAAACTGTTTGCAGCCTTTAAAAAAGCAGAAGAGACGAAAGGTCGTCCAACAGTGATCCTTGCTAAAACAGTAAAAGGTTACGGCATGGGTGAAGCGGCTGAAGGTAAAAACATTGCGCACCAAGTTAAGAAAATGGATATGTCGCATGTGGCTCACTTACGCTCTCGTTTAGGCTTAGATGATTTAGTATCTGAAGAGCAATTAAAAGAGCTACCATACTTAGAGCTTGAAAAAGATTCTCCAGAGTACAAGTATCTTCATGCTCGTCGTGATGCGCTACAAGGTTACACGCCAACACGTATCGCTAAGTTCTCTGAAAAATTACAGTTACCAGAAGTAGATGCGTTCAAGCCATTACTTGAAGAGCAAAAACGTGATATTTCAACCACTATGGGCTTTGTCCGTGCACTTAATATCTTATTAAAAGATAAAGGTATTGGTAAAAATATTGTGCCAATTATTGCCGATGAAGCACGTACTTTTGGTATGGAAGGTTTATTCCGTCAAATCGGTATTTACAACCCACATGGCCAAAATTACACCCCTCAAGACCGTGATATTGTTTCTTACTACAAAGAAGCAACCTCAGGGCAGGTATTACAAGAAGGGATTAACGAGCTAGGTGCAATGTCGTCATGGGTTGCTGCTGCAACATCTTACAGCACCAACGACTTACCGATGATCCCATTCTACATTTACTACTCTATGTTTGGTTTCCAACGTGTTGGTGACATGGCATGGATGGCAGGGGATCAACAAGCACGTGGTTTCTTATTAGGTGCTACAGCGGGTCGTACAACGCTAAATGGCGAAGGCTTACAACATGAAGATGGCCACAGCCACATTCTTGCAAACACAGTACCTAACTGTATTTCTTACGATCCTACTTATGCATTTGAAGTAGCGGTTATCGTGCAAGACGGTATTCGTCGTATGTACGGTGAAGAGCAAGAAAATATTTACTACTACCTAACGCTAATGAACGAAAACTACCATCAGCCAGCAATGCCAGAAGGCGCTGAAGAAGGTATTCGTAAAGGTATCTACAAGCTAGAAAGCTACGAAGGTAAAAAAGCCAACGTACAGCTATTAAGCTCAGGTACTATTATGACTGAAGTGCGTAAAGCTGCGGCAATTTTAAGCGAAGAGTTTGGTATTGCGTCTGATGTTTACTCAGTAACTTCATTCAATGAACTTACCCGTGATGGACAAGATGTTGAACGTTTCAACATGCTTAACCCAGAAAGCGAGCAAAAAACGCCATACATCACTAGCGTATTAAACGATTCAGTAACTGTTGCTGCAACGGATTACATGAAAAACTACGCAGAACAAGCGCGTTCATTTATCCCAAGCAATAACTACAAAGTATTGGGTACAGATGGTTACGGTCGTTCAGACAGCCGTGAAAACCTACGTCGTCACTTTGAAGTTAACGCAAGCTACGTGGTAGTTGCGACATTATCTGAACTTGCTAAACGTGGTGAAGTTGAAAAGTCAGTGGTTGTTGAAGCTATTAAAAAATTCAACATTGACACTAACAAACTAAATCCACTGTACGCATAAGAGGTTTGCAATGAGTATTGAAATTAAAGTACCTGATATCGGTGGCGATGAAGTAGAAGTAACCGAAATACTAGTGAGCGTTGGCGATAAAGTTGAAGTTGACCAATCACTATTAAGTGTTGAAGGTGATAAAGCTGCGATGGAAGTACCTGCTGAACAAGCCGGTACGGTAAAAGAAATTAAAGTAAATGTGGGTGACACTGTTACCACAGGCACTTTAGTGTTCATCTTTGAAGGTGAAGCGCAAGATTCTGCTGCTGACTCTAAAGAAGCTGAAAAAACCGAGGAAGCTGCACCTGCTGCGTCATCGGCTTCATCAACCAAAGAAGTCACTGTGCCAGATATTGGTGATGACGAAGTTGAAGTAACTGAAATTATGGTTGCAGTTGGTGATAGCGTAGAAGAAGAGCAATCTATCTTAAACGTTGAAGGCGACAAAGCGGCAATGGAAGTACCAGCACCCTTTGCCGGTACAGTAAAAGAAATTAAAGTAAATACTGGTGACAAAGTGAAAACGGGTTCATTAGTATTTGTTTTTGAAGTGTCAGGTGGTGATAACCAAAGTGCCCCTGCAGCTGATTCAAAAGCACAAGAGAAGCCTGCTGAACAAACATCGGCATCAAGCACTAAAGAAGTTAGCGTGCCTGATATTGGTGATGACGAAGTTGAAGTAACAGAAGTTATGGTTGCGGTTGGCGATAGCGTAGAAGAAGAGCAATCTATCTTAAACGTTGAAGGCGACAAAGCAGCTATGGAAGTACCGGCGCCGTTTGCAGGTACTGTTAAAGAGATTAAAGTAGCGACTGGCGATAAAGTTAAAACTGGCTCATTGATTTTTGTATTTGAAGTGGCGGGTAGTGCACCAGCTGCAGCACCTGCAGAAAAATCAGCACCAGCGCCTAAAACAGAATCTAAGCCGGCAGCTCAGGCTGAGTCAAAATCAGCAGCATCATCTGCTAAAGCAAGCTCTGAAAGCTTTGAAAACAATAGCGCTTATGCACATGCATCGCCAGTGGTTCGCCGTTTAGCACGTGAGTTTGGTATTAACCTTGCCAACGTTAAAGGCACGGGCCGTAAAAACCGTGTTGTTAAAGAAGACGTGCAAAACTATGTTAAGCAACTGGTTAAGCAAGTTGAGTCTGGTCAAGTATCAGCAGCTAAAGGCAATGCTGGTGGCGGTGAGCTTGGTTTAATTCCATGGCCAAAAGTTGATTTTGCTAAGTTTGGTGAAATAGAAGAGAAAAAACTCTCTCGTATTCAAAAGCTGTCAGGTAAAAACTTACACCGTAACTGGGTGCAAATCCCACATGTTACCCAGTTTGATGAAGCGGATATCACGAGCCTTGAGCAGTTCCGTAAAGAGCAAAATGCCCTTAACGAGAAGAAAAAGCTGGGTGTTAAAATTACGCCATTAGTATTTGTAATGAAAGCAGCTGCTAAAGCGCTTGCTGAGTTCCCTACATTTAACTCATCGCTTTCAGAGGATGGCGAAAGCTTAATCCTTAAAAAGTACATTAATATTGGTGTAGCGGTTGATACGCCAAATGGCTTAGTTGTACCAGTATTTAAAGATGTTGATAAAAAAGGCATTATTGAACTATCTCGTGAACTAATGGAAGTATCTGTTAAAGCGCGTGATGGCAAGTTAAGTTCATCAGATATGCAAGGTGGTTGTTTTACTATTTCAAGCCTAGGTGGCATTGGCGGTACGGCATTTACGCCGATTGTGAATGCGCCTGAGGTGGCAATTTTAGGTGTGTCAAAATCTGAAATGAAGCCTAAGTGGAATGGTAAAGAGTTTGAGCCTAAGCTAATGGTTCCACTTTCAATGTCTTACGACCATAGAGTGATTGACGGTGCACTTGCTGCACGCTTTACTGTTACTCTTGCAAGTTACATGAGTGATATACGCCAGTTAGTGATGTGATCACTACAGAGTGAGTAAAATCAAATCCCAGCCAGTTGTTTTTAGCTGGGATTTTTATCATTTGCAATGATACAATATTTGCACAAATGCCCTTTTCTGCCTTGCAGAAACATGGCAGTTAAATTTTGGGGCTGTGTCCCGTTCAAACAATAAAGGTAATAGCATGAGCAACGAATTAAAAACTCAAGTTGTTGTACTAGGCGGTGGTCCTGGTGGTTACTCTGCGGCTTTTCGCGCTGCTGACTTGGGCTTAGAAGTTACATTAGTAGAATCTCGCGAGACATTAGGCGGTGTATGTCTTAATGTTGGTTGTATTCCTTCTAAAGCACTTTTACACGTAGCTAAAGTGATTGATGATGCTGCAGAAATGTCATCTCACGGCGTTACTTTTGGCGCACCAAAAATTGACTTAGATGAAGTTCGTTCTTGGAAAGACTCTGTTGTTGGCCAGCTTACAGGTGGCTTAGACGGCATGGCTAAAATGCGTAAAGTAAAAGTTGTATCTGGTTACGGTAAATTTACTGGTAGCAACACTTTAGATGTTGAAGGCGCTGACGGTAAAACAACCATTACCTTTGATAACGCAATTATTGCTGCGGGTTCTAAACCTGTAAACTTACCTTTCATCCCAGAAGATGATCGCGTTATTGATTCAACGGGCGCGCTAGAGCTTAAAGATGTTCCTGAAAAGTTACTTGTTTTAGGTGGTGGTATTATCGGTCTTGAAATGGGTACGGTTTACCGTGCACTAGGTTCTGCAATTGATGTTGTAGAATTTGCAGACCAACTTGTTCCTGCTGCTGATAAAGACATCATTAAAATTTACCAAAAGCATGTTAAAGACAAGTTTAATGTAATGCTTTCAACTAAAGTAACTGGCGTTGAAGCAAAAGACGACGGTTTATATGTTACGTTTGAAGGCAAAAATGCACCGGCAGAGCCAGTACGTTACGACAAAGTACTTGTTGCTGTAGGTCGTACACCAAATGGTAACATGTTAGACGCTGATAAAGCGGGTGTGAATGTTGATGAGCGTGGTTTTATTAACGTTGATAAGCAATTACGTACTAACGTAGAACATATTTTTGCGATTGGTGACTTAGTGGGTCAACCTATGCTTGCGCATAAAGCGGTTCATGAAGGCCATGTTGCAGCAGAAGTTATCTCTGGTCAAAAACATTACTTTGATCCTAAGTGTATTCCTTCAATTGCTTATACTGACCCTGAAATTGCATGGGCGGGTGTAACTGAAAAAGAAGCGAAAGAGCAAGGTTTAAGCATTGAAACAGCTGTATTCCCTTGGGCTGCATCGGGTCGTGCTATTGCTTCTTCACGTACTGAAGGTTCTACTAAGCTTATTTTTGATAAAGAAAGCGGCCGTATTATCGGTGGTGCTATGATTGGTATTAACGCAGGCGAAATGCTGGGCGAAATCGGTCTAGGTATTGAAATGGGTGCAGATGGTGAAGACCTAGCGCTAACAATTCATGCTCACCCAACATTGAACGAATCAATCGGCCTTGCTGCTGAAATTTTTGAAGGTTCAATCACTGATTTACCAAACAAAAAAGCAGTTAAAAAGAAGAAGTAATTTCTTTTAGTTAATCGCGATAAAAAACCCAAGCCTCGGCTTGGGTTTTTTGTTTTTATAGCCGTCAGCCGTCAGCCGTCAGCCGTCAGCCGTCAGCCGTCAGCCGTCAGCCGTCAGTAAAGACAAGCTCCCTTGACACTTAAGTTAATATGAGCAAAATTTTGTAGCTGATAGCTGATAGCTGATAGCTGATAGCTGATAGCTGATAGCTGATAGCTGATAGCTGATAGCTGATAGCTGATAGCTGATAGCTGATAGCTGATAGCTGATAGCTGATAGCTGATAGCTGATAGCTGATAGCTGATATCTAATTTCTTTTATTTTAGCTACAATGCGCAGCCATCAGTTTATAGGTAATTAACCACAGTGACCCAGAGTTTAAAAAATTCAGTTTTAGCATTACGTGCTCAGCAAATAAGTGAATCTCGACGTGAGTTTAATGCCCGTGGTGGAAAAATGGATCGTTGTGATCAATGCTTAATTGCCAAGCATTACTGTATTTGTGAGGGCGCTGAGTACGCAAGCTGTAGCGCTGCAGTATGCTTACTTATGTATCACAATGAAAGTTTTAAACCGTCTAATACAGGGCGTTTAATTGCGGAAATAGTGCCTGATAATTATGCGTTTCGTTGGGATAGAACCTCCCCAGATCCTGCTTTATTAGCATTGTTGAATAATGATAAATATCAGCCTTTTGTGATTTTTCCGGCTGAAGATGTTGAAACTGATAGGGTGGTAACCCAGGTTGAAACGCATGCAGGTAAACAGCCATTGTTTATATTTTTAGATGGTACATGGCGAGAAGCTAAAAAAATGATTCGTAAGAGTCCTTATTTAGATAACTTACCTGTGCTGTCTATTACCGCAGAAAAACTCTCTGATTACCGATTACGTGTAGCGCCTCATGCTCATCAGTTAGGTACGGCAGAAGTGGCTATTATGGTATTAGCATTGGCTGGTGAAGTTGATGCGAGCACTAAATTAGAACAGCATTTTATTAAGTTTCGCGACGCTTATTTACTTGGTAAGCGTAATAAAGGTAGGCCCGAATAAAAAGCAGGGCACGAACATTCAAAAAACTGAGTTTAATGCTTGTTCATAGTTTGAATGTATATAATCTTGGCTGACCGCTGACCGCTGACCGCTGACCGCTGACCGCTGACCGCTGACCGCTGACCGCTGACCGCTGACCGCTGACCGCTGACTTTCAGGCAAAAGAAAAGCGCGAACCATCTCTAGTCGCGCTTGCGGAATCTTCTAACTTTGTTGCATCCTGCAATTGAACCTAATCAACTCCAATTTTTACGATCCGTGTTATTACAATATTACTTTCTAGTTCTATGTAATATAGGCTATCCGGGCCTGTCTCCATAAATCCCTAAAACATCCTGTATGGTAAAATCTATTACCAATCCTTATTGCACATCCGAGTGCATTCCCTTTGTTACCATTCCGTTGTGTTGCCTTTAAGGCCTGTCCTTTTTGTTCCCTATCCTTTATAAACAACTATTCCGATGTTGTTATCCATTATGCATCATCCTGATGCTATCCCTTGTGCAACAATCCATTGCGATACTCATCCTGAGCCTGTCCTTAAATCCCTGTTATCCTAAAAACCAAACCTTGGTATTCGAGTAGTTAATCCGTTTCCATTTACTCGGTAAGCGTCGTTGCTTATTTATGGGTTAATTATAGAGAGTGATTTGCAGTAAATGTAGGATAAAACCGCTTATGGTTTATGTTCTTACAAATGAAATATTTATAAATTATTTAAAATACAATGGCTTGCTGTATTTATGGGGTGTTATGCAGGGTGTTTTTACTCATTTACTGCCATAAGCGTAAGAGATATCTTACAAGGGTTTTCTTTTTTGGGCGTATTTATCACTAAGTAATTATATAAAGTGTGCACTTTTTAGTTCATCGCGGTAAAATTAATGATAATAATTATTAGTCAGGTAAGAAAATATGAAAAAAACACTAGCGCTTGTCGTTGGACTAATTATCTCAGCACCTGCTGTTGCAACCGATGTTGTGAATATTTACTCATTTAGACAACCTTTTTTAATTAAACCTATTTTAGATGATTTTACACAGCAAACAGGCATTAAAACTAATGTTGTGTTTGCTAAAAAAGGCCTAATCGAGCGTGTTAAGCGTGAAGGCAAGCACAGCAAAGCAGATTTAGTTTTAACCTCAAACTTTAGTGCGTTAATTCAGTTAGAAGAGCTAAAGCTAACGCAAACTATTGAGAGCGAGCAGGTTAATAATAATGTGCCGGCTGCATTTCGTGATGGCGATGGTCAGTGGGTGGCGCTCACTAAACGAGTGCGTAATGTTTACTCTTCAAAAGAGCGTTTAGGTCCATTACCTGAGCTGAGTTATGAAGATTTAGCCGAACCTGAATATAAAGGTCAAATTTGTACTCGCTCTGGTAAGCACCCGTACAACTTAGGGTTAGTGGCTTCCATGATTGCTCATCATGGTGAAGTCCAGACTAAAACATGGCTTGAGGGTGTAAAAGCGAATTTAGCGCGTAAGCCGCAGGGAAATGACCGTGCGCAAGTGAAAGCCGTTAAAGAAGGTTTATGTAATTTAGCTTTAGGTAACAGTTACTACTTAGGTAAAATGTTGCAAGATGAAGCGCAAAAACCGTGGGCAGATGCGGTTAATATTAATTTTCCAAACCAAACTAACCGTGGTTCGCATATTAACGTATCGGGTGCGGTAATTACTAAGTATGCTAAAAACCCTGAAAATGCCTTGAAACTTATAGAGTATATGACCGACAATAAGGCGCAAAATATGTATGCCTCGCTCAATATGGAGTACCCGGTCAAGCCAGGTGTTAAGCTTTCAAGTTTGGTTGCATCATGGGGAAGCTTTAAGGAAGACAGCTTACCGCTTGATGAAATTAGCAAATATCGTCCATTAGCCCTTAAGCTAATTGATGAGGTGAAGTTCGATCTTTAATGACTTATAAATTTCAGCTGTCGAAGTGGCAGCTTATTGCGTGGTCGACGGGTTTATTACTGTCGACCCCGTTGTTTTTTCTACTAGTAGAATCTTTACAAGGCGACTCAGAGGTATTTACCCACCTGTGGAATACCGTGCTGTGGGACTATATAAGTAATACCGTATTGCTGGTTTTAGGTGTAGGGTTACTTAGCTGCCTGATTGCGTTGCCACTGGGTTGGCTCACCGCTTATTGCCGTTTTCCTGGCAAACAACAGTTTGAATGGGCATTGATGCTGCCGCTTGCCATGCCTACCTATATTATTGCTTATGTGTACACTGATTTACTCGACTACGCGGGGCCGCTACAAATAACACTAAGAGAGTGGTTTGGTTGGCAATCACCCAGTGATTACTGGTTTTTTGATATACGTACTTTGCCAGGGGCTATCATCATGATTGCGCTGGTACTCTACCCGTATTTATATTTAATTTTTAAAACCGCATTACGTGAACAATCCTTTAAATTAGTCCAAGCAAGCCAATTAATGGGATTAAGTGCATGGAAAAGCTTTTTTAAAGTAAGCCTAGTGCTTTCTCGTGGCGCTATTGTTGCGGCACTTGCTTTGATCAGCATGGAAACCATGGCTGATTTTGCTACCGTTAGCTACTTTGCAGTCAGTACGTTAACCACCGCAGTATACGATACTTGGTTTGGTTATTACTCATTAACTGCAGCAGCAAAAATTTCAGGGGTGATGTTGTTACTGCTATTCTTAGCATTGATCACCGAGCGTTTTAGCCGTCGTAACCAAGCTGTATTTGAGCGTCAGTCAAGTGTGAACAGTGAGGCGCTTTATATTCTTAAAGGTAAGTCTGCATGGTTAGCAACAGGCTTTTGTAGCCTTATTTTAATAATCTCATTTATTATTCCCATGGTTGTTTTGCTCAAGTATGCAATCACGTATTTTGATCAAGCGTGGAGTAGTGAATTTTTTAGCTATGCATGGCAAAGTTTGAAAGTGGCCGCAGTAGTGAGTGTAGTGACTATTGTTTTGAGTGTTTTAGTGGTGTTTTATCAGCGCATTGCAAAACAAGCAAACCCACTTATACCTGGGCGCTTAGCAAGTACCGGGTATGCACTCCCTGGGACAGTATTAGCTATTGCTGTATTGTTGCCACTCACCCTATTAGAAAATACTATTAACCGCATTCTGACTCCTTATAACTTAGATATTGGTTTATTACTTACTGGTAGTTTACTAACGATTATCTTTGCTTATATTGTGCGTTTTTACGCAGTTGCTCATGGTGCTATAGAGTCGAGCTTTTCACGCATTAGCCCCTCGCTTGATATGGCAAGTCAGTCAATGGGGAAAAGCCAAGGCCACACATTACGCTTAGTGCATTTGCCTTTATTACGCCGAGGCTTATTAACCGCTGGTTTATTGGTATTTATTGAGTGTATGAAAGAGCTGCCCGCAGCCTTACTGCTAAGGCCTTTTGATTTTGAAAGTTTAGCTACGCACGTGTTTCAATATGTTAGCGATGAACAATTAGAGCTGGCCTCCATATCAGCTTTATTTATAGTGGTGGTAGGCTTTATTCCGTTATATTTTATTAATCGTTCAATGGAGCAACGTAGTTAAATGAGTAGTTTGATTTTACAAGGTGTGAGCTATGCATATAACGGGACTAAGGTTGTAGATGATTTAGACTTAACCTTAGGTAAAGACGAAATAGTGTGTTTACTCGGTGCCAGTGGCTGCGGCAAAACCACCACGCTTAAAGCCATTGCAGGGTTAATTGAAGCCAAACAAGGACAGGTATTTATTGATGGTAAGTTAGTCAGTGACGCCAATACGTTTGTGTCACCAGAGCATCGTAATATTGGCATGATGTTTCAAGACTACGCATTGTTCCCACATTTAACGGTGGCGAATAATATTGGCTTTGGTCTAAGCGGTATGAGCAAAACGGATAAACAGGCTCGCGTGGATGAAATGTTAAAACTTGTGCACTTGGTTGGCTGCGCGGATAGATATCCACATCAACTCTCTGGTGGTCAACAGCAACGGGTAGCGATTGCGCGTGCATTAGCTTATAAACCCAGCTTACTATTGTTAGATGAGCCGTTTTCTAATATTGATACCCAAGTCCGATTTGAATTAATCGCTGATATAAGACGTATTATTAAAGCTCAACAAGTGTCGGCAGTATTTGTTACTCACTCAAAAGAAGAGGCGTTTGCATTTTCAGATACACTTGCTGTTATGCACCAAGGTAAAATTGCGCAGCAAGGAACGCCAGAGCAGCTTTTTGCTAAACCAAGTTCAAAGGAGGTTGCAGAGTTTCTGGGTCAGGGCATATACTTAAGCGCAACTGCATTAACAGCCACTGAATATGAAACGCCGTTTGGTGTGGTTAAATCAATACTGCCACAGCAACACGCAGTGGCTGAAAAGGGGGTTATTTATGTGCGTCCACACCAGCTTGAGCTTGCCAGTAGTAACAATAACGAACTGCAGTGTGAGTGCGTTACAATTCTAAGCAGTCGCTTTATTGGCTCTGCTTATGTATATACTGTCGTTATTGCTGAACAAGAAATAGAAGTTGCAGCTCAGTATGGCCAGTCATTTGAAATTAATGAACAGGTTATAATAAAAATAAAACCGCACACGGTGAATTTTTTTAAATCGTAATTAATCACTGTGTTTTGCTCTAAAAAGTAAGGAATAACAATGGCGCAAGCGCAATCAGGGATTTGTGCTGAAGCAAACTTACACGGTTTGCACTTATTTTTTAATGTACTTGATGGTCACGACGAATCACTTCGCGCTAAGCTTAAACAAGTGAGCGATATTGAAGATGAGTTTAGTGATCAGTTTTCTGAATCTATGCTTTCTTGCATGGTGGCAATTGGTGCGCAATATTGGCCGCATATCTTACCTGATTTCATGCCAAGCGAGCTGCAAAGCTTTCCTAATATTACCCATAGCGAGTTTGTTATGAGTGCAAGGCCATGTGATTTGTTTGTGCAAATCCGCTCAGACAGAGAAGACGTGAACCACTTGTTTGCACTACAAATACTCAAACTATTCACCCCTGATGTTGAGCTGGTAGAGCAAGTTCGTAATTTCCGTTTTTTAGATGGTCGTGATTTTAATGGTTTTATTTATGCGGGCGATACCCCACATGGCCGTCAAAAACGCGTAACGGCGTTAGTAAACAAACCTGATAGTTTTGAAGATCAAGGTAGTTACATTCATGTGCAGCGCTATAAACATGACTTGAGCCTGTGGCAGCATTTGTCATTACATGAACAAGAGCAAATAATGGGTCGTACACGCCTTGATAATACCTTGCTCAGCCCCGCACTTGAGAGCAGCCATGCAACCCGAAGTGAATTAAAAGACGAACAAGGTCAGGCACTGTTACTTAACCAAAGCATGCCTTATGGCGATGTGTATGAGCAAGGTATGTTAGTGATTACGTGCTCTGCTAAAGGGGATGCATTCGAAAAAGTGCTAACTAGCCGACTAGGGCAGGGAGAGAATTATGATCACTGGCTTGATTTTACTCAGGCGGATATGGGCTCTGCATTTTTTGCCCCCTCAGTACGATTTTTAAAGCAGTTATAAAAATTACAAAACGGCTATGTATTATTCATAGCCGTCTTTATTACAGCGTTAGTGATTAAACCGTATCAAATAAAATACGAACACGCTCTAGTGTGAGGTCTATTTCTGAGATTTTAGCTGGTGCGATAAAAATAGTATCATCGCCAGCAATAGTACCTAGTACGCCATCTGCTTTGCCTAATGAATCAAGTAAACGCGCAATGAGTTGAGCAGCTCCAGGACTGGTGCGAATAATAATCATCATTTCGTTATGCATAATATCAATAACGAGCTGGCGTAATGGGCTCTTAGCGGTTGGTACCCCCATTTCGGCGGGTAAACAGTATACCATTTCTTGTTTTGCATTACGGGTGCGTACCGCGCCAAACTTACTTAACATTCGCGACACTTTACTTTGGCTAATATTATCAAAGCCTTGCTCTTTTAACGCATCAACTATTTCGCCTTGTGAGCCAAAGTTTTCTTCTTTTAAAAGTGCTTTAAAGGCTTTAACCAATGCTTCTTGTTTATCTTGTGGTTGCATAGTGTCTAATTAGTTATGTAATAGATACTGCAAATTCTACACAAAAATGCATAATTATGCAGCAGTTGTTTGCTTAAGTTGCCATTTTGCTGCGTTTAAACAGCAAAGTTTACAACTATGGTCGAAAATATAGCTAAAATAAGCAGGATAAATTTGTTTTTAGTCGTTAATTTCTTTATCTTATGAACCACAAATATTTCCTACCTCAAATCACGGAGAATTCCAATGAAAGTTGCTGTATTAGGTGCTGCAGGCGGTATCGGTCAAGCGTTGTCTTTATTATTAAAAACAGGTTTACCAGCTGGCTCTGAATTATCACTATATGATGTTGCGCCAGTAGTTCCTGGTGTTGCTGTTGACCTTTCTCACATCCCAACAGATGTTAAAGTTGCAGGTTTTGGTGCTGACGATTTAGATAAAGCATTAACAGGTTGTGATATCGTTCTTATCCCAGCGGGTATGCCACGTAAGCCAGGTATGGATCGTGCTGATTTATTTAATGTTAACGCTGGTATCATCAAAACACTAGCAGAAGGCATTGTTGCTAACTGTCCTAAAGCGCTTGTGGGTATTATTACTAACCCAGTTAACGGCACTGTACCAATTGTTGCTGAAGTATTTAAAAAAGCAGGTACTTATGATGCTAAACGTGTATTCGGTATTACAACACTCGATGTGATCCGTTCTGAAGCGTTCATTGCTGAGCTTAAAGGCGTTGACGTAGCAAGCGTTAAAGTTCCAGTAATTGGTGGCCACTCAGGCACAACTATCCTACCGTTACTTTCTCAAGTTGAAGGTGTTACTTTCACTGATGAAGAAGTGGCTGCACTGACTCCACGTATCCAAAACGCGGGTACTGAAGTAGTTAATGCTAAAGCGGGCGGTGGTTCTGCAACATTATCAATGGGTGCTGCTGCTGCACGTTTTTGTATGTCTTTAGTTAAAGGCTTACAAGGTGAAGACGTTGTAGATTATGCATACGTTGCTGTTGAAAATGGCGATGCAGAGTACTTCGCACATCCAGTACGTTTAGGTAAAAATGGCGTAGAAGAAATTCTTTCTTACGGCACACTAAGCGCATTTGAAGAGCAAGCAAAAAATGACATGCTTGAAACTCTGAAAAAAGACATTAAAGAAGGTGTTGATTTTATGGCGTAATAGCCAAAATTAACCCATAAAAAAAGCCTGCATTTGCAGGCTTTTTTATTGCTCGGAATTATCTACACAGTATAACTTAGTGGTCGCGATCAACCGCTATTCTAGCTAAGCTAATTAATGCTTGCTTGTAACTTGATTCAGCTAAGCAATCTAAACAAGCAATTGCTTTCTCTGCTTCTTGCTCTGCTTTTTGCATAGTGAACTCAAGGGCATTGGTATGTTTAAGTGCAGCGAGTATCTCATCTAGATGCTCCATACCATTACAGTGCTCAATAGCGTCTCTTATTAACTGTGTTTGATGCTCACTACCGTGTTGCATTGCATATATAAGAGGTAACGTCGGCTTACCTTCAGCTAAATCATCGCCAATGTTTTTACCAAGTTGGTCGGCATCAGCGTTGTAATCTAAAACATCATCCACTAACTGAAAAGCAGTGCCTAAATGCATACCATACAAATTAAGTGCGTTTAATACACTGTCATCTTGCTCAGTAATAATAGCAGCTAGCCCGGTTGCAGCTTCAAATAACTTGGCGGTTTTAGAGTAAATAACCTGCATATAACTGGCTTCAGTAGTATCTGGGTCATTACAGTTCATTAATTGCAGCACTTCGCCTTCAGCAATAATATTGGTTGCATCGGCTAATACTTGCATTATCTGCATTTTACCAAGGCCTACCATTAGCTGAAACGAGCGAGTATAAATAAAGTCTCCCACGAGAACACTGGCGGCATTACCAAACTCGGCATTTGCTGTGGGTGTGCCACGGCGCAAGTTAGATTCATCTACTACATCGTCATGTAAAAGCGTTGCGGTATGAATAAATTCAATAATTGTTGCTAGCGTAATGTGATCTTTACCTTGGTAACCTAGCGCTTTAGCCGCCAAAATAGCCAACATGGGGCGAACACGTTTGCCACCGCTGTTAACAATATACAAACCAAGTTGATTAACTAACGCCACATCTGAGCGCATTTGCGCATGTATTAGTTGATTGACGTCATTCATATCGCTTTCGATTAACGCCTGGATAGCTTTTATATCCATTGATCTCCGAGCCAATTTTAATGTGTGAACGGCGCAGATTGTACAACAAAAAACGCATTAGCTCGATATTTTGTGATGATTCCTTAAAAAAACACCCTTAAGTAGGTTAAATGACCTATTAACTTGGTGAATAAATGATTAAACAGCGCGGTTTAAATTTGAATCATCCTTGACGGTTAATTGAACTGCGTGGGCTTGCTTTGCGATTGCTAATTTATTTTCTCTAACCGTTAAAAAGCGCTTGGCAAAGGGGGATTTTAATATAAAATAGGGGAAATATTGAATTGCTCTCAATGCAGCTACTTTTTATTCATTTAATTACAAAAAGAGGCTTGCTAGTTTTTTCGCATTAGCGTAAACTTCGCGCCCTATTGAAGAATATTTTAGTTGCGTCGATTTGAGGGCGCACAGACGGAGTTAATTATGTACGCGGTTTTCCAAAGTGGTGGTAAACAGCACCGTGTGACTGAAGGTCAAACAATTCGTCTTGAGAAATTAGACGTTGAAACTGGTGCAGCAGTTGAATTTGATTCAGTACTTTTAGTTGCTGATGGTGAGAAGATCGAGATTGGTGTACCGTTCGTAAACGGTGGTAAAGTAACAGCTGAGGTTGTTTCACACGGTCGCGGTGAGAAGATTAAGGTTGTTAAATTTAGACGCCGTAAGCATTCTCGTAAGCAAATGGGCCATCGTCAATGGTTCACAGAAGTTAAAATCACTGGCATTAGCGCTTAATTAGAGGTACTTAGAAATGGCACATAAAAAAGCAGCTGGTAGTACTCGTAACGGTCGCGATTCAGAAAGCAAACGCCTAGGTGTTAAGCGTTTTGGTGGCGAATCAGTTCTAGCGGGTAGCATCATTGTTCGTCAGCGTGGAACTCGTTTCCACCCAGGCGCAAACGTAGGTATCGGTAAAGACCACACTATCTTCGCAAAAGCAGATGGTAAAGTTCAGTTTGAACAAAAAGGTCCTTTAAACCGTAAATACGTAACTATCGTAGCTGAGTAATCAGTAAGGTAGTTAAAAAACCCCGCCTTTGCGGGGTTTTTTGTTTTAAGCAGCTCTAAATATATACCCAAGTGTTTTTATGCTCAGTGTGCTCTATAGGCCACTTAGGTATATAATAGAGTTATTAACAAGCCAATCCCTAAAGTGAGTAATCATGAAGTTTGTAGATGAAGTAGAAATTCGCGCAGAAGCTGGTGACGGTGGCAGCGGCATCGTGTCTTTTCGTCGTGAGAAATATGTTCCAGATGGTGGACCTGATGGCGGTGACGGTGGAGACGGTGGTAGTGTTTATCTACAAGCTGATGAAAACTTAAATACCCTTATTGACTATCAATTCGAGCGTTTTCATAGAGCAGAACGCGGTACTAACGGTCAAAGCCGTAATTGTACTGGTAAAAAAGGTGAAGATCTGATTGTAAAAGTACCGGTAGGCACACGTATCATTGATGTTGATACACAAGAATCATTAGGGGATTTAACCCAAGATGGTCAACGAATTGTGGTTGCAAAAGGCGGTTTCCATGGCTTGGGGAATGCGCGTTTTAAATCAAGTACCAATCGTGCCCCACGTCAAAAAACACTCGGAACACCTGGTGAAGTACGTAACCTTAAGTTAGAGCTAATGCTGCTCGCTGATGTAGGTTTACTGGGTTTACCAAATGCCGGTAAATCGACCTTTATTCGCAGCGTATCGGCTGCAAAACCTAAAGTAGCAGATTATCCATTTACTACGCTTATCCCTAACTTAGGTGTTGTTCGTCCTGAAGCAAATAAATCATTTGTCATTGCCGATATTCCTGGCTTGATTGAAGGTGCATCGGATGGTGCAGGCTTAGGTATTCGTTTCTTAAAGCATTTAGAACGCTGTCGTGTGTTATTGCACATTATTGATGTTATGCCAGTTGATGGTTCAAATCCTGTTGATAATGCTTTTGCAATCATTAACGAGCTACATCAGTACAGCCCTAAGCTTGCTGAAAAGCCTCGCTGGTTAGTATTTAATAAAATTGACTTATTGCCAGAAGATGAAGCCAAGGCCTTATGTGAGCAAATTGCAGAAGAGTTAGGTGAGTCTGAAAATATTTATAGTATTGCTGCAATTAATAAATTGAATACTCAGCCATTAATTCACGACATCATGACGCTACTTGATAACATGCCTAAAGAAAAGTTTGTTGAAGTTGCAGACGAAGAGGTTGAATTTAAATGGGATACCTACCATCAAAAAGCCACTAAAGGCGATGATGATGACTGGGATGATTGGGATGAAGATGATTACGACGTAGAAGTTGTCTACGAGCGTTAATGATAATTGTATATGTTTAAAAGGAGCTAACGCTCCTTTTTTATTTTTTAATAATAAAGAATTAGGTGTTTAGTGTGATAATTTCAATGATTGCAGCAATGGCAAACAACCGTGTCATTGGTTTAGATAATAAAATGCCATGGCACTTACCTGGCGATCTTCAGCACTTTAAAAAAGTAACCTCTGGTAAGCCCGTTATTATGGGGCGTAAAACATTTGAGTCGATAGGTAGGCCGCTGCCTGGGCGTCGCAATATTATTATTACTCGCAACACTGAATATAAAGCAGCGGGAATTGAAACAGTAACCACGCCTGAGGCTGCACTTGAGCTTGTTAATGATGTTGCAGAGGTTATGATTATTGGCGGTGGAAACATTTACCAGCAGTTCTTAGGGCAAGCACATCGGTTGTATTTAACCTTTATTGACTTAGATGTAGAAGGGGATACACAGTTTCCTGATTACCAAAATGTTGCAAGTTGGCAAATTGAAGATGAAATGTTGATGGCTCCTGATGATAAAAATAAATATAGTTATAAGTTCGTAACTTTGAATAAAATCTCTTAACATTATTGCCAAAATCTGAGCGTGTTGGTACAATATTAAACAGTCGAGTACGAAAAAAGTATTAATATAGGGTGTCCAATCAATGATTAAATTACCGAAGCTAGTTGTAATTGCTGCTATTGCAGCGGGTTCGTTTGCTTATACTGCGCCTGCAAGCGCTAATGATCAGTTAGCTGTTTCAATCTGTGAATACATTGCTGGTGATGATAAAAACCGTCTGCGTAGCAAATTAAAAAGTTCACGTGTGAAAGTTCGTAATATCTATGATGCAGTTTTCTGTAATGGTAATAACTTATTGCGTCACGCTGTTGCAAGTAATGCAGTTGATACAGGCGAGTACATTGTTAAAAACTTATCAAAGAGCTCACTTGAAGATGGTGCCGATATTGCTTGGGCTGAGGCAAATCATGCTGGATCACCTTTAATCCCTATTATTAAAGACCGCGCAGGCCTTTAAATAAAAGCTTAATTAATAAAAAAAACCGCGTTTAAACGCGGTTTTTTTTACTTAGATAAATTGTCATTTTACACCCTGTTTAACTACCTTTAAGTCTAGTTCCCCCTGAGTATTTATCCTTATTACTCTTATTACATAAAAATGTCATAAAAACTCAATACTCTATGTGTATGTCAGTTTTGAGATATATTTATGCGTGTATCATTTTTTACCCGTTTACTAGCCATTTTATTAACGTTAGCAAGTATCCTTTTAGCCGCTACCTTGTTATGGGCAAGCCATACATTACTTAAACTTCAGCAACAAGATAGCGCATATAGCCAATTAAAAAATAGCATAATGGTCGAGCTTGCCGATCATTTGGAAAGTTATTTAGTACAAGGTAATAGCCAATACCTAAAACAATCATCGACCTTGATTGAGCAGCTTAAAGCGCAACAGTTAACGGTGCTGCCTCCTGAATTAGAAATTCGTTTAGCTGCACAATTAACTTCATTAAATACAGATATTAATGGTAAATACAGAGCACTTGGAAAACTATCTGGCAATGAAACTGCGCTGTTAGATAACGCGCTTAGACAAATGGCCGGCTCAGCCTCTTCACTCATTAATTATGCGCAAAAAGCACCAATGCAAACCAGTAACGCTCTTAATTATTATAAATTAGCGAGTGATTATTACAGTGAAGTGGTTAATTTATCTTTATCGACTTACCAGTTGATCAATGATTACCAACCTGAGGTAGAGAAAAACCTGCAACAAAGTATAAAAACCCTAAATTTACTAGCTATAAATATTGAGCAGTTACCGAACTTAGGGGTAATGACTGAGGTTGATGAGTTTGCTTTATTTGTAGATGAGGAACCGGAAGATTTGGCAGCTGAAATAAAAGCGGAGTTGGTGAGTTGGCCTAAACGTTATTTGCGCGATTTAAGCAGTACTTTATCGCAATCAAAACAACGTGATTCTGGAACGAATGAGTTACGTGAACAAATTAGTTTAGTATCAAAAACAGTGATTGAGGCAGAGCAAACATTAAAAGCACAGCAAGATAACGTGAAACGACAAGTGTTTTGGGTGTTTGGAATAGCAATAGGCGGATTAGTAATATTAGCTTTTAGTGTCTATTGGGTACAGCGCAGACAGGTTTTACAGCCTTTACGACAACTGCGAGATGGGTTTGCATTTTTAATAGAAAGTAATGAGTTAAAAAATATTACAGTGAATAATCCTAAAACAGAGGTAGGAGAAATAGCACAGTATTTTAACCAGCTAATTGAGCGCCAGCGTTTAGAAGCGCAAGAAAGAGCGAATATGCTCAATGTAGTCAGCCAGTTTATGCAGCAAATGAGTGAGCATTTACATACTATTGGGCAAAAAAGTAATGCGAGTTATCAGCAGGTAAATCACAATGAAGAACTGCTTCTTAATATTCAGCAACTTGGTGAGCAGGTTAATCATATTAACGCTCAGGCTGCTGAAAATGCCCAAAGTACTTATGAGGCAATGCAGCAAAGTGTTGGTTTTGCTAAAAGTATGCTTAATGCCAGTTCTGATACACAGCAACGTATTGAGCATGGGATGCATAGTGTTCAGGAATTACTGAGTGGGGTGCAAGGAGTGAGTAATATTATTACGGTTATACGTACCATCGCTGAGCAAACAAACTTACTCGCGCTCAACGCTGCGATAGAATCAGCAAGAGCCGGTGAGCAAGGTCGAGGTTTTGCCGTAGTTGCCGATGAGGTAAGGCAATTAGCAATGCAAACCCAAGGTTCGTTAAAAGAGATCAATGATCAGTTGGCGCTACTAAGTGAAAACTCTCAAGTGGTTTATAAACAAATCAATGCACTAACTGAGGATGCACAATTACAAACCGCAAATGCTCAAGAGCTTAAAGCAAACTCTGAAGGAGTCGCGGGCAATGCGCAGCAGGCTAATAAAGTTGCGATTGATGCAATGGAGCTGGCTAAACAGCAAAATGAGTTGCTCCAAGGCTTTACTCTATCGATGCATGATATGAAAAGCCAAGTAAGTGAGTCGAGTGAATTAGTTGCTGATATAGGCTCGCAGTTAGAGTTGCAAATGACATCTATTAAAGAAGGTCTAGGTTTAGATAACAACAGCGATTAATCGAAGACGAATTAAATATTAATCTGTATGCTAAAAGACTATGTAATTACCCTAAGGAATTAATATGATAGAGCAAGGTCAAACAATACCTGCAGTAAGTTTATCTCAGCTTAGTGATGAAGGTATGCAAACGCTCACTAATAATGAATTATTCGCAGATAAAAAAGTTGTATTATTTGCAGTGCCGGGTGCTTTTACGCCTACTTGTTCCAATGCTCATTTGCCTGGTTATATCGCGCTAGCTGATAAATTCAAGGCTAAGGGTATTAACGCTATTTATTGTGTATCGGTAAATGATGCATTTGTTATGAAAGCATGGGGCGAGTCACAAAATGCAGAACATATAGATATGCTTGCAGACGGCGATGCCAGTTTTACTCGTGCCTTAGGGCTTGAAAAAGATACTGCTGGCTTTGGTGGTTTGCGTTCTAAGCGCTACGCTATGGTTGTAGATAATGGTGTTGTTAGTGAATTACTTGTAGAACAAGAAAAAGAATTTGTAATAAGTAGTGCTGAAGCCGTTTTAGCCAAGCTATAACTAAGCTGTTTTAAGTATTGAATAAAAGCCGATACATATGTATCGGCTTTTTTTATCTAAGGAGAAAGTAGTTTACGGCTGGTATTGACCGCTTAGCGTTAAACCAGAAAAGGTTTGATACGCATTTACGCTTAGATGCCATGTTCCCGCTTGAGGGTTACTAAATGTACATGTTTCAGCGTTACCATTTTTATAAGGACGACAATCATAGCTTGAGCTAGTTGGTTGACTGCCAAATTTTACAAATAAATCTGCATCACCGGTGCCGCCAGACGTTGTTACTGTAAAGCTAGCCATGCCAGCTGGCACATCTAGCGTGTAATGTTTCCACTGACCTGCATTTGCAGTAACATCAGACACTGTGCCACCACCTGCTTGAGGTGTACCTGAACCACCACCGGTTGAACCACCTGTAATGTTACCGACTAAGCTAACACCAGTGTAGGCAGAATAACCATTTAACATTATATGATAAGTACCTGGGGTTGGGTTATCAATAGAGCACTCTTCACTGTTACCGCCTTTATAAGGGCGACAGTCGTATGTAGAGGTAGTTGGTTTGCTACCAGCACGTACATACAAGTCAGCATCACCTGTACCACCGCTCATAGTGAAAGTAACATTAGTGGCACCGCTTGGGACTGTCATAGTGTAAAAGTCTTGTGCACTTGCTGCACCACTTAATCCCGTTTTCACTTGTCCATCAACAAGCTCATTATCACCTGATGTTGGCGGTGGTGTGCCACCTGATGCTGCGGCAACAGCGGCTGCAGCATCCACAATACCTGTGCCACAGCTAGTACATGTTGCAGAGAATGAGCGAGTGGTTGTTTTTAAGATGTTTTCAATTTCATCAGGAGTCGCATTTGGTTTAGCTTGTTTGATCAATGCAGCAACACCCGCAACATGAGGTGCAGCCATTGATGTACCTTGCGAAAAACCATAGCTGTCGCTTGATGGTGTTGTTGAACCTGAGTTGTAAGTAGATAAAACACCCTCAGAATCATTTGCAAAGCTTTGCGCGCCACCTGGGGCTGCTACATCAATATTACTACCATAATTTGAGTAATATGCGCGGCCACCGTTACGGCCAACTGATGCAACGTTAACAACACCACTACAGTTACCTGGGTTGTAGTTTGCAGAATTATCGTTATCGTTACCTGCGGCAATAACAACAACAGTACCGTTATTGCGTGCTGTATTAATAGCATTTTGAGTCGTTGAGCTACATGCACCTGCACCACCTAAGCTCATGTTTATAACATCAGCAGGGTTAGCATTTGCCGATGTACCCGACACATTTCCACCTGAAGCCCAAATAATACCATCAGCAATGTCAGAGGTTAAACCGCCACATTTACCTAACACACGTACAGGCACTACTTTCGCGTCGTAAGCAACACCAGCAACACCTTCACCGTTATTAGTTACCGCAGCAACAGTTCCTGCTACGTGAGTACCGTGCCAGCTAGAACCTTGTGCACCGTTGTTACCACATTCTCCGGCTGCAACAGCATCCCCTGGATCGCGAGCATCGTTATCACGGCCATTGCCATCATTAGCGACTGATAGATTAGAGATCATATCGTAGCCAGGTAAAATATTGGCGTTTAAATCAGCGTGCGGACGGTAACCAGTATCAAGAACAGCTACAACCACGCCGCTACCTGTAGCAGTATCCCAGGCTGTTGGTAGATTTAGGCCACCGGCTTGCTCATAGTAATGCCATTGGTCGCCATAACGAGGGTCGTTTGGTGTTGCAAATGGTTTTAACATTTGATCGACTTCAATGTATTCAACATTGCCTGAATTGACCATTTCTTGCATAAACTGTTGTGCTTCTTCAGCATTGAGCTTTTTGTCGGCACGCATTACGTGATGATCATTCAATGCCATTGCGCGGATATATTTAGCTTTAACTTTACCTTTTTTTGAGGTGAAGTTTTTTACAAAGCTTTGCGCTTTTTTGTTCATCATTGCAGGCGATGCTTCAGCTGTTGATACGTTCATCATATCGCTATTATTTTTATATTTGATAATGAACTGAGTTTCAAACCCACCTTGATTTTGCATTTTAGCTGAGGTTTCAGCCATAGAAGGTGAGATTGCTTGTGCTGGATTTGCCATGCTTGAGCTGGCTGCAAATAGTGTACTTATTGTTAGCGCAACAGCGCATTTTTTAAATGAATCATTAGAAGTCATAATTACCCTTAGTTTTATTATTATTTGTGGAAAGCCACAAAGCGGGTACAAAGGTAAATGATCTGTTAACTATTTTGAAATATTAAATACGTATGTGCCTATTTCATTTAGTTATAACCGTGAATTCAGTAAGCTTTCAGTCGTTTTGTATTTGTTTTTATTATGTTGACGATCCTAATGTATTAGATTTATTTGGTGCTTTTTATCATTATTTAATCTTTATTGATAAATTAAAAACAATATAACAGCTATCTTGTTGTTACCGAAACTTTGTTATAATTCACCAAAGTTTTTAAGAGATGACCAAATGACTCACCTTGATGTGATAGTGATCGGTGCCGGAGCTGCAGGTTTAATGTGTGCAGCACAAGCAGGATATCGCGGCCGAAGTGTTACAGTGCTTGATATGGGTAAAAAGCCAGGACGTAAAATTTTAATTAGTGGCGGCGGGCGTTGTAACTTTACTAACGAAAATGCGAGCCCTAATAACTATTTATGCACTAATCCCCATTTTGTAAAGTCGTGCTTAAGTCGTTATACCCAGCATGACTTTGTAGAGCTTGTAGACCGACATGGTTTGGCGTATCACCATAAAACATTGGGACAATTATTCTGTGACAATAGCGCACAAGACATTGTTGATATTTTACTAACAGAGTGTGAGTGGGCGGGTGTTACAATTAAACTACGCAGCGAAGTGTTAAATGTAGCTAAAACAGCAACAGGTTACAGTGTCACAACTGAGCAAGAAACACTGACCTGTGAGTCGTTAGTTGTCGCATCTGGCGGTTTAACTATGCCTAAACTTGGCGCGACGCCAATAGGTTATAAAATTGCAGAGCAATTTGGCTTAAAGGTATTGCCGACGATGGCCGCTCTAGTTCCCTTTACCTTACATCAGCACGATAAAGAGCGTTTTGAAGGGCTTTCGGGTATTAGTATTTCTTGTGAAGTTGCAAGCGAAGATGGCACTGTATTTAAAGAGAATATTTTATTTACTCACCGCGGCTTATCCGGGCCTGCCATATTACAAATAAGCTCATTTTGGCGAGCAGGTCAGGCGGTGACGATCAATTTATTACCTGAACTCGATTTAAAGCAACAGCTAGCCGATTGGCGAGAAACGCAAGCGCAAAAATCGTTAAAAAATAGCCTTGCTACTATCTTACCTAAGCGTTTTGTTGAAATACTCTATGACAGTAAAGCTATTCCTGATTGCAATATTAACCAGCTAACGCATGGCCAAATAGATGCACTCGCGGATTATATTCATGCTTGGCAAATTAAGCCAAATGGTACCGAAGGTTACAGAACCGCAGAAGTGACTTTAGGTGGTGTAGATACCGATGAGCTAAGCTCAAAAACATTTGAGGCTAAAAAAGCCAAAGGTTTATACTTTATTGGTGAAGTGACCGATGTAACGGGGTGGCTAGGAGGCTATAATTTCCAATACGCGTGGAGCTGTGGATTTGCCGCTGGGCAATACGCGTAAAAAGTCGCTCAGCGCGGCTTATTAAACCTGCCACTTAAGCTCTTAAGTGGCATTTTTTATTTCTAACTTTTGAGTCTATATTGCTGCATTTTACTATTCGGTTTTTCGGGAATAGTCATTTCGATTATGCCTGCATCAATTGCAGGTTTTAAATAGCGCTCTCTAAAATGTTTTCGATCTTTTAACCCTAGCTGGTTTTGTAGCTCTTGTCGGTTTAATGGTTTTTCGCTTTGGTTAAATACATTTATTAAAGCGATGACTTGGGGGGCTTGTATGTCTAAGTGTATAGTGTTTTTAACTTGAGGGGGTTGTTGTGGGGTTTGGCTTTTTGTTATTGATTTTAAATCACTTTCTAAAATATCTAATGCTGAAAGTAATGTCTCTAACATGTACTCAATAAACACGGATGAGTCACCGGTTTTGGTACTTAGGTTAATGCTTTCAAAGTATCGTTGGCGTGTTGCCGCTATTAAGTTATGAATGTTTAGCAATGAAAACAGCGTATGCCATTGTGATAATTGTTGGGTTTGCCACACACACGCTAACTCAGTATTACCCTGTGCAACCGGTTGAATAAACTGTAATTCATAATGGCATACTGCACTACTGATTAGAGGGTGGTGGTTAGTTGTATTAAACCACGCAAATAATTCTTCTACCATTTGTGGCACTCGAATTGCCTGTGGTGCCATTTGTAAGCCATTTTTTAACGCTAGACCTTGCTCCCTATAACGGCCTGACTTTTCAGTCTTATTTTTCATTAAGCTGCGATGCAGAGCTAATAAGCTATCTGGGCTTGATAGGTCAGATACTGTAAATTGAAATTCAGAGTTTTTCATTTGTATAGAGGTGAGTTTTTGTTGCTTATAGTGCTCAATAGTTGCTGGCGAATATAAGGCACTGATTTTACCTAAAGCTTCACTAATATTTGCAATGCTGTGAGTCATGCTGGCTGAGATTGAAAATGGGGGAGTGGCGTTGCTCATTTCGTTATAGAGGTTATTTAAATCAGGAGATTAGAATACGCGAACTGAATATAAAAGTCAGTTTTAATAGTGATTTAGTATTTATTTAAAACTTTACATAGTCTTTAATTACTGGTTTTAAATGTTAAACCGACGCCAAATAGCGCCGGTTTATTAGTTACTCTTCGATAAACGCTTCACCTTCGTTCATCCACTTAGCGGCTGGCTTGCCTTTTAAGTAATGATCAAAGTACTGCATCATACGTACTGAGAAATCTACCTGATTAGGGAATTGCTTTAAGTGATGCGGTTCACCTTCATATTGTAAAAATGTAGCATCTTTACCCGCACGGCGCAGTGCTAAGTAATATTGCACGCCTTCATGCCATGGTACAGCATCATCTTTATCACCAAACATAATCAGAATCGGGGTATTTACTTTATCCGCAAAAAAGACTGGCGAGTTCTCAATATAAAGCTCAGGGGCTTCAAATAAGTTTTTACCAATGCGACTTTGCCCTGTTTCATATTGAAATTGGCGAGCAAGCCCTGACTTTAAGCGAATGCCACTGTAGGCGCTGGTCATGTTAGACACTGGCGCACCCGAAACTACAGCTTTAAACATATCAGTTTCAGTGATCATAAACGCGCTTTGATAACCCGCCCATGAATGGCCTTGTAACCCTATTTTATTAGCATCGGCAATGCCTAAATCAATCAGCTTTTGAGTGGCGTTGATCATGGTTTGAGTTGAAGACTTACCTGGATGACCTATTTCAAAGCGAATATCAGGTAAAAAGATGGCGTAGCCATTTGATGTAAACATCGGAAAGTTAGGGCGATGATTTAATTCCATTTTAGGGAAATCGTACATACGCTGGCTCATATAGCGGTAAAAGTACACCACAACCGGTACTTTATCGCCTTTTTTATAGCCGGCAGGTTTGATTAATACCCCTTGTAAATCTTCTCCATCAAAGCCTTTATAGCTAATAAGTTCAGGCTTTTCTCCCCAAGCAAAATTAGTTACCTGAGGATTAAGGTTAGTGACTTGTTGTGCTTGTTTGAAGCTAAAGTCTGTTTGATAAATATCAGGAAATTGCTGATAGGTTTGCTCAGTAAATAAGTATTTATCGGCATTTTTGGCTTTTTTAATTACATCAAAACGCTTATTACCTGTGAGTACTTTAGTAACGTTAAGCGTTGTTAAATTAAGTTTAGCCACCTCACTTTGCTTACTTTGTAAGTTAATTGCAGAGAGCAAAAGAGTATCATTGCTGTTAAAGCCCACTTGGTTTTTATCAAGCTTGATTACTCTGTACTGAGTATTACTTTGTTTACCATTAGTTAAGCGTTTGGCTTGCTTGGTATTTACATTAAACGACCAAATATCGTATTTGCTATAAACCAGTATTTCGCTGCTATCGTTAAGCCAGCCAGCAAAGCCATAGCCAGGCTGCTTAGATGGATAATCGTGTTTGTCATCGGCAAAGGTGGCGTTAACCGCTTTGCTGAGTACGCTCACTTTGTTATTGCCTAAGTTTTTAAGCTGTACTTGGTTATTATCAAAGTAAGCAGCAAACTGACCATTAGGCGCAAGGCTTGGTCTAAATGGATAGTCGTTAATAATAGGTGTTTGTTTACCCGTTTTTATATCAACCGCAAAGTAGTCAGCAAAAAAGCCGCCATACATTACTTTTTCAAGATGAGCTAAATTTGAGTAACCTAATAATGAATCCGCGCGTTCAGTATTAAGTGCCAGCTCTGGCATATTTGGTGTGCTTAACTGTACAACTTGTTGCGAGTTTACATGGTATACCGCCGTGTAATGTCTGTTTTTATTGTTTTTATGCCACTGCTGCTCTTCGCGAGGTTTAATTTGTGCATCGTTGTTGTGCCATACATTTAACCCTTTTTGGTCGCGAATAACCTCAAAGTCATACAGTGACGACTCATCGGTATATTCTTTTTGCTTAACTTTTGCAGCAAGTTTTGGGCGGTTTTCAAAGTATAGGCGTGTACCATCTTCGGCCCACGTTAATGTCGCAGTTTTACCCATTAACCATTCTGGGTTAGGTGACTGCACAGTGGTAAGCGTTTCGTTCTGCCAAAGCGTTAATTCGTATTGGCGGCGACGCTTATCATCGTTTACATAGTTACCTAAAGTAAATGCAGCACTCTTATTGATTGGATGCCAAGCTATTTTGTTGGCAACCACACCAGGCTCGTCAATTAATGCTGTGCTGGTAAAATCATTGAGTGAAAATAAAGTAATTTGATTATTATTACCATCCACATAGCTTTGGCTCACTAATAATTGATCGCTGGTGGCGCTAATATCATAGGTGAAAGCACTTTCAAGAGTGTGGGTGCGTTTATCGCTTAAGTTGACTACAACCAGCGGGTAGCTTTTATCTTTTTTATCAGCTGTGATAGCGCTATCGTTATCGGAGTTTTTATCATCCGCGTCGGTGCTCTCATTTTTACGATAGGCAAGCCATTGGCCGTTATTAGCGAGTACGTAATCTTTTACGTCATTAAAGCGTTGTTGCTCACCGGTTTGGGTATTCACTAATACTAGATTGTTTTTTAAATCACTTTTTTTCTTAGTGGTCTCTTTTTCAAGTAGGGTAGGCACTTGGATGAATGCAACCCAGTTCGCCATTTTGTTAATTGTAGGGCGAGTGCCTCGCTCTACCTCAGCAATAAGCTTGTTGTTATTTAGCGAGTAGACTTGCCCAGTGGCATTGCCACGATAAGGAGTTGCACTTAAAGAGAGGATTTGACCATTTTCAGAAAGCTGTGTGCCTTTTGCAGATTTAAAATCAAATACATCTTTAAATTCTAATGGCTTATTTGCTAAGGCACTGGCGCTCGTTAAGCTGGTAATAAGTGCACAGCCTATAAGAGTGAGTTGTGTTTTCATTATAGATTCTCGTTTTTTAACATTATTTTATTGTAACGAGTTTTAATAACAATTCGAGTAGATACGATAAGTGGTAGCAGGGCAGAGATGAGAGACTAAAAATGAATGGTAAAAGGTAAAAGGTAAAAGGTAAAAGGTAAAAGGTAAAAGGTAAAATTTTCGGGCCACGGGATGCGAGGTGTTTGGCATTTGTGAAAAAATAGGAGTGGGAGTGGTTTATTTAATACCTTGTTAGCATCACTAACAAGGTATTACTTCGAATCTTATAACCAAATTTTTTGTAATTCTGGCCATTGTTTTTCAAATTGCTCACTTGGGCGAGCACTAAAATTACTGCGCACAAACTGATTCATTTTACCTTCAACGTAGGCAAGTAAAAAGTTAGCTAGGGTTAACTCATCGCTTTGGAAGTTTTTACCTTCACGTAGCTTACGCTCTCTAAGAATTTGTTTAAATTGGGTTTCTAGTTTTTCAAATAAGCCCTGTACACGCTCACGAAGTCGCTCTTGTTCTCCTTGTAGAGCGTCGCCTGTTAATATACGAGTAATGCCAGGGTTTTTCTCAGCAAACGTTAGCAACAGTAATAAGGTATTGTATACGCGTGCTTTGCTTTCTTTTTCGTTATCTAAAATAAGATTAATACGTGATAGCAGGGTATCTTCAATAAACTCAATTAATCCTTCAAACATCCGCGCTTTGCTCGGAAAGTGGCGATAAAGAGCGGCTTCAGATACCCCAACTTCTGCGGCAAGTTTGGCAGTTGTAATACGCTGGCCTGGGCTGGTTTCTAACATTTGTGCGAGTGCTTGCAGTATTTGCTCTTTGCGATTACTTTTTTTTGTCGCAGGCATGAACATTCCTTTTTTAATAGTTATTTTTTCTACATCAATGTGCGATAACACAGCTACCGGCCTAGTGTTTGTGCGGGCAATAACCAGTGAGGCGGTGTTTTCACGTATTACGGTGAAGCTCTGGTACTGCGCAAGCATTAAACTATATTAGCGAGATAAAATTACACTAAAAGGTCACAAGGCGTCATCATGTTAATGTTTTATTCAGTTTGTTTCCAGCCTTTTTATAATCGTTTGGCAAGCTGCTCGATCACTTTGATTGCTATTTCTGTTTTACTAGTCACAGGTAAATCGAGTTGTTCATTTTGCCAAAAAAGAGTAAGTGCGTTACGTTCTGAATTAAAGCCTAAATCACTTTGCGATACGTCGTTTGCGCAAATCATATCGAGGTTTTTATTAGTCAATTTCCCTTTAGCGTAGTTAGCAACATTTTGCGTTTCTGCTGCAAAGCCGACAGTGTAAGGGCGGCTCTGTGTAAGGTTTGCCACCGCTGCTATAACGTCAGGGTTCTTAACTAAGCTAAGAGTGAGTTCATCGCCTTGCTTTTTCATCTTTTGTGTGGCGATATTTGCTGCACGGTAATCGGCTACAGCAGCGCAACCAATAAAGGCGTCTGATTGAGGTGCGTAATTGAGAGACTCTTGCAATAGCTGCTCAGCACTTTCGATATTAATTAAATTAACCCCTTGCGGTGCCGCAATAGTTACTGGGCCTGAAATTAAGTGAACTTGCGCGCCAAATGATAAAGCAGCTTGTGCTAGTGCATAGCCCATTTTTCCTGAGCTGTGGTTTGATATAAAACGCACTGGATCGAGTGGCTCTCGGGTTGGGCCTGCGGTAATAGTAATGGTTTTACCCGCTAAGAGTTGTGGTTGCGCAGGTTCAATGCATAAACTCACTAACTCATGCGGTTCAAGCATTCGTCCTGCACCTACATCGCCACAGGCTTGCTCACCTTTGCCAGGCCCCCAAACAGCAACGCCACGAGCCTTTAAAGTGGCTATATTAGCTTGCGTAGCAGGGTGCGCGTACATTTGCTGATTCATAGCTGGTGCCACAGCCACTTTTGCAGGAGTTGCGAGTAATAACGTAGTAAGTAGATCATCAGCAATGCCTACCGCCATTTTTGCAATAATATTGCTGGTGGCAGGAGCAACTAAAATTAGATCAGCCCATTTGGCAAATTCAATATGTCCCATTGCAGCTTCTGCTGATGGGTCTAGCAATGAGTCAGACACCATTTCACCACTGACAGCTTGCATCGTTAACGGGGTAATAAAATGCTTTGCTGATTCAGTCATTACAACTTTAACGTCACAACCATGGTCTTTTAAACGTCTTACAAGTTCGGCACATTTGTAGGCTGCAATTCCGCCGCTAATACCCAGCACTATTTTTTTATTTGTTAAATTAATCATGGTTGTTTATCAATTTTATAAGATATGCTGGCTAAAATAACAAATCTTAGGCCTGACAGCTAAGATAAAATGCGTTTTATTGCGCTAATTTTTAATTTTGCATTACAGTTATACGGTACTGACCGTTTTCAAGGATGAACGATGCAATTAACCTCACTCCCTAATTCACTCAGACCGCGAGAAAAGCTGCTAGCAAAAGGCGCTAAGGCACTCTCTGATGCTGAGCTACTGGCTATATTTTTACGTACTGGCTTACCGGGTATGAATGCGATAGAGCTGGCACAACATCTGATCAATGAAAATAGAACCCTGCATAATTTGTTTAATGCCAGCATAGATGAGTTTTGTGCGCAAAAAGGGCTGGGTACAGCTAAATACGTACAGTTACAAGCGGTACTTGAGCTGAGTCAGCGTTATATGCAAGAAGGCTTTGTTCGCGATGCCGTTTTTAACTCCCCTCAAGCTGTTTACGACTATTTAACCCTGAAAATGCGAGGCCTGCAGCAGGAGGTGTTTATGGTGTTGTATCTTGATAGCCAAAATCGTTTATTAAAAGATGAAATTTTATTTTATGGTACGATTAACGCCGCCAGTGTGTATCCGCGTGAAGTTGTTAAAGCGGCTTTAAAAAATAATGCAGCGACGGTTATTTTTTCACATAATCATCCCAGCGGTATTGCAGAGCCAAGTCAGGCCGATAAGCTAATTACCAATAAATTGTGCCAAGCGCTGCAATTAGTCGACATAAATGTATTGGATCATATTATTATTGGCGGTGAAAATTGTGTTTCGTTTGCCGAACGGGGACTTATTTAAGTTTATCGCTCGCAGATATGTGCTAAAAATGAGCGGTTTACTGTGTTTTGGCAAATTAGTTTAATTTAAATGCAGTTTTTACTTTCCCTAAGGGCATTCGATCTTTATAATTAGCCGCTATCAAATTTACACATGAGCTGGTTGGATAAGATCAGTATTTGATCTTTGCCTGTAAAAGCTGTATAAAGAGCGCCCTTTCGATTTATCTCTAGGGCACAATACATGGCCTTTGGGGAAATTAAGCTCGAGCGAAGTTATTGGAGATATATAGACATGTCTAAAGTATGTCAAGTTACAGGTAAGCGTCCAGCGGTTGGTAACCACCGTTCACACGCGAGAAACGCGACTAAACGTCGTTTCCTACCTAACCTACAAACACACCGTTTTTGGGTTGAAAGTGAAAAACGTTTTGTAACATTACGCACTACTACTAAAGGTATGCGTATTATCGATAAAAAAGGCATTGACACGGTTCTTACAGAAATCCGTGCTCGTGGCGAAAAAGTTTAAGGAACTGAATTATGCGCGATAAGATCCGTTTAGTTTCAACTGCTGGTACTGGTTTTTTCTACACTACCGACAAGAACAAGCGTAACATGCCTGAAAAAATGGAAATCAAAAAGTTCGATCCTAAGGCTCGTAAACATGTGATTTTCAAAGAAGCTAAAATCAAGTAATTTAGTTTTCTTTCAGAAATGTAAAAACCCAGCTTATGCTGGGTTTTTTGTTTTTAAAATCCACTCTATTATCCACCGACAATATACTCACCGTAATTGTGTCCATTTAATTAAACCGCTAACTGGCTTTTGTTAGGCACCATAGCTTATTTCTTTAATAACGGTATCAGTTGTTTGTAACCAAAAAACATAAATAATATGAACATTTCCGGTTAAGTGGTTAGGTATTGTGCTTTTAGAGTAGGTTTATGGAGTGTTTAAGCGTATCTGAAGAGGAAGTAGGATAACACGTTAGGGTATGAGCTGTAAGTAGCCCTAAGGCTACTTACAGTGTGATTCTTATACTTTAAAGTTCTCTACTGATATTCTTAGCTCTTCGGCTAACTTAGCCACTTCTGAACTTGAAATATTCGTTTGTACAGCACCTTCTGCTGTTTGCTCGGCAATAGCAACAATAGACTCTAAGCGTTCACTGATCTCTTGTGATACTTGTTGTTGTTCTTGTGCTGCTGTTGATATCTCTTCACTGACATTGTGCGCTTGCGATACCGCAAGAGTAATTGAATCCAGTGCACTATTAGCTAAATCACTTTGCTCAACACACGAAACCGCGCGTTCTTTACCTTTTTCCATTGCCTTAACTGCTTCTTCAGCGCCCGACTGTAGTGATTCAATCATAGATTGAATTTCTTGTGTCGACTCTTGAGTTTTACTTGCAAGCGATCTTACTTCATCAGCTACCACAGCAAACCCTCGACCGTACTCACCGGCACGCGCTGCCTCAATCGCCGCATTAAGTGCAAGTAAGTTAGTTTGCTCAGCTATACCACGAATAACGTCTAAAATACTACCAATTGAGGCGCTGTCTTTGTGTAGTTTATTAATAACACTTGATGCTTCATCAACTTCGTAAGCGAGTTGTTCAATGGTTGCTTTATTTTGATTTGAAATACCTTTAACGCGTTCAGCTTCTTTATCGGCATTTTTGATTTCGCCTAGTGCTTGTTGAGCACTGTTGCTCACTGTTTGAGAAGTACTGCTCATTTCAGTGGTTGCGGTTGCCGCTTGCTCTACTTGCGCTTGCTGATTACTAATCGCTTTGCTTGATTCACCGGTAATTGTTGAGGTTTGCTCAGAAGCGGCAGCAAGTTGTGTTGAACGCGAAATAATACCGGTAATTAAGCTGCGTAAGCTATCAATTAAGGTATTACAGCTTTTCGATAATTCACCAAATTCATCTTTTGCGCTGTCATCTAAGCGTTGAGTCATATCACCACTGGCAACAATATCTAGAATGCGGTTGACTTCAGCTAATGGCTTAGTAATTCGGTTAACCGTAATGATGGCTACAAGCACTGCGATGATAGTCGCAATAATCATACCTATCCAAGTCCATAAATTAGCTGAGTTTACATCGCTGCGAACGCCTTCTTGCAAAGTAAATGCAACGCCGCTTGCTTGTAGTACTAATTCGTCAATTTGGCTAAGTGCTGTTTTAGTGGCTTTTTCCGATTCTTCTAATTCACGTTCAGTTGTGCTGATTGCATCAATAAGGCGTTTTTTATTTGCTGAAAGGCTATCGTTACCTAAGATATTGCTTTCAAGCGTATCTACGTAGCCTTTTAGGTCGTTAAACAAGCCGCTATGGCTTTGCTCTATCGCGGGTTGTATTAATGCAACAGTACGAACGACTTCTTCAAAATAATACACTTGTTCATTTTTAATAATATCGAGCGTGTTAAGCGTTTTAACAGTTAACATATCGGTGCTGCTGGTAACCACAGACATAAAGTTATTTTCAAGGTTATTAGCTGCTTGGTAAGCACGCGGGTGGTTATCTTCTAAGCCATCAATATCAATAATATCAAGTACCATAGAGTTAGCGTCTTCAGCCGCGAGTTCAACAGTTTCTAATTGAGCTTTGAGCTTTTTATTAAGCACTAACTGAGTGTTTTTGTCTTTCAGCAGACTCTCTATAATGTTTAAAAAACTTAAGTAGGTTTTTTCAACGTCAAGGCTGCTCTTATTTAATTGTGGGTCATCTTTTACTACCTGTTGTAGTTCGCGATGTAACTTATCAAATAATTGTTTTTGTTCTTCTATTTGTGCTTTTATTGGCGCTAGCTCTTGAGCAGATGAAGTGTGAAAACTGGCTTGAGCAGCTTTACTCATCAAAATAAATTCAGCTTGTAATTGAGCGCTCTTGTTTAATGCCGGAAGCGATAGCTGATTAACTTTTTGAGTTGAACGATCTATATTTGCTATTTTTATTAAAGAGTTACCGCCAATAATTAAAAGTAATAAAGTGATAAATATAAAACCACCCCAAATACGTTGACTCACTGTTAGATTCATATGGTTTTCCATTCAAAAATACGTCTATTAAAACTTATCGGCGCTTTCAACAATAAGTTAAGTAATTAAAAATAATTAATTTTTACTGTTAATAGTTAGTTGCTAAATTTACCGTGAAACTTCATCACACACTAAGCATACATAATTCAACTATTCGACTATGGATATAAAATAATACAAGGCAATTCTCCTCATCCTTAATTAGATTAAAGGAGTGTTGCTATTTTTTACACTTAGTTGTGAATGGTTTGTAATTATGCAATTTAACATGCACTCTTAAACTTAACAGATGTATTAACTTTTTTCAGTTTATTTAGACAAAAGTTGTGATTTTTCTGAAAAATTTTGTTTGCTTTGTAAATCTATTAAGGTCATTGAGCCGCCCCAGACGCAACCTGTGTCTAGAGCGTACAGGTGTTTGTAGGGAGTTTGACCTTCAAGGGCAGCCCAATGACCAAAAATAAGGTCATGTTGAGCGTTAACGATTTTGGGGTGAGAAAACCAAGGAATTAATGAGTGGCTATTGGCTGTTGCTTCTTTTGCATTAAAATCAAGCAAATTATCAGGCGTAATAAAGCGCATACGGGTGAAATAATTAACGATATAGCGAAACTTTGCAGCGTCATCGAGCTGCTCACTCCATGAAAGTGGGTGAGGCTGATACATGTTTTTTAAGAAGTATTGAGCGTTGTCAGCACCATAGCATTGCTGCGCGAATTGGGCATGCTGAATGGCTTGCTCGCATGACCAATCAGGATTAAGTCCTGCGTGAGAGATAAAACAATCATACTGCTCTAAATAAAGAGCTAAAGGCTGAGTTTGTAAAAACGCGATGTAGTCGGGGAGTTTACTGCTGTTGAACAGTGTCGTTAGTTTGTCTTTAGGGTTGGGTGCAACATTGTTTAAATAACAGGCAATCATGTGTAAGTCATGATTGCCTAATGTGACGCTAACGCTGTCTTGATGTTGATAAATATAATCAAGGCACGCTTTGGAGTCTGGGCCGCGAGCAACAATATCACCTACTAGGTAGAGGTGGTCTTTGCTGGGGTTAAAGTCGACTTGCTTTAACAATAAATTAAATTCGTTAAAGCAGCCTTGTAAATCACCTATTGCGTAGTCAGCCATTAGTCGCTGTTTTAATCAGTGTAAGATATTAGGGCAAGCTAAACGGAACACATTTATGGGTGCTTCAAACTCAGCACCAAACTCGTTTCGTAAAGTGTAATGCCCTTGCATGGTGCCTACGGGAGTATCTAATATTGCACCACTGGTGTATTTGTAACTTTCACCAGGGGCTATATCTGGGGTTTCACCCACCACACCTTCGCCTTGCACTTCTACTTCTTTACCGTTGGCATCGGTAATTAACCAATAGCGGCTAAGTAGTTTTGCACTACATAAACTGTGGTTTTTTATAGTAACGGAATAAGCAAATACAAATTTATCAAGTTCAGGTTGCGATTGCTCTTCTACATAAAATGTTTCTACAGATACCTTTACAGGTGATCCCATATTACTGCTTGTTGTCATAAATCCAGTTAGCTATATCAATAAATTGTTGTAACGACAGGCTCTCAGCACGCAAGGTAATATCAATGCCAATGCTGGTTAACTCTTCAGCGGTTAAAAGGTTGCCTAGGCTGTTGCGCAGTGTTTTACGACGTTGATTAAACGCTTCTAAACAGACTGTATTTAATATTTTAACGCTCTTAGCTGTGCGCTGCTCTGCCTTTTTAGGGATTAGACGAATAACCGCAGAATCTACTTTAGGTGCAGGTTTGAAGCACTCAGGCGGTACTTCTACTACAGGCATCGCATTACAGTAGTATTGAGTCATTACACTCAAGCGGCCAAAGGTTTTGCTACCTGGACCTGCAACCATGCGCTTTACCACTTCTTTTTGCAGCATAAAGTGCATGTGCTCAATATGATCGGCAAATTCAAAAAGGTGAAACAACAAAGGAGTAGAAATGTTGTACGGTAGGTTACCAAATACTTTTAGCTTTTTGTCGTCTTTAACTAGGCTTGCAAAATCAAACTTCATTGCATCGCCTTGGTTTACGGTTAATTTAGGCCCTAAAAAAGGGTGTTCAATTAAACGTTGGGCTAAATCTTTATCTAGCTCAACAACCGTTAAATGGCCACTTAAATCGGCTACAGGCTCAGTAATAGCGCCAAGGCCTGGGCCAATTTCGACTAAATTATCTTGCGGCTTGGGATCAATAGCGGTGACAATTTTATCGATGATTGATTCATCGAATAAAAAGTTTTGGCCAAAACGTTTACGGGCGCGGTGTCCTAAATGTACTTTATCGGTCATTGATTCTGTGCTTTTTCATGGGCGAGCTTAATTGCTTCGCGGATCGCTAATTCAAAACTGCCAACATCAGCATCGCCTGTACCGGCTAAATCAAGCGCAGTACCGTGGTCGACTGAAGTGCGGATAAATGGAAGGCCAAGAGTTATATTCACTGACTTACCAAATCCTTTGTATTTTAGCACAGGTAATCCCTGATCGTGATACATAGCCAGTACTGCATCGGCTTCATTTAGGTATTTATCTTGAAATAATGTATCTGCTGGTAAAGGACCGATTAAGTTCATCCCTTCAGCTCTTAGTATGTCAAGTGTAGGCGTTATCGTGTCGATTTCTTCGCGGCCTAAATGGCCATCTTCACCAGCGTGCGGGTTTAAGCCACAGACTAAAATACGCGGTTGCTCAATACCAAACTTGGTTTTTAAGTCATGATTAAGAATATTAGCCACTTTAACCAGTCGCTCTTGGGTAATAGCACGAGCAACATAAGCAAGCGGGATATGCGTTGTTACTAATGCAACTCGCAGCCCTTCGGTAGCCAATAACATAACAACATCAGCGGTGCCCGACTGTTGAGCAAAGTACTCAGTGTGGCCACTAAAAGAAATACCGGCTTGGTTAATAATACCTTTATGAACAGGGCCAGTAACAACGGCATCAAAAGTGCCGTCCATATTCTTCTCACTGGCGATACGCAGTGTGTCTAATACGTATTGACCGTTTGCGTCATTTAGCACACCCAGTTCAACTGACTCGGCTAAATCAATCTGTTTTATATATAAGCTGCCAGCCGCTGTAGGCATGGCTTCGGCGCTTTCATCAAATTCAATTAACTTAATGTTTAAACCTAAATGTTTAGCGCGCTGCTTTAGTAGCGATGCATCTGCAATCGCTACTAGCTGTGCATCCCAGCTGTGCTGTGCCAGTTTTAATAGCAAGTCAGGGCCAATGCCAGCAGGCTCACCAGGGGTTACCGCAATTCTTAAGGTCATAATTATTCGTCTGTTGGGAAAATTTCAACATGGGCTTGTTCGCGCATTTCTTGCTGCCAGTTAAAGCTTTCTTCTTTAAATTTACGATTAAACAACATGCCATGTGCACGATTACGTTTAGCTTGCTCGGTTTTATCAGCAACGCGTGTATCTAATAACTGTACAATGTGCCAACCATACTGAGTTCTAAATGGTTCGCTGATTTCGTTTTGGTCAAGAGATAGTAATGTATCTCTAAACGCAGGTACGTAGGTAGTTGGATCAGTCCAGTCGTATTGTCCGCCTTTAAGTGCTGAGCCTGGATCTTGCGAGTGCTCTTTAGCTAGTTCTGCAAAGTCAGCATTTCCAGCACGTAAATCCTTAACAAAGCCAGTTAGCATAGTGCGGGCTTTTTCTTCGCTTAAAATAATTGAAGGCTTAATAAGAATATGACGAGATTTAACTTCTGTGGTTTCTACTACTTGGCGACCACGTACGTCTTGCACCTTAATAATGTGAAAACCTGCGCCAGAGCGAAGCGGGCCAATAATCGCATCTTTCTTTTGACCTTTTACAGCTTCTGCAAATAAAGATGGCATTTCGTTAATGCCCATCCAGCCTAATTGACCTCCCTCAAGCGCTTTTGAGCCACTTGATGAAGAAATAGCAATACGCTTAAATTCTTGGCCGTCTTGCAGCAGTTCAATTACTTTGTCTGCGCGTGTTTTTGCAGAGCTTACGTCGTCTGCACTTGCCCCGCTTGGAATATCGATAAGAATATGACCAATATCGTATTCTTCGGCATTTTGGCCTTGGCTATCCATAATTTTTAGTAAGTTATCAATTTCTTGGTCACTTACATATATACGGCGGTCTACGTTTGCACGCGTTACTTGTTGCGTGGTTATCTCTTTACGAATTTCTTCACGGTAAGCTTGAAAGCTCTCACCCGACGCTTCAATAGTACGACGTAAATCAGCAATTGTACCGCCTTGCTCTTTGGCCATGTTGGCAAGTGTTTGGTCAAGCTGGCTATCTGAAATCTCTAAGCCCATGCGCTCAGCCATTTGCATCATTAGCGTTTGATTAACTAAGCGCTCAATTGCTTGTACACGTAGTGTTTCGTCTTTTGGTAGCTGTTGATTTTGTTCTTCTGCTTGCTTTTTAACACGATCAACAATGGTATCTACTTCACTTTTTAAAATAACGCCTTGGTTTACAATACCAATCACTTTATCTATTTCGACCGGTGCGGCGAATGCACTTTGGCATAAGCTAAACGTTAAAACTGCTGATGTTAATAATTTTTTTAAATTCATATTCTTTTTACTACTCTTACTAATAGTACTGTTGTAATGCTAAAGGCGACTAGATTGATATAGTTATTTGTAAATTTTTACTATACAAAATGCAGCTTAGTCATTAAGAAAATACGGCCTACGATAACCAAAAATACCTTGTTGTAATAATTTTTGAGCATCATAACGGCTTTTACTACCAAGCCCTTTTAATACAAAATTCAAACGAATGCTTGAATCAAAAGTGGCTTGGGGTTGTCCAATTGACTGATTTAAATCAGTTTCAATTTGGCGGTGGCCAGTAATTTGGAACGCCCAACAGCACGATTCATACTGTAATCCACTAAATACTTCAATACTGCGGTTATTATCAAGGTCGCGATGGTAACTTGCAATAAATTGCCATTCGTCACTAATAGGGATGCTTGTAAATAAGCCCGCTTGTTCGATTGTATTTCCTGAGACATCATTTGCATAGCGATGGTTCAATTGAACCAGCTGATTATCGTCACCTTTATAATCTAAGGTTAAATTTGACTGGATAATTTGCTTGCCATCCGTGTCGTACTGAATTCCACCCGATAAATACCAGCGGCGATGCCAATGTAACATGGTTTGCGCTGCAAACAAGGCATTGTAGTTACTGTCGCTATTCAGCCCTTGCTCTGTGGGCTTGGCTGAATCACTTAAATAAAATATTTGGCCAGCACTGAAATTAAATACTTCTTCATTTTTATTATCAAATAAACGGGTGGTTGCCCCAAGCGTAAACTGATTTGCAGCGGCAATACGGTCAACACTTGAAAAACGCGCATCTCTAAATAAGCCAAAAAAGTCATCTTGTAATTTAGTGGTATCGTATAAGCCAATGTCAGACTGATCTTTGTTAGGCGTATATAAATACTGAATTTGTGGCTCTAAGGTTTGAATACCATCGTCGATAAAAATTGAGGTATCACGCTCAAAGTTAAGCTGAGAATATAAGCGCACTTTTGGCAATGTGCGCGAAACATTATCGCTATACTGTGTACCCTGTAAATCACCGTCTTGTTTATAGTTAGTTTGCAATAAACTCACTTCAGATAAAAACGACCAGGCGTATTCTTTGTAATCAAAGCGTGCTTTTGGTTCTATATGCACGCGAGTTGCTTGATCAATAACCGCTGAGCTATTAGTAAAGTGGCTCAGCTCCCCTGAAACAGTAAAATCGAAGTAATCAATTTTCCACGGCGTAGTTTGTGTAAAGCTAACTTGAGGTAAGGCTGTATATGACTCTAAGTGGTCACCGAGTACTTCAAAGTTTTGTATTTTTATATCAGTACGCCACATCTCGCCCATGTGAGTTAGTGAGCCGGTACGATAAAGCTGAGTATCGGTTTTACTTGCATAAGTTGAGTTTAAATCAGTGAGGTAGTTATCATCACTGACATTGGTAATATCAATACTGGCTCGCCAGTCTTCGCCTATATAGCTTTTTTGTTGCCAATGAAACAAAAAACGCTCGTCAAGCTCAGGCTCTGAGTCATCTTTATTTAAGTATTCGACAGCCACTAAACCTTGGTGTTCTGGAGTTAGATATCTAAATTCAGTTTGTAGCTGTAAACCTTTACGTGACATATAACGCGGCGTAATGGTTGCATCATAGTTTGGAGCAATATTCCAATAATAAGGCGTAATAGTCTCTAACCCATAACGATCTGAACTTGAAAAGCTGGGCGTTAATAAGCCTGACTTACGGCGCTCATCGAGTGGGAAAGTAAAATAAGGTAAATAGAGTACTGGCGTGTCTAAAATACGTAGCACCGCATTGTAGGTTTCACCCCAGCCTTCTTCTCGTGATAAATTAATTTCGTCGGCTTCAATAGCCCACACAGGCGTATTACCTGGGCAAGCAGTAAAGCTTGCATTCATCAGCATTAAGCCAGACTTGTCGATGGTGAGTTTTTCCGCGCCGCCTTTGCCTTGCTGTTGTGTTAGGCTGTATTGTGCGCCTAATAAGCTAAAGGCTGAGTTGTTTAAATCGGCGTTTAAGCCCGCACTTTGAACTTTGCTCACATAATCGCGATAGGTAATAGGGCCGGTGGCATTGAGTAAGCCGCGTTGTTTATCAATCAGTGCTGATTGTGCGGACAAACTCATGTTAACGGTGTTAATATCAACATTACCAGTAAATTCAGCGCTTTGTGTGCCTAAAAGCTCAACGTCATCAGCGCTGATATCAACCGTTCCAAGCTCAAGGCCAGCTAGCGGTTGCCAAGCTCTGGTTTGCATTGAAGTGCCACAAAAGTTGTGTGTCAGTTCAGTTTCGGCAAGCGATGGTGCGCTCAGTACGCTTAGCATCAAAATGCCCCAGGTTTTGCTCATTTATCGACCTTTATGCTCTGTGATTAGTTACAAGCTATACATAATAAAGGAAAACAATAGCAAAGTAATTAGTGAAAAATAGATAGCTTATAAAATGACACGTTTTGAGAGTTTACAACAGTTTATTAATACTCACTTTAGTGAGCAATCTTGCGCGCTTAATGCAATAACTGCAGATGCCAGTTTTCGCCGTTATTATAGGTTAAACGCTGAAAATAAAAACTTTATTGTGATGGACTCAGATCCAAAAAAAGTTAACAACGTCCCTTATATTGCATTAAATAAGGTGTTTTCTGAGCAGGGGTTTTTATTACCATCCATTATTCATAGTGACGAGCAGCAAGGTTTTTTTATTTTAAGTGATTTGGGTAACACCCATTTAGCTGACTTGCTTGATGATGCCAATCGCAGCGAGCATTACCAGCAGCTGATCAGTTTAAGTGCCAAGTGGGCTAAAACGCCTAAAGCTCCGTCAATGAATCCGTATGACCATGACTTTATTGCACTTGAGCTGGATATTTTTAAAAATTGGTTAGTTAATGATTTTATTAGTACAGAGCTCAGCGCTGAGCAACAAAATATATGGCAAACAAGTGCTGCGCTGCTAATCAATACACTGCTTGAACAACCCACAGTGACTATGCATCGCGATTACCACAGCCGTAATATTATGCGCTGCGAGCAGCAATGGGCAATTATTGATTATCAAGACGCGGTACAAGGTCCGTTATGTTATGACTTAGTCTCGCTTTTAAGAGATTGTTATTTTAAATTGCCCAACGACGAGCTGACTCATTTACTTGAGTTTGGTTATGACGAATTTAAGCGCCAAAGTTTAATAACTAACGAGTCATTCGCACAATTTAAGTATTGGTTTGATTTAACTGGCTTGCAGCGCCATTTAAAAGCAGCGGGTATTTTTTGTCGCTTGTATTTACGGGATGGCAAAAAAGGTTACTTAACCAATATATTACCAACACTAGCGTATATTGTTGAAGTGGCGGCAGAGTATCCAGAGCTTAGTGACTTGTCTGATTGGGTAAAAAATTACGTAGTACCAAAAGTACAGCAGCGGTTAAAAGAGGAACAACTATGAAGGCCATGATCTTAGCTGCAGGACGCGGTAAACGTATGATGCCGCTCACCGCACAGTTGCCAAAACCTATGTTATGTGTGGCAGGTAAACCACTTATTGAGCATCATATTATGCGCTTAAAAGCAGCTGGTATTACGCAGATTGTGATTAATCTCGCCTGGCAAGGAGATAAAATAAAAACCTACTTTGCAGATGGCAGTGCATGGGGTGTAAGTATTACCTATAGCCAGGAAGTAACTGGCGGGCTTGAAACTGCTGGCGGAATTATTCAAGCACTTCCTATACTCGGTGAGTCATTTATTGTGATTAATGGTGATGTTTACAGCGACTACGATATTAGTGCATTAATGCAGCTGCATTTACAGCCAAAAGAAGCGCACATTGTATTGGTTGAAAATCCTGCGCATAACCCAGAGGGTGATTTTACGCTAAGCCACTTACCTAATAGTGAACAGCGCTATACTTTTTCTGGTATTGGCCGTTATCAGGCTGATTTCTTTGAAGGGCTGGCCTCAGGTATTCGCCCGTTAGGGCCTTTACTGCGTGAAAAAATAAATGAACATTTAGTCTCCACTGAACTCTATATTGGCCAATGGGACGATATAGGCACACCAGAGCGTTTATCGGCTCTTAACCAACAATTAGCACCATAAGCTAAATATAAAACACTAGAGGTAAGTTTTAAAATGTGGGGAAAAATTCTCGGTTTCTGTTTTGGTTTTATGTTTGGCAAAATATTTGGCGCCATTTTAGGCTTATACCTAGGCCATATGTTTGATAAAAGTCTAAAGAAAGACTTTGATCAGGCTGGCGGCTTCTCTAACCTTTTTAAAGGCGATGATGTTAACGAGCGCCAAGCACTGTTTTTTTCTAGCTGCTTTGCAGTAATGGGGCATATTGCCAAGTCAAATGGGCGAATAAGCGAAACTCACATTAAAGCAGCTACGCTATTTATGGATGAAATGGGCTTAAAAGGCGAAGAACGCCGTGAAGCGCAGCAGGCATTTCAATCAGGTAAAGATAGCGACTTTTCTCTCAAAGACACGGTTTATGACTTTAAAGAACGTTTTGCTAAACGTTACGATTTACTGCAGTTATTTTTAGAAATTCAAATACAAATGGCGTTTTCCGATGGCGTGCTTGCCGCGCAAGAAAAGCAATTACTGCAAGAAGTAAGCAAGCAGTTGGGGGTATCTAAAGCACACTTTGCCTTTGTACTAAAACGTTATCAAGCAGAGTTTAATTTTAGGCAGCAACAACAGCGCTTTAGGCAGCAGCAAAGTCAAAGTAGTAGTTACCGAGAAGGCTCAGGGCATCATGTACCGCCAAGTAATGATATGAATCGCTCGCAGGCATTGGCCTTGTTAGGGCTAAATAAAGATGCGTCGCAACGTGATATTAAAGTAGCGTACCGTAAGCTCATGGCTCAGCACCATCCTGATAAACTGGTATCGCAAGGTTTACCTAAGCACATGATGGAAGTGGCAGTTAAAAAAAGCCAAGATATTCAAGCCGCTTACGAGTATTTAAAAAAGGCGGCGTAAAAAGCCGTCTATTTCTTTGCTCAAGCGTGCATGTTGCTGCGGCGCGTCGCGCAATCCAAACAGCTGGCGCTGGCGGTAATCAAACTTTGCATTACGGTTAACCCAACGCTGACGGTTTTTAAGGTTCATTAAGATATCATTACTGTCTGTAGCAAAATAAATATCCAACAAAGCAGGGGTTACCAAGGATGTTATTTGGCTTAACTTGGCATTGCGTTTTGTATTAGGAAGGTAACTACTCAAACTAATGAAGGCGTTTATTTTTAAGTCTGCAAATTCAGCGTAGTGCTCCAACAACACCCCAGAACTGGTGCCTTGTGCAATAACAACAATATTGTCAGACTCCATTGCTGCCTGCTGATACAAGGCTTCGTAGCGAGCGAGCAGTTTTAACTTGTAGTTATCCACGACCTCGGTATTTACTTGCTCAACATAGTCGACATGATGAGGCTGTTTTTGTGTGCTGGTGTCAGGCTCAGTATTTGCGTTGGCTGTCTCATTATTTGTGCCCACAGAATCATTAATCGTTTTTGCTGTGTCATCTTGGGCTGCTTGCCAATCTATATCAGGAACTGTCATCGCATAAGAAGTGTACCCATGATTATTCAGCTCTTTACGCAAAAAGTTCATGCCGGAATTGTTTGTGGGCGTTGATTGCCAGTCAGGAATGAGTATGACTACCCCTCTAAAGTCGGCGCTCATATATTCACTGTATAAAGTTAAAAACTCAGTATCACCAGCTAAAATAGACTTTACTTCATCACTTTGGGCTAGGCGAGAGATATCCGCATCAATATTTTTTGAAAAGGGAGGAGGAGCGATATACTCAGCACTAAGCACTTGAAAACTGATTAATGCACAGCCAAGCGAAAGAGTAGTAATAATGACTTTAAACATCTGCGTAATAAACATAATAAGCTTTTAATTTAAATCTTATTTATGTATCGGCGTAGCACTCTTAAAGTTTAGCTATTTACTGCAAATAACTAAAAGATTAATCCGTATTAAAAGTCGGGTTCAGCTTCAAAAGTAAGTACTTGTTCCGTTACAGGGTGTTTGAGTTGTAGCATTTGTGCATGCAGCTGTAGGCGAGGAGCCGCAGCAAGTGCGTCTTTGTGGGCATATAAACGATCGCCTAAAATAGGGTGGCCTAAGCTTAGCATATGTACTCGCAGCTGGTGGGAACGCCCAGTAATCGGAGTAAGCTCTACACGGGTTGCCTGTGCTTCACGTTCAAGCACTTTAAAATGGGTAAGCGAGGGTTTGCCATTGTCGTGATCAACCATTTGCTTAGGACGGTTCGGCCAATCACAAATAAGCGGTAAATCAACGGAGCCGGTTTCACTTTCAAGTTGCCCATAAACTCGCGCAATGTAACGCTTTGCCGTTTCACGCTCTTGAAATTGCATACTTAAATGGCGGTGAGCGGCTTTGTTCATTGCCAAGCAAAGTATCCCTGAGGTAGCCATATCTAAACGGTGAACAATTTTAGCCGTAGGAAAAACACGGTTGACGCGATTAATTAAGCTATCGGCATGTTTTGGGTCTTTACCTGGTACGGTGAGTAACTCGCTAGGCTTATTTACAATAAGTAAATCATCGTCTTGAAACAGTATAGTTAAATACGGGCTCATAGGGGGATTGTAATTAACTAACACGGCAGACCTCAGTGATTTTGAAGTGCGTTATTTTAATGAATTAGTTGTCTACACACAAGGCAAGGGTTTTCTTGAAATTGACTAAGAAAAGTATATTGTAACCTATTGTTTAGTTTTGCTATTAATGAATAAATTACAAGGATGCATTTTGAAAGAAGAAGAGTTTTATAAAGTTCATCCATATGCTGATAAGGATAACAAAAAATCTTTATTTAGGTTTATGTCATTCAATATAGAAAATACGGAATATATTGAACATCTATTTTTAAAGAGAAGGTTATACCACGCTTTAGCTGAGGAGCTAAATGATCCCTTTGAGGGTAAACCACATTTTACAATGGGTAACCCTGCAAATAGCGCTCAAAAAATTAGAAAACATTTAATAAAGAATTTGATTAAGTCTGGTCAAAAGAGAAAGGATGCTGAAAAAGTAGTTAGTGCTTCAATGAAAACCCCCAACTTTGTTGAGGAATCAATGAATAAGGCTTTGGAAAAAGCATTTATGAAGTTGAGGGTTTGCTGTTATACAACATCAAACAAAAACCTATTATTTTGGTCTCACTATGCCGATTCACATAAGGGGTTTTGTATAGAGTTTAGGACTGACCTTGAGCCAATTTCTTTTGCCCAAAAAGTAGAGTATACAAAAACATACCCACAAGTAGTGTACCCTATAGATGATATCGGTGGGAGAAGAATGGCATTAGTTAAATCACCTGATTGGTCTTATGAAGATGAGTTCAGGTCATTATTCATTGCTAACTCATGTACTAAAATGAGAATACCACATGATGGTTCATCATACATTATTCCACCGAGTAGCATAAAAAATGTTTATTTAGGCTGTAAGATGAGCCAAGAGTCTCAAGATGCGTTATTAAGTATAATTGCCAAAAGTGATTTTACTCCAAAGTTATGGAAAGCAAGCATAGCAAAAGATGCTTTTAAGTTAGCTTTTGAGGCAATTTGATATTTCAGTAAAAAGCGCGATATAAATATCGCGCTTTTTCGATGCACACGTTAGTTGACCTTTAACTAACGACTGACAGCTTATAGCTAACAGCTAGATCCCTTAGTGCGAAACCACAATTAAACGAATGGCATCGAGTTTTAACTGCGCTTTTTCAATATGTGCGGTTAGCTCATTGCGCTGTTTGTCGTAAAAAGTAATTTCTTCTTGGCGAATATTTGGGTTTATTTGTTTAAGTGCCTCTAAACGCTGCTGCTCTTCACTCAACGATGTTTGCATTTTAGTTAATGACTCTGCACGAATAACATCCAGCTTTTGTTGAGCCATGTCTTTTGCTGTGTTGATCATTGGATGAACCGCACTTTGTAATGCACCGGCTAATTTACTTGCTGTTTGGCGACCTACCGCAGATAACTGTTGATTAAAGCCATCAAAGCCAACGTTTTCGCCTAAGTTATTACTGCTCTTATCGAGTAAAATACGAATAGGCGTAGGCGGTAAAAAGCGGCCCACTTGCAGTACTTTTGGTGCCATTGCTTCGGCAACAAAGATTAGCTCAACAAAGAATGTTCCTGGTGGTAACTTTTTGTTTTTAAGTAACGCCACTGACGCACTACCAAAGTCATCATCGCAAATCATGTCCATAGTGCCTTGCACCATAGGGTGATCCCAACTAATAAAGTGAACATCTTCTTGTGAAAGAGCGGTATCACGGTCAAATGTCACCGTCATGCCATCTTCTTTTAAAGCTGGGAATGAGGCATTAAGCATATGCTCAGTGGGTTTTAAAATAATGGTGTTTTCACCTTTATCTTCTTGGCTTACGCCAAAGGTGTCGAACACATTGATCATGTAACTTGGTAGCTCAAACTGATTATCGAGTTTTTCAATGTCAGCTACAAGTGAATCAGCAGCGCCTTGCCCTGATGAATGCAGTTCTAGTAGGCGATCTCGGCCACTTTCCATTTGCTTACGTAATACTGCATTCTTTTGTGCTACTTGCTCAAGCAATGGGTCTAGCTCATCTTCGTCACAATTATGAGCTGCAATATATTCAAGTAAGTCTTCGCTAAACTCTTTATATAATAACTGCCCTGTGGTTGAAGTGCTTTCAAATGCATCTAGACCTTCATTGTACCAACGCAATAATACTTCCTGTGCCGTATTTTCAAAGTAAGGCACATGAATGTTCACATCTTGTGTTTGTCCTATGCGGTCTAAGCGACCAATACGTTGCTCAAGTAAATCTGGGTTGAGCGGTAAATCAAACAACACTAAATGATGTGAAAATTGGAAGTTACGGCCTTCTGAACCAATTTCAGAACACAATAATATTTGAGCATTATCGTATTCATCGGCAAAGAATGCCGCGGCGCGGTCTCGTTCAATGATCGACATGCCCTCGTGGAAAACCGAGGCTTTAATTGCTTCGCGTTCACGTAATATTTGCTCAAGGCTGATTGCGGTTTCGGCTTTAGCGCAAATGAGTAATACTTTTTCACGTTTGAGAGTTTTTAGCGTTTCGATTAGCCAATCTACACGGGGGTCAAATAAACCCCAGCTGGCGCTTTCACCTTCAAACTCTTGAAATATTTTTTCAGGGAAAAGTGCACGTTGTGCACTGAGTTCAGCATTTTGAATGCCGCTCATATTACCTAGTACAGTCATTGCTGTTTTGTATTGCTTAGGTAAAGCCATAGGGTAGGCGTGTAATTTACGACTTGGGTAACCATCAATACCACTGCGACTATTTCTAAATAAGATGCGCCCAGTACCGTGACGGTCTAAAAGCATATTTAAAATTTCTTTACGTGCTTCAAGGTCGCCTTGTTGTGCTGTTTCAAGAATATCGGTGATATCCGTTTCTTTTAATAGCTCAATCAAGGTTGCTTTAGCGTTATCATCTAATGATTGCTCTTGCAGTAGTTGGTTAGCAGCTTCGGCTACATCTTTGTAGTTTGCTTCTTCTTCTTTAAATACGTCGTAGTCGTAAAAGCGATCAGGGTCGAGCAGTTGTAAGCGTGCAAAGTGGCTACGATGACCCAGTTGGTCTGGCGTTGCTGTTAATAAAATTAACCCCGGAATGTCTTGGCTCAGCTCAGCCATACGTTGGTATTCGGCACTAGGTTTATTGTTGTTAATGCTTAAATGATGGGCTTCATCAATGACTAATAAGTCCCAGTCGGCCAACGTAGCTTGTTCAAACCAACGTTTTTTCTTAGTTAAAAACTCAAGGCTGGTAAGCACCAGTTGCTCGGTATCAAATACGTTAGGTGAATCAGCAAACGCTTCGTCGCAGCGCTCTTCATCAAAAATAGAAAAACGTAAATTAAAACGGCGTAGCATTTCTACTAACCATTGGTGCTGCAAGTTCTCAGGTACCACAATGAGCACACGGCTGGCGCGACCAGTAATAATTTGTTGATGTAAAATCATGCCAGCTTCGATGGTTTTACCCAAACCTACTTCATCAGAAAGTAATACACGTGGCGCAAAACGTTTACCTACTTCTTGGGCAATATAAAGCTGATGCGGAATAAGGTTGGCACGTTGGCCAATTAAACCTTTAATAGGTGACTGTTGGCGTTCAAATTGGTGTAACCAAGTTTGGTAGCGCAAAGTGTATCGATCAAAGCGGTCTACTTGGCCTGCAAATAAACGGTCTTGTGGTTTATTAAATTTAATAAAATGGTCTAAAAAGGTTTCTTTTAATTGTACTTTTTCACCGTTATCAATACGTTCACCGTGATAGCACAGTAATTCGCCTTGTACTTCAATTGACTCAACTTGTAATTCCCACTCCTCAACGCTTCGGATCACATCACCAGGATTAAATGCTACGCGGGTTACCGGAGCTTCTGCAGAAGAATAAACACGGTTTTCACCACTGGCAGGAAATAAAATGCTGACCTGGCGGCCATCAATGGCAACAACGGTGCCCAATCCTAAATCTGACTCTGTATCACTGATCCAACGCTGACCTAAGGAAAAATTCATGTATGTCTCGTCTATGAAGAAAAAGGCGGCTATGTTACCTGTTAGATAACACCACTGCAAGGCGCTATTTGCCTGACTTTTAATTAATTTTATAAGTGTGAATTATTCCTATCTATAAGCACTGATTAGTGCGCCGATTTTGTAGGAAATTCAAACTAAATGATATTTGTCATAAAACAGACTTTTATGACAAATAGACTAAACTCAAATTATACCTAAGTAATTAATCAAGTTTATTAGTCACACTGATTAGTTTATTGGGTATAGCATAAAAATCATAAAACGTAAGGAAAGTGCTATGGAAAAAGCTTCGAACCTTGATAGTAAAATGTATGTGCTAGATACCAATGTATTGCTTCATGAACCCCTCGCGTATTTGTCATTTCAAGAACACCAAGTGGTTATTCCAATGACTGTATTGGAAGAGCTTGATCACATTAAAGATAGAAAACACGATGTAAGTCGCGATGCCCGAGTGGCCATTCGTGGACTTGATGGAGTGCTCAGCCAGGCCTCTCCCGAGCAAATGTTACAAGGGGTTGCGCTACCAAGTAATAAACAAGGGGGATTAACGGGAAGCTTACTGATTGTAAATGACCATTTATTTGCCGATTCTATTTCCGGCTTACCGGGCAATGAAAACGACCACCGCATTATTAATTGCGCGGTGCATTTACAAAATCAGCACAGTGATAAAAAAGTCATACTGGTTACTAAAGATATCAACATGCGCTTAAAAGCCAAAGGGGCGGGGCTTAAATATGTTGAAGATTACCGTACCGATCAGCTTATTGACGATATCGCCTTACTTACCAGCGGCTATAAAAAAATTACTGGTGATTTTTGGCAGCATGTTGGCGAGTGTAACACTGAGCAACACGGGCGTGAAACAGTCCATCATATCCCTAAAGATTTAATCCCAGATGTGTTTTGTAATGAGTATTTACTTGATGATGGCGATCAGTTTGCCGCTAGAGTCAAATCTTACGATGGTGAGCATATTACCATTAAAGATATTGGTGCAGAGCGACTAATGCATCAAAGCGCCTGGGGAATAAAGCCAAAAAATATTTACCAAGCAATGGCACTAGATGCACTGCTCGATACTTCTATTGAACTTGTTATTTTAACCGGCCCTGCGGGATGTGGTAAAACCTTACTCGCGCTTGCTTGTGCACTTGAGATGGTGATAGAAAAAGGTGTTTACGATAAAGTGATTGTAACCCGAAACACCCCTGAAATTGCGGAATCGATTGGCTTTTTACCTGGCACCGAGGAAGAGAAAATGGCGCCTTGGCTGGCTGCAATAACTGATACCTTAGAGGTGCTGCATAAAGGAGATGAGAATCCTGTTTCAAGCCGTAATTACATTATGGAAAAAGCCAATGTTCAGTTTAAATCGGTGAACTTTATGCGTGGGCGAAGCATTCAAAATGCGGTGGTGATTTTAGATGAAAGCCAAAACTTAACGGCTTCTCAGCTCAAAACCATTATTACTCGTTGTGGTGAAGGAACTAAACTTATTTGTACCGGAAATTTAGCACAAATAGACAGTAATTATTTAACCGCTGTTACCTCTGGACTTACCTATATTGTGGAGCGATTTAAGCACTTTGAAGGCGGCGCTACTGTTAATCTTAATGGTGTAGTAAGAAGTCGACTAGCGTCATTTGCAGAGGAGAATTTATAAGTGTTCTTTGGCTCGATAATCTACTATTTTATTATCGAGCCAAAAATTAAGTATTTAATCTAGGTGATTCATCGCTTATTAAAGCGCTTAATTACACGTCAACAGTTTGACGTTTAATTAATACGTATACCTAGCTTGTCAAATATCTACACATCGATCTTCAGAAAAAAGATATGAATTTATTTAAAGCTATGCCAGGTCTATTTAAGTTCATTACTTGTTCATATCTCGTTAGGCATTTTTGATAAATAATAAGCTTTGACTGTATTAAACAGTAATTGATACATTCTTTTTATAAGAGCGTACGTTATTAAATGTGAAGGGGTAACCATACTATTGAAATGGTACGCTTAGTGCATAGTTTAAAAGGGATAGCAGGAAATTTAGGTTTTAACCGATTATTATTGTGTGCTCAACACACTGAGCAAGTATTAAAAGCGGATGGCAAGCACGCTGCAGCTGCAATTAAATAATTAATAATACAGTTAGAGCGAGTGCAAATTTATATAAAAAGTTTAGATGTAAGCAATGATAAATAAAGCAAAAATATTAATTGTAGATGACGATGCGCTTAACCGAATCATTTTAGAAAGAACTTTAAGTGATGAGCATGAGGTTTACTTAGTGGCAAGTGGCGAAGAGGCGTTGACATTTGTTAAGCATACGCAGGTAGATTTAATTATTTTAGACATCATGATGCCTGGCATGAATGGTTACGACGTGCTGGTGGAACTTAAAGAAAGTAGCCTTAGCCATGCGATCCCCATTATTTTTATCTCAGCGAACAGCTCTCATGAAGACGAAGCAAAAGGTTTAGAATTAGGCGCAATGGATTACATTGTAAAGCCATTTTGTGCCTCAATTGTTAAAGTGCGTGTACGCAATCAACTACTTATTAAGCAAAAAAACGATTTATTAGAAATGCTTGCGTCTATTGATGGTTTAACAGAAATACCTAACAGACGTTATTTAGATGAAAATTTAGAGCGAGAGTGGCGAAGAAGTAAGCGTAATAACTCTTCCATGTGTGTATTGCTTATCGATATTGACCACTTTAAGCGCTATAACGATTGTTACGGTCATCGTGCTGGCGATGAGTGTTTAAAAGCTGTGGCGCAAACTCTAGCGGCGCAATGTGAGCGCGGCAGTGATTTTGTTGCCCGTTATGGTGGTGAAGAGTTTGTAGCCGTATTACCAGAAACCAATCAGCAAGGGGCTATTGCATTTGCTAATAAGTTACGTGAAGCCATTAATGATTTGAATATAGAGCACAACGCATCGTTAAATGCTTCACACATTACTATTAGCATTGGTATTGCCTCAAGTGAGAGCAGTCAAGCATACACAGAGAAGGCATTGCTAGAAGAAGCAGACTCAGGTTTATATAATGCTAAAAAGTCAGGGCGCAATGCGATTGAATTGGCGCCCATAGGAACATGTGAGCGTTTAGTTTGTCAGCATTGATAGTGCTGAGCTGCCAATCCCCACTAATTTGTCATTTTTAAATACTAATGGTGTGCATTCATCCTTGGTCATTTTTCCATCTGAATGAATGCTGTGTGTTGCGTAAAACAACACTTGGTAAACATCATCCTGTTTTTTTAATAATTCAGTGAAATTAGGTGTTTTTAGTTGGTTTAATACTGACTGATACGAGCTATCCATTGCCAGACCTGAAATGATTTCACGATTGTTTTTATGTGTGGCCTGCCAGCTTGAAGAACTATTGCCTGCCCAATGACCTTCTGCTTCGCCATCAGATACAGCGATTACACAACCCGTTAAAAAAGGAGCAGTTAGTGCAGCGATTAAAAGTGTTTTTTTCATTTTGTTATTACCCTGGATGATTAATTAAAAACAATATAGCAAAGACCAAGCCAGTTTTTAAATCCTTAAAAATCAATGGGTTGTTTTTGTTGTGTTTGGTGGGGTGGTGGCTTTTTTAAAATATAAATCTAAAAAGCCACTTTTTAGTAATTTTGACTAAGTTACTTTTATGGCATTAAACCAAGCGGTTACGCGACTCGTGTTGACTAAATGCTGCAATATTTAAACTCACTTCTTTTACTAAGCGCACGATAGATTCAGTGCTCGCCCACGCGATATGTGGGGTAAGTAGTAAATTATCACCCGTATAATTAGCCAGAGGATTAGTAAGCTCAGCGGGCTCTTTGGTCAGCACATCAACGCCGGCACCGGCAATAATATTGGCTTTTAATGCTTCTACTAAGTCTGCTTCATTGATTATCCCGCCGCGTGCGGTATTAATAATTAGCGCAGTCGGTTTCATCATTTTTAATTCATTAAGTGTAATTAAGTCGCGTGTTTCATCATTAAGTGGGCAGTGGACGCTAATAATGTCTGCTGTTTTTATTGCTATTTCAAACAGGGTGCGTCCGTCGCGACACGCTGCGCCTTTGCGCTCTGCAATAATCACCTCAGCGCCAAACGCTTCAGCTACTTTAGATACTGCATTACCCAAAGTACCTCCGCCAATAATAGCCAATGTTTTACCTTGAATGTCATTAAAGCTGTAATCAAGTCGACAAAACATGTCACTTTTTTGCCATGCGCCTTGCTGGCAATCCGCTTGATAGCGGTGAGTATTACCTAATAAGTTAGTGATCAACGAAAAGGTATGCTGAACAACAGAAGGGGTTGAATAACCGGCAACATTGGTAACTGCAATGCCTAAGTCTTTCGCGGCATCTAAATCAACATTATTAGTGCCAGTTGCACTGACACAAATGAGTTTCAACGATTTTAATTGTGTCATAGTGTCACGATTAATCACTACTTTGTTAGTGATTAACACCTCGGCATTTTGGCTATGTGCCAACACTTGCTCTGGGCTAGTTAGCTGATGCACGGTAAGATCTCCAAGTGCTGAGATACCATCAAGTGAGGTGTTTGCCAGTGTGGCGTTATCAAGAATTGTTATGTTCACGATGTGTCCTAATAGTGTATGTGTAAAAAGAATGATAATCCCAGTACGCGAAGTGCTTGTGTTAAAAAGAGTATCATCTATTTGAATATTATTGGGTTTATCAGATTGCGTTTACATTAGCAGTTGTAGAGCTATATTTAAATGTGGTCTGCCCACTGAGGGTTAACTTGCATGTTATTATGGCCAACTGCCTTGCTAAGTTAACTTGAACAAAGTGCAATTAGTAAGGTCTATCCATTTGAATTAATAATTAATAGCTATAGTTTATACACATGAGGCAGTTAGTCTGACAATAATGCTCAGTACTAAACTATAACGCTATGAAAACTCAGTAAATCGAACTTTAGTATTGCTAGTTTCGTACTTTTGCTTGAGTTATAATCAAAATCAGACATAACGGGACGTTTTAGCGTGTCGTTTTTAACTTTGTAGATGCAGTAAATGATTGAATTAGAAGATAAGTACGCAGATATAAGACCTTACAATGACGATGAAGTTGCCGCCTCATTAACGCGATTAATTAACGATAATGCGTTTCTTGATGTGATAGCAAAGTACAATTTGCCACGCTTTATATCCGCAGTTGGGTTTTTAGCACGCGCTATAATAAAACATCAGTTGCGTAAAAAGTGGGGCAAAGTTAAAACAGTTGAAGATGTACAAAACGAAGTGGCGCATTATTTAAATAAATTAGTAAGGCGCACCACATCAAACGTTACTTTTTCAGGTTTAGAGGCATTAGACCCTAATCAAGCCTATCTTTTTGTTTCAAATCATAGAGACATTGTACTTGACCCTGCATTAGTTAATTGGGGCCTTTATCAGCATAAAATGAAAACAGTGAGAATTGCGATTGGTGATAACTTATTGCAAATTCCTTACATTACTGAGCTTATGCGTTTGAATAAAAGCTTTATTGTAAAACGCTCAGCTAAAGCTCCAAAAGAGATGTTAAAAGCGTTGACTCAGTTATCGGCTTATATTTATGACTCGCTTAGTAGTGGGCATTCTATTTGGATTGCTCAAAAAGAAGGTCGGGCTAAAGACGGTGTAGATCAAACCGATCCTGCACTGTTAAAAATGCTACAACTAAATGGACGTAAACAAAAGAAAGAGTTTGGTGAGTACATTAAAGAGCTAAAAGTGGTGCCGGTTGCAATATCTTACCAATATGAACCCTGTGCAATAGCGAAGGCAAAAGAGCTCTATCATAAACAACACCATGGTAAATACGTGAAATCGGCGGGTGAAGATATTGCTAGTATTGTTGAAGGCTTTAGTTCAGCCAAAGGGCATGTGCACTTATCGTTTGGCCAGCCTATTCAGTCAGATTGCGATAGTGCAGATGAGCTGGCAAAAACCATTGATAAGCAAATAATTGATTCGTTTTATTTACACCCAGGCAACTATATTGCAGGTGGTTGTACTGAAGCGGTTATAAATAAAAATGATGCAGCACAATTTGCAGAGCGTTTAGCAAAAGTGCCAGAAGAATTAAGGCCTTTAGTACTAGCAATGTACGCTAAGCCCTACCATAGAAAAACACAAGTAGATGAACAAATCTGTGAACATTAATTAACAGTTTAGGCGTAGATAAAAGCAGCAATTAATTTGCTGCTTTTTTTTTAAACAAAAATAGCGCTATACTCAAGCTATACTTTTTTATACTGGAGGGTTTGATGCAACAAATTGAAATATTTGATATTCCTAGCCCTTGTAAAGGTATTTGCTTGGTTAATAATCGGGGTTACTGCAAAGGATGTTATCGCAGTCGTGATGAGCGATTTTCGTGGAATTCGTTGACCAATGCGCAAAAAAAGAAAGTATTGAGCCTATGCCAACAACGCTATAAACGTTATTTACAGCAAAAAAAGAAAGCTGCGCAAGCCGCTTCGCCAGCACAACAGCAAGGCTTTGATTTTTAAAATTGTAGTTTGTACTTTGATCTGAGTTTAGCGACCGTGCCATTGTTGTGTAATTTCTTAAGTGTAGCCTCAAGCTGTTGAGCAATACTCGCATGACTGATATGTAAATAATGATAAAGCGGGTAGGTAGCAACCACTTGTTTTTCATAACAGCCTAAAGCGGGAGGAATGGTTTTATTGGCCATCGCAAAATCAATCAGTAATGCAGCTTCTACTTTTTGCTGGATCAGTAAATTTAATTGAGTGGTATTATTTTTTACCTCAATAACCTTGCCTTGAAAATCAATACTGTCTAAATATCGCTGTTGTACAGGGTAGCTGGCTATAATGGCAACGCTATCCATTGTTTTAGTAGAGCTGGGTTCACAGTGCTTATAAAGCTCAAGATTAAATTTGAATAACGGATAGTTAACCCGAATTAAGTTTTTGTATGCACTTTCAATACTAATATCACGAGCAAGCTGCCCATCTAACATGCCACTGTTTGCTGCAAATAATGCATTTTGACGATTAAAATCGATAATATTTAATTTAAAGCCCATATCTGTATACGCTAATTGTAATAGCTCAATAGTATAATTTGCTTGCTGGGTGTTCTGCGGGCGATTAAATGTATAGCTGTAACTATGGCCAAATGACGAATTACTAAAAATTAAACCTATTAATACAAGCAACCCTTTACAGTATTTAAACACGTCAGCAGTTCCTGTCTATTGGGGCAAATGGATAGGCGAGTATAATAACAAATTGGCTGTCTTTTGCCCAGTTTCTAGTCATAATCTAGCAGAGCCTATCATTAACAATTATTGATACCCTTAGACTATTTAAAGTAGATTCTTTTTATTCATTATAGAGTTAGTTTATTATAAGTTTAAACGTATAATCTAAGTTTTATCAGGCCAGTAAAAGGGGGGAATATGAGTTATAACCTGTGTGATTTACCACGAGAGCAAAAATATCAGATTCAGCTAGATTACGAAGCTTCATTTTGGGCATATCAAATTAAGCGTGGCAAGAAAACGCGTGAGCAAGTTTATGATACCCTGCACAGTCGCCCAGTTGCAGAGCAAGGTTTTTTAAAGCAAAAGTTTGAGCAATATTTGGCACTTATGCTTAGTTAGGGTCTGCTTGCTATGATTGTTATTAAACAATTAGAATCAGTGAAAGCGCCTTTAATAAATAAGTTTTATACCTTATATAAAGTCCGCGGTCGCGCCAATAAACAAGACCAATTGTGGGTTGCTTACGATAACCACACTATTATTGCTGCGTGCCGCTTACAGCACAAACCGACTTTTTTATTTTTATCGACAGTTTTTGTGGCTCCTGCATATCGTTCCACTGGTGTGGCAACAAAGCTGCTAAGCACGCTTTTAAGTCAGCAAGCCGACGCTGTTTACACCTTCGCTTACCAACACATTACTGATTTTTATCAGGCACTTGGTTTTAACCAAGTGTTAACATATACTCCTGCATTATTAACGCTATTTGATGCATATAAGCACCGAAATATTATCGCATTGAAATATCAGCAACCCTAAATCAGTAATAGGAAACACATGGGCATCAGTATTAATAGGTTTATCACAGCCATGTTTGTGCTATTTATGCTCATTAGCGTTGCTGCAACAGCACAAGTAAAACGGCTATCACCAAGCGAAGGGTTATCTCAAAGTTACGTTAATACTATGCTTATCGATAATAATGGCTATTTATGGCTCTCTACCGAAGGAGGGTTAAATCGCTACGACGGCTATCAGGTTATTCCAATTAATGGCCCAAATGGTGAGTTAGAAGAAGCCATTATTGATCGCATATACCAAGATCCAGAAGGGCAAATTTGGATTGCTTCCTTATTAGCAGGGCTTTTTAGGTATGACCCGCAAACAGATACCTATCAGCAGTATTTAAAAAAACCAGTTACAGAAGAGCAAATTCTTCAGCAGTCTGTTTTTACCATGTTAGCCACAGATGATAAATCCTTGTGGGTTGGTCAAGGCAGAGTGTTTGCAAAACTTGATATAGCCAGTGGCTCTATTACTCCTTTATTTAAGCTGCCTGAGCAATTTGAAAATGCGTTTGTACGTACCTTGTTTCATTACAATGGTTATATCTTTATTGGCAGTACAGATGGTGCTTATGTATTTAATATTGCAACGCAACAAGTACGCCCCCTAGAGCATTTAAGCGAAACCGATGTACACATCTATCAAAACAATGTGAAGTCATTTGCACTGGGTGATAGTAATCAGTTATTGGTTGGAGCTGTTAAAGGCTTATATGCTGTTGATATTAGTAATATAGAGACATTGTTTAATAATAGTGAGCAGGCATTTACAAGTGAAAAGCTACTGGCTGACTTGAATGTTTGGGATATTGATAATCAGCAAGGGATTGTTGATTTAGCAACCGATAAAGGCCTGCTTAGTTTTAATTTAACTACCAAAATAGTGGTTAAAAATAAACGCATTCAACAAAGTAAATACACGCTTGCCGATACCAGTATTATTGATATGGTAAAAGATAAATCAGGTGGTATGTGGCTTGCGACTAAAACTGATGGTGCTTTTTATTTATCGGGTGACAACTATAAATTTTATAATGTAGAGGGCAGTGCTTTAGGAGGGGATGGATTTTCACATCACTCAGTCTGGGCAATTAAACAATTTCAAGATAAGTTATGGCTAGGTACTCATAACGGTTTAACGGCTGTTGATATAAAAAATAACACCTCAAGGGTGTATTTAAAAGATTATAAAGTTGATTTACTAACCACAGAATTTACCGTTTTCAAAATTATGCCTTATAAAAATAAACTCTGGTTACACTCAAACCGAGGACTGTTTATTTTTGACCCGCAAACCCAGCAGCTTACCCAACCTAAAACTGCCAGCCCCAAAAACCAAATATTTATAAACGATTGGATGCATGGTATTACCTTGCTAGAAAATGGTGATTTATATTTTGTTCACCCTGATCATGGCATGTTTAAATATAATGTTGATAGCCAGGTGCTAACTCCATTAAAGGGCGAGTTTTCTCAATTTGACCCGTTTTTAGCCTATGGCTTTTTACCGCCATTACCCTCAAAGCCGCAGAAGCCGTTATTTTTTAGCGGTGGAGTGTTATACCAATTTAACCCGGATGAGCGCAGTTTAAACACCCTTTATAAAGTACCTAAACACCATGACAATGTTGCAGTGAGCATTCTTTCGTATGTTGAAGATAGGCAAGGGATTCTGTGGCTTTCTTTATCTAACTTTGGTTTGATTGGAATTGATGCCAATAGCTATGAATTAGTGCATACCATTGATTTAGATAAAAATAAATTAGGCACACTATTATACGATATGGTGCTTGATGAAGAGGGAATGATTTGGATGAGTAGTCATAAAGGAATATGGCGATTAAACCCGAGCACCATCCATTTTCAGCAATTTACTACATCAGATGGAGTGCTTTCTGCTGAATTTAATAGTGGTGCTATGGCCAAATTAAATGACGGACGAATTGCCTATGGTAGCCTTAAAGGCTTTACTTATTTTGACCCTAAAGAGAATAAAAATAGCCAAGGTTTGTTAGATCACGTCAACATAACTCGCATTAACTTAATGTCTCGAGACTTGTCGCTTAACTTACAACAGCCATTAAAAAATATTACTTTAAATCATGATGATATAGGGCTTGAAATTGCATTTTCAGCGATGTCATTTAGTTTTCAAGATCGTATTGTTTACGAATATCAGCTCGACAAAGGTAAAAAAAGCTATACCCGTAATAATCGCGTGGTGTTTCCTAAATTAAACCCCGGTAGCTATCAGTTAAAAGTCTGGGCAAAGGATCCGTTGACGGGTGACTATACCCCGCCAGCGACGTTAAATATTAAAGTGAAATACCCATTATGGCGCGCCCCTTACTTTTTAGCTCTTTATGCTATTTTGTTATTCACAATAGTGACAGCTTGGGTAATGAGACGTAATAAAATACAGCGTATTTTATTAGCCGCACACAAAGAAAGCCAAGATAGCGAGGCACGTTTAAAGCTTGCGCTAGAGGGAAGTGAGTCGGGTGTTTGGGATTGGCAAGCGAGTCAGTTAAATATTTATCAGCCTAGATTGGTCAACGAGTTAGGTTATGAAGACGACTCAGTCAGTTTAGATGACTACTTAGATAAAGTTCATCCACAAGAGCGTGCCATTTTTAGGTTGGAGTGGTTAGAATTTTTATCAACCGACAAAGGATACTTTAACTGTACTTACCGACTACGTCATGCCAAAGGTCATTGGCGCTGGTACAAAGACTTTGGCAAAGTGGTTGAATGGGATGAAACAACACCGCAAAAAGTAGCGGGTACGTATACTAATATGACACGCGAAATGGTGTTTGAAGAACACGCTCGATTATTTACCGCCGCGTTTGAACAAACCCGAGATTGGGTATTTATTTTAGATAAAAACTTTAACATACGTGCTTCAAATAAGTCGCTGCAAACGGCTTTTGCTGTATCGGCAGAGCCTCGTTCAACTCGCTCGCTTAATTTAGGTTTGACTCGCAGTAGCTATTTTGACTATTTACGCATTATGCAAAAGCTTGAAGTAGGCGAGCACTTCTCATGTGAAGACACTGTGGTACTGGCTAATAAAGAGCAGCGTCATGTGTTAGTTAAAATAAGCGCTGTAGCAGATGAAAGTAAAAGGTTGAGTAGCTATGTGGTTATTTTAACGGATATTCATGCGCAGAAATCAGCTGAGAACGAGCTGCATCAATTAACTAATTACGATTCATTAACGGGCTTGCCAAATAGAACCTTGTTTAATGACCGAGCTGTGCATGCCATAGATCAAGCTCGTCGCCATCACAGCAAAGTTGCTTTATTACATGTAAATATAAAACGCTTTAAATACTTTAACGACTCATTTGGTACAGAAAGCGCTGATGAGATCATTAAGCTGGTGGCAAACCGCTTAAAAACAGCATTACGCCCCTGTGATAGCATAGCGCGTTTAGGTGGTGATGAATTTGTTATTTTAGTTGAAGACATTCAGCAAATAGAAGAAGTATTACTTATATGCACCAAGCTTATGGATTGCGTGAGTATAGACATTGCTATGAATAGCCAAAATGTAAATGTGCACCTTAGTATTGGTGTGGCGCTTTTCCCTGATGACGCTGCGCATTACAAGGCGCTGTTAAAAGCATCAAATGTGGCGCTCTATTATGCTAAAGATGGTTTAGAAGGGTGTTACAAGTTCTATAAACAAGAAATGAATCAAAGAGTTGAAAGGGCCCTGCATTTAGAGTCGCAATTGATCAAAGCGTATCACGAGCACGAGTTTTGTAATTATTATCAACCTATAATTAGTACATCTACACAAAAAACTGAGGGCTTTGAGGTATTACTACGCTGGCCTGAGAATCAACTAGCCAGTACTCAAGAGTTTGCAAATGTGGCTGAAAATATTGGTTTAATTACCAAAATTATGCTGCAAACATTTAAAAGAGCACTTGTACAGTTGGTGCGTTGGCGCAAGGTGAATCCCGATTTATATTTATCAATTAATTTATCGGCACTTGATTTTGAGTTTGCTGAGCTTATACCTGAAATTCGCCAAGCACTAAATAATGCAGCGCTGCCGCCCGAGGCTATTGTGTTTGAAATAACAGAGTCTATTTTAATGCGAGACTCAGACTATGCACTTAAAAATATGGATGCACTAAAGCAGCTCGGATGTAAGCTATACATGGATGACTTTGGAACAGGTTATGCTTCATTAACGTATTTAAAACGCTTCCCCATCGATGTATTAAAAATTGATCGTAGCTTTGTGCAAGATATTGGTATTGATTCGGATAATGAAGCGATTATTCAATCCACTCTTACTTTAGCCAGCAGTTTAGGTAAAGAGTGTATTGCTGAGGGGGTTGAAAGCGCACATCAATTGGCCTTCTTAAAAGCTCAAGGTTGCAGCTATTTCCAAGGGTACTTATTTAGTAAAGCTGTGCCTAAAGAGCAAGTACTTGAGCTTATTGAGCGCGATTGGCACCCTGTATTCTCACAAGCTTAAAGCGCCGTTTATTACATTATTTTTATTAAGGGCGCTTACCACAATGGCGACAAAACAAGTGTGAGCTGCGTTTATTAAGCTCCGCTTTTATCGCTTTATTAGCCTCTAACTTACTTAATCCAAGTTTGTAGCGAAGATCTTCAAGGTGATGTAATTGCTCGTCGGAGAGTTTTCCATCGGTTATTTGCTCATGGGTGGCATCTTCAAATAACTGACGACGTTTACGAACCTGCTCTGAAAAGCTCGATGCTAATAAACCTGTGGGTATAGCCACCATGCCCATGCTTACTAGAGTGATAACACCACCAAACAGCTTACCAATGGGTGTTATTGGCACAACATCACCATAGCCTACAGTCGTAAGTGTTGCCATTGCCCACCACATTGCGGCCGGAATTGAGCCAAACTTGTCTGGTTGAATGTCATGTTCTAATAAATAAATACCGCATGAAGCTAAAATAAGTACTACTGCCATAATAAAAAATGCAGCCAACAATGAACTTGATTCATCAATAAATGCCTGTAATAACAGTTGCATTGCCCGTGAATAACGAGTGAGCTTAAATACTCTTAATAAACGTAGTACGCGTAAAAAACGTAAGTCTAAAGCAAAGAAAAACATTAATAGGCTTGGCAAAATGGCGATTAAATCGATGATAGCCAGTGGTGATAAAATATAGCGGATCCGCTTTTGTGTATTGGAGCAATCCATAGAGGCGTATTTTACTCTATCTACACAGGTCCAAGCACGTATTAGGTATTCAGCACTAAATATGGCAACCGATACCAGCTCTAACATTAAAAATTCGTTGTAGTACGCAGTGGCAATGCTGTGCACTGATTCGAGTACGATGGCCACCACATTTATCATAATAATAGTGATTAGTAGGGCATCTAAAAAGTGACCGGCCCGTTGGTACTTACCTGAAGATTCAAATACTTGGTTGATGGTTTGTCTAAGTTTCTGCATAATAATTATTATAATGTGAGTAACATATTGATACTGCCTTCTTCAAAATCACGACTAATTTTAAATCCGAGTTTACGAGCCAGCTCAATCATGCCAGTGTTTTCAGGTAGGGTGATCCCCTCAACGGTTTTTACCCCTTGGCGCTTACAATGAGAAATTGCTGCATTCATTAAAATACGTCCTAATCCAAGCCCTTGGCAATCAGAACGTACTACAATAGCAAACTCTGCTTGTAAGTTATCTGGGTCCATAATCACTCGTGAAACCCCTAGGGTGTGCTGTTGCTCGTCTTGTGTTTGGGTAACAATAAACGCCATTTCGCGGTCGTAATCAATTTGCGTCATTTTCGCGAGTTGATCGTGGTTAAATTGTGGTAACTCACCAAAAAAGCGTTTATACCTATCTTCTTTGGTTAATGACTGGTCAAACGCTTGATGTGCTTGCTCATCTTCAGGTTTGATTGGTCTGAGCGTTGCTAAGGTATTATTTTTTAAAGTGACTTGTTCAACCAGCTCAATAGGGTAAGGACGAATAGATAAACGTTTTCGATGTGCTTGAGCCTGATACTGATTCAAATTCATGGTGGCATCAAGTACTAAAAACTGGCCATTACTAGCTAGAATAGGATTTAGCTCTAACGAGGTGATATCCGGTTGATCTACGACCAATTGAGAAATTCGAGTTAGTAGTGAACACAAGCGATATTTATCTACTTTTTCTGGCAGAACACGATCTTTAAGTACGCCTTTATCATGGGCGGCGGCAATTAAATATTTAGCTAGGTTCATATTCAGTGGTGGCAAAGCGACTGCGGCTTGTGCATATTCAAGCCCTGTACCGGCTTCACCTAATAAAATAACCGGCCCAAAATTAGGCTCTGTTTTAATGGCTATACGCAGCTCGTTAGCTCCCGCTCGAGGTGCCATTTTTTGTAATGAAAAACCATCAATTATGGCATCAGGGTAGGTGTTCTTTATTCTTAACAGCATGGCAAATGCGGTTTGCTCTACCTCTTGCGCATCATTGAGGTTTAGTACGACACCGCCGACTTCAGACTTAGAGGGAATACTGGGGCTAATTAATTTCAATGCCACCGGAAAGCCCAGCTCTATTGCTTGCTCTTTGGCTTCGGTTGGAGTGTAGGCAACTTCAGTTTGAATACAGTCAATGCCGTAACTACTTAAAATATGACTTGCTTGATGGGTTGATAAGTAATGTTGTTCATCATTTAAAAACTCTTTTATAGTCGCTTTCGCTGCTGCTTTATTAATAGTGGCATCGTCAGTATTTGATTCTGGCGTTTGAGTTAAATGCTTTTGGTTACGACGGTAGCTTACTAAGTGCATAAAGGCGCCTACCGCCCCTTCTGGGGTACGATAGGTAGGGATGGCGTTATTAGCGCAGATGCGTCTTGCAGCAAAAGCAGCATCTTCTCCCATAAAATTAGTAATTACATACGGGCGTGCCATTTTCGGTAATTTATTTAGTGCCTCAACAATAACCTGAGCGTAATTTTCACTTGGGGCCAAAGCCGATGGAGTGTGGATGATCAGTAAGTTTTTAACTTCTTTAGCATTTAGTAATATTTCTAACGCATGCTTATAACGCACTGGCGCAGAATCGCCAAAAATATCGACCGGATTGGCAGCGGTGTCTGAATGCGGGATCACTTTATTAAGTGCTTCGCGAGTTTCATCACTGAGCTGAGCAAGTTTTCCTGAACTTTGAATGAGTTCATCAACGGCCATCACTCCAGGGCCGCCACCATTGGTTAATATGGTAAGTTGCTCTACTTGCAGTAACTTAGGATGCATTGCCAAGGTTTGGGTGGCGGCAAAGAGCTCACGTAAGTCGTTTACTCTTAGCATACCCGCACGTTGAAACATGGCATCATATACCGCATCTGAGCTTTGTTTTCCGCCGGTGTGTATTTCAGCGGCGAGAGCCCCTGCGCTGGTTCTGCCAGTTTTAATAGCAATAACAGGTTTAGAAAATGCGGCTGCTCGAGCGGCAGAAATAAAGCTGCGGATATCATCAATATTATCGATGTACAGTAAGATGGCTTTGGTTTTAGCATCACGGCCTAAAAAGTCGAGTATTTCGTCAAACTCAATATCTAAACAATCCCCCATAGATACAAAGTATGAAAAGCCAATTTCTTTATTTTTTGCCCAATCGAGAATAGTTGAGCAAACTGCTGCAGATTGCGATACAAAAGCCAGTTTACCTGGCGTGGCAACAGTATGAGAAAAGCTTGCATTTAAGCCTATATGCGGAATAAGTAACCCTAAGCAATTTGAGCCAAGCAGGGTGACTTTATGCTTAGCTGCGCTCTCTTTGAGTGCCTTTTTTTGAACTGTGGTTAAGCCATCCGCAATAATAATGGCACTATGACAGCCAAGCGTACCTAGCTGCTCAATAATTTTCATTAAGGTGTTTTTATTGGTACAGATAACGGCTAAATCAGGCACTTTAGGTAAGGCTTCAATACTGGGGTAAGCCAATACGCCGTGTACCGCTGTATGATTTGGGGTAACGGGCATAATAGGCCCTTTAAAGCCACCTTGCAGTAAGTTACGCATTACCACATTACCCGCGCGAGTGGCGATGTTTGAAGCCCCAATAACAGCGACAGAGCTTGGGTTAAAAAACTGGTTAATACGTTTTAGACTCATTGCGTTTCCTTGGCTGATTAAGTTTTGCGTTCTGTACTGTCTCAATGTAACCTGTTTATTGTGTTTTTTCGAGCGTGAACATGCTTATTATTGATATTGGTCAAGGAGAGTGAAGTGAATAAAATATCGAATGTAACCGTTGTTATGGCAGCAGTTTGTTTAAGCATCGGCTTAATTGCATTGGGCTTTATCATCAAAGGAGCCGCACTTGATATTAAAGGCATGGAGCGCACTGTTCAGGTAAAAGGCTTAGCAGAGCGTGAAGTGGTCGCTGATACTGTTATTTGGCCGCTGCAGTTTAATGACGCCGATAACAACCTTGAAAAGCTTGTTGAGCGAGTTGAGCAAAAAAACGATGCCGTAATTGCCTTTTTAAAGCTACATGGCTTTGACGATGAGGAAATATCGACAGGCACTCAATCTATTATTGATAAGCAAGCGCGTGAATACGCGAACGACAATCAAAAGTTTAGATACGTTATTAGCTCAAATATTATTGTTTACTCTAATGCCCCCGATAAAGTTAAAAACGCACTGAGTAAAGTGAGTCAGTTAGCTAAACAAAATATAGCCATAGTCCAAGATAACTATCAAACTCGTATTGAATATATTTTTACTGGGCTTAACGATATAAAACCTGCCATGGTGCAAGAGGCCACAGAAAAAGCCCGTGAAGTAGCAAATAAATTCGCGAAAGATTCAAACTCCCTTTTAGGTAAAATTAAAACCGCACGCCAAGGGCAGTTTAGTATTAGCGATCGGGATTCAAACACACCGCAAATTAAAAATGTACGCGTGGTTACCAGCGTAGAATATTACTTATCAGATTAGTGCCACTACTTGTTCAGTAGAGCGCTGTAAATATGCGGCGCTCAACAGTAAGGTAATTTCGCCTGGGGGATTATTTTTTAATGCCTCAAGCAATTGTAATTTTGCTCTAGGATTTTGTTTTTGTTCTATTTCCATTAATGCCAGTAAGGCTGAAAACTCATGCTTTACCGGAATGTTGGGCTTATGTGCATAAACGATATAGCTGGCCACAGGAGTCAGCCCGTGCTGATTGGTTTGCGCCAATGCATGCAGTAACTCTTCATTAGATTCAAATAACATTAACGAGCGAACATAGTTAAAAGGCAACTGGCTTGGCGCTGCGTGCTTGAACACATTATGTAACACGTTATTGTCGTGGCTATCTGTACTAATAAAGCCTTTATTTAATTTTAATGCAGGCGTAAAAAAGCTCAGTGCATCTAAACTGGTTAGCTGTTCAATAAACTGTGTTGGTGGCGTATTGCTCGCTAAAATTCGCACGGCAATATTTTGCATAAAATCGTATTTAATACTCATGCGTAACGCGCTTTCAAACAGATAATTAAGCTGCATCACTTTTTGAGCGTCAGTGAGCTTTTTAAAGTCGTTATCAAGCTCATCAAACTGTTGTTGTTTAATACGCGCATTGAGTAGCTGTATGCTTAGATCCATTCTGTTCTCCTTGAATACCTACTTTATCCTAGCTTAATTTTTTGCTTTATAAAACAAAAGGCCGCAATTGCGACCTTTTATATGTTTAAGTAGTTACTTGATAATTAAGCTTGTTTGCTAGCAACCCACTCATCAACAAAGTTTTCTAGTACGTTTAATGGTACAGGGCCATTTTTAAGCACTACGTCGTGGAATTGACGAATGTCAAACTTGTCGCCAAGCTGCTTTTTAGCCGCTTCACGTAGTTCTAAAATTTTCAGCATACCCACTTTGTAAGCCGTTGCTTGTGATGGCATTACAATATGACGCTCAACCATTTTTACACCGTCAGAAGTGGCGTTAGGAGTGTTGTTAACGTAGTAATCAATACCTTCTTGGCGAGTCCACTTCATTGCGTGAATACCGGTATCAACCACTAGACGACAGGCACGCCATAACTCCATAGCTAAACGACCAAAATCTGAATACGGGTCTTCGTAAAGGCCCATTTCTTTTGGTAGTAACTCTGAGTATAAACCCCAACCTTCAATGTAGGCTGTGTAACCACCAAACTTACGGAACTTAGGCACGCCTTCCAGCTCTTGTGAAATAGCAATTTGCATGTGATGACCCGGAATACCCTCATGGTAAGCGAGAGCTTCCATTTGGTAAGTTGGCATTGCTTCCATGTCATAGAGGTTGGCATAGTAAATACCTGGGCGAGAACCATCTGGCGCAGGTTGTTGATAAAACGCTTTACCTGCCGCTTTTTCACGGAAAGCTTCAACACGTTTTACTATCATGTCGGCTTTTGGTTTTACAATAAACAGCTCATCTAAGCGTGTTTTCATGTTATCAATTAAGCCTTTAGCCTCACTTAGGTATTGCGCTTTACCCGCTTCAGTATTAGCAAGGTAAAATTGCTTGTCGGTTTTCATAAACTGCATAAAGGCGTTTAAGTCACCCTCAAAACCAACTTTATCTTTGATGGCACGCATTTCATCATGAATACGTGACACTTCGGCAAGGCCAATGGCATGAATTTCTTTTGCTGTAAGGTCTGTCGTGGTAGTGCGTTTAAGCGCGTTATTGTAAAACGCTTCGCCATCAGGGAATTTCCAAGCACCGTCACGGTCATCAGCACGCTTTTCTAGCTGTGCAATGTAGTTAATTAACTTAGAGTAAGCAGGTTTAACTGCTGTTTTTAATGCATCAGTCGCTTTACTAATAAGTGCATCTTTTTCAGCTTGGTCGATTTCTAATGCATTTACTTTACGTTTAAAGTCAGCTAATAGCGTAGAATCTTCACCTTGTTCAAACGGCGCACCTTTAATGATGTTTTTGCTTGAATCAATCACGTGTGGAAATACAAATTTAGGTGCAATAATGTTTTTATCGGCGCGAATTTCTAAGCCGGTAATCAGTTGATCGAATACACCCGGTACCCCATTTAAACGGGCAATGTAATCGTTGGCTTCTTTTACGTTGCTAATTTGATGCTGGTTAATTAAAAAAGCCGGCACCATAGAATGTGTACCAAACATTTGGTTTACTGGGTAGTTATGGTAACGCCATTTAAAATCAGCAATGCTGGCTTCTAAATCTTGTTTTTTTAAATCATAACTTACTTGAGTAGCTGCATCTAATTGCGCACGGTCAATGCTGTTGAGCGTAACCAAATCGGCTTTAGTTTGTGCCAAGTCTTTTAGCGCTTTTTCTTCGCTGTTGTCATCCCATTTATCGTAATCTTTTTTGATGCCCATATAGGTTTGATAAACTGGGCTGCTCATTACATCACGATTAAAAGTGTCTTCAAAAAAAGCATTCGCTTTATCAATTTCACTTTGTACAGGTTGAGCTTGAACCGCCGGTGCAGGCGTTGATTGTTGTGTTGCTTGTTGGCAACCGGCAAGCAGTGCCACGCTTACCGTGGCAGCAATTAGAGTAAGTTTACGCATTCGTTTCCCTTTTGTTGTTAGAAACCCATTAGGGTATTTTAATTTTTCATGTATTTACTTTACATGCGTATAACGCCAAAAGCGTTATACGAACAATTCTAGCAGGTCATTTAAAAAGCGATGGCCTTTAAGGCTTACTTGCCAATGGCCGTCTTTTTCTATTAATAAACCTGTGTTAATGGCTTTATTCAAAGCCGCTTGTTGGCTTTGTAATGGCTGATTAGTCAGTGCACTGTAGTCTTCAATCGGGCATGGCTCTGTTAAACGAAAGCGATTCATAAAAAATTCAAACGCTAAGTCGTCTTGTTCTACTTGCCAGCTTTTGTACAAGTAGGGCTTAATAATGTCCATGTAGCCCCGTGGGTGTTTAACCTTTTCAGTGCGTGTTATCACCCCTGTTTTCGCATCAGTAACCTTACCATGGGCGCCACAGCCAATACCAAGATAATCGCCAAACCGCCAATAATTCAAGTTATGTTGGCATTGAAAGCCCGGTTTTGCATATCCTGATATTTCGTATTGCTGATAGCCTGCTTGTGCTAATAATGCTTGGCCTTGTTCTTGAATATCCCATAAGGTTTCATCTTGTGGCAACGTGGGCGGTTTTGAAGCAAATTGCGTATTAGGCTCAATGGTGAGCTGATACCAAGAAATATGTGGTGGGCTCAGGGCAATGATTTGTTTTAAGTCACTTAGTGCGTCATCGAGGGATTGCCCTGGTAAGCCATGCATTAAATCAAGGTTAAAGCTATTCAACCCTGCTTCACTAGCTTGTTGTGCTGCATAACTGGCTTCATCGGCACCATGAATTCGGCCTAAGGCTTTTAACTTATCATTTTGCATGCTTTGCACGCCAATAGAGATACGGTTAATCCCTGCTTTTACATAATCTTTAAAACGGCCAGTTTCGACTGTGCCCGGGTTTGCTTCAAGGGTTATTTCACAGTTATCGCTTAAACCAATTAGGTTATCTATTTCATTGAGTAAACGGGTATATGCCGCGCCGGTTAATAGGCTTGGCGTGCCGCCACCAATAAAAATACTGTGAATTTTTCGCCCTTGTACTAAGTGTAAATCAGCTTTTAAATCGTCAATTAAGTGCTGTACATATTCAGCTTCAGGGATGTCACCTTTTTGCCCGTGGCTATTAAAGTCGCAGTAAGGACATTTTTGCACGCACCAAGGCACGTGCACATATAAACTCAGTGGAGGAAGGTTCACAGGCCGCCTTTGTGTTGTAACTCTTGTAGTAATTTATTAAGTGCTTGTCCACGGTGGCTTAATGCATTCTTCTGCTCTTTTGTAAGCTCTGCACTGGTACAATTTTCTGATGGTACAAAAAAGATAGGATCGTAACCAAAGCCACCTTTACCGTGTTGGCTAAGGGTAATCTCACCTTCCCAGCTAGCACTGCAAATAAGTGGGGTAGGGTCGTCAGCATGACGCATTAGTACCAACACACACCAAAAACGAGCGCTGCGATTAGGGTTATTGCCTAAATCAGCCAGTAATTTATCGATATTATCTTGATCACTTGCGCTATTTCCTGCAAAACGAGCAGAGTAAACACCTGGCGCGCCATTCAGGCCATCAACTTCTAAGCCTGAATCATCTGCAATAGCAGGCAGTCCGGTAATTTTAGCCGCATGTCGCGCTTTAATTATCGCGTTTTCTACAAACGTGGTGCCTGTTTCGGCTACGTCACTGACATTAAGGTCGCTTTGCGGTACAACATTAATATTAAGTGAGCTGAGCATGTTAGCCAGCTCATTCACTTTTCCGGGGTTGCCGGTTGCAAGTACTAAGGTGTTGGTCATATTTAATCTACGTAAAATTTTTGCTTAAACTTTAATGTTTGAAACTGATTACCTTGTTGGATTTCAATTTCAAAACGTAAAATCTCTTCGTTGGTGTAATCTACTTGTGCTAGATAATAAATTGAATCGCCTTCAACGACTTCTTTAAAGTTAAGGGTTTGCTTGTTACCTAATAAGTTTTTAGCGGTACCTTGTAATGTCGCTTTTTGAGCGGCTTTATCTGCATTATTTTTTAATATTGAAATATTAACAATGCCTTTATAGCCACTACGCTCAAGGTCATAAGCTTTAGCTATTTGCGGTTGAATAAACGTTGATGGAAAGGCTATGTAATGAACTTGCCAAGGGCCTAGTTCTTTGTATTGGGCGCCTTGTTCTTGAGCGCTGTGTGCATTAAATGCTAAAGCGAGACAAGCAATAAAACAAAACTTTATTAAACGTTGCATGGTTAACTCCTGAGTATGTAAAAAAGAGGCGCTAGGCCTCTTTTATATTACGTTGTGCTTAAGCTAAAAGGTCCATTAGCAGCATTTGTAAAAACTGAATGCCGATGATCAGTACCAATACCGATAAGTCTAAGCCTCCTAGTGGCGGTAAGATTTTACGGATTGGCTTTAACATTGGCTCAGTAAGCTGATGGAATACCGCTTCAATTGGGTTATAGCCTTGGCTTACCCAGCTTAAAATAGCGCGGATGATTAACACCCAAAAGACTAAATTTAAACCTTCTTTTAAAACAGTTATTAGCGCCTGTATAAGCACAGGTTGAATAGCCCAAGAGCTATAAATAAGCCACATTAATGTACTTATTTTTGCCGCAGCCACTATAAATGCCAGCAACAAAGAGGCTAAATCAAGCCCGCCTAGCCCTGGAATGATTTTTCGCAGCGGGTTAACTGCAAACGAAGTGGCTTTGACCACAAATTGGCTCATCGGGTTGTAAAAGTCGGCTTTTGCCCACTGTAGCCAAAAACGCAGTAGTACCACCATTAAAAACAGATCAAACAAGGTGCTAATTAAAAATTGCATGGCATTCATAGTATAACCTTCAATAAAAAATGGTTTTAAAGTTCTTGTTCCATTTGCACTGCACGCGCAATACACGCATCCATTGCATCACCCACAGTTTGGGTTAAACCTTGCGCTTTTAAATGCTCAACAGCTGCATGCGTGGTACCGCCTTTTGAGGTTACATTGGCGCGCAGTTGCGAAATGCTAATATCTGGTTGGCTAAGTGCCATTTCAGCTGCGCCTAGCGCTGTTTGCTGTACTAAGCGACGCGCGTCTTCATCATTAAAGCCAAGTGCTTTCGCTTTTTCTTCAATCGCTTCCATAAATAAGAAAAAGTAAGCTGGCGATGAGCCTGTCACAGCAATGACATCGTTAATTTGCGATTCTTGCTCTACCCACACAACTATACCTGTACATTCAAAAACTTGTTGTACAAATTCATGTTCGCTTTGCGTTTCGCCAGCGCCATACAAGCCCGATACACCACGGCCAAGTAACGACGGTGTATTTGGCATACAACGCACCATTTTCACATCTTGGCCAAGCATTTCACGTAAGCGTTTAACGGTTAAGCCTGCAGCGACTGAGATAAATAATTTATCACTAAAGTCGATGCCTGAATCTTGAAATGATTGGCACAAGTCGCCCATCATTTGTGGTTTAACAGACAGAACAATGACATCTGCATCGCGCATAGCTTCGTTATTGTCACTGGTGGTTTGCACCTTAAAGTCGGATGCTACCTTGGCTAGTTTTTCTTGGTTGCGGTTAGTTGCAATAATATTGTTTGCGTTAAAGCCGTTTTTTACCATGCCACCAATGATGGCGTAGCTCATATTACCTGTGCCTATAAATGCGATTTTTTTATCTGACATATGTCTGTTATCACCTTTTAAGTTCGTGTTCCAAAAATATCTGTGCCGATCCTCACCATGGTTGAACCTGCCGCTATGGCAGCCTCTACATCGTTACTCATCCCCATCGACAACGTATCTATATGAGGATATTGGGTCTGTAGTTTATCAAAGCAAGTTTGTAATTGCTCAAAATATTGAATTTGCGTGTTAGCATCGTTACTTTTTGCAGGAATAGCCATTAGTCCGCGTAATTTTAACTGTGAACACTGACTTATAAATTGCGCTAGTTGGTCAATCTCTTCTATGGTACAGCCTGATTTAGCATCTTCTGCGCTAATATTAACTTGTATCAGTATATTAAGAGCGGGCATTTCCTGTGGGCGCTGAGCGTTTAAGCGTTTTGCTATCTTTAGTCTATCGACGCTTTGTACCCAGTCAAAATTAGCAGCCACCAAAGCGCTTTTATTTGACTGTATAGGGCCAATGAAATGCCAAACAATATCGCTAAATGTAGCTAGTTGGGCTATTTTATCTACAGCCTCTTGAACATAAGATTCACCAAATTGGCGTTGCCCTTGCTCATATGCTGCCATAATATCAGAGACGGGTTTGGTTTTAGATACTGCAAGTAACGTAATGTCGTTACTATTGCGCTGTGCATTTTGCGCTGCCTCTGCAATTCTAGCGTAGGCGGATGTGAGTCGTTCTGCTATTGTAACCATATATTTATCAGTTAGTTGTGGAGTCATAAATGGATATCACCGAATTATTGGCATTTAGTGTGCAACATAAAGCATCAGATTTGCACTTATCATCAGGGGTGTCACCTATGATACGTGTTGATGGCGATGTGCGACGAATTAATATACCAGCACTTGGAGATAAAGAAGTCAGCAGTCTGGTTTATGACATTATGAACGATAACCAGCGTAAGGACTATGAACAAAATCTCGAAGTGGATTTTTCTTTTGAAGTCCCTAATTTAGCACGTTTTCGTGTAAATGCCTTTAACTCTAATCGTGGTCCTGCTGCCGTGTTTCGTACTATCCCGAGTGATGTATTGACACTTGAAGATTTGGGCGCGCCGGAAATATTCAAACAAATTTCAGATAACCCACGAGGCTTAGTATTAGTTACCGGCCCTACAGGCTCAGGTAAGTCGACTACACTCGCAGCCATGGTGGACTATATAAATCAAAATAAACATCATCATGTACTGACCATTGAAGATCCTATCGAATTTGTGCACGATAATAAACTCAGCTTAATTAACCAGCGTGAAGTTCACCGCGATACACATAGTTTTTCTAATGCCTTGCGAAGTGCATTGCGTGAAGACCCTGATGTTATTTTGGTTGGTGAGTTACGAGATCTAGAAACTATTCGCCTTGCTATGACTGCTGCTGAAACTGGTCACTTAGTGTTTGGCACTTTGCATACCACGTCGGCACCTAAAACCATTGACCGTATTATTGATGTATTCCCTGGTGAAGAAAAAGACATGATCCGCTCTATGCTTTCTGAATCATTGCGTGCGGTTATCTCACAAACACTGATCAAGAAGGTCGGTGGAGGGCGAGTGGCTGCACACGAAATTATGTTGGCAACGCCTGCTATTCGTAACTTAATTCGTGAAGATAAAATTGCTCAAATGTACTCATCGATTCAAACCGGTGCGTCGCAGGGCATGCAAACCATGGATCAATGTTTAACGAATCTAGTTAACCGAGGCATTATCACTCACTCAGCGGCGTATACAAAAGCACAAGATAAGACGCAGTTTAGCGCTTAAGGAATTATTATGACTTTATCTCTAAATCACTTTTTACAAATAATGATCGACAAAAAAGGCTCTGATCTATTTGTATCAAGCCAGCTGCCTATTAGCGCTAAAATTAATGGCGAGCTGATACCTCTTAATGATGACAAACTAACCGATGAGCAAGCGCTGGAATTAGTTGAATCAGCGATGAGTGAAAAGCAAAAGGCAGAGTTTCATAGCACCAAAGAGTGTAACTTTGCAATTGCAACCAGCGAAGGGCGCTTTCGTATTTCGGCTTTTTGGCAACGTGACAGAGCAGGGATGGTTATTCGCCGGATTGTGACCCAAATACCTGATGTAAAAGAGCTGGGATTGCCCTCAGTACTTACTGATGTGATTATGTCAAAGCGAGGCCTGGTATTATTTGTAGGTGGTACGGGAACCGGTAAATCAACATCACTGGCAGCACTGGTTGGTTATAGAAATCGCCATCAGCGCGGGCATATTCTAACCATAGAAGATCCAATTGAATTTGTGCATGAGCACCAAAAAAGTATTATTACCCAACGTGAAGTGGGCTTAGATACAGAAAGCTTTGAGTCAGCACTAAAAAGCTCTTTACGCCAAGCGCCAGATGTTATTTTGATTGGTGAAATTCGATCGCAAGAAACTATGGAGTATGCGTTAAGCTTTGCAGAAACAGGTCATTTATGTGTTGCCACCTTACATGCTAACAATGCTAACCAAGCTATTGATCGTATTATGCACTTAGTGCCAAAAGAGAAGCACGATAAGCTTAAATATGATTTAGCATTAAACTTACGCGCTATTATTGCCCAGCAGCTTATCCCTACCTCTGATGGTGAGGGACGTGCTGCTGCTATAGAGGTATTATTGAATACGCCAATGGTGAGTGAGCTGATTAAAAACGGTAACATTGGTGGTATTAAAGAAACTATGGCCAAATCAACTGAAATGGGCATGCAGACCTTTGACCAAGCGCTGTTTGAGCTTTACAGACAGCAACGGATTAACTATGCCGATGCACTTCATCATGCAGACTCGCCAAATGATTTACGTTTAATGATAAAACTACGTAATAACGAGCAGCAAGGGGCAGGCTTTTTGCAAGGTGTAACCATTGATGGCCTTGATGATAAAGGTAATATTACCTAAGGACAATTAACTCGTTGCTGCCTACATGGATGTAAGCCAGTAGAACAACGTAGGAGCAATTATCGAACCCACTAGGTTACAAACCTCGCGCCGCGATTAAATTGCCCCTAGTTTGAACGAGTTTTAATCCGTAAAGACTAACAGACCCTAGTCAAAATCCACGCATAAAAAAAGCGCTTTAAGCGCTTTTTTTGTTAAATCAATTTATTCGCCATAACTGGCTTCAAAAAAGCTCTCTAGGATGATCACCGCAGACATATTATCTACGTTGCCTTTACCTAAGTTTTTATAACCACCACGTTCAAACAACCGTGCTTTAGCATCAGCGGTAGTTAAGCGTTCATCTTGAGTATGAACCGCAATACCGTAATGATTATGCAATCGATTGGCGAACTTTTTGGCTTTAAAGGTGACCTCTTGAGAAGTGCCATCCATATTAAGCGGTAAGCCAACCACCATTAAGTCAGGTTGCCACTCTTTTACCTGCACAGCAATGTCATCCCAATTAGGGATGCCATCTTGAGCTTTCACCGCTTTCAAACTGGTGGCGCTGCCTGTCAATTCTTGACCAATTGCGATACCAATGCTCTTAGTACCAAAATCAAATCCCATTACGGTGCGCTCACCTTGCGGTTTTACAGTTTTTTTAGTCATGTTTGTCTTTTATGTTATTAGGCATGTCCAACTTCAGGGCTTAATTGGCTAACATCAAAACCAAGCATAGAGACTGCCATTTCCCAGCGCTTTTCCACTGGGGTATCAAAAATTATTTTAGGGTCGGCTTTTATAATCAACCAGCTATTATCAAGTAGCTCTTGTTCTAGCTGGCCTTGCTCCCAACCTGAGTAACCTAAGGTAATTATAAATTGCTCGGGTGCTTGAGCAGTAGTTAATGTGGCTAATACATCTTTTGAGGTAGTGATCATAATATCACTACTCAACTTTTGGCTTGCCGAATACCCCGGTTTTGGTGAATGTAGTACAAAGCCACGATCCGTTTTTACCGGCCCGCCAGCATACACTGTCACTTGCGCAGCATGTTGCGACTTATCGTTATCAATATCAATTTTGTCGAGTAGCTCACCTACGGTAACATCAATCGGCTGATTGATAACAAGTCCCATAGCGCCTTCTTCATTGTGTTCACAAATATAAGTGACCGCACGTTTAAAAAAAGGGTCTTGCATTGATGGCATTGCGATTAAAAAATGATTTTCTAATGACTGCATAATTTTTACCCTTTTAGTTATTGAATCTTGAGTATGGCATAGTCCCATGTTTTAACACTAAAATTTATTCAACTTTAAGCGGTGACTATAGAAGCGCCACTGCTTAAATTTTGTTATGGCTTTAATATTATTTACTAAGCTTTCTCTCTATAGCATCAAATAAAATACCGGTAATAGAAATCTCGTAAGCGGCCTCAATTTCTTTAACACAGGTTGGTGCTGTTACGTTAATTTCAGTTAACTTATCGCCAATGATATCTAAGCCAACAAATATTAAGCCTTTTTCTTTCAATGTAGGGGCAACTGCTTGAGCAATTTTAAGATCTGACTCACTAATTGGGCGTGCTTCACCACGTCCGCCGGCGGCTAAGTTACCGCGCGTTTCGCCGTTTTGTGGGATACGCGCTAAACAATAAGGAATAACTTCACCATCAACAACCAATACGCGCTTGTCACCTTGAGTGATCTCTTCAATGTAATTTTGCGCCATCGCAAAGCGACTGCCATGCTCAGTTAAGGTTTCGCATATTACGCCAATATTGGCATCATCTGCTTTTACTCTAAAAATAGAAGCACCACCCATACCATCCAGTGGTTTTAAAATAATATCTTTGTGCTCGGCTAAAAATTCACGGATTTGCTTTTGGCTGCGCGTAACTAACGTATCAGGTGTATGCTCACTAAACCAAGCGGTAAATAGTTTTTCATTGGCGTCACGCAAGCTCTGTGGCTTATTAATAACTAAAGTACCCGCTTGCTCAGCACGTTCTAAAATATAGGTTGCGTAAATATATTCAGTATCAAAAGGCGGATCTTTACGCATTAAAATAACGTCTATGTCAGCCAGTGCAATGGTGGTTTTTTCTTCAAGTTGGTACCACTTTTCTGCGTTATCAAAAACCTGTGCTTTGGCTGCAGTAGCGTAGGCATTGCCTTGACGCAGCGATAAATCATCCATTTCCATGTAGTAAATTTCGTAGCCACGGGTTTGCGCTTGCATCATCATTGCAAAACCGGTGTCTTTTTTAATATTAAATCCACTAATAGGATCTGAAATAATACCTAACTTAATTGCCATGCGCTGTGCCTTAGTTTATGTGTTTTTTACAACTGTAATCTTGATATGTGGGTGCTTTTAGTTATTTCAATTAGCTAAATCGCCAAATTGTAATTGCAGTGCGCTTAAAACGGTTAACGCTGCTGTTTCTGTGCGAAGTACCCGCGGGCCTAAGCGAATATCTACAAATTCTTGTTGCTTTGTTTGTGCTATTTCATCGTCGGTAAATCCGCCTTCAGGCCCTACTAAAAAGCGCACGCCGTCATCGGGAACGGTAATGGTTTTAATACTGTGTTCGGCGCGAGGATGCAAAGTTAATTTAATGGCAGCTGTTTGCTGTTCAAGCCAGGTTTTTAAATCAACAGGTGAGTGTATTTTTGGCACAAAGTTGCGCCCAGATTGCTCTGCTGCGGCAATGGCTATTTTTTGCCATTGCTGGTGTTTTTTTTCTAAGCGGTCGCCACTTAGCTTTACGCCGCAGCGCTGGCTAAAAATAGGGGTGATTTCAGTGATCCCTAATTCAACAGACTTTTGAATGGTAAAATCCATTTTGTCACCACGGGATACGCACTGGCCTAAATGAATTTTTAATGGTGATTCAACGTCATGAGGATTAAATTCAAGCGGCATAACAACCACGCTCTTTTTACTCACCTCAATAATTTCACTTAGAAACTCTCCGCCTTCACCATTAAAAATAGAAACCTGCTCGCCTACTTTCATGCGCAACACACGGCCTATGTGCCCTGCAGCATCATCGTCTAGGTTTAAAGGAGTATTAAGGGCAATTGGTGATGATTGATAAATATGAGGCACTCGCATGGCAAATCACTTTTTTACATAGAAGTTATATCCCTCTATGGTAAGTAAGCAAAGGCTTGGGTGCAATTATTTATTTTTCATATTCAGGGACTGCAAGCTCTGTTAGTTCTTGTGCGGTTTGGGCTATATCGGTATCACAGGACAAATGATTTGAATGGCACTCTTCATTTATGGGGTTAATGTCATAGCCATGATTGGTTTGGCTAATAATATAGCGTTTTTCATGTAATGAATTATAAATAAAGCGCTGTGTATCATCAGCGAGCAAATAATCTGTTTGGTTGAATAATACGCCTTGAACATTGTGGTGTTCGTGAAGGTAGCTGGCCAGTTCTGAAATACTGATTTCGTTCTCAATATCGCAATAGCAATAATCTTTAACGAGTTCATCAAACATCATTTTAACCAGCTTTTGCGTGTTCGCACCGGCTATTATGATGTCCTTTTTAGCAGCATCATTAGTATTTATGTAATGTTTTACAAATGCTCGGCTGAACTCGTTATCTATATCGATTAATAGATAACTTCCTGTTTTAATTGCCATATGCCTAAAGTCCCTGTTAATTTACCAAACAATTAAATAGGGACGTTAAGCAACGGCTAAATTTAATGAGTTTGGTACTAAATTGAAAACATACTTATTAATAAATAACCAATAGCACAAAATACAGCAAATTCAATACAGGCAATGCCAATATTATCCTGATGATCGACTTCAAGTGCGGTATCTATATTTGGCATTGAAATAATTTTTATAATATACGTTAAACAGTATAGTAACAGCCACATCACACCGCAATGCATTACCAAAGTAAATAAGTTCTCTACCATTTTACCGTTTTGAAACGCCGCACTCGATAAACCAGCATACGCAGCAAGAGCTAAGCCTATTGATTTACCCGCATAGCGAATACCAATGGAGGTGTTTTCTAAACCAAAGTTACTTTGCAAAGAGGCCCCTTGGTTGGCTTTAGCAAAGCGGTTTTCGCGTATTTTACTGTCTAGGGCAAACATGCCTTGTAAAACAAAAAAGCTTACCGAGGCTATTAATAAATTACTAAAGCCTTGAGTGTGTGTCCACGTATATAAACCCAATACTAAAATGCAGTTGGCAATCAGCATGCCTGAATCAACCAACGCAGCACAAACGTTTTGTTTTAATATAGCTGCTTCTTCATTAAAGCGGCGTAAAATCCATTTACGGTGGATTAAATGTCCCATTTTTATAAACGAAAATAACAGCACAATTAATAAAATGACTTTCAGCGGATTTGATTGAGCGGTGCTAATACTAATTTCATCGAACAAAAATGCCATCGTGGCGATCACGACTGATATTTCAGAAGCAAAACTAATTCCCATTGCAAAGTTATCATGTTGCGCTAATTCTTCTTTAAGTGCTTGTTTTGCTTTTATTTGAGTAATAATTCTTAAACTGATGATAATAATACAAATAACCACAAAACTAATAGCAATCGCAACTAAACTAGTGTTAGATAATGACAAGTATGACATGGTGTTCCTAAATAGATTTACCTTGATAGGTTTTTAACCATTCTAGTATGGTTATTGGTGAGATAAAAGAGGGTATTGATGAGTAACGACACGCAGCTTCCTATTGAATTACAAAAACTGGGTGAAACGCGTTTTGCAACGCTGTATCCCGAACAACAAATCCAGCAGCAAATCGTGCGTTTATTAGCGTTAAGTGATTTTGCTTGGCGCAGTTTAAGCTCTCAACCTTCGCTGTTGTCTTGGTTGCTATGCGAAGTTGAAATTAATAATAGAGAAATTTCAGATCCCTTTGCAACACTTAATATAAATGAAGTAGAAGAGCAGCAGTGTCATCAATTACTGCGCCAATATCGTGAAAAGTACTGGCTAAAAGTCGCTTTTTTAGACTTATGTTGTGAAAACTCAATTGCGGATAGCATTAAATACATTAGTGAACTTGCCAATAAACTGATAGATAGTGCTAATCAATGGGCCTACAATAATGTTGCTAAAACTAATGGTGAACCATTAGATGAAGATAAAAACGCTTTACTATTAATGGTACTAGGCATGGGGAAGTTAGGAGGGCAAGAGCTAAATTACTCATCTGATATAGACCTTATTTTTGCATACCCCCGCAACGTTAAAACCCAAGGTGGTCGTCGCTCGCTCGAAGCATCTGTTTTTTATACTAAAGTGGCCCAAAAGTTAATTACAGCCCTGAACCAATGCACCGTGGATGGCCAAGTATTTCGGGTTGATATGCGTTTGCGCCCATTTGGTGAAAGTGGTCCGTTGGTGATGAGCTTTAATGCCATTGAAGACTATTACCAAGAGCAAGGGCGTGATTGGGAGCGCTACGCGATGTTAAAAGGGCGATTAATTGGCACGCCTAGTCGTTATTGGCAGGAATTTAATACTTTGCTGAGACCTTTTGTTTATCGCCGCTACATTGATTTTTCTGTGATTGAATCGCTTAGAAAAATGAAACTCATGATTGCCCAAGAAGTGCGTCGTAAGCGCTTAACTAATAACATTAAATTAGGTGGTGGCGGCATTCGCGAAGTTGAATTTATTGTTCAAGCATTGCAAATGGTCAGAGGCGGCAGAGAAGCAAATTTACAAACACAATCTTTATTAACTGCATTAGAGCAGCTAACAGTTAGCCAAGTGATTGATGAGCATGAAGCCAGAGGGCTTAAAAATAACTACCTTTATTTACGTAGGATAGAGCAATACCTACAAATTTTTGATGATCAGCAAACACAAACTCTGCCTGATGATGAGCTAAATCAGCAACGGCTGAATGTATTGTTGAAACAAGACAATATTGACTCAGCTATTGAAAAAATAGAACAGGTCATGGCGCAAATTCATAATGAGTTTATTCAGGTAATTGGTGAAGAAACTGAACCACTTGATACTTGTGAAGGCGCGTTTATAAGTACTTGGGATCATGGTGATGTTAGCTTTTTGAATGAACCAAGAGAAGAGTGGCAAACACCATTACATGACTTCAAACAGCGCCTATCTAAAGCCAAAGTGGGCAACCGTGGACGCGACATTCTTGATAAATTAATGCCTGCATTACTAAAACAATTAAACGACTTTAATGCTACTGCCAGTGCGTTTACAACGGTATGCCAAATACTAAATAAAATTATTTCGCGCACCGCTTATTTAGAGCTGTTGTATGAAAACCCTGGAACGTTAAAGCAGTTAGTTTTGCTCTGTTGCCATAGCAAGTGGATTGGAGAGCATATTTCATTGTATCCCATTCTACTCGATGAACTTATCGACCCTGCAGTGCTGTATAAACCGACCCCATTAACAGCGTATAAAGATGAAATAAGACAGTATTTTTTACGTATTGAACATGACGATCTTGAACAACAAATGGAAGCATTGCGTCAGTTTAAACAAACCCATCAGTTACGGATTGCTGCCGCAGATGCCACTGGCGTTATTGATGTTATGAAAGTAAGCGATCACTTAACTGCACTTGCAGAAGCGATAGTTGATCAGGCTGTTAATATTGCTTGGTATCATTGTGTTAAACGTTTTGGCATGCCACCTAATACCAACGATGAACATAAAGGCTTTGCCGTTATTGCGTATGGAAAAACCGGTGGTTTTGAGGTGGGTTATGACTCTGATCTTGATTTAGTTTTTGTGCATAACCATGACGGTACCAGCTATACCAGCGGCGACAAGGCAATTGACTCAAGGCAATTTTATTTAAAGCTAGCACAGCGTTTAATGCATTTATTTAATACTCGTACTGCTTCAGGTATTTTATATGAATTAGATACTCGACTTCGTCCAGAGGGGGCATCAGGGTTATTAGCGATTAACTTAGAGAGTTTTAATCATTACCAACAAACCCAAGCATGGACGTGGGAGCATCAAGCTTTAGTCAGAGCGAGGCTGATTTTAGGCCAAACTGAATTAGTAACGCGTTTTGCACAAATTCGCGCCGAGATATTGTGTCAAAAACGTGATGTTGAACTGCTAAAAACCGACGTAATTAAAATGCGCGAAAAAATGCGTGGCCATTTAGCTAAAGGCAACGAGCAGCAGTTTGATTTAAAACAAGACGTGGGGGCGATGACCGATATTGAGTTTATCACCCAATATTTAGTATTAAAGTACGCTCATGAATTTACCCATTTATGCGACTATTCTGACAATGTCAGAATTTTAACGGACGCAGCTAAAATTGGTTGCATTACAGACACACAAAAACAGCAACTTATTAAAGCCTATATAGATTATCGCTCACGCTATCATGTGTTGAGCTTAGATCAGCAGGGTCGCTGCGTAAAACGTGAAGATTTTAGTGAAGATATTAAAAATGTCACGTCGATATGGCAGGCTATTTTTGAATTAAATTGAATAAATACATAGGCGCTCGATTATTATTGAGCGCCTATAAATCGCAGTTAATTGCTTAGTTTTAAACAGTTTGTACGTACAAATTCAGACGGCAGCTCGGTAATAACCGCTGCGCGTTGTTTAGGGCAGAAAAACGCATACACTTCATTTGAAAAATCATCATTTATAGAGCGGCTAACGCGGTATAAAGCGGAGTTAAAACTGCTATCTATTCGAAAGTGATCCTTAACAACGTAATCTTTGTCTAAGTACCACATTAAAGTAATACCTTCGTTATTAGCATATTGGGTTAGTACGGTACGCAAGGTTGAGTCACGTTGGAAGCGACGCGGGCCTACTTCTCCACTCCAATTTAAAGGCATAGGCTCTACTACAAAAGAACGCTGGTTTAGCGCTCTGTCGAGGCTAAGATCGGGTTTTTCGAGTTCAATTACAAATTTGTCATTGTCTTTATTGACAGAAATTCTATCTCGGATTGATGCATAAAACCGCGATAACCCTTCAGCCGCAGCGTTAGTGGTTTGTTGATAATTGAGTGACGACGAACCATTTAGTAGAAAGTAAATGGCTGCACCAATTAACAATAAAGCTAAAAGTATATATCTAATCCAAAACCACATGGCTGTTACTCATCTTTGTTATTTTAATAACCCATCTTTAATAGAAAGAGGGGGCGTCTTTATCGGGTCGTGTTTTAAAACGTCTATGCAACCACATATATTGTTCAGGGGCGGCATTTATTGATTGTTCCATGCGCTGATTAACACGTGTTACATCGGCTTTATCATCGCCGCTTGGGAAGTTTTCAAGCTCAGGCACGATTTCTAAGTGGTACTTTCCGTTGTTATCCCTATAAGCAATTAAGCTCATTGTTTCGCAGTTTTTACTACCTGCAAACATTAGTGTACCAGTGGTGGTTGCTGTATCGGGTACTGCGTAAAAAGGCACAAACTCACAGCGGTTACGGCCATAATCCTGATCGGGTAAGTAATAACACAGTTTTTTATTTTTTAATGATTTTAATAATCCTTTTACGTCTTTTTTTCCAACCATGTATTCATTAGAGCGAAGACGTCCATTGGTGGTAAAGTATTCCATAAGCGGATTGTTATGCGGGCGGTAAAAGCCAATACCTTGGCACTTCAATCCCATTACACGACTTGTCATTTCAAGATGCAGTATATGTGGAACAAGTAATAAAACGCCTTTTCCTGATTGTTGTACGCGCTCAAAATGCTCAAGCCCTTTTATTGACCCGAGTACTTTTTTGACCCGCCACTGTGGCCACCACCAAGCCATGCCGGTTTCAACCATCGCAATACCGGTATTTTCCATATTTTTAAGTACCAGCTGTTGTTGCTCGGTTTCGCTCATTGTGGGGAAACAGCGTTTAATATTAACCTCAGCAATATGCCTTCTACGCTTCATATATTTATGAACCAAGCGTCCTAGCTGCTTACCCATAGCTAATTGTAGTTTTTGCGGTAACCAAGAAATGAGATATAAAAACAAAACACCAATCCAGGTTAGCCAATAACGAGGACCTAAAAAAGAGGCTTTAAAAGGGGATGAGTTAACCACAAAAATTTCTCTAAAAATAAAAGGCTAGGGTCTGTTGACCTTTGCGGATTAATATTTGTTCAAACTAGGGGCAATTTAATCGCGGCGCGAGGTTTGTAACCTAGTGGGCTAAGTAAAAACCGAGCAACAAAGAGTTAATTGCCCCTAGGCAGAACCCTTCGGGCAGCGCCTGTTTGGCATTAATGCGGCGTTATCGCCTATTAATGGGGAATAACCACACCACATAAGCTCTGCCTTGCCTTAATACCAAACAGGCTGCTGCAAATTTAACCTTGAAAGGTCAACAGACCCTAGTTTAACGCTATGTGTTAAAAAATACAAAAAGCCAGCAAAAAGCTGGCTTTAGTGATTATTTATAATGAAGTCGTTTGCTTAGTTAACGGTATTTAAACCTTGGTTTATACCCACTAAATCTTCACGGCTCAATGTTCCTGTTGCTTGTTTTAAGCGAAGCGTTGATACAACATAACGATAACGTACATCGGCAAGATTACGCTTTGCATCGTACAAGTTTTGCGTACTAATTAGTACATCAACGATAGTACGTGTACCTACCTCAAAACCCGCTTCAGTGGCTTTTAATGCACTTTCAGCTGAGATAACTGCTTGTTCGAGCGCTTTAAATGTTGCAATATCAGATACCACTTGATTGTAAGAAGTAATTACAGAGCGAGTTACTGCACGATAATCGGTTTCAAAATCTTGGCTAGCAGCAACGTAAAATGCACGTGCTTGATCTGTTGCAGCAACCGTTGCGCCACCTGAGTAAAGTGGTACGCTAAAGTTTAGTCCAATAGAGCTTGAATCTGAACGAGGTTGATCGTCAAAACTAACGCCATTTGACTCGCTATCTGTTAATGAGTCGCCGTAGCTAGCATTTAACGTTAGTTTTGGATAATGACCTGCTTTTGCGAGTTCAATTTGTTCTTTAGCTATATCAACCGTGATTTTTGATACCTGCAGATTTAAATTTTTGTCTTTAGCTATTTTAACTAAATCAGTTGCAGGCGTACTTGGTTTAACAGTAGAAAACGTTTTGGTGTTTAACATATCCAGCTTCGCGTGGTACTTACCAGTGATCTCACGTAGCTGCTCACGGGCTGTTTCTACCGCATTATTAGCAATGATCTCTTGCGCTACTGAGTTATCAAATTGTGCTTGTGCTTCATGTACATCGGTAATAGCTGTTAAACCTACAGCGTAACGCTGCTTAGTTTGTTCAAGTTGGCGCTCAATGGCACGTTTTTCAGCTTGTACAAATTCAAGGTTATCAATAGCGCTAAGTACGTTAAAATAACCCTCAGCAACACGAACAATTAGGTTTTGCTTGGCAAAGTCGTATTGGCCGCTTGCTTGAAGTGCTTGTTTGTCGGCTATACCTAATGAATTCCATGCGCCTAAATCAAATAACGTTTGGCTTAAGCTAATACCACGAGAAAACTCGTCGCTTTCAGAATTAATTTTATTAATAGAAGATAAATCTTCAGATTGTCTGAAGGAAGTTGAGTCAGACTTTGTGTAACCCATAGTCAAACCAATTTGCGGTAATAATGCGCTCATAGCGCGATCGCTTTGGTATGATTGAGCATCAGCTTGGGCTTTTGCTTTTAAAACGGTAGGATCGTTGGCTGTTGCGATTTCAAAAACTTGAAGTAAATCTTCAGCATTGGCTACGGTTGAGCCCAATGCGCATGATAAACTAACCAGTGCTGCAAGGATGTTCTTTTTCATGTGATGTTCGGTCCTTAGACAATTTTTGTACTACAGGCATGTTAACCTGTTTTACTTAATAACTAAAAAAAAAATTAGTAAAACAACGTTCTCAAGTGTAACAGAATATATACCTAACACGCCTCATTCGCTCAATTTAGCGTTTTAATAGGGCTGGCAATCAAGGCGTTGATGTATCTACGCTTTCAAAAAGGAAATAAAAAACATGGCGAATAAAAGTCGTACTCAATTTACCCATGATGATGTGAGATTAAAACCGGTTGAAAATTTGTATAACGGTTTTTTTAAAATAAACCTTTATCAATTTCAGCATGCCCTGTTTGCTGGTGGAGAGTCTGAGGTTATTCGTCGAGAAATTTTAGAGCGTGGCGATGCGGTCGCGGTATTACCTTATGATCCAGTCACTGAGCAAGTATTGCTTATAGAACAAATTCGAATTGGCGCAATTAAAAGCAAACATACGCCTTGGCTGTTAGAATGTATAGCGGGTATGACCGATGGCAGTGAAGATTACGAAGCGGTTGTTAAAAAAGAAGCGCTTGAAGAAGCGGGGCTTAATTTAACAGAACTTGAGTTTATGTTGTCTTACCTTTCAAGCCCCGGCGGTACTACAGAGCGTTTGTTCTTATATTTAGCTCACGCCGATTTAAGCCAAATAAGTACTGGCATTTATGGGTTAGAAACCGAAGGTGAAGATATTAAAACCCATATTATGCACGTAGACGAAGCACTACAGCGACTTAATAGTGGTGAAATAGATAATGCTGCTACCGTAATTTGCTTGCAATGGTTAGCGCTAAATCGCGATAAGATACGTAAAAAGTGGGCATAGTTTTTAATTTTTAATAGTAATGGCGGTATTTTGACAGCACTTTTAACCACTAATCGATACATTCAAAGCCTTCCAAAGTATTTAACGCTTTGTGAGCACAATTACGTACGCCTTTTAAAACTGCTGCCTCATGAGCAAGTGATTGGCAATGTAAGAGAAATTAAATTAGGGCACAGTGAATTTGCAATTCACATAGATGATAGTGCTAAGTACACACTTGATGTTTCTATTAAACAGTTAAATGGCATGCTCGTTGGCATTGCACCGCTGTATTTAACGGTACGTCTGTACAATGATGCGAAGGTGGCTGAAATTGTTCATCATGACTACCACCAACGAATTAAGCCTTCTTATGGTTACCCTAACCCAAAAATGCATCAAAAAGATGAAAAATATCAGTTAAATGCTTTTTTGTATGACTGGTTGGTAGCGTGTGTTGAAAGAGGTCAATCAACACTTAATTGGGATGTAAATAATGGCTTGGTTTGATGACATCTATTATTTTGAACAAACTACGCTTCGAATTGCACATCTAACTGATTGCCACCTTTTTAGTAATAAAGATGCTGAATACTTTGGCGTTAATACCGCTGAACATTTTGTTAAGGCATTAGCTGATATAGCAAAGCAGCAGCCGGATGCGTTGATATTTGGTGGTGACCTAACGCAAGATCACAGCTTTAATTCGTATTTATTATTTGCAGAACTTATTCATAATAGTGACGTTGATTGCCCGGTATTTTGGGTGCCTGGTAACCATGATGAGATTGAACAGCTTAATTTAATAAGTGGTGGGCAAATACAACACGCTAAACATATAGTGGCACAAGGGATTGAACTGATATTGATTAATTCTAAAGGTAATACGCCTGCAGGGTGGGTCAGTGCCACGCATTTAGATGAAATTATGGCTTGCTTAGTTGATTCAAATAATCGTCACATTGCATTTTGTCATCACAACCCATTGCCAATTGATGGCTACCTAGATAAACATATGTTAGAAAATGGGCCGCAACTATTAAATTTATTAGTTAATAATGGTCGCGTTGATGCGCTGTTTCATGGGCATGTCCATAATGACTATCAACAGCAGTTTAGAGGGCTCAATGTTTACGCTACCCCAGCCAGCTGCGTGCAATTTAGTAAACACAGTGCGACTTGGCAGCAAGAAAATAAAGGGGCAGCTTATCGCATGCTGTATTTAAATGCTGAGCAACAACAGCTGCATATACACTCGGACGTGGTATGGTTAAACGAGTAATTTATATTCACGGTTTTAATAGCTCTGAAAAATCATATAAAGCTGTGCGCTTTGGTGAGCTTATGGCACACTATGATGTTGATTATTGTGTGCCGCGTTTAAATCATGAGCCTGTAGAGGCTATTATAGCGCTTGAACAACTATTAACACCGAATACCGTATTATTGGGCAGCTCGCTAGGTGGTTTTTTTGCCACGTATTTATCGCAGCGTTATCAAATTCCTGCGGTGGTAATTAATCCTGCCGTTGCCCCATATACATTATTAGAGCCTATACTTGGGCCTAATTATAATCCGTATCAAGATTATAATTACCAATTACAATCTCGTCATATAGATGCGTTAAAAGCATTAACGGTGACAGAGTTAAAACACCCTGAGCTGTTGTATTTATTACAGCAAACAGGGGATGAAGTGTTAAATTTTCAGCACGCAATAAAGTATTACTCACAATGTAAACAGTTAATTGAATTTGGCGGCGATCATAGCTTTAATGGCTTTGAGAGAGCTTTTTCAAGCATTGTCGATTTTCTTAAAATCAGATATTAGCGTATATAAAGATAAAAACTATGACTCAACAAAATTATAACGCCGAAGCCATTGAAGTACTTAATGGATTAGAGCCGGTAAAACGCCGCCCTGGCATGTATACAGATACCACAAGGCCAAACCATTTAGGCCAAGAGGTTATTGATAACAGTGTTGATGAAGCAATGGCTGGGCACGCAACACGTATTGATGTCATTTTACATGAAGATAATTCGCTTGAGGTGAGTGACGATGGCCGAGGTATGCCAATTGACATTCACCCAGAAGAAGGTATTCCAGGAGTTGAGTTAATATTTACTAAGCTGCATGCCGGCGGTAAGTTTTCAAACAAAAACTATCAATTCTCTGGTGGCTTGCATGGCGTAGGTATCTCGGTTGTTAATGCGCTATCTACCCGCGTGGAAGTAACGGTTCGCCGTGATGCGCAGCAATTTAGAATGGCTTTTGAGCATGGCGATAAAGTTGAAGATTTAAATGTTATTGGCTCTGTGGGTAAACGCAACACTGGTACTACGGTACGTTTTTGGCCAGATACCAGCTATTTTGACTCTGCTAATTTTTCTTTGACTAAGCTTAATCACTTATTAAAAGCTAAAGCGGTTTTATGTCCAGGTTTGCGTATTAAGTTTGTAAATAAACAAACGAAAGAAACCCAAGAGTGGTTTTATGAAACAGGCTTAAAAGATTACTTAATTGAAGCCGTTAAAGGTTACGAAATACTACCTAAAGACCCATTTGTGGGTGAGTTTTCAAGTTCTATTGAAGGCGCTGATTGGGCGGTAGTATGGATGCCTGAAGGTGGTGAGTCGATAGCCGAAAGTTATGTAAACTTAATTCCTACCGCGCAAGGGGGCACCCATGTAAATGGTCTGCGCCAAGGGCTTTTAGAGGCGATGCGTGAATTTTGTGAGTTTAGAAATTTATTACCACGTGGCGTAAAGCTCACCCCAGATGATATTTGGGAACGTTGTAGTTATGTGTTGTCGGTTAAAATGCAAGACCCACAATTTGCAGGGCAAACCAAAGAAAAACTCTCATCACGTTCATGTGCTGCGTTTGTATCGGGTGTAGTAAAAGATGCCTTTAGCTTATGGCTAAATGAGCATACTGACACCGCAGAGCTACTTTCTGAACTATGTATTTCAAATGCACAGCGTCGCTTACGTGCGGCTAAAAAAGTAGTACGTAAGCGAGTTACATCAGGCCCAGCATTACCAGGCAAACTGACCGATTGTAGTGCTGCTGATAATGACCGCACAGAATTGTTTTTAGTAGAGGGTGACTCAGCAGGGGGCTCAGCTAAACAAGCGCGAGATCGTGAATTCCAAGCAATTATGCCGTTAAGAGGTAAAATTTTAAATACTTGGGAGGTTGAGTCAGGGCAAATTTTGGCCTCTCAAGAAGTGCACGATATTTCAGTTGCGCTAGGTATAGACCCAGACTCAGCCGATATGTCGGGACTACGTTATAATAAAATTTGTATATTAGCGGATGCTGACTCCGATGGACTGCATATTGCCACCTTACTGTGTGCCTTATTTGTTCGCCATTTCCCACAATTAGTTAAAACCGGCCATGTGTATGTTGCTATGCCACCGTTATTTAGAATTGATATTGGTAAAGATGTTTACTACGCGCTGGATGAAGATGAAAAAACCGGTATCTTAGCGCGCATAGAAGCAGAAAAAAAACGTGGCAAAGTAAACGTACAACGCTTTAAAGGTTTGGGCGAAATGAACCCGCTACAATTGCGTGAAACAACCATGGACCCTAATACTCGTCGTTTAGTACAGCTTACTCTTGATGAAGAGCAGCAAACAATGGAAATGATGGATATGCTACTCGCTAAAAAGCGCTCATCAGATCGCCGTCAATGGCTAGAGGATCATGGTAACAAGGCACAAGTTTAATAAGCCTTTGGGCTTTAAAACAGGAGAGGCAAATGAATAAATTATTTAGCACACTGTTGTTACTGGGCTTAATATCATCGCCAGTGATGGCGAAAAATATACTCGACAAGCTGACCGCTGCACCGGGTTTTGAAATCAGCTTATTTGCAGATGATGTTGAAAATGCACGGCAAATTGCAGTATCAAGCCGAGGTATTGTGTATGCAGGGTCTCGTAAAGCGGGCAATGTGTATGCACTGATTGACCATAACAGCGATGGCGTGGCAGATAAAAAAATAGTGATTGCAGAGGGATTAAATATGCCCTCGGGTTTAGCAATTAAAGGGGGTGACTTATATGTTGGTGAAGTGCACCGTATTATCCGTTTTAAAAATATCGATAAACACCTCAAAAACCCTGAGTATGAAGTGTTTTATAGCGATTTACCGTCAGAGCGTCACCATGGTTGGAAGTTTTTGCGCTTTGCACCAAATGGCGAGCTGATAATTCCCGTGGGCGTACCGTGTAATATTTGTGAGGAAGATGCTCGCTTTGGCCGTATTTTTTCGTTAAATACCGATACCAAAGAAATAACGACTTTAGCCAAAGGTGTACGTAATACGGTGGGTTTTGACTTTCATCCTAGTACGCAAATGCTATGGTTTAGCGATAACGGCCGCGACATGATGGGGGATGATATTCCACCCGATGAGCTAAACCGCATTACTAAGGAAGAAGAGCACTTTGGTTTTCCATACGTGCATGGTGGCGTTATTGTTGATCCTGAGTTTGGTGAAGGAAAAAATATTGCTGATTACACTCAACCTGCATTGGCATTGGGGGCGCATGTTGCGCCATTAGGTATTCATTTTTATACCGGCAAACAGTTCCCAGATAGCTACAAACAACAGTTATTTGTTGCTGAGCATGGTTCATGGAATCGCTCTAAAAAGGTTGGTTATAAAGTGGCTGTGGCAACCATAGAAAATGCCAAAGTAACTAAATATACGCCACTGATCACCGGCTTTATGCAAGACGAAACGACATTTGGACGCCCTGTTGCATTTGCACAATTAAATGATGGCAGTCTATTGGTAAGCGATGATTACGCTAACGTAATTTACCGCGTAAGCTATAAGAAAAACTAGGTAAGCTTTAATGAGTGATACAGATACCTTGCTAATGCAAGGAATTGAACAGCAAACAATGGGGCGTTTTACCGAAGACGCCTATTTAAATTATTCAATGTACGTGATCATGGATCGTGCCTTACCGCACGTTGGTGACGGTTTAAAACCCGTTCAGCGTCGTATTATTTATGCGATGAGTGAACTGGGGTTATCGGCAAGTGCTAAATACAAAAAATCAGCCCGTACCGTGGGTGATGTATTAGGTAAATACCATCCTCACGGTGATAGTGCCTGTTATGAAGCCATGGTACTTATGGCGCAGCCGTTTTCTTATCGCTACCCGTTAGTTGATGGTCAAGGTAACTGGGGTGCAGCTGACGATCCTAAGTCGTTTGCGGCAATGCGTTATACCGAAGCGCGTTTATCTAAATTCTCTGAAGTATTACTTAAAGAGTTAGGCCAAGGGACTGTTGATTGGACGCCAAACTTCGACGGCACCATGGATGAACCATTAGTATTGCCATCGCGCTTACCGCATATATTACTTAATGGTGTCACCGGTATTGCGGTAGGTATGGCAACCGATATACCGCCGCATAATGTGCGTGAAGTAGCCAGTGCCTGTTGTTTATTACTTGATAAACCAAAAACAGAACTCGAAGAGTTATTGGATTTAGTGCATGCGCCTGATTATCCAACTGATGCTGAAATAATTACTCCAAAAGCTGATATTCACAAAATTTATAAAACCGGTCGTGGCTCAATTAAAATGCGCGCTGTGTATTGTGAAGAGCAGGGCGATATAGTTATTACTGCGTTACCGCATCAATGTTCGGGTGCAAAAGTACTTGAGCAAATTGCAGCGCAAATGAATGCTAAAAAGTTGCCGATGGTGGCCGATTTACGTGATGAATCTGATCATGAAAACCCGACCCGTATTGTGATTGTGCCGCGTTCAAATCGAATTAAAGCTGAGCCATTAATGGCGCACTTATTTGCCACCACCGATCTTGAAAAAAATTACCGCGTAAATTTAAATATGCTCGGCTTAGATGGTCGTCCACAGGTTAAAGATTTACGTAGTATTTTAACAGAGTGGTTAACCTTTAGACGCGAAACGGTACGTCGTCGCTTGCAATATCGACTTGATAAAGTACTGGCTCGATTACATATTTTAGAAGGTTTACTGGCTGCCTTTTTAAATATTGATGAAGTTATAGAAATCATCCGCTCTGAAGATAAGCCTAAACCAATATTGATGGAGCGCTTTGATTTAACCGATATTCAAGCAGAAGCCATTTTAGAATTAAAACTTCGCCATTTGGCAAAACTTGAAGAGTTTAAAATTCGTGGTGAGCAAGACGAATTGGCAAAAGAGCGTGACAAATTAGAGCAAACATTAGGCTCAGACCGTCGCATGTCGACCTTATTGAAAAAAGAAATTCAAGAAGCTGCAGAAATGTATGGTGATGATCGCCGCTCGCCTGTGATTGAGCGTGTAGAAGCCAAAGCACTGAGCGAAAAAGATTTAATACCATCAGAGTCAGTCACCGTGGTGCTATCAGATAAAGGCTGGGCACGGGTTGGTAAGGGGCATGACTTAGATGTGGAAGGATTAAATTACAGAGCTGGTGATGGTTATAGAGCATCAGCGAGAGGTAAAAGTAATCAACCAGCGGTATTTTTAGATTCAGCAGGGCGTGCATTTGCCACTGATGCTCATAGTCTTCCTTCAGCGCGAAGCCAAGGCGAGCCAATGACAGGGCGCTTTAATCTAACCTCAGGCGCCAGCTTTGAGCACGTAGTAATGGGTGAGGACGCTCAAGTGTTGTTAATGGCCTCCGACGCCGGTTATGGTTTTATTACTGACTTTAAAGATTTAGTGAGCAAAAACAAAAACGGTAAAGCGTTAGTGAGTGTGCCAAAAGGTGGTATCTTACTTTCGCCAATTCGCGTTAACGACGTGGCTACTGACTACTGTATGGCGATTTCTAACGAAGGTCGGATGTTGTTATTCCCACTGCGTGACCTACCTAAGCTAGGTAAAGGTAAGGGTAATAAAATTATTTCTATTCCGGGTGCGAAAGTACAAGCCCGCGAAGAGTTTGTAAAAGTATTAGCTGTTGTGCCGCAAGGCAGCAGTGTAACGCTGCATGCAGGTAAGCGTAAGCTGACCCTTAAACCAAGCGACCTTGAGCATTACCATGGCGAGCGAGGCCGCAGAGGGAATAAGTTACCTCGTGGTTTACAGCGCGTAGATGAAGCTGTGGTAGAGTTAACACCGCAACAAGTTGATGAGCCAAGCTCAGACGCAGAGCCAAGTTAATCTTGAGATCAAATTAGATAAAATTAGAAAACGGCTTACTCAGGTAAGCCGTTTTTTTATGACTGTTTTATTTCAGCGCACGCTTGTGCGCTATTTTCTCGTCTGCGTAACAAAATAACGTTATAATAAAATAATACATGATTGTGGTTATATTGGAGAGGCGCACTTGCTAGCTGTTATACGTATTTTAATAATGCTGTTGTTTATATTATTAAGTTGTTTTTTTGGTTTGTTGTTATCAATATTTAGACCATTTCATCCTAATAATGTGCATGTTATTGCAAGTTGGTTTGGCTCAATGGCTAAAATGCTTGGGGTTAAATTAGAACTAAAATATCATCCCGATGCGCTTAAGGTGGGGCCCGCTGTGTATGTAGCGAATCACCAAAATAGCTATGATTTATTTACTATTCCAGCTATGGTGCCAAAAAATTGTGTGAGTGTTGGCAAAAAAAGCCTGAAGTGGATCCCATTTTTTGGTCAGCTTTATTGGTTATCGGGTAATATTTTAATCGACAGAGCAAATCGCTCAAAAGCGGCAGGCACTATTTCTAAAGCAGCGGCTAAAATAAAACAAAAAGGCTTGTCGGTGTGGATGTTCCCTGAGGGGACGCGTAGTTATGGTCGTGGTTTACTCCCTTTTAAAACCGGTGCTTTTCATACAGCAATGAGTGCAGAGGTACCTGTTGTGCCAGTATGTATGAACACAACCGATAAAACCATTAAACTAAATCGCTGGGATAATGGTACAATTTACATTGAAATGTTAGCCCCCATAGCACTTGATAACAGTATCAGTGCCCGTGAACATGCTAAAAGTGTGCACAGCATTATGGCTGCTAAAATAACAGAATTAGATGCTCAAGTGAGAGAGAAATAATGGAAAACTGGCGTGAAATAAGTGAAGACATCGTAACTTCATTACTTGAAGATGGTTCCGATCCGGAAATCCTTTATGAAGTAGAGCACCACTTTGTATGTGAAGATTTTACTAAGTTAGAACAAGCTGCACTTGCTGCGTTTAAACTAGGTTACGATGTAGAAGAGCCAGCAGAACTTGAGCTTGAAGACGGCGAAAAGATTTGGAGTTTTGACATTGTTGTTGAAGCCGAATTAGATGTTGACGTTATAATGGAAGACGTTGATAAGCTTGCACAGCTTGCGGTTGAATGCGACGTAGAATACGACGGTTGGGGCACTTACTTTCAAGAGTAAGGGTTACCAATGCAAAAGGCGAACAATTATGTTCGCCTTTTTTGTGTCTTATTGGATCTGTATTGTAATTACAGCCACTTTTTATTTTTAAAGTAAATACCAATCCCACCAGTCAAAACAACCAAAAACACCACAAATGCGGTAAATGCATAGGGACTATCTGTGCCAGGTATACCGCCAACATTGACCCCCAATAACCCAGTTAAAAATCCCAGTGGTAAAAATAAAGCAGCCACCACAGACATCACATACATACGCTGATTTAATTGCTCAGACACTTGGTTAGTAATGGTTTGCTGAATAACGAGTGCACGTTCTATTGAACTATCGAGCTCTTCTAAATAGCGAATAAGTAAATTGGTGGTTTCATTTAGCTTGGCTTTATCATCGTCAAACAGCCATGGGTAATGATTATTAACCATGTTGCTGAGCGCTTCTTTTTGCGGTTTTAAGTAACGTTTTAGCGCGATTGTTTGGCGGCGAAGTTGCGACAAGCCTTGGTTATCAAACTTTTTACTAGGCTCATCAATTTCTTCTTCAAAATCATCTAAGCTTTCATCTAGTTCATCTATTACCGTTTGCATACGTGAAGTGAGCTTTTGCGCTAAGCTACACACTAGTTCAGAAATACTGCTTGGCCCCTCATTATTATTTAACGAGGTTAGAATATCTTGCACTGATAATAATCGGCGCTTACGGGTAGTGATCACCACGTCTTTATTAATAAATAGGCGAATAGACACCATGTCTTCAGGGCTTTGCGCTGGGTTTAAATTGATTCCACGTAAAAACAGCATATGGCCATTCATTGTAGGAGTAATGCGAGGACGTGTTTCATCTGCGGTGAGTGATTCAAGTTCGTAGTCGTTTAATTGGCCGCAGTTTTTTAACCAATCAACGGCTTCTTTTTGACTGTAATCCATATGCACCCACAGCTTTCCATCAGTAGGTTGCCATTGGTGTAACTGTTTACTGTTTTCTATTGGGCGAGCCCCGCCTTGTTCATCAAGAATAAGCGCATGAAGTAAGCCATTGATCATAATAATTTCTCATAGATAGTATATTTTTAATACAGTTGACTGTAATGTATTTAACTTAGCTTTACTTTGTAGAGTTAATCAACAAAAAATTGTTTTTTAGCCTATGGTTAAGTGCATACGTTAGGGGTGCATTGTTAAACGAGTTAACTTAAAAGGTCAATCAAATCGGCTTATCGAGTAGATGAATTTATTTTGTTGGTGTTTTGTTGGCTGTAGCGTATAAAACACTTTTTTTACTAAGGGCACATTTATGACGACAAAAATAACAGTTGGTTGGCGTGAGTGGTTAAGTTTACCCGAGCTAGGCATCGAGCAAATTAAAGCAAAAATAGACACTGGTGCGCGTACTTCCTGTATTCATGCAATTAATATTGAAGAATACGAAGTCGATGGCGAAAAATGGGTTAAATTTACAGCCCAACCATTGCAAGAAGACGAGCAAACGCAAATTACCTGCAATGCCAAAGTTAAAAAGATGAAGTACGTTACCAGCTCTAGTGGCCAAAAAGAATTGCGTTACTTTATTGAAACTACATTACATGCCGGCGAATTTAGTTGGCCAATAGAAATTACATTAACAAGTCGTGCGTCTATGAAGTTTAGAATGTTGTTAGGGCGCACAGCAATGGAAAATCGCATAGTCGTTGATCCGGCTTTATCACATTTATTATAAGAATTCGTTGAGTAGCAAACATAATTATATCTGCTTGCTCAACATCATTTAGTTAAGGCTTTAATGATGAAAATTGGTATTTTATCTCGTAACAAAAAATTATATTCAACGCGTCGCCTAATCGAAGCTGCTGAGGCGCGTGGACATGAAGTGAAAGTAATTGATGCGTTACGCTCTTACATGAACATAAACTCAGAGCAACCTGAAATTCATTATCGTGGTGAAAACCTAAAAGATTTCGACGCTATCGTGCCACGTATTGGTGCATCGGTTACATTTTATGGTTGTGCTGTATTACGCCAATTTGAAATGATGGGGGTGTTCCCTGTTAATGAATCAGTAGCTATTTCTCGCTCTCGCGATAAATTACGTTCTTTGCAGTTACTATCGCGTAAAGGTGTGGGTATGCCGGTTACAGGCTTTGCCAGCAAGCCCGATGACGTAAAAGATTTATTAGAAATGGTAGGCGGCGCACCGGTCGTTATTAAGTTACTTGAGGGTACTCAAGGTATTGGTGTGGTATTGGCTGAAACACGTAAAGCAGCTGAAAGTGTTATTGAAGCATTCATGGGTTTAAAAGCCAATATCATGGTGCAAGAGTACATTAAAGAAGCCGGTGGTGCAGACATTCGTTGCTTTGTATTGGGCGATAAAGTGATTGCTGCGATGAAACGCCAAGCACAAGAGGGCGAGTTCCGCTCTAATCTTCATCGTGGTGGTAGCGCTACACTGGTACGTATTACCCCAGAAGAACGTAAAACAGCGGTTGCTGCAGCAAAAGCAATGGGTTTAAACGTTGCTGGCGTTGATTTACTCCGTTCATCTCGCGGCCCTTTGGTTATGGAAGTAAATTCATCGCCAGGTCTAGAAGGGATTGAAGTGGCAACTGGTAAAGATATTGCGGGTATGGTGATTGACTTTATTGAAAAAACGGCCTCAGTGAAAGGAACAGCAACTCGTGGCAAAGGTTAAAATTAACCGACCTTTCACCCTATTAGGTGAAAGCATTGGTGTAGGTGAACGTAAAACACTCGCACTAGAAGCTGCAAAGCTTTATACCCATTCACCGCTTAATATTCCTATTGAAGTGGTTAACGGTGTAATGGAAGGCCCTGTATTGATGGTCTGTGCGGCAATACATGGCGATGAGCTTAATGGGGTTGAGGTTGTGCGCCAGTTACTGGCTAAGATCGATCCTAACCAGTTGCGTGGCACATTAATAGCGGTGCCGATTGTGAATGTATTTGGTTTTATTCATAAATCTCGTTACTTGCCCGATCGCCGTGATATGAATCGAAGTTTTCCTGGCTCTGAACGTGGTTCGTTAGCAGGTCGTATGGCGTATATGTTTTTTAACCAAGTCGCTGTGCATTGTACGCATATTATAGATTTGCATACGGGTGCGATTCATCGTACTAACTTACCGCAAATACGCGCTAATTTAGCCGATGAAGCTACAGCGCAAATGGCTAAGGCTTTTGGCACACCTGCGGTTATTGATGCGTCGTTACGCAATGGCTCATTGCGCAGTGAAGCGGCTAATTTGGGTATACCCGTTATTACCTACGAAGCAGGTGAAGCGTTGCGCTTTGACCCGATTGCGATTGCAGCGGGTGTACAAGGGGTTGATTATGTTATGCGTCATTTAAAAATGATGCGTGGTAAGCGCCCTAAAAAACTACCTGAGCCGGTTATTGCAGGTTCAACAAGTTGGGTACGAGCTGAGGTTGACGGTATAGTAAGAGCGCAAGTATCGTTAGGTGAACGTGTCACTAAAGGGCAAATACTGGCATACATAAGTAGTCCGCTTGGCGATTCTGAGCTTGAATTGCTTGCTCCACGTAGTGGCATTATTATTGGTCAGCAAACCATGCCTTTAGTAAATGAAGGCGATGCTGTGTTTCATATTGCTTACTTTGCTCACTCAAATAGTTTGGTAGAGCAACAGCTTGAAAGCTTTATTGGTGAAATAAGTGATTTAGATGATGAACTGAAAACAGCTGAGCTAAATAATTAACTTCACCCGTAAGAATTAAAAAAGCCGCTTAAGTTTATTAGCTGAAGCGGCTTTTTTATATTGTTATTTAATTACGTGGCTTTGGGCCAATAATTCGTTTAATTTTAGGCGCTTTTGTTGGTTTTGGCTCTGTATTGAGTACTAACACGGGACGGGTAACAAATAGATTATTAGGGTAAATCACTCTATGTCCATCAACGTGTTCGAGTAATACATTCATCAGCCCCATTTCAATAATGCGCCCTTCAATGGCATTGGCCCCATCCACGATTCTAACCCAATAGCCTACACGGCAGTCATTTTGTATAAACATGAGTAAAAAAGCAGTTAAGTTGCTCAATAATGACCAAGCCGCAAACAGCGCAACGCCTAACATGGCAAATAAGGAAGAGCCTAATACTAATAAACCACGCAGCTCTATTCCCCAAAAAACTAAAACTAAACACAACATAACAAAGGCGAGTATTATTTTTAATAGTAACTCTGCTCGGTATTTTCTGTGTAAATCGATTTTACCTCTAATGGCTTTTTCGAGTAATTTTTTAGTGAGCTTTAACAATAACGGAAAGCTCAACAGTGCAATCACGGTTACGATTAGCTTATATTGTGTGCTCACAAGCTCTAAAAGAGAGATTAATTCCAAAACGTATTCTCACAATAATGATAGGCGCAAAGTGTAACGTGTTAGCTTTGTGCGCAGTAGTGATTTAAAAAGAATTTTTAACGCTCAGTAGCCACTGTACAGAGTCAACATCGTTATATTTATTTAGTGGCGCGGCAATATCAAGGTGTATCATAGTACCCGCGTTGGCGCGACTTGGCGCAAGGCGTAAACCGAGTCCAACATTTTTAAGTACAGGTGTGTTTTCAATTTGATACAGGGTATTCGAGTCATTGTTATACCATGCGCGACCTACATCTAGAAAGGCTGCGCCTCCCACTTTAAACAGTTGTAGTAAGTCATACTCCCAATAGTAGCGCTTTTCTAAGCTGACTAAAAAACTCCGATCGCCATGTTGAAACTCAATAGGGTAACCGCGTAAACCGGTTTCGCCCCCGAGAGTGAGCTGCTTATCGTTGGTGAGGTTTTTTGCGTATTGTAGCCTGGCTTTTACATACCAAGACTGATCAATACTGGTATTTAAATAATATTGAATTTGGCTGGTGGTGATTAAGTTTTCAAGCTGTTTTTGTTCTTTATTCCAATAACCTTGAATATCTGCGTGAAAGCGCCATAGCGTATTATCACCACTAAAATGTGCTTTGTTAAAGTTAAACGAGTAAATAGCGCGGCTATCGTCGTTACTAATTGATTCATCAGAATAACCCAGCGTAGCTTTTATATTCCAACCTAAATTTAAATCCTCGGTACGGTAAATACTGTCAAAGTTACGCACTTTTATAAAGTTATCTTCAAACCAGTGGCCGCTTACATAAGGATAACTAAGCTGCCTATTTTCAGCTAGCGGCACAGTGGTTTCATCGATGCTTTTAAATGTTTGTTGCTCATCGATATAACCTAGGCTCAAGCGCTGTGTCCAGTTTTGGCTAAGGGCTTTAGAGTGACCAAAAAATACCTGATTTAGATCGGTGGTCTGTTCAAACTCACTAAATTTATCGCCCCTAAGATACAGGGCCTCTTCTCGCTGGGTAGAGTAACTCAGGGCACCATAACTATAGGGTGTATCAATGGCGTAAAATGGGTAAGTAAGCTCAACTAAGTGACTTTTACCGTCACTGTTATCGGCATACTCTATACGACCTCTGTAGCGTGTTGATAGGATATTTGGATCATCGTAAACAAATAAATAGCCATTACGATCACTGTCGGTTTTGCGAGCAAACGATAATCGTTTGCCCCAACCAAATAAGTTAGACTCGCGAAAGCCGATACTTGATTTATTTTCGCCACCACTGCGGCTAAAGCTAAGCTCGGGTAGCAAAGTCCACAAATCGCGAGTCACCACGGTTACATCAACATCGCCATCGCAGTTTTCGTTGGCAACAATTTGTGCGTCATATAAATAGTTTTGTTTACGCAGTAGCCGCTCTGATTCAGCCAAGGTTTTTTGATTAAAAGTATCACCCGCTTTAAACAATAAAATGCTTTTAATAACCTCAGGCTCAGTTTGTATATGTGCACGATTAGCAAAGCGAAACAGTGCGTTGTTTTCAGCTTCGAGTTCGGTATTAAAAACATTAAGTTGTTTAAGATTAATTGAGGCAATTTTAGCGTTACTATTTGTTGTAAGCGATGGAGGTTGAGACTCGATTTGTCGACGCAAGTTAATTTCAGAAGTTTTCAATGAATCGTCATTTTGGCAGCTTTGGGCTAGTGGCGTTTCTTGCGCGCAAACGCTGAGCATAAACATACTCAAAATAGAAAAGCTAAAACAACTACGTGCAATCCATTTTCTATTTAGCATTGACCCTCTTTAGCGCTATTTTGCAAAATAAAACACTTACTCTTAGCTTACATCATTGTTATTAATATGTAAGTAAAAGTGCCAATTTAGTTTATTTTTTATAGCAATTATAAGGTATTAGCGATAAATAGACGTGGCCTTAGCTTAAATAAAATGTTAACGCTGCCAATAGGTTGTCGGCATCTTGACCTTCGCCGTTAATCCACACACTTTGACTGTAATGCTCAAAATTTAAATTAAAAGTGTGGTTAGCATAGTTAAAACGCAGTTGGTGACGATCAGCCCCAGCTGCAAATTCACTAATGCTAATTTCATCGCTGTGCAAAAAAAACGTTCCCCATAACTCAAAGTCTTCATCGTGCGGCAACTCTGTTGGTTTAACAATAATGCATTGATGTATGTGATCGTATTCAAGTTCGGTCATAAGGGGCTTATTGCGTTGCTAGATAATGTCGAATTGCGGTTAAAAACTCACCGCCATATTTGTTTAATTTAGTAAAACCAACCCCCGACACTTTTAAAAATTCACTGTCGTTGGTAGGCATAAGCTGCGCCATTTCGGCCAGCGTTTTATCGTTAAATACTACATAAGGGGGTACGTCATCGGCATCGGCTAATTCTTTACGTAATGCACGTAGGCGAGCAAATAACTTTTTATCGTAATTAAACTGCGCTAATTTATCCTGATAAACGTGCTTAGCTTGTAGGCGTGGTTCAGCCAGTTGTAGCGCATACTCACTCTTTAAAATAGCGCGTGCAGCTTCGGTAAGCCGTAGTGATGCGCCTTGGGTTATATCTTGGCTTAGTAGCCCTTGGTGAATAAGTTGGCGTAAAATACTGAGCCAAAACTCACTGCTTTTATCTTTACCTATGCCATAGGTGCTGAGTTCATGATGGTTGTTATCACGAATGCGGCTGGTATTTGCGCCGCGTAATAACTCTACAATGTAACCTAAACCAAATCGTTGCTGTGCCCGATACACACACGAAAGAGCTTGTTGGGCCACCAGTGTGCCATCAAAGCTTTTTGGTGGATTTAAGCAAATATCGCAGTTACCGCACGGCTCTCGTTGGTATTCACTAAAGTAGTTTAATAATATTTGACGTCTGCAAGTCTGCGCTTCGGCAAAACTGGCCATGGCATTAAAACGCTGCTCTTCTACACGACGGCGTTGTTCATCGTCAATATCTTCAAAAAAGCGTCTAACCCGACCTATATCAGCGGGGTCAAAATACATAATGGCTTCTGCAGCGAGTCCATCACGTCCAGCGCGACCGGTTTCCTGATAATACGCTTCAATACTTTTTGGAATGTCGTAATGTAATACAAAACGTACGTTAGGCTTGTTAATTCCCATACCAAAGGCAACGGTGGCAACCACAATTTGAATATCGTCGCGGGCAAACCCGGTTTGCACAAATTGACGCTGTTCGTTACTCATTCCCGCATGATAAGCAGCCGCATTAAGGCCTGCATCGGCAAGCTTTTCAGCAATATCATCAACCCGCTTTCGACTGGTGCAATAAATAATGCCACTTTGATTTTTTTGCTCTTTCAAATAGCGCAGTAATTGCACCATAGGTTTAAATTTCTCTTCTATGGTGTAACGAATATTAGGGCGGTCAAAGCTGCCGGTATGAATATAAGGCTGCTGTAGCTTGAGTTGCTCAACAATATCAAAGCGGGTGGCTTTATCAGCGGTGGCAGTGAGTGCCATCATAGGTACATGTGTAAAGCGTTGCTTTAATTCATTTAACCTAAAATAGTGAGGTCTAAAGTCATGTCCCCAATGAGAAACACAGTGTGCTTCATCAATAGCAAACAAACTGACATTTAAATGCGATAAGCGCTCTAAAAATTCTCTTTGTAGTACTTTCTCTGGGGCAACATAAAGTAATTTTATTAGCCCCTGATGCAACTGCTGATAGACTAACTGCTGTTCTTCACGGGCTAAGCTGTTATTTATATAAGCGGCTTTTACGCCTAGAGCTTGCAACTGAGTTACTTGATCTTGCATTAAAGAAATGAGCGGAGAGATAACAATGGTTACCCCCTCTAATACTAGTGCGGGTATTTGGTAACACACCGATTTACCACCACCGGTAGGCAATAATACTAACGAGTCTTGGCCGTTAATCGCAGCATCGATTACTGCACTTTGACCGTCGCGAAATTCGCTGTAACCAAACACTTGTTTGAGTACAGTTTCAGGTTTACGCACCAGCGTATTTGGAGAGGGAGTTAGTGTATTCATCGGCGCTATTTTAGTGGTTTTTTATCAGGATGTCTTTAGCTTTCATTATTTGGTGTAAACATCGGTAATGATAATCGAGGAGGTTACAACAGCTTTAAGTTGTGCTTTACTCATCGTACCACCTTTAAACATAGAGAATAATAATGAATAAAGAAATGTTGATTGAACAAGTTGGGGCGTTGTTTGTTAATAATATGCCTTTTAACCAATTTTTAAAAATAGCGGTGGAGTCACTTAGTACTGAACAAGCTAAAATCTCCTTTCCTTGGCAAGATGTATTAATAGGCAACCCCGCGCAAAAAATTCTCCATGGCGGAGTTATTTCGGCGGTACTTGATAATGTCGGTGGAATGCTTGCTGCTGCCAGTGTAATCGGAAAACTAGACGATGCAGATTTACCCAGTGTACATAAAAGGCTAGCCACACTGGGGACTATAGATTTACGCACCGACTATTTACGTCCAGGCAAAGGCGAGGTTTTTATTGCTAGCGCTAAGCTGATTCGCTCAGGAAATAAAGTATGTGTGTGCCGAATGGAGTTACACAATGAGCAGTCAGTACAAATTGCTTTTGGAACGGGCACGTATTTAGTTGGCTAAAAAGTGAGAGGGGGGTAAACTGACGGCCTTTTAAATCACCAAGTGGTTACTATGTCGATTGATACCGAGCAGCGAAAGGGCGCTATTTTTGCCTGCCTCGCTTTTTTTATGTGGGGCCTCGCACCCATTTATTTTAAGATGATCCAACATGTGTCAGCATTTGAAATTTTAATGCACCGTGTTATTTGGTCAGTGGTGTTTCTTATTGTGGTGGTGAGTGTGCTCAGCTACTGGGATAAAATTAAACGCATTTTAATCCAACCTAAACTTATTTTGATGTTAGTTGTTACCTCGACCTTACTAGGGTTTAACTGGGGATTGTTTATTTGGGCCATCAATAACAATCACATGTTGGATGCCAGCCTAGGTTACTACATTAATCCTCTATTGAATGTGTTGCTTGGTATGGTGTTTTTAAACGAGCGATTACGTAAGTTGCAAGGTGCTGCTGTTGCTTTAGCTTTTACAGGCGTGTTGTTACAGCTAATTAGTTTTGGCTCATTCCCCGTGGTAGCGTTTTCATTAGCAACATCTTTCGCACTATATGGCCTATTACGTAAAAAGCTACAAGTTGATGCTCTGCCTGGGATTTTAATTGAGGCATTAATATTGTTACCCGTGGCGCTTACCTATTGGTGGCTAATGGTACCGACTGAAACGTCAAATTTACCAGGGAATGATTGGCTAACCAATGTATTATTGGTGAGCGCGGGCATAGTAACTACGCTGCCACTGCTGTGTTTTACCGGCGCGGCTAAGCGTTTGCAATATACAACGTTAGGGTTTTTTCAGTATATAGGGCCTAGCCTAATGTTTATTTTAGCGGTGGTATTTTATGGTGAGGTGTTTGATGCTGAGCGCGTAATTACCTTTGCGTGTATTTGGAGTGCATTGGCTATTTTTAGTTGGGACTCATACCATCAATCGCGAAAACGCAGAAAAGCGGCCATTGTAGCCTCTGGTGTGGTTTAAAAACTAAACCACTTTATTACGACCCGACTCTTTGGCTTTGTAGAGCTTTAAGTCGGCTTGTTTTAATAGTTCGTCAATTTGATAGGTTTCACTGTGGCTGAAGCCTATCGATAACGTAAACTTGATGTTTGCTTGACTGAATTCATGACTGTTAAGCTCAATAAAAAGCCTGAAGCTCTCTAGTCGTTTTAGCGCTTCCTGTTCGGTTAGCTCAGTAAAAAATACCGCAAATTCTTCTCCGCCTAAACGGGCAACCAATTGGTTTTCAAAATATTTATTAAAGCATATCGCAAGCCCTTTAAGCACTTCATCTCCGGCATCATGGCCATAGGTATCATTAATAGCTTTAAAATGGTCAATATCAAGCATAGCTAACATGGCTGGTGCTTTTGCTTTTTTAAACTGCTTTAATGACTTATTAGCCTCTTCAAAAAAGTAACGGCGATTAGGGAGTTTAGTTAAATAGTCAGTATTGGCTTGGCGCTTTATAGTTTCGATATGCTCTAGCATATCGACGTTTTGGCTTAACCGGCAGTAAAATTCTTCACTATTAAAAGGTTTATACAAGTAGTCATTTGCCCCATTTTTTAAAAATAAGGCAGACAAATTAGACGATGTAGCGCCTGAGATACCAATAATAGCTTTTTCGTCATTACTATAAATGCGCCTAATTTCATTACACAGCTCAATACCGCCCATATTAGGCATTTCTTTATCTATGATAATCACAGAGATGTCAGGGGTATTTTCAAGCTCTTTAAGTGCCTCTAGGCCATCGGCTGCTTGTAATATTTGGTATTTATGACGTGTTAATAAATTACAAATATATTGGCGTGTAGACGCTGAGTCATCAACAACCAGTACTTTAACTTGCTTATTGCGAGGTAGGCGATAAAGCTGCTTTTCTAAATATTCGTAAGCTTGTTTATTGCCTTTGATAATGTAATCAATAATAGGGTACTTTTCGACGGTGTCGCGAGTTTGATTATCGATATTGCCAGTCATAACAATGGTAGGGATATCTGCTGCAATCGTGCAGGGAACCGCTTCCCCTTTCGGGGCATCAGGCAATATAAAATCAACGACTGCGCAAAAATAAGCATGTTTACTTATTAGCTCTTTAGTCTCAGCCAGCGACTGGGCAATATCAACTTCATAGCCAATTTTTTGCGCGATATGCTTTTGCACTCGCGCAATAGTGGGGGTGTCTTCAACAATAAGTATTCTGTGCGTCACGTGGCAGCCTGTTTAAATTTTGCAAAAATGTTTGCTTATACAAGTTGTAACTGCTAAAACGCCAAAAAGCAACTATTGTAATGACTTATAGATTGTCTGCCTCAGAGTAATAATCTTGACTGATTGGTGTTGGCCCTGAAATTTTTGAGCGACCAAATAATGTATGAAATTTTGTTTTGCAGGTTGTTAACTTTAAGTATTTAACCCATGCTCGCTCTATGGGGTTGCTTGGCTCTACTATGCCACTAACCGCATTTAAAAATTGTTGCTGATGTTCGTTTTGTGGCTCAACTGCTTTGTTATACAAGCTTTTTAAAACAACACCGTGCTGTTCTAAAATACTTGCCTCTAACAGGGTAAAGTGTCCGCTGCGACTAAATCCGCGTGGAAAGTTTTGATCATCATAAAACTGACGTTGACTAACAAATGCTTGACGAAGTAGTGAAATATCATTGCTCATAGCTGTACCCTCATACCAATTATTAGCTGGAGTATGGTACATAATCGCTATTTTTTTAAACAAAAAATTTTTATCGTGAGGATAAAAAATTGGACATAGATTTATTAAAAACATTTGTTGAAGTGGTGCGTACTCGCCATTTTGGTAAAGCGGCAGAAAACCTATACATAACGCAGTCTGCAGTGAGTTTTCGAATTCGTCAATTAGAGCAGGGCTTAGGCGTAAATTTATTTATTCGCCAGCGCAATAATATTCAACTCACCGCCCCTGGTGAGCGCTTGTTGCCGCATGCTCAAATGATTATTACTGGAATGCAAAGGGCCAAAGTGGATGTTGCACTTGCAGATAATATGCATAAGCAAATCAGCTTGGCTGGGACTCCTAATATTTGGGATGCGTTTTTACAGTTTGGTATTACAAATATAGTATCGGCTATGCCCGGTGTATCTTTGGTGGCAGAGGTAAAAGCACAACAAGAGAGCACTCGATTACTATTAGAGCGCACCCTTGATCTAGCCATTTTATTTGATCCACCAAAAGTAGACGAACTCGTTGTTGAACGAATTTGTGAACTACCTATTATTCCGGTTAGTGGCTACGACACCGCAACAGGCGATAACTTTTTTGATAATCAATATGTTTATGTTGATTGGGGAACTACGTTTTCTCTTTGGCATGCCCGTCAATTTACCGGTAAAACGCCGCCTTATTTTAGAACCAGTACCGGACGTATAGCGCTTGATTTAATACTGCAATGTGGCGGTAGTGCGTTTATTCCACAGGTATTAGTTAAAGATCATTTAGAAAAAGGCGAACTTTTTCATGTAAAAGGGGTAGAAAATACGTCAAGAGATGTATTTGTTGCCTATCATAGAGATAACGAACAGAAAGAGTTAATAGAAACTCTGGTTAATTTGCTGTCGCAAATGACACCGAGTTTATTGAAACAAAGTAAGTAGTCGTTAAGCGGTATATTTTAGATGTTATTTTGATTTCAGATTTAATGCAGTTTTATTAACTTAAAAAGACAAAAATGTGTCCTTTGTAATATTTTTGTCATTTAGTGGTGACACACTGCTGCTGTTTTAAAAATTAGTCTATTGTGATTATCGAGGAAATAACATGAAATTTGCAAAATCGAGCTTATGCTTAGCCTTACTTAGTGGTTTATCTTTTAATGCGCTTGCAGAAGTAGACATTTACGGTAAAGCGAATGTAACTGTTCAATCATCTGACGATGGTGAAGGGTCGTTTACTGAAATTAAAAGTAATGCATCTCGTTTCGGACTTAAAGGGTCTGAAAAAATTTCAGACGGTTTAGAAGCTGTTTATAAGTTTGAATTTCAGGTTGATGTGTCGGATGCTGACTCAAAAGGCGATAAAGATAATATTTCAGCACGTAATCAATATGTAGGTTTTAAAGGTTCATTTGGTCAGGTAGTAATAGGCCGTAACGATACAGCGTTAAAGCAGGCGCAAGGTAAACTTGATTTATTTAATGACCTTGAAGGTGATATTAAAAACACTTTTAAAGGTGAAAACCGCTTAGGTAACTCAGTATCTTACGCTTCAAACTCATATGAAGGCTTTAAAGTATTAGCTTCATTTATTGCAGAAGATGATAAAGATGCCAAAAATGGTTACTCAGTGGCGTTAACTTATGGTGATGCTGGCCTTAAAAAGAGCGCTGTATATGCTGCTGTTGCTGCTGATAGTGAAGTAAATGGTTACGACGTAGTACGTGCAACAGTTCAAGGTAAAATTGAAGACTTTAGACTTGGTGCAATGTACCAAACACAAGAAAAAGTAGACGGTAGCGCTGAAGCTGACGGTTACTTAGTGAATGCAGCTTACCTAATGGGTAGCAACACTTTTAAAGTGCAATATCAAACAATGGATTTTGATGACAGCGATGATAAAAGTGCAGTATCGGTAGGTGTTGACCACAAGCTAAACAAAAATCTTAAGGTGTTTGGCTTTTACTCAAGTTTTGATATGGACAACAACGTTGACCAAGATTACCTAGGTTTAGGTATGGAATATAAGTTTTAACTAATACTTAGTTAAAACACTCCCTTTTAACCGCACTCAGCTGAGTGCGGTTTTTTTTGCTTTAAATTATTTACTTATCTGCGCATAATAGCCAAGCATTTGGAATGAGGTGAAACTCCTCAACTATACCCGTAACTGTAATCAGTTTTACTGTAAGTCAGATACAAGTGCCTTAAAACTTCATATAACGAGCGGGTTAACTCATTTTCTTTTTGGTACTTGTGGTACTGAGTGTGGGTTTTCCCTGCCTAGGATAATTTTTTGCACACTCAAACCGCTAAAAAAACTGCACTTCTAACCGTTAATAATGTCTCTTGGCGAGTGGGTAGCACCTTAATCCTTGAGCATATTAATTTGAGTATTGAGCGTGGCAAGTTTGTTGGCTTAATTGGTCCTAATGGTGCGGGAAAATCGAGTTTACTGCGGTGCTTGTATCGATTTAATCAGCCGTCAGCGGGAGAGGTTAAATTTAATAACACCGATATTTGGCAACTAAAAAGCGAAGACTACGCCAAGCAAGTTGCCGTTGTGCTACAAGAAACACCGTCGCAATTTAACCTCTCGTTATTCGATGTTGTGGCTCTAGGGCTTACGCCACATAAAACGCTATTCAGTTCGACCACCCAAGCAGATAAACAAAAAATAGCTCAGGCTATTAGCCATGTGGGGCTTGAATCTCATAGTACTCAATTATTTGATTCGCTATCTGGCGGTGAAAAGCAACGAGCCTTTATTGCCCGCGCTATTGTGCAGCAACCGCAACTTCTTATTATGGATGAACCAACTAGTCACCTTGATGTGAAATATCAAATTCAACTGATGGAGCTGGCTAAATCTTTAGGTATTACGGTATTTGCGTCATTTCATGACTTAAATTTAGCTGCTGCTATGTGTGATGAGTTAGTGGTTATTAAAAATGGAAAAGTTGTTGATGCAGGTAAGCCAAATAAAGTGGTCACTGAGCAGATGCTGGATGAGGTGTTTGGCGTTTGTGCACAAGTGAGCACTCACCCTCAATCAGCAGCTTCGGGTGAGGCTATTCCTCATATTACTTATTATTATGGATACCAATAATATGACGGTTTTTTCTAACCATACCGTTGCATTAATCGCTGCGCTACTATGCGCACTATTAAGTTTATTTATTGCACTGAGTTTTGGTGCGGCACCCACGTCGCTCGCAGATGTATATCAAAGCTTAACCTTTTCAAACGAGGCTTCATTTACCAGCCGTATTATTATTGAATTAAGAATGCCACGTACTTTGTTGGCTTTTTTAGCCGGTAGTGGCTTAGCGATTGCAGGTTTAATACTACAAACAGTCACCCGTAATCCCTTAGCAGATCCTTATTTATTTGGTATTTCGTCCGGCGCTTCATTAGGTGTGGTTATACTAATGTCTTTTGTGGGAGCTGGGGCGGGTATTGCGCTATCTGGGGCGGCATTAACCGGTAGTTTAGTGGCGATGGGATTATTAATTTTAATTGCTGGCAGCCAGCGTAATGCCCAAGTTGAATCGATGTTATTGGCGGGGGTAGCCTTATCATTTTTATTTAGTGCTTTTACTAGTTTGTTACTTTATTGGAGCGATCCACAAGCAGTCGCGGCTATTTTATTTTGGACTTTAGGTAGTTTTGCTAAAGCACAGTGGCAGTCGCTGCTGTTACCTGTCTTAGTCATTATGGTATGTACAATAATCATGTTGGGTTTTAGGCGCCAGCTTAATGCCATGTTGTTAGGCGATGAAAGTGCGACAACGCTTGGCGTAAGAGTACATCGTTTTAGAATTTTAATGCTTATTTTAAGCTCGTTGATCACGGCCGTGTTAGTTGCCAACTGTGGTGGTATTGGTTTTGTTGGCTTGATGGTGCCACACATAGTGCGCTTTTTTATCTCTCAAGGTAGCCGCGTTGGATTATTAATGACCGGATTAGTCGGGGGAATATTTATGGTGTGGGTCGATGTGCTCGCTCGCTCACTATTAAGTAATCAAGAGTTGCCAATCGGGGTGATCACGGCGGCTATCGGCAGTCTATTCTTTTTAAGTATATTGTATTTTCGTAAGCGTCAGCTGGTGGTTCAATAATGAAAACACTAATGGTACAAGGCACTACCTCAGATGCGGGTAAAAGTACCCTGGTTGCAGCACTTTGCAGAGTGTTTGCTAATCAAGGTGTTAATGTTGCGCCGTTTAAACCGCAAAATATGGCGCTTAATAGTGCCGTAACTCATGATGGCGGTGAAATTGGTAGAGCACAGGCATTACAAGCCGTTGCGGCAAAAGTTGCACCTGAAATAGACTTTAACCCGATATTACTCAAACCCAATAGTGATACCGGCGCGCAAGTTATTATTCATGGTAGGGCTATTAGCAATATGGAAGCCGACTCTTACCATGACTATAAAAAAGTGGCTATGGAAGCGGTATTAACCTCGCATAATCGTTTAGCTAAACGCTTTGACTTATTGTTGGTTGAAGGGGCTGGTAGCCCAGCTGAAATTAACTTACGCGCAAACGATATCGCCAATATGGGCTACGCCGAAAAGGTCGATTGCCCGGTTATTATTATTGCTGATATTGATAAAGGGGGTGTGTTTGCTCACCTAGTAGGGACTTTGGCGCTATTAAGCGAATCAGAGCAAGCACGGGTAAAAGGCTTTGTGATTAACCGTTTTCGTGGTGACATTAGCCTATTACAAGGCGGGTTAGATTGGCTTGAAGAGTACACAGGTAAACCTGTGTTAGGGGTGTTACCCTACCTACACGATTTAGCACTTGATGCCGAAGATGCCGTTGCCATAGATAATAATGTGACCGAGGCCAGCATTAATATTGCGGTGCTGCTAGTGCCTCATATTAGTAATCATACCGATTTTGATGCACTGCGATTACACCCCAATATAAATATAACCTATGTGCGCCATACTCAGGCGATTCCATCCGTTGATTTAATTATTGTGCCTGGCAGTAAAAATGTACTTAGCGATTTGGTATTTTTAAAAAATGAAGGCTGGGATCAGCAAATAAAACGCCATTTACGCTATGGTGGCAAAGTACTGGGTATTTGCGGCGGTATGCAAATGTTAGGTAATACGATTTGTGACCCTAATGCGGTGGAATCATCATTAGGGCAAATAGCTGGGTTAGCGCTTAGTGATTTTAATACCATTTTAGGTGAGCAAAAAGTGCTAAGCCAAGTAAACGCAATACTCAATTTAAACCAGCAGCAGGTTGCTTGTCAGGGTTACGAAATACATGCTGGGATCAGTAAAGGTCAAGCGCTCAACAAACCACTTATTCGCTTTAATAAACACCCAAATGGCTTTGAAACTGATGGTTTTATTAGTGATGATAATGCTATTGCTGGTACTTATTTACATGGCTTATTTGACAACGCAGCCGCTACAGAGCTGCTATTAAAGTGGCTAAAACCAGACAGTGAAATTAGTGGTATCAGCATCAATGAGCATCGCGAGCGCCAGCTAGAACGCCTCGCTGAAATGTGCCAAACACATTTAAACATTGAACAAATTATTAAAATTTACCAAGGACATAACAATGACTGAATCAACAAACGACAAGCACCAACAGCGCCAGCAAAAAGTAAAAGAACAAGTTGATGCTCGAGTAGCGGCGGCACAGCAAGAAAAGGGCATTTTTCAGGTTATTACTGGTAATGGCAAAGGTAAATCAACCTCTGGTTTTGGTGTGGTTGCACGCTGTGTTGGCCATGGTAAAAAGGCCGCGGTATGTCAGTTCATTAAAGGTACATGGGAATGTGGTGAGCGTAATTTACTACAAGGAGCTGGAGTTGAATTTGCTGTTATGAACACAGGTTTTACATGGGATACGCAAAATAAAGAGGCCGATACTGCGGCAGCACAAGCAACATGGCAAGAGTCAAAGCGGATGCTAAGCGACAGCAGTATCGATGTGGTATTACTCGATGAGCTCACCTATATGGTGACCTATGGCTATATCGACCTTGAGGAAGTGGTTGCTGCAATTAACAACCGACCTGCAATGCAATCGGTAATTATTACTGGCCGTGCTGCGCACCGTACCTTAATTGAGCTGGCCGATACCGTAAGTGAAGTGCGTAATGTAAAGCATGCGTTTGAGTCGGGCGTAAAAGCACTAAAAGGCTTTGATTACTAATGTTAAAACGCATTATTCTTGGGCTGTTATTGTTTGCTGTTTATGTACCTCAAGCCTTAGCCGACAAGCCGCTTCGTATTGTGGCTTTGGCACCACACATAGTAGAAAATTTATATGCCATTGGGGCGGGTGATCTAATAGTGGGCACGCTGGATTACGCAGATTACCCACAAGAGGCGACTAAAATTGAGCGTATCGGCGGCTATAATGGCATTTCTATCGAAAAGTTACTCATGCTCAAGCCTGACATGGTCATTGCGTGGAAAAGCGGTAATCAGGCAGAAGATTTAGCACAAATTAAGCGACTAGGGATTGAATTGCATTTAAGTAATCCACGCTCTATTGAAGGCGTAGCTAAGGAAATACTAAAATTAGGTCAATTAACCGGTCATATTGAGCAAAGTAAAAAAGTAGCTGAGGCATTTACAGTTAAGCTCAACGCAATTAAAGCCGCGCAGCATAATAAAACCATGCTTACTGGGTTTTATCAGCTGTGGCCAGAGCCTATGATGACGGTATCAAAAAATACCTGGATAAATCAGTTAATCGAAACCTGCCAAGTAACCAATGTATTTGCCGACAGCGACACAGATTACCCACAAATCAGCATTGAAAACGTGATAGTGACTAAGCCACAAGTTATTATTATTCCTGATGAAAAATCAAAACGGGTAATACCTACAGTTAATTGGCAGCAATGGCCTGAAATTCCGGCGGTTAAATATGAGCAATTTATTAGCGTTAACGCGGATTTATTACATCGTTTTTCCCCTAGAATGCTTGATGGGTTAGCACAAATGTGTGACAAAATTGAGGTATCTAGAGAACTTATTAAGAGTCAATTATGAGCAACTGGTCATCTTTTTTAAATCACGAACTTAGTCAAGTATATATGCAGCAAACCCTTGAATATGTTGCGAATAAACGATCAAACGGTATTGCTGTGTATCCACCAAAACCACAGGTGTTTAGCGCATTTGATGCAACTCCACTTAGCGACATTAAAGTGGTTATATTAGGCCAAGACCCTTACCATGGAGAAGGGCAAGCGCATGGCTTGTGTTTTTCTGTATTGCCTGAAGTTAAAAAGCTCCCGCCTTCACTTAAAAATATTTATAAAGAGTTAGTGACTGACATTAATGGTTTTATTACACCGGAGCATGGCTATTTACAAAGCTGGGCAGATCAAGGTGTGTTTTTGCTTAATACCGTACTAACAGTAGAGCAAGGGCAAGCCCATTCCCATAAACATTTAGGTTGGGAGCAATTTACCGATAACGTAATTACTCATATAAATGAGCATTGCCAAGGAGTGGTGTTTATTTTGTGGGGCGCACATGCACAAAAAAAAGGTAAAAGCATTGATCGCCAGCGCCATCATGTATTGTCTGGGCCGCACCCTTCACCGCTTTCAGCGCATCGCGGCTTTTTTGGCTGTCAGCACTTTTCAAAAACCAATGAACTGTTAATAGCGCAAGGAGCACAGCCCATTAATTGGCAAGTATAGGGTAATTGGTATTAAAAAAGGCTTTCATAAATGAAAGCCTTTTTAGATGCTGTTGTTGATTAAAACTCTAATTCATCAATAGCAATACTATCAGCAAAATAGTCGAGCTCCTGTAGTTCTTTGCGCAAACGTTGCTTATCTTTTATTGCTTCTATTTCGCGCCATTTTCTTTTTTTATTTTTTTGAGAGGTTTTTTTCGATGTATCAGAACCTTCTAATATCTCTATTATTTCGTTTAGGCTATCCATTGATTATCTCCTATTGACCACTTTTTGAACCTCGGCAGTATCTATACCACAGCTATTAATAAAATAGAATATAAATGTGACGAAACTGTTACTGATGGGTGGTATTTTGATGAAGATCAATACAAAAAGAACGTAAATGGGGACAAATCGAGTATTTAAAGTAAATCGCAGACATAAAAAACGCCGCTAAAAGCGACGTTTTTTAACTCATTAAACAGCTGTTAGTTACATCGCTTTAAAGCGTGCCTCTAGTTGCTCTTGCGCATCTGCAAATGAGCGAATACCTTCAGCTAGTTTCTCAGTAGCCATAGCATCTTGGTTATGTAACCAACGGAACTGTGCTTCGCTAAGTGGCTCTGGTTTTGGCTCTTTAGCAATATCGCTCTCTAGTAAGTATTCTTGTGCGTCTTCTAATTTACCTAGCTCTTCTAAAAGATTAGGGCTAATTGTTAGCTTATCGCAACCTGTAAGGGCAATAATTTCACCGGTATTACGAAAGCTTGCGCCCATAACAACCGTTTTGTAATCGTGACGTTTGTAAAACTCAAAAATACTACGCACCGATTGTACGCCAGGATCTTGTAGCGGGTCGGTTGGTTTTTCCATACCGTTTGCTACGTGCCAATCTAAAATTCTGCCAACAAATGGCGAAATTAAAAATACGTTTGCATCAGCACAGGCACGGGCTTGAGCATCACTAAATAAAAGCGTTAAGTTACATTTAGTGCCTTCTTTTTCTAACTGTTCTGCGGCTTTAATGCCTTCCCAAGTAGAGGCAACTTTAATTAAAATCTTGTCTTTGCTTACACCTTCTTTCTCGTAAAGGCTTAGTAAAGTATGTGCTTTATTAATTGTTGCTTGGGTATCAAATGATAAACGTGCATCAACCTCAGTAGAAATATAACCCGGAACAATTTCGCTAATTTCTTTACCGAGTAACACTGCAAAATAGTCACAAGCCAGCTCTAGTTGTTTTGCAGGCTGTTGCTCGGTTTCTTTAGCGTATTGCCATGCTTTATCTAGATAAGGTTTGTAAGCTTCAATCTCGCTCGCTTTTAAAAGCAGCGATGGATTGGTAGTCGCATCTTCAGGTTGATGTTTTTTTATGGCTTCTATATCGCCCGTGTCGGCCACGATAGAAGAATGTTGTTTAAGCCTTTGTAGAGCGCTAGTCATTTGCTTTTCCTCATTCCAAGCAAGTTAAAAGAAAATCTAAACTACCTTAATATAGCTATACTGCAACAGTGTGACAATGCTTGATAGGTCTTATGTCCTTATCAATGAAAAAACGGTAACGGTTGAGTTTTAGGTAGGATAATTTTAAACAAAACGTGCTTTTCGTCTCATTTAATGTTGAAATTGACATTAAATAATTTACAAGTCAATAGCTAACTATGATCACTGTTATTTCACCAGCAAAGAATCTTGATTACGACACGCCACCCGCAACAGATAAGTTCACTCAACCTGAATTACTTGAGCACAGCGAAGCGCTCATGAAAGTATGCCGTGAACTAACTCCTGCGCAGATTGGTAGTTTAATGAAAATTAGCGATAAGCTCGCGGGCCTTAATGCAGCACGTTTTAGTGAGTGGGCGCAACCGTTTACTACGAGTAATGCTAAACAAGCGGTGCTTGCCTTTAATGGCGATGTATATGGCGGTTTAGATGCCGATACCCTAACGGCTAAGCAACTTGATTATGCTCAAGAGCATTTACGTATACTCTCGGGTTTATACGGATTATTAAAACCGCTTGATCTAATGCAAGCCTACCGCCTAGAAATGGGTACAAAGCTTGAAAACAGCCGTGGTAAAAACCTATATGAGTTTTGGGGCAGTATTATTGCTAATAAACTTAACGACGTTTTAGCGGCACAAGATGCACAATACTTAGTTAATTTAGCGTCTAACGAATACTTTAAAGCGGTAGATAAAAAAACGCTTAACGCACAAATTATTACGCCACATTTTAAAGACTGTAAAAACGGCCAATATAAAGTGATTAGCTTTTACGCTAAAAAAGCGCGCGGTATGATGGCGCGTTACCTTATCGAAAACCAAGTCACGCAATTAAGTCAGCTTAAAGAGTTTACCGTGGCCGGTTATTACTTTAGCTCAGAGGCAACCACTAAAGAACTTGAACCGGTATTTTTGCGCGAAGAGCAAAGCTAAATTTAGCGCTATTTGCAGCTAAACACATACCCAAAAAGCTATGCATTGCATGGCTTTTTTTATACTGGCGCTATTTTTGCAAACCTTAGGTTATTAATAGAAACTAAGGTATAAAATAAATGCTCTCAATTCCCTCAATTACAGAAGCCGAAAAACTTATAGAAGAAAAGCTCGGCGGTTGGTTTGATGTTGTTATAAGTCATATCCCTAACTTTATAGTCGCGGTGATTATTGCGATTATATTTTCATTTATTGCCCGCCTTGCAGGCAAAGGAATGAAAAAAGTATTACGTCGCTCGCTCGATTCAACTCAAATTGCCGACTTAATGGCCTCCATTTTTAAAGTTATTGTTCTGAGTGTTGGGGTCTTTATTGCCCTTGATTTTATGGGCTTAAAAAGTACCGTTACGTCACTACTTGCGGGTGCAGGTATTGTTGGTCTCGCCATTGGTTTTGCTTTTCAAGATATGACCGAAAACCTAATTGCGGGTATTGCTATGGGTATTCGTAAACCGTTCAAAGCGGGTGATGTTATCGAGACCGATAACGTATTTGGTTCAGTGCATTCAATAAACTTGCGCAACACACTAATAGAGAGCTTTTACGGGCAGTTGATACTGGTTCCTAATAAAATACTATTTAGAAATGTACTGCGTAATTACAGCACTTTAGGGGTCAGAAGAATAGAGGTACCTGTAGGTATTTCTTACGCTGATGATATAGAAAAAGCCAGTGAAGTTATTGTCGATAAAATTAATCAATTCGACTTTGTGATCCGCAAAAATGAGACCGCTGTATACGCAGAAGGCTTTGGTGATAGCAGTATAAACTTACTGGTATGGTTTTGGATTAAATACCCTGGCGAGCCCGATTTTATGACGGTGCGTCACAAAGGCGTTGTGGCAGTAAAGCAAGCACTCGATGCTGCTGATATAAGTATTCCGTTTCCTATTCGTACGCTGGATTTTGGTATTAAGGGCGGTGAAAAACTCGATGCCATGATAAGCGATAAAATAAGTCAGCAGTCAGCAAATAAAGAGGGTGACAATAATACTGATGCAAGACAAGGTGAGTAAATAATTTAAAACCCCGAAGGTAAAAGCATTGGGAAATAGTTACTGACTATCAGCGCGTTTTTACAAAGTAAAACGCGCTTTTTTATAATAATTAATTGATGATCTGAAGTAATTAAAGCCTTGCGTTAACTAAGTTAAAAGCGTCTTAATTAGAAAACTATATCGATAAGGTTTCTCATCTCAAAATAGATTACTTAGTTAATCGAATTTGTGCTCAAGCTTGATGCAAGCCCTATATAGTAAGTGTCTGTGAGTAATAAAGGATTCAATGGTATAAGTAGCTGCAATGAGCGTCGCGATTGGTGCGTAAACGAAAAGGCTTTTAATCAAGCTATTTAAACTGGATTGGGATTATGTCTGTATTGAATTTATATTGTGCAGGCCATAAAAAGCGCCGCTTGTGTTGGAGAAGCAAGCAGCGCTGAAGAATAAGTTAAGAAGGAGGTGTATTAAATAACACTAATTTTGTTGCGAATTACTTTAACTCCATCCATATTTTCTAAAAATTTTTGTGCAAGAGCACGTTCAAAACCGTTATTAGCTTTGCCATTAAGTTCAACGTCGCCATTTTCGACCTGTACGTTCAAATTTTCTAATTCTAAATTTGGATTAGTACGTAACTCATGAGTAATAGATTGTTGTAAATTAGGTTGTGTGGCCACACTACTTACTACTGCTAAATGCGTTGCTGCACTAACTTTAAAAGCAGAGACTAATAAAAATAAACAACAAAACGAAATAAAACCGATAGTAAATTTAATGCGACTCATAACTATATCCTTAGTGTTTTTGAAAAAGCAGCGCCGATACTCGGCGTTTTAATACTCATACACTAGCTTGGGTTACAAGTTTTATTCCAAAATTAACCATTTGAAATAATTGGATATTTTATTAAGTAGTTATTCAGCTAAGTAGTTTTTACATATTACTCTGAATTGCTTACTCACTGTTTTTAAGCCACAAAAAAGCCGACAAACGTCGGCTCAATCAAATGTATTAAAGCTAAAGCTATTTTTTCTTTTTAGCTTTGGCTTTTTTCTTCGCTTTCATTTTTACTGGATCTTTACGCTTTTTAACTGGTGGCTTAGCTTCTTTATGTTTTGGCTCTAATCCTTTAAATACACGGCGTTTTAGCTTCTGCTCTATGTAACGTTCTACTTTGTAAAGGATGCCAATATCGTGCGCTTCAATTAGTGAAATCGCTATGCCTTTTTTACCCGCGCGGCCTGTACGGCCAATACGGTGTACGTAAACATCTGCAGTGCGAGGCATATCAAAGTTAATTACGTGGCTTATATCAGCTACATCAATACCACGCGCGGCTACATCGGTCGCGACTAAAATGCGGGTTTTGCCACTGTGGAAATTTTCCATCGCTTTCATGCGTTTATCTTGTGGCATTTCACCACGTAGCCACGCAGCTTTAACGCCGTTATTGGTTAGTTCACCAATAAGGGTTTCAAGGCGCTCACGAGTTTTTACAAACACAATCGCTTTACTAACATCAGGGCCGTTTAAGGTGTTAACTAATAGCTCAAGTTTATGATGATAATCGTCGGCTAAATGAACCCATTGATGTATTTTAGCTTTTTCTTTGCGTGATGATTCGGCTTCAAGCAGAGCCGGGTCGTTTAAAATACGCTCTGCAAATAATTCTACGCTGTCACCTTCAAGAGTAGCTGAGAATAAAAAGCACTGACGACGGTTTTTAGCTTCATCACAAATACGCAGCATTTCTTTACGAAAGCCCATGTCGAGCATGCGGTCGGCTTCATCAAGAATGAGCATTTCTACGTTTTCTGCGTGGAAGTTTTCAGTTTCCAAATACTCCATTAAACGCCCAGGTGTGGCGATTAAAATGTCGTTATTATTTTCAAAAATTTCTTTGTGTGTACCGTAATTAATACCGCCGGTAACCACCCCAATTTTTAAGTGGGTTTGTTTTGCAAGTAACTCACATTGTTCATGAATTTGATAAGCAAGCTCGCGAGTTGGGGTCATAATTAATACCCGTGCAAAGCCCGGGTCACGACGCGGGAAATCCATTAAATATTGAATTGCTGGAATTAAAAATGCCGCCGTTTTACCCGTACCTGTCGGTGCAGACGCTAAAATATCACGCCCTTGCAACGCCTCAGGAATGGCTTGTTGTTGAATGCTAGTAGGGGTTTCAAAACCCATTTTATTGATAGCATTGAGTAGCTTATTATCAAGATCAAATTCAGAAAATTGCATAGAGTGTCAAAAATAGGGGACAATTGCCGTTAATTATACGCACTTAAACCTACTTGGTGAATGAAAAGGTGAAAAAATGTCTGGTTTTGCATTTAAACAATTTAAGGTTGAGCACGACCAGTGCGCCATGAAGGTCTCTACCGATGGTATTTTACTTGGGGCATGGGCTGATTTAAGCGGTGCAAGTTCTTTATTAGATATTGGCACAGGTACGGGGTTACTGGCGTTAATGTGTAAACAGCGAGTGCCAGATTTAAAGGTGAGTGCGGTTGAGGTTGATAAGGCCGCCTACCAGCAAGCTGTACAAAATTGCCAGCAAAGCCCTTGGCCAGACATTAGTATTTATCACCAGTGTGTACAGCAGTTTGCGGCTGAGACTAAATTTGATTGTGTTATATCTAATCCACCTTATTTTAATCACAGTTTAAAAAGTGATAATGAAGCACGCAATGCCGCTCGCCATACCGATGGTTTAAGCTTTGCAGAACTCATTGCTGCGTTTAAACGCTTAACGCATAAGCAAGCACGTTTTAATTTAATTTTACCCAGCAAAGAGGCACAGTTATTTATAACCTTGGCGCAGCAGCAAGGGCTGTATTTAAGCGCGCATTGCCAAGTCAAAACCACACCGAGTAAAGTGTTCAGCCGCAGCTTAATGCGCTTTAGCTCAATCAAAACAGAATTAGAGCAATCAGTGCTTTGCATAAAAGATGAAAACAACACCTACACAGCTGATTATGTCGGGCTTTGCAAAGCATTTTATTTAAAGATGTAAGCTATTTATTGAGCTTGGTTATTTAGGGCGTGTTGATCTTTGATGGTTGGATTTGCAGCAGTATGTTTGGTTTTTAGGCAAGGCAGAGCCTATGTAGTGTGGTTATTCCCCATAAATAGGCGATAACGCAGCATAAATACCAAACATGCGCTGCCCTCTGGGTTCTTTCTCGGGACGATAAACTCTTTGTTGCTCGGTTTTTACTTAGCCCGCTAGGTTACACGCCTCGCGCCGCGATTTAATCGCCCCTAGATTGAACAAACTTCAATCCGCAATGATCAACACGCCCTAGTAAAAAAGGATAATTTACCCATTATGCATACGTATTCAGTTTTTATTTAATCAATCACCAAACTAGTGTTAACCACTTGTAAATAACGTCGAGTATGTTGTTTAACTCGCTCAACACTTGGAACACACACTATGAAGCTGAATAAAATTATCACCACTGCAGGATTGAGCCTCGGCTTAACTTTACCAAGCTTAGCTATGGCTGCACCTACAACATTTGTGCACTTATTTGAATGGAACTGGCAAGATATAGCTCAAGAATGTGAACAGTATTTAGGGCCTAAAGGATATGCTGCTGTACAGGTATCTCCGCCTAACGAGCATATTACAGGTAACCAATGGTGGACTCGTTACCAACCTGTGAGCTACCAACTGCAAAGCCGTGGCGGGAACCGGACGCAGTTTATAGATATGGTTAATCGATGTAATTCGGCAGGCGTAGATATATATGTTGATACCCTAATAAACCATATGGCTGCAGGCAATGGTACTGGTACCGCCGGTAATAACTTTGGTAATAAACAATATCCTATTTATAGCCCACAAGATTTTCACCAAAGCTGCTCAATTAACCCTGAAGATTACGGTAATAACCGCTATCGTGTGCAACATTGCGAGCTGGTAGGGCTTGCCGATTTAAATACCGCTTCAACTTATGTGCAAAATACGTTAGCGGCATATATTAATGACTTACAAGCCTTAGGAGTTAAAGGCTTTAGGTTTGATGCTGCTAAGCATGTTGCTGCAAGTGATATTCAAAGTTTAATGGCAAAAATAAATGGCTCGCCAGTGGTTTTTCATGAGGTGATAGATCAAGGTACTGAAGCGGTAGATGCCTCAGAGTATTTAAGTACAGGTTTAGTTACTGAGTTTAAATACAGTACACAGCTTGGTAATACATTTAGAAATGGCTCGCTTGCGTGGCTAAGTAATTTTGGTGAAGGTTGGGGTTTTATGCCAAGTTCATCAGCTGTGGTATTTGTTGATAACCATGATAACCAACGTGGGCATGGTGGTGCGGGTAATGTAATTACTTTTGAAGATGGTCGTTTATACGACCTAGCTAACGTCTTTATGTTGGCGTATCCGTATGGGTACCCAAAAGTCATGTCGAGTTATGACTTTCATGGTGATACCGATGCAGGTGGGCCAAGTGTGCCAGTGCACAACAATGGTAACTTGGAATGTTTTGCAAGCAAATGGAAGTGTGAGCATCGTTGGTCGTACATTGCTGGTGGTGTTGATTTTAGAAATAACACTGCCGATAACTGGGTTGTAACAAACTGGTGGGATAACACCAATAACCAGATTGCATTTGGGCGAGGTAGCTCAGGCCATATGGCAATTAATAAAGAAGACTCAACTTTAAATGCAACAGTTCAAACAGATATGGCTGCTGGGCAGTACTGTAACGTATTAAAAGGTGAGCTTTCGGGTGATGCTAAAAGCTGTAGTAGTGAGGTTATTACAGTTAATAGTAACGGCACGATTAATTTAAATGTGGCGCCATGGGATGCCATGGCTATTCATAAAAATGCTAAATTACTACAAGGCTCGCTCCCTAATAACGGCGGTGATTGGCAAAGAACCGTTGTTTTTATCAATGCGCTAACACAAAGCGGACAAGATATGTTTGTTCGTGGTGGAATAGATCACACTTATGCCAATGCAAACCTTGGTAGAAACTGCCAAACAACGAACGTTGAATGTGCCATGCCTATTCGTCACAACAATTTAAAAAACAACACCACTTTGCCTTGGAAAGCAAACGATAATTACCTAGATTGGTATGGTATTGAGCAAGGTCAAAGCAGTGAGGCGCAGGGTACCGCGATGGATTGGACTACTAATATATGGCCTAGTGAATTCGGGGCGCAAAAAACGGTAGATAATGATGGTTTTGGCGTTACAGCACTTAACATATGGGGCGAACACTACTGGATGCTTGATGTTGATATGGATTGCAGTAAAGCCGTTAACGGCTGGTTTGAACTCAAAGCATTTATAAAAAATGGCCCAGAGTGGGAGGGCGATATAAATCAAGCAAGCATCCCATATGCAAGCACTAACCATATGGCCCAGTGCGGCAAAATTAATATGTTTGAATTTAATAGCTCAAGTGTAGAGGTGCGTGACTTTTAAATATGCACTTTTAATCATGTACTTTAAAACGTGATTATTATTTAAAAACCAAGTGTGTTAAAAGCACTTGGTTTTTATTTTTTACATGCACCTAATTAGCTATGTAATTTCATAGTGTGTTTATAAATCAGCTGGTATTATTGTTTTATTCGCTATTTAAAATCAAAGCAACTCAATGAAAAACTTCAATAAACTAACTTTGCTAAGCACTCTCGCTGCAGCTTTATTTATAAGCCATAGTGCGCATGCAAACATGAGTCCTGCAGGGCTTTGGAAAACCATTAATGAAGACACCAAAGAAGCAAAGTCTTATGTACGCATTACTGAGCATGATGGCGTACTGACTGGCAAAATTGAAAAAATACTCAATAAAGCCAAGCAAGATGCGCTTTGCAGCGAGTGTGGTGGTGATAAAAAGAATCAGCCGATGCTAGGCATGACCATTATTGAAAACGTAACTTATGCAGGTGACGGTAGTTGGGAAGACGGTGAAATACTCGACCCAAATAACGGTAAAACCTACAGCGTGCGTTTAACACCGCAGCAAAATGGCGAAAAACTTGAAGTGCGCGGTTATGTGGGCTTTTTTTACCGTAACCAATACTGGTTAAAAGTAGAATAATTAAGTATTAAAAAGCGCTGCATAGCAGCGCTTTTTGCAAAAGTGCACAGTTACAGGGTTTCAGCGTACTCTGTCATCACCTGTTCTACCCAGGTGGTAATTCGTTCATCGCTTAGCTCGTACTGACTATCTTCGTCTAATGCTAAACCAACAAATTGTTTACCGTCTTCGGTAAGGGCTTTAGAGGCTTCAAATTCGTAATTACTGTCGTTAGGCCAAAAGCCAAGTTGAGTAATGGCTTGGGCATTTATTTCATCATGAAGCATACCTAATGCGTCTTGAAACCACTGACCATACCCTTGCTGGTCGCCCATACCAAATAAGGCAATGGTTTTACCATTTAGGTCAACGTCTTTTATGTCGTCCCACTTTGATTCCCAATCTTCTTGAATTTCGCCAAAGTCCCACGTAGAAATACCAAAAATGATAAAGTCATATTGCTCAGCGTTTTTAAGCGGCTCGTCTTTAATATTATGTAAGCTGACAATGTCGGCGCCTATAATGTCGCGTATTTTTTCTGCCGCCATTTCGGTATAGCAGGTAGTAGAACCAAAAAATAAACCAATCTGCATCGTATTTATCACTGTGTAATTGCCTGTTATGATAGGCTCAAGTTTACCGTAAGGTATTTTTAATTGATACCTTCTCCCGTGGTATTACCAACATGAGATCACAACGTGACAACGCTATCTGACGATTTACCTGAACAAAATAATGAGCTAAGCAGCAATAGCGACTTTTTAGAAACCTTTCTTGATAGCCTCTATTTAGAGCAAGGCGTAAGTGAAAACACACTGAGCGCTTATCGCAGTGACTTAGATAAGTTTTGCCAATTTTTAAAAGGCGAAAACTTAATGACTGTAACCAGCCTCGACGTTGAAAGTTACTTAGCGCACCGTGTTGATTTGGGGTTAAAACCACGCAGTACTGCACGCAGTATTAGTGCATTAAAACGTTTTTATCAGTACTTTGTACGCGAAAAAATAATTAGCGACTCACCTATGGTTAATATTGCTCAGCCTAAAGCGGGGCAGTCGTTACCAAAAACGCTTTCTGAGGCTGAAGTAGAGGCGCTATTAAGTGCCCCCAATATTGAAGAGCCAATGGGGCTGCGCGACAAAGCCATGCTCGAGCTCTTGTATGCAACGGGTTTGCGGGTAACTGAGCTGGTAGGGCTGAGAATGGAGCAAATAAATTTGCGCCAAGCTGTGGTGTTTGTAAAAGGTAAAGGAAATAAAGAGCGATTAGTGCCTTTAGGTGAAGAGGCTATGTATTGGCTGGAGCAATTTTTAAAGCTTGGGCGAGCACAAATGATAAAACACGCCACCGATTTTGTATTTCCTTCTAAACGAGGGGTAGGAATGACACGACAAACTTTTTGGCATCGGATTAAACACTATGCTATTTTGGCATCCGTTGAGTCGCCGTTATCACCCCATACCTTGCGACATGCATTTGCAACGCATTTATTAAATCATGGGGCTGACTTGCGTGTGGTGCAGATGATGCTTGGCCACAGCGACCTATCAACTACCCAAATTTATACGCATGTAGCGAATGAGCGATTAAAATCGGTGCATGCTGAGCATCATCCTCGTGCTTAAGCGAATTTTTTTGTCACTAAGCCGGTCATATAGACACGATAAGATAAGTATTTTTAGGATAGAGAACCCGTTATGAAAAAATTAATGTTAGCAGGTGCCATGTTGTGCACTAGTTTGAGCGCTTTTGCTAATAGCGTTGCAGTCACTCCGGATGCTACAGATCCTATCGTGACAAAATTTGCCGCGCTAGGGGTAACTGTTAAACAAATTAACCCAAGCCCAGTTGCAGGCTTAAAAGAATTGATCACTAATAAAGGGGTATTATATGCAAGCCCAGACGGTCAATTTTTAATGCAAGGTACACTAATCGATTTAAACAACCGTAGTAATTTGACCGAGCAAGCACTTAACGGTGTGCGCCAATCAGGGTTAAAAGAATACGAAGATTCAATGATCGTGTATAAAGCGCCAGAAGAAAAACACAGCATTACCGTGTTTACTGATATTAGCTGTGGTTACTGTCGTAAATTACACCGTGAGCTTGATGACTTACTTGAGTCGGGTATTACGGTTAAATACCTAGCATTTCCACGGGGCGGCCTGCAAGGATCAGGTTATGCCGATTTAATGAATGTGTGGTGTGCTAAAGATCAGCAAGAAGCACTTACTGAAGCTAAATCTGGTGCAGATACACAAATTGTAAAAGACTGTAGCGCACCCGTTGCAGAGCATTACCAATTAGGTCAAAGCTTTGGCATTAGTGGTACACCGGCTATTATTTTGGAAGATGGCACGATGATCCCTGGTTACCAACCAGCTGCCGCACTAAGCGCTGCCCTTGAGGCGAATAAAGCAGGTTAATTAAAAACCTGAGTACCTGTTTAAAAAGGCCTTTATGGCCTTTTTTTGTCTTTTTATTATGAATATCATAAGTTAAAAACCAGCATGAAAAAAATGATCATTGCGCGAGAACCCGTTGACGACTCTCATCTACCTAGTCATCTACATCCTGTCATTAAGCAAATTTATGCCACGCGTAACGTCTGCCATGCTGATGAATTAAATAATAGTGCGGCCACTTTGCTCGACTTTAAGCTATTTAAAGATATAGACAAAGCCAGCCAACTATTAATTGATGCACTGCATACACAAAGTAAAATACTAATTGTTGGCGATTTTGATGCCGATGGCGCAACCAGCACCGCCACCTTAATGCAAGGGTTGGCCATGTTTGGCTTTACCCATTTAGATTATTTAGTGCCAGACCGCTTTAGTTTAGGTTATGGCTTAAGCCCAGCATTGGCTGAGCAAATAGTCACTATGCAGCCCGATTTAGTGATCACCGTAGATAACGGTATATCGTGTATTGCAGGGATTGATATTGTTAAAGCAGCAGGCATTAAAGTGCTGGTTACAGATCATCATTTACAAGGCGAGCAACTGCCTAATGCCGATGCTATTGTTAATCCTAATCGCCATGACTGTGACTTTCCCTCTAAGTCGATAGCCGGTGTTGGGGTGGCGTTTTATTTACTTATCGCACTGAGAAGTGCGCTGCGTGAACAAGGCTACTTTAACCAACATCCTATGCCAAATATTGCTGACTTACTCGATATTGTAGCCCTTGGTACGGTGGCCGATGTGGTGGCTCTGGATGCGAATAACCGTACGTTAGTGCATCAAGGCTTGGCACGTATTCGAAGTGGTAAAACCCGCCCAGGTATCACCGCACTGATTGAAGTGGCTAATCGCAATGCAGCTCGTTTGAGTGCCAGCGATTTTGGCTTTTCATTAGCGCCACGTTTAAATGCAGCAGGGCGTTTAGATGATATGAGCCTAGGTATAGCTTGCTTACTTAGCAACGACATAAATCAAGCAAGGCGCATAGCCGGTGAGCTTGACAGCTTAAACTTTGCCAGACGTGAAATTGAGCAAGGCATGCAAGTAGAAGCGCAAGCCGTGCTCGATAGATTGGCATTTAAAGAAGATAGTGTGCCTGATGCTATTTGTTTGTATCAAGACGATTGGCATCAAGGTGTTATTGGCATTTTAGCGGGGCGCTTAAAAGAAAAGTACCACCGCCCAACCGTGATATTTGCGGGTGGCGAAAACGGTGAAATAAAAGGTTCATGTCGCTCTATTGAAGGTTTACATATGCGCGACCTGCTTGAAGGTTTAAACACTGCGCAGCCTGGTTTAATTAATAAATTTGGCGGCCACGCAATGGCGGCAGGTTTAAGTATTAACGAGCAGCAATTTGCTGAGTTCAAACGCGCATTTGATAGTGCAGTTAGCGAGCAACTCAGTGAAGAAAGTAAACGCTGTATTGTATTTACCGATGGTGAGCTACCTAATGATTGCTTTAGCATGGATTTTGCCCAGCTTTTAAAACAATCGGGCCCGTGGGGGCAGCAGTTTCCTGAGCCGATATTTGAACACACCTTTGAAGTAATCCAGCAGCGTATTGTGGGTGAAAAACACTTAAAGCTAGTATTAAAGCATCAGTCTGCACGCTTAGTGGATGCCATTGCCTTTGGGATTGATGTAAAAGCGTGGCCAGATACCGAGGCGCAGTTTGTTAAAGTAGCGTATCAGCTCGATATAAATGAATTTAGAGGTAAATTTAGCTTACAACTTATAGTTAGAGAGCTTGAAAAAGTGGGCTAAAAAATATCTTCAAACCATGCATAAAAGGCTAATAAAACGCGCGGTTTTTTGTTAAAATCGGGCGTTTTTATTATTTAATGATTTTTAATTGCGCTCGGTCTCTTTTTTAAGTGCGCAATAACCTAGCCATTTTGGAGTAATGTACATGTTTGAAGTGAATCCTGTGATTAATCAAATCAAGGAAATTCGCGAACGTACTGAACTGCTTCGGGGGTACCTTTGACTACGCTCTTAAACAAGAACGTTTAGAAGAAGTTAACGCCGAACTTGAAGATTCAGCCGTATGGAATGAGCCTGAGCGCGCACAAGCCCTTGGTCGTGAAAAGTCAGCACTAGAAGCCGTGGTTGAAACAATCGATAACCTTGTTGCTGGTACTGACGATGTTGAAGGTTTAGTAGAGCTTGCTGTTGAAGCTGAAGACCAAGACACTTTTGATGAAGCACAAAGCGAACTAGCTGATTTAAACCAGCAGCTTGAAGGGCTTGAGTTTCGTCGTATGTTTTCAGGCTCTCACGATTCAAACGATGCCTACCTTGATTTACAATCAGGCTCTGGCGGTACTGAAGCACAAGACTGGTGTAATATTTTACTGCGTATGTACTTACGCTGGGGTGAAGCAAAAGGCTTTAAAGTAGAGCTTGTTGAAGCGACCGATGGCGATGTTGCTGGTATTAAAGGCGCAACAGTACGTTTTTCTGGTGAGTATGCATATGGTTGGTTACGCACTGAAACAGGCGTACACCGCCTAGTTCGTAAAAGCCCATTTGATTCAAGTGGCCGTCGTCATACTTCGTTTGCATCTGCGTTTGTTTATCCAGAAGTTGATGACAACATTGAGATTGATATTAATCCGTCTGACTTACGTATAGACGTTTACCGTGCATCTGGCGCGGGTGGTCAGCACGTAAATACCACTGAATCGGCAGTACGTATTACTCACGTACCAACCAATACCGTGGTGCAATGTCAAAACGAGCGTTCACAACATAAAAATAAAGCCCAAGCAATGAAGCAGTTAAAAGCGAAATTATTTGAGCTTGAGCTACAGCAGCAAAATGCTGAAAAGCAAAGCCAAGAAGACAACAAGTCTGATATTGGCTGGGGAAGTCAAATTCGTTCATACGTACTTGATGACTCGCGTATTAAAGACTTACGTACTGGCGTTGAAAACCGTAACACTCAAGCGGTACTCGATGGCGACCTAGATAAATTTATTGAAGCCAGCTTAAAATCTGGTTTATAACCACCAAGCTAAAAAAGAGCTAAAAAATGACTGATCAAATCCAAGACGAAAATAAGTTAATCGCTGAGCGTCGCGGCAAATTAGACGCTATTCGCGAAAATTGCCCAGCCAACGGTCATCCAAACCAATTCCGTCGTGAGCATTACACGGCAGATTTGCAGGCTGAGTTTGGTGATAAGAGTAAAGAAGAGCTAATCGAATTACAGCATGTGGTATCGATTGCAGGTCGTATTCTTGCTAAACGTGGTCCATTTATGTCTATTCAAGACATGAAAGGCCGTGTACAAGTATATGCCTCAAAAGACGTTCAAAAAGATTTAAAAGCAAAATATGGTCAGCTTGATATTGGCGATATTATTGGTGTTAAAGGCGCATTGAACAAATCAGGTAAAGGCGATTTATACGTAGAAATGACAGAGTACGAACTGCTGACTAAGTCACTTCGCCCATTACCAGAAAAATTCCATGGTTTATCAGATCAAGAAACTAAATACCGCCAACGTTATGTTGATTTAATTACTAACGAAGCAACGCGTGAAACATTCCGCATTCGCTCACAAGTAGTTGAAGGCATTCGTCGCTTTTTAGCTGACCGCGATTTTATGGAAGTAGAAACGCCAATGCTACAGGTTATTCCTGGTGGCGCGACGGCACGTCCGTTTGTAACGCATCATAATGCGCTTGATATCGACATGTACTTGCGTATTGCACCAGAGCTTTACTTAAAGCGTTTAGTGGTAGGTGGTTTTGACCGCGTATTCGAAATTAACCGTAACTTCCGTAACGAAGGGTTATCGACACGCCACAACCCAGAATTCACTATGATTGAGTTCTACCAAGCGTACGCTGACTACATTGATTTAATGAACATCACCGAAGACATGTTACGTACAGTTGCAACTAACGTATTGGGTAGCCCAATTGTGGTTAACACCACTAAAGATGAAAACGGCGAAGTTGTTGATTCAGTCGAGTATGACTTTGGTCAACCGTTCACGCGTTTAAGCATGGCAGATGCTATCTTAAAATATAACCCAGAGTTTGATGCAGCGGTATTTAACGACCCAGAAAACCACTTTGAAGAATTAAAAGCGTACGCTAAACAAGTACACGTTAAAATTCCTGAAAACTGCGTATGGGGCCCAGGTAAGTTCTTATGTGAAATATTTGAAGAAACGGCTGAGCATATGCTTATCCAACCTACATTTATCACAGGCTACCCGTGGGAAGTATCTCCACTTGCACGTCGTAACGACGAAAACCCATTTGTAACTGACCGCTTTGAATTCTTTGTTGGTGGCCGTGAGCTTGCAAATGGTTTCTCTGAGCTTAACGATGCACAAGATCAAGCAGAGCGTTTCACGCGTCAGGTTGAAGAAAAAGACGCCGGTGATGATGAAGCAATGCATTATGACGAAGACTACATTCGCGCACTTGAGTATGGTTTACCACCAACGGCAGGTGAGGGCATAGGTATTGACCGTTTAGTGATGTTGTTTACTGACTCATCAACTATCAAAGATGTTATTTTATTCCCGCACATGCGCCCACAAGCTGACTAAGCTTGAAGGAATAAACTATAAAATTATTAACGCCGCTAATTAGCGGCGTTTTTTTTGCCTTATTGTTTGTGAGACATTGCCTAAACTTCATATTAGGGCTTTTAATTAATAAGTACTACACTGATAATAAAATGTAAGTATAAAGGGATATTAACCTTTAATTCAGTTTCATTATCATAAAGTTACCTCACTGCTTAGCAACATTAAAGCAGTGCTATAACTTTTTGGTATGATTGTTTTTTAAACATTATGTTGTATTTATGTGAATTTTTTAGCTAAAATATGGCCGAAATTTGTACACGGTCATTCTTAGTCGTAAAAATAAAAATTTCTAAAGGACTTAGATAAATAATATGAAAGGCAAACAAGTAGAATCTTTACCCGATGAGAGCACCACTGAGCAACAGCGACAAGCTTATTACCGCGCGTGTATTGCCGAGTTTCAAAAATTGGGCTACCAAGAGCAATATCTTGCTGAACTTACGGATGAACTAGTGCCAGTGATGGGTGTAAACTCAAGCACTCCAAATACCTAACCTGATTAATTTTCAAACTAATTACACTTTAAAACCAGACATGTGTGCAATCTATAGCCATATAGTCACTTTTGTCAGAAAAGTGTTTGACATATTTTCTGAAATCTTTATTATACGCCCCACAAGACGGAGAGGTGTCCGAGTGGCCGAAGGAGCTCCCCTGCTAAGGGAGTATAGAGTTTGTAGCTCTATCGAGGGTTCGAATCCCTCCCTCTCCACCATTTTTTAAATGGCGAAATCTTGTAAACGTAAAGATGGGCGCATAGCTCAGCTGGATAGAGTACCTGGCTACGAACCAGGCGGTCGGAGGTTCGAATCCTCCTGCGCCCACCATTCTTTACACACTCTGCTTAGAGTTAAAACAAGAAAAAATGAAAGTGGGCGCATAGCTCAGCTGGATAGAGTACCTGGCTACGAACCAGGCGGTCGGAGGTTCGAATCCTCCTGCGCCCACCACTTTCAACTCTCACTTAGAGTATAAATAAGTAAATATGAAAGTGGGCGCATAGCTCAGCTGGATAGAGTACCTGGCTACGAACCAGGCGGTCGGAGGTTCGAATCCTCCTGCGCCCACCACTTTCTATTACTACAAAAGTTAATAGAAAAGAAACCGACGAAAGTCGGTTTTTTTGTGCCTAAAATAAAGTGAAATTGGCAAAGTAGCTAGCTACGAACCAGACTGTCAGAGGTTCACTCTTACAAGATACGTCCTGCGCCCAGCACTTTCATACATAAGCCGACATTAAGTCGGTTTTTTTGTGCCTAAAATAAAGTGAAATTGGAAGAGCAGTAGGGTTTGCACTCGACGGTCGGAGGTCCACTCTTAGAAGATACGTCCTGCGCCCACCACTTTCTATTACTATTAAAGTTAATAGAAAAGAAACCGACGAAAGTCGGTTTTTTTATGCCTGAAATAAAGTGAATATGGAAAAGTAGTAAGCTACGAACCAGACGGTCGGAGGTTCACTCTTACAAGACACGTCCTGCGCCCACCACTTTCATAGATAAGCCGACATTAAGTCGGTTTTTTTGTGCCTGAAATTTAAGAAAGTCTTCAAGATATCAGTTAAACCCAATTATACACACCGCTAAATTTTGCATTCAGCCACTTCTCTAAAAGCGCAGCGGCGCTTAACCTCTTTGTGAATAACGGCTTTAAAAACTTAAATATACAAAGAACTTGCTTATATTAGCAGCGCAGCTTCTCATTCCTAAAACCTAAAACCTAAAACCTAAAACCTAAAACCTAAAACCTAAGCTGCTCTTTAAACTCGGCTGTGTTATTTTGAACGTCTTGTTTAAAAGGATCTTGCTGTATGTTTAAAACCGTATTTTTTATATTCTTATTTATTTTAAGCGCACTTTTTACTGTTACCGCACACGCAAATGAGGCTAAACATTCAATAACAGTAGGTGCAGAACAGTTTGCTTTGTACTTACCGCAATTAAAAAATAAGCGTGTAGGGCTGGTGGTTAATCAAACTTCTGTAGTGGGGCAAAGGCATTTAGTTGATAGCTTGCTGGCTAAAAACATCAACATCACTAAAATTTTTGCACCCGAGCATGGCTTTCGAGGTGATCATGACGCGGGAGCGCATGTTAAAAACGCCGTTGATAGCAAAACCGGTATTCCACTGATTTCTATTTACGGTAAAAACAAAAAACCAAGCGCCAAGGTGCTTAGCGATGTTGATGTGATAATTTTTGATATTCAGGATGTGGGTGTGCGTTTTTACACCTACATTAGCTCAATGCATTACATGATGGAGGCCGCGGCTGAGCAAGGCGTTGGATTTATGGTACTTGATAGGCCAAATCCTAATATTAGCCACATTGACGGGCCAATTTTAGAGCCGCAGTTTAAATCGTTTGTGGGTATGCACCCAATCCCTGTATTACACGGTATGACGGTAGGCGAGCTAGCTAAAATGATCAAAGGCGAGGGCTGGATCAACCAAGCAGCTGAGTTACAACTGAGCGTCATTGCTGTTGATCATTACACTCGCACCAGTCGTTATAGTTTACCGGTAAAACCAAGCCCTAATTTACCCAACGATCAATCAATAGCGCTGTATCCCTCGTTGTGCTTTTTTGAGGCAACTCCTGTTAGCATAGGTAGAGGAACTGACTTTGCATTTCAGGTTATTGGTTATTCACCAGTAGCACTTGGGGACTTTAGCTTTACCCCTCGCTCAATAAAAGGCGCAGCGCTTAATCCTAAATTTAAAGACCAAATGGTGAAAGGGATTGATTTACGCCATAGTGATACCACTGGCTTAAACTTAAATTATTTAATTAATGCTTACCAGCAACTGACTCAGGCTAAACAGCCGTTTTTTGAACGTGCCGACTTTATGGATAAACTCGCAGGAACTGATCAGCTCAGGCTTGCCATAGAAGCGGGGCGATCAGCTGAGGAAATTAAACAAAGTTGGCAAGCGGGGCTTGAGCAATTTAAACAGCAAAGAGCGCCTTATTTGCTCTACCAATAAAGGAATGGGTGTGTATTTAAATTTTTCCGTGTTAGCAAAGCGTACTTTTTTTAACGCGCTGACAATTGCGCTTTGCTTTATTATTACCGGTTGCAGTGGCGCAAGCAGTGCAATTAAATCTCAGCGCCCGTTTATTCCTAATCAAATACAAAGCCTCGCTCATGCTCAGGTGATTGCCACCTTTCCTGAGTCCAACCCCAGCAGCAGAGAATATGTAAATAATCGTGGCACCTTTAAAGCGTATAAAGGGCGCGGAAAATTATTACTACAAAATGAAAGTGCCTTAAGTGCCGATATTTATATTAATAATAAAAAGTTAGCGCTTGATACCCTGCAAAAAAATACTGAGTATGCCTTTAATTTAGGGCAGTACACTCACAACGGAGTTAACACTTTTAAGGTTGATAACATTCAACCTGCTGACGGCAGTTTAACTCTGCGATTTGCCTTTGCTACTCTAAATAGCTCAGTGGCTAAAACCATTGATTTTAGTGCGGTAGATAAGCTAATAGAAAAAGATGTAAGTGCGGGCTTTCCTGGTGCGGTATTAGCGGTAATTAAAGCGGGTAAGATATTAAAATTAACCGCTTATGGTGATGCCAAGCAATATCAGCAAAATGACTTAATGTTGTTACGCCCAGAGCCCATGCAAACAAATACACTCTTTGATTTAGCCTCAAACACAAAAATATTTGCTACTAACTTTGCGTTAATGAAACTAGTAAGCGAAGGGCAATTAAACATAAATAACAGAGTGAGTGATTACCTAACAGAATACCAAGGCGATGGACGAGAGCTGCGCCAAGTTAAAGACTTACTCACTCATAAAGCCGGTTATCCGCCAGTGTTCGACTTTCATCGAAAAGACACCCGCTATGGCGAGGCGTTTTTTTCACAAGCCAGCGACACCACCAAACAATTACTGCTTACCAGCGTGCCACTAGCCAGTGAGCCAAGCGCCCAGCATGTTTACTCTGACATTGATTACATGATTTTAGGGGTTTTAATTGAGCGTATTAGCGGCCAACCGCTCGACAAATACCTAGAGCAGCATATTTACGCGCCTTTAAAGCTTAACAACACTTTATTTAACCCGCTTAAAAAAGGCTTTAATCGTCAGCAGTTTGCCGCCACGGAGCTAAGTGGAAATACCCGCGATGGCCGTATTCATTTTGATAATATTCGCACCAATGTATTGCAAGGGCAGGTACATGATGAGCGTGCTTTTTATTCACTTGATGGTGTAGCAGGCCATGCAGGACTATTTAGTAATGCCCCCGATTTAGCCGTTTTATGCCAAGTGTTACTCAACAAGGGGGGTTACGGCGATAAGCAAATTTTTAATGCCAGTAGTTTGGCGCAGTTTTTAACCCCACAAAGTACCGATGAAACCTACGGCTTAGGCTTTCGTCTTGCAGGAAATAATCAAGCGCGGCGCTGGCACTTTGGCCCGTATGCCAGCCCACAAGCTTATGGACACACAGGTTGGACTGGCACAGTAACTGTGATTGATCCCGCTTACGATTTAGCCATCATCTTACTTACCAATGCACGCCATTCACCAATTAAAGGTAGTGAAAAACGTTATCAGTTTGTAGGTAAAAACTATGAAACAGCTCAATATGGTTCTATTGTTTCATTAATTTATGAGGCGCTGTTAAATCAGTAAACTCAGTGAGTGACTTAATGGTGTAAATCTATTAAGTTAACTGCTTACTATTAACTAACCAAGGCTGTTAAAGCCGCGTTTATTATAAAAATTAAAAAGGTTTGTTTATGCATTGGTATTCTATTTTGCCACCGCTGATTGCCATTATTATTGTGTTTTGGCGCAAAGAAGTCATTATGGCGCTGCTTGTTGCGGTAATTTCATCGGAATTTTTACTTGCCCTACAAGGTGAAGGAAATAGCGTATTTACTACGTTTTTAAATAGCATTGAGCGCATAGTTGCTGTGGCCAGTTCTCCCGGTAATACCCGCATACTCATCTTTAGTATTTTAATAGGCGCCTTACTTGCCTATATTCGCGAATCTGGCGGTGTTGCTGCTACTGTTAATTTACTGATGAACAAAGGCGTTGCTAAAAGTAAGCGCCAAGTGGGCTTTTTAACTATGTTTACCGGCGTTGCGGTATTTATAGAGTCAAACTTAAGTGTGCTTACCTCGGGTATTTTATCTCGCGGCCTGTTCGACAAATTTAAAATGAGCCGCGCGCGTTTAGCTTACATAATCGATAGCACCAGCGCCCCTGTGTGTATTTTAATTTTATTAAATGGCTGGGGTGCATTTGTACTGGGCTTGTTAGGTAATTACGAATTAGGCGAGTCGGCGGTATCGGTATTGTGGGGCAGCGTAGGCTATAATTTTTACGCCATAATCACCTTGGTTATTGTTTTTTATACCATTGCCTTTGATAAAGTACATGGCCCAATGAAAGTAGCCGAGCAAAAACTAGAGCTACAAACAACCGAGCTAAAAGAGGAAGTAAAAGGCTCTAAAGCACGCTTTATGTTGGTGCCATTACTTACGCTGATTGTGAGCATGGTCGGTTTTATGTTTTACACTGGTAACGGCGTACTTGCCGAGGGCAGTGGTTCAAAATCGGTATTGTATGCCACGGTGTTGGCTATTGTTGTGGCCTATTGTTTAATGATTAGTTCGCGCCAGTTTACCCACCACCAATTAGTCGATACTGGCTTTAAAGGCATGGGCGAATTACTCCCGCTGGTAAGTATTGTATTGCTCTCGCTCACCTTGGGCGCAAGCTTAAAAGAGCTAGGTACAGGGGTGTTTGTGGCATCTTTGGTTGGCGATTACTTACCAATATATTTAATAGTGCCAGTGCTGTTTTTAACCGGTGCGGTTATGTCGTTTACTACAGGTACATCTTGGGGCACATTTGCCATACTTATCCCCATTGGCGTACCGCTTATTCAAGCGCTTGGTTTACCGCCATCGCTGGTGGTGGGCGCTATTTTAGGTGGCGGCATATTTGGCGATCACTGCTCCCCTATATCTGACACCAGCGCAGTATCAGCCATTGCCTCAGGTTGTGATTTACTCACCCACGTTAAAACCCAGTTACCCTATGCATTAGTTGGCGGCGGCCTAACGTTTGTTGCTTACTTAGTAACGAGCTTAATTGTTTTGTAGGTTGGGTTGAGCGTAGCGAAACCCAACAAAGTGAGTGAGTTTAAAGCCTGCAAATATGCAGGCTTTTTTGTTTGTCATAGCAGCAATAACACAGCACTCACTGATGAATTAACTTTTTATATTTGGCGGGAGTTATTTGCAAAATGGCATTGAATTCATTGTTTAGATGGGATTGATCAGCAAAACCGCATTCAAGAGCGAGTTGTGCCAAACTTAGCAGTGGGTTTTCTTTTATCAATTTTTTGGCCTGCCTGACTCTGTAAATACGTGCTAAGTGTTTGGCGGTAATGCCGCAGGTATTTTTAACGTAACGCTCTAATTGCCGTCTGCCTTTTGGGCTATCATCGTAAGCAGTAGTAAGTGGAGTAAGATTGATTATTTTATGGATCAGTGTTCGTGTATGCTCAATAGTATGATGATGTACTTCTGGTGCATTGAAGTGTACTGATAATAAATCAATAAATGAATCTAAACTCGCATGTTGATTAAGCGCTTGTGCAATACCCGTTAAAGTGGTTGGAGCAACAAGGGAATGATTAACCTTTTTTAGGTGAGCAAGCCCTGCGGGCTTAAACCTGATCCCACAAAAAATGGAGCCTGCAGTAAATGTCACTTTTTCTGATTGAGTTGATATGGTTTGCATGGAATAGGGGAGATTTAATGGTTTGCCAGCTAAGTTAAGCTGCCCAGAAATTAAAAATATCACCCCTTGGGCACCATCGCAGGGGAGCCAGCTCTCACCTGAAAATTGGGCACGAGCAAACCAAAGTGCTTGTACATAATTTGCGATATTGCCCGTTGGACTATAAAGATCAAGTAATAGTTTATCGTTCATTAAACTCAACAGTCGGTTTAAACATTTTCACCATGCGATTCCAGCTATTTATAGCATTGATTGCCACTGTGAGGGTAACTAAATTTGGTTGATCAAATAACTCGGCAAGAACAAGATAAAAGTCATCATCAATGTTCTGTGACAAGGTTAACTTTTCGCAAAGCGCTAATGCAGCACGCTCTTTCTTGTTATAAAGAGGCGTGTCTTGCCACGCATTGAGGGCAATAATACGGTTAATACTTTCGCCATACTCCAGCGCTTGTTTGCTATGCATTGCTAAGCAATACGCACATTGGTTTAACTGTGATGTTCTTAGTTTTAGCAGCTCCCAAATTGTTAATCCAAAGCTTGCTTCGACTTTCCGTTTGATCAGTGCTTCTTGCTTAATCAAGTAGGTCATTAACTCGGGTTCAACTGTATAGTAATTAGCTCTTTGCATAATCGTTCCTAATAGATAAATAACAGTTATCTAGTTTAGTGACGAGTAAATAAAAATAATTGCAAAAAAGCGACTTTCGCTAATAAGTTAATGGTAAAAAAGCTCTGGCAATAGCAAGGATCAGTGTATTAGTTTCTAAAGCTTACCCTTTGGCTCTATATGGTAAATACCTATGGCGTCGATCCCAAGATACAAATCACCATTTGGGTGGCTAGAGTACAACGATAAAATCACTAGGGGATTGTTTAAATTGTAGGAGGAGTAAAAGCGAATTTCACCACTGAGGGCACAGAGGCGCTACGTGCTACACAGAGGTAAATAATAATAGCTTTTTATTAATAGGTTACGTTTATTGAATGTTGTATGGCACTATATGAAAAAGAATGGTTTAAAGGGAAATTAAATGCACGATATTAAAGACTTCAACTGGAACAAGCCAACCAACCGTTCACTGGGGGAGTATTTTCCTGCTGATAAATTAGATCGTGCTCGTTATGCCACATTCTTATCAAGGCTATTGGCTCAAGAAGGTTTTGACAAAAGTAGGCCTGATGATGAGCAAAAGAAAAACTATGTATTAAATCTCAATGCTGAATGGGGGGCAGGTAAAACCTATTTTCTTAAGCGTTGGTCACGAGAATTAATAGTCGATTTTCCTGTTGTATATATTGATGCATGGCAGCAAGACTATTCAGACGACCCATTTTTAACTGTAATTGCAGGTATCATCAAGCAGCTTCAACGTCAGGCTAAGTTTAATATAACTATTCCTAAAAGTGCCGTTTCGATGTTTAAGGCTGTTGCACCTGCTATTGCACAAGGCCTAACTAAAAAAATATCAGGCATAGATTTAGATGAGTTACACACATTACTATTCTCTGATGAAGAAATTGAAGATGATCAAAAGCAAAATTCTAACAAGTTAACTGGCAGCGACTTTTCGCCTGCTGTAAAGGCGCTTGCGCAAAACTTAATTAAAGATCATGAAGCTAAAAACAAAAGTATTGAAGTAATAAAATCTAAGTTAGCTGATTGGGTCTGTAAGTTTGAAGAGCAGGAAGGTAAATCGTTACCGATATTTATTTTTATCGATGAATTAGATCGCTGCCGTCCGAGTTATGCAGTTGAGATGCTTGAGACTATTAAACATATTTTTGACGTAAAAGGCATCGTGTTTGTTGTGGCTACGGATACCGAGCAGTTACAACATACAATCAAATCAATATATGGTGAAGGGTTTGATGCAAAAGTTTATTTAGGTCGCTTTTTTAATAGCCGTTATAGCCTAAAAAGACCTGTTTTAAAGAATTTTTTATCAGTACATAGTGATACAACTAAATTTGAGTCTGCGTATTTAAAAAGTAAAAATATTGAGTTACTTCCTCGCACAGAAACACCCGAAACTGCTTTAGCTAATATTTCTGTTGTATTAGATGCTTTTAAGGTATCAGCAAGAACAGCTATTCAAATTACGGAGCGCATTACAGCCATTATAATGAATTTACCAAGTGGTAAAAAAGTAGATGTACTCGTACTCGCAGTTTTATTTTGTATCTATGAAAAAGATCACTCACTTTATGAAGAGGTAATAACTGGAAGGTTTAAACGAGATGGAAAAAATCATAAAGGTGAAGTACGAAATATAAACTTAAATAATTACTTAAAACAGAGTATTCAAGAAGAACAGCAATTAGCAGAAATAAAATACTTTATTGAGCCATTATCGTACACAAATACTTTCTACTCAGGTTATGGTCAAAGTGAAGATAATAATTTCCCTACTGAAAATTACTCTATACAACTAGCTGAATTTATAGATAGTATCTTTTGCAGAGGATTTAATAATACAACAAATTCTGTGGCTCTAATGGTTAGTTCAAGTAGTGAGAACATAACGGCACTTCATAGCGCTGAACTAAATTTAGCAAATGCTGATGTGAGAAATCCTAGGGTAGGCAATATTACACTATTATGGGTAAGTTATATTTATATAAAAGATGGCTATAAAGAAATTACCAAAGAGCAATATCGTGATTTTATAGAGCTTTCCTCACCATTAGATTATATGGGCGATAGTTAACTACCTCTGTGCAGCACGAAGCGCCTCAGTGCTCTCGGTGGTAATATTTATCTAAATTACCACCAACTTTAACTGAGCTAAACCACCTTAAGCTCCACACTGCTTAACCCCAACCCCCGCATGCTTCAGCGCAATAATCTGCCCTTTGCCATTATGCGCCATGGCGAGCATATCACCGGTATTTATATTACTTTCAACTGCGTGCCTTCCCTTTAAATCACTTAAGAGCGACTGTTTAATTTGTACCAGTACTTCGTCATTACAACTGGCTATGTACCAGTCGTTGTCGACCTTTACGAGCGTGCCGTATTCTATATGGTGTTGTTGATGGCGGCGTAAGTCGTTTGCTAGCTGGGTGTCGAGCGCGCGTTTTTGTTGCGTTATGGTGCTTGCGTAGTTACCTGTTTGATCTATTTCATGCGTTGTTATAAACGAGTAGTCGTGTATGTCTATGGTGTTTAATACGGTTTTAGGGGCAGTATTTATCACGTTGTTACTGTCGAGCACTATAAAAGCCAGTAAGCCCAATGCGCAGGTAAGGCTTGTGAGTTGCAGGGCAAAGCCAAGCTTTTTAGGTTGTTTTTGGATTACGCTATGTTTTAACGCCTGTTGCTGAGCGTGCGAAAGTCTGGTGCGTGCTTTACGCTCGTTATAATGTTGTGTGAGCTTTTCATCAAACTGCTCATCAGGCTTGTTCATTATAATCTCCTAATAATTGTTTTAGGTTTTGTTTGGCGTAGCGTAGCCTTGTTTTTATGGTTTGGGCGTTGCTTTGCGTTATAAGTTCTATGTCGGCAAGGCTAAAGCCTTCTTGTTGTAAGGTGATGGCTTCGCGCTGCACAAAGCTAAGTTGCTTGAGCGCAGCATTAAACGCTTCATAACTTATGTATGTGTCGCCTATGTGTGAGTCACTACTTGTTAATTCACTTTGATTGTTATTTTGCGCAGGCAGTTGGCTGTTTTCGTCAAGCTCGACAAAGTGTTGCTGTTTGCGGTATTCGTCTATCAGAGTGTTACGTGCGAGTCGAAATAACCAGGCTTTAGGCGTGGTTTGCGCTTGGTACAGATGGCGCTTTTCGATTACTTTGAGCCATGTTTGTTGGCTTATATCGTAGGCTAACTGTGTATTAGACTGGGTAACTAGGTAGTGATATAAATCGTTACTGTATAAGGCAATAAGCTGCTCTAAGTGGCGGTTGTCGCCACTTTTTGCATACCGCGCCATGCAGTCTTTGCTTGGCGCTTCAAATAACCATGACTTAATACTCAATAGCATAGGCGCTTATTCCTTTACTGCGAACTGTCTAATTTAAAATCAAGCTGTACGGTTTGACCTGTTTGTAATTGTGCCACACCTTCAATTACTTTTGGACGATATTTCCAGCGTTTAATTGCGCGAAGTGCTTCGCGATCAAATATGCGTTTTGGTTCGGCATTTACTACTGTGGCATCAATCACTTCACCTGTGGGTGAAATATTAAAGCTAAGTTGTACCCAGCCTTCTATACCATCACGTGCTGCGCTAGTTGGGTATTTAGGATTTATACGTACAATGGGTGAAGCATCTCCCGTAGGGCGGGTAAGTGTTTGCTTCATACCGTCACCAAATCCGTCAATTACTATGGGTGGTGCTGTGCTTATTGCTGTTATTGGCTCATTACTAGGTGTTACACGTGGTGGTGCTTTAGGCGGCACTTTAGGTGTGGGTGGTGGCGGTATTCTTTTAATATGCGTGGTTTGTTTATCTTCTGGTGCTTGAAAAATCTCAACAGTAATATCATCACCCAATGTTATAGGTGCTCTTTGTTCGCCACTAATTAAGTATTGCATAAAGGCAAATGCAATAAAGGTCATCACAGCACCGCCAATAACAGCTGTTGATGTTTTGAACATGGGGTTTTTAGGAAATTCAAGTGTGTGCATAAGCCGCTCCAAATTAACTTATAATGTTGTTTCAGAGCTATAACGGCTGGCAGATAGAAAAGGGGTGAAATAGTTTTAAAATTTAATTGTTTTTATCTAGACATGGTAAAACCTCTGTCGGAAACGACTTTAATATTTATGCTGAATTTGCCTTTGCTGAACCTGAAAAACTGCGGGAACTTGCCGCTACCTATCCAATAATAGCTAAAAAGTTGAGTTTGTTTATTACCGCGTATACGCAGTTTTCGGCTAAATATCAGCAAGACTTTGAAGATTATTTTGCGAGAACAGGTTTGAGTGATGTTGCTGTACAGCCTGATAATTTTGAAATGACTATCCATTTAGATTTAAACGATCTTAAGCCACAGATAAGCCAATGAGGTTTTTCTTTTTGGGCTGTTATCTCTGCTTAGCATTATGCTAGAATCGGCCTTATCATATAATAAATAAGGATATTTTTGTGGATATTATCATTGGTCAAAATGTGCTGAAGAAAAAAGCGCAACTAACTCAACTTTCTGAGCGCGCTATTGGGCGGGCTTTCAAAGAGCAAGCCGCTTTGGCAATCCAAATGACACAGTGCAGTGCTGCGGTTTATCGCCGCTTACAACGCACCTATAAATCTACTGTAACACCTAGGGATCAAAAGCGTGTTAAAGCCGGTGGCTTAACGACACAGTCCGTTGTTTTTTCTACCAGTAATAATAGTCAAAAATCTTTTAATAGCTTACTTCCTGCTATGCGTGGGGGAGCTTCAGCACCCGGTAGTGTTGCAAAAACATCTAACGATGTTGCTATTGCTTCAAATCAGCCCCAAGCAATCAACTTATTAGCTTTATTACACCCAGTGATAAACGAAGATATTATGAAAACAGGTAATAGTGTTGAGAAAGCGGCAACTATTTTAGGCCTTGTTACTACAACTGTTGGTTTTGCTGTTCCTGGTGGTAGTGTTGCTTCTTCAATTGTGAGCTGGGTGGGAAGCGGTGCTACTTATTCAGGGTTTACTATGTCGAGAATTCGCCCTGACGCCCCTGATCGTGCATATCACCAACTAACAAACTATATTACTTGCTTGGCTGCATGGAATAAAAAGGCATGCGAGTTAATTGATATTGCAGATCCAAATGGGAAGTGGACTTTTCGAGATATTGAAACAGGATTTGCTTAAAAGCTAAAACAATTAAGGGAGTATAATTACTCCCTTAATTGATGTTTGCTTAGCGTGTTTTGAAAGCATTAAAAGCAGTATAAGTTAATTTTTCACGTCATCTTCGTGAAGATCTTTAAACAGCTCCCCTTGGGGATGCTCAAAAAATTCATCTTCTTCTTCATCTACAACCAGCATTTGATCTTGCGCGGTGGTTTCTTCAATGCGCGGATCCATCGTAGCGGCCAGTGGCGAGTTTGTAACATCGGATGTACCGACCACATAATCACTGGGTTCTGGCTGTTCAACTTTTTGTTTAGAGTTAATAAAGGTTAGTAGTAAGTACATAGCCACGGTTAATAGCGAAATTGACGCATACAATGCTTGGTGACCAAAGTAGGTCATCAGCTGTGCGTTAACTGTTGAGCCTATTGCTGCACCGGCGCCAAAAGCGACTAATAATGCAGATGATACGCCTACGCGCTCTTCGTCCTCAACCCGCGAATTAGCTAGCGCAGAACAAAGCGGATATAAAGTAAACGCAAATAAACCAAAGATAAAAGTGAGTATGTAAGCTGTTAGTTGTGAAGTAGGCAATAAAAACAATGCCAAACTTACAACACCGATAGCTGCTGCATTAGTTCGAATTAACACACTACGGCGAACGCGATCAGAGAGCATCCCCATTGGCCACTGGGCTAGCAAACCAGCAAAAATAGTCACCGACATAAAAATAGCAATTTCTGCGGCGCCAAAGCCAGATAGTTTAGCAAATATAGGCGCTAGGCCATAAAAACTACCATTGATAATGCCTGCAAAGTGCACCGCAGTAAGCGACTGTGGCACTTTTTTAGCGTAATCAAACAGACTCATTTTTATCGGTTTTAACGGTTTTGGGTGAATTCTGCGAGTGATAGAAATTGGAATAATACCGATAGCCAATGCCATGCACACTAAAAATAGCGGTGCATACCCTAGCTCAGGAAATTGTGCGAGCGCTAGTTGGCCTAAAATCATCCCTAAGTAAGAGGTGATCATATAAAAAGAGAAGACTCGCCCGCGAGATTCAGGCGCTGATTGTTCGTTTAGCCAGCTTTCTAGCACCATGTAATTACACATCATCCCTAAGCCAACAAAAAGCCTAAGGCCTAACCATATATATAGATTGTCGCTTACTCCGTGTGCGGCCACACAGGCTGTCACTGCAGCGGTACTTGCGGCAAAGGTTCTGATGTGACCCACCGATTTAATTAAATGATAGCCAAGTTTTGAACCCAGTAATAAGCCAAGGTAATAACACGAGGTCATTAGGCCTATCCAAAACGTAGACGTGTCTTGTTTACCTAAGTAAAGGGCTAAATAGGTTGTAAGTAAGCCGGTACCAATAATTAAAAATAAATTGGCAAAATACAGTGATGGAAATGATTTCATTAAGATGCAAATTATGAGCTAAGACAACTAGATACTAGAGCAAGCATGAAGGTTTTCCAAGCTGTAAAAAATGTGCTCTGTAATAATGAACACTCAGTATAAGAATATAGAGCGGTCGATAAATTATTTATTGATAAAAATAGCTTTGGATAAAATAGCGATCTAAAAAATCGGACGGTTAAGTGCGATGCTAGAATAGCGAGTGTATTGCGGGTATTATGCATAAAGATAATTTTCAGCATTACTTACTCTTTAGAGAGGCGCTAATGGCAGCAGTAATATTTTTTGGAATTAAAAATGACCAGTGATAATCAAGCTATAAATAAGCGTAAAAAGAATAATCCGCTTATCGAAATCGTATTTAATATCATCATACCTTCAGTCATTTTAATGAAATTTTCAGGGCCTGAATATTTAGGCAGCGTGATTGGCTTAATTGTGGCGCTTATATTCCCTATTAGTTACGGTATTTATGATTTTATAAAAGCGGGCTCATTAAATTTTATTTCACTTTTGGGCTTTTTAAGTACTTTGCTTACCGGTGGTATTGCGCTGTTTGAGCTTAATGTTGAGTGGTTAGCAATTAAAGAAGCGGCTATACCAGCAATCATTGGTTTTACCGTGCTGATGTCGGGCTTTTTTGGTAAACCCTTGCTAGCCAAGCTCTTATTAAACTCACTTTTATTTAAGTTAGACACTATTTACGATGCCCTTGCTGAGCGAGGCAATACGCAAAACTTTAAACAAAAGATTACTAATGCTAATTACTTATTAGCACTGACCTTTGTGTTTTCATCAACGATGAATTACCTCTTAGCTAAATGGATTGTTACTAGCCCAGCAGGTAGCGTGGAATTTAACGAGCAACTTGGTGAAATGACGCTATTGAGTTATCCAGTGATCGCGATTCCATCTATGATAATGCTGATTGGAATTTTTATTTATGTGATTAAAGTGCTGACCAAGCTGACCGGTATGAAGTTTGAAGATATGGTAAATGCCGAGTAGATAAAACGCATAAAAAAACCGTTGCTTAACAACGGTTTTTTTTGCTATCAATATTTACTTGTAGTGAGAGTAAAGTTGGTAATTAGTTCTGTGGTACGGAATAAGTTTATAGTTTGGTTGTAAAAAAGTGACTAAGTCGGTGAGTTCAGATACGGTCATGGTATCGTTAAATACCGTCATTTTTGAGCTGCCATCTTCATTTCTGGCGTCGGGTCTATAAGGCCTAGAAAACCGATGTGAGGGGTTGATCACTGACGTGACCAGCTCAGCATAAGTAATTATTTTGGTTTTATTACCTCCTAGCTTAATAGAAATATCGTCATGTTTTGTTACGCTGCTATCTTCAACGCCTGCAAGGGTGTGACATGCCAAGCACTTATATTTTAAAAACACGGTTTTGCCTTGTTCTGCATTCCCCTCTGGCAAGCTAAAACCTCGTGGAGAATCAACTCCTTTATCACAGCCTGTGAGTGCAATTAAACACACGATTAGTGGAGTGTATTTCATTAGAGCTCCTGTATTCTCAAATTAATTTTACGCATTACTAACGCAAATTCATTTGCGTCAACAAATGATTCTTTTAAGAAATAGCCTAATTTGAGTGTAGTCAAAGAGTGGCGAATAGCCTAATTGTTGTGCATATATGCTCAAGGAGAATAACTAAAGAGTTGAATGATAATTAATGATGGAATGAAACATCACAAGCATGAAAAAGCCCAGCAACTTGCTGGGCTTCGTAAACTAAACGTTTATCTAAAATATTAACTGTTCAATTGACCAGTAGATGATTCTATATGGGCACGCACAAACCACTGATATTGCTCAAGCTCTGCAAGTTGCGCAATGATCATATCTTCAGATACCGGATCAAGCTCACCGAGTGACTCAATAGCTTTACGGTGATCACCGTTAACGCCGTTATATACTTTGTCTAAGGCGGCTAGGTGTTCAGTTACTAAACCTTTGCCGATGGCGTAATCTTCCCATGTACGACGATCAACAATCGATTTTGGTGTACCAACCGGAACGCCGCCTAAAGTGGCAATACGTTCTGCTATGGTGTCGGTCATTTCACGCACGGTTTCAACTTGTGGGTCTAGCATTTCATGTACGCCAATAAAGTTTGGACCTACTACATTCCAATGAATATGTTTTAAAGTTAGCTGTAAATCAATTAGCGCTACCATGCGATCTTCTAGAACAGATATTGCTTTATTTGCTGATTCGTTTTCTACACCGGGAGCGGTAAATTCAGCGACTTTGTTTGCATTATTACTGTTACTCATTATTCCTCCTGCTATTTTAAAATAGTGTTCGCTTTACTCAAGTGAGTGTTTTAATTGCGATAACGAACACGTCTTGTACTAATAGAAGCAATGGGCATGCCGATAGATTATTTGATTTAAGTAATTGAAATTTAAAAGTTTAATTTTTATTTAATAAAGTTTTAAGAAGTGTTTAGCTCAAAGGGTATGAAAAATATGCACTTTTTTGTAAATTCTGCAAAATCGAAGTGCTAAAAATTGTTAGCAAATAGCTTGCTCTTTATAGTTGTTCTAATGAAGGTATTATCATTGTTGATTAATGATCTGTTACATATACTCAACCCAAAGATCTATTAAAGGAGAAGTGTATGCTGAGGTTTTTTTCCATCGAGCAAGGAGTGATCAAAGAGTTAGAGCCGTTGCCCGATACTCCTGTTGAAGTATCCATAAGGAATGCACATTGGATTGATACTATTAATCCAACACCGCAGGAGCAAAATGCGCTTGCAAAAACGCTCAATATAACTTTTCCTGATTCGGTCGATGTAGAAGAGATTGAAACGTCGTCAAGGTGCTTTATCGATAGCGAAGGTTTGCATGTACATGCATTGTTTATGTCACCTAACGAAGGACGGTTCAATACTGTGACTGTAGCTTGTTTGTTGCAAAACAATTGTTTACTTACTATTCGTGATGAGGAACTGGCTGACTTTAGACTATTGCGCTTAAGAGCGCGCAAAGGTCAGGTGGCATGTGATACGGCAAAACAGTTATTAATTACTTTATTTGATCAAAAAGTTGAAAACCATGCTGATATGCTTGAAGACATGCATCATCAATTAGAGAAGCTTAGCGCATATGTACTTGAAGAAGATAACTCAGACCTAGAAGAAGCGGTTGGTCGCATAGCTCGTTTAGAAGATGCTAATGGTAAAGTGCGTTTATGTTTAATGGATACTCGACGCAATATTTCGTTTTTAATACGTCGTTTAGGCGCGCAAAATGATGAGCGCGAGTCACTTCGAGAAATCGTACTTGATATAGAAACCTTAATGTCACACTGTACCTTTTTGTTTGATAAAATAAACTTTTTGATGGATTCAACGCAGGGCTTTATTAATATTGAACAAAATCAAATTATCAAAACTTTCTCTATTGCTTCAGTGGTTTTCTTACCGCCTACAGTAGTGGCTAGTGTGTATGGTATGAATTTTAATATAATGCCAGAGTTACATTGGGAATGGGGTTATCCATTTGCAATTGGCATTATGTTGCTGTCGGGCTTCGCCCCTTATTTATTTTTTAAACATAAAGGGTGGTTGTAATACTTTAATGTTGCAAGCTGAGCGCTCAAACCATTAACCGGGATACTGATGTGCTTTTAATACTTCAAGCGGAATAATGTCGAGCGCTTTTTGGTTTGTCGCTTCAAGTACCACAGGAGGAGCAACGTTCGCAGCAATGGCATGATACCAACGAGTCGCACATAAGCACCACTTATCGCCAGTTTTTAAACCAGCAAAATCATACAAAGGATTTGGGCTAATTAAATCGTTGCCTTGCGCCTTGGAAAACTGCAAAAATTCGTCGGTCATAATGGCGCATACACTATGATTGCCAAAGTCTGAATCTGGTACATAACAAAATCCCTCACGGGTATAGCCACCGTTGCCACAGCAAAGTTGTAAGCGAGTTCCTAGTACATTTAATTGATTAGCCATATGAAAACTTACCTTGTAATAACCATTAAAAGCAGGGTGTTTACCATAACAGGCTGTTAGTGACTTAGCTATCTATGCTGTTAATTTTATATATCTGTTAAGTGAGTAAAAACTGCATTTGGCAAAGCTAAATACAGTTTTCACTAAAGAAGAATATTTACGAGAGCAGTGCTGCAGCTAAACGTACAAAATCAGAAGACGTTAAAATACCTACTAGCTGACCTTGCTCGCTAACAACGGGCATGCAACCGTGGCGATTATCTACAAAAAATTTAACGACATCTGATAGCGGCTGCTCTGGGGTTACACTAATAAAATCACTCACCATAATATCTTCTACTTTTGTGAGTTTTTCTTTGCGTTGTAATGCATTAGCACCAAACGTTGCCATGATACCCATGACTTTGGCGACCATTATTTTTTGTGTGAGCATACCGACAAATGCGCCGTTTTCGTCAATAACAGGAATATGGCGAACGTTTTTTTCTTTCATTAAATTATGTGCGTCATGCAAAGTGCTTTTTACGTTCACTGAAAATGGGTTCGCTGTCATTAAGTCTGTAACGTTTTGACTCATGTTTATTCCTTTATATTATCTGTGGTGTATCAGCTTATATTAGCGCTATTTTTAAGCTTTGCACCTTATTCAGATCAAGGTTTTTACGGATTTTATAAACTGAGGGAGAAGAGGCAACACTTAATTAAATGCCAAAAAGCATTTAATTAAGTGATAAAACTACAGGTAAATATTATTCATAACCACGTGGTGTTTTTGTTTTAATAACAGCAATGTATCCATGCCAACTAGCGTAACTAAGTAGTGGCATAATAATAATAAATCCAGCGGCACCTGCAGCAAAGCCCAACGCTACTAGTACAAATATACAAATTGACCACACTACCATAGCTGCAAAGTTTTCTTTAACTGCGTGGATTGAAGAAACGACTGCGGTCATTATATCAACGCGTCTTTCCATCATAATTTGCGGCGTAAATGCAGAAATTGAAAACACACTGACCAGCAAAATTCCACCGATAATGCTGCCTATAGTTAAAAACGCAGAAAGTTCTTCAAAGGTGGGGTTTACATGGTTTGGGTATAACGCATGCACAATTGCAGCTAGGCGCATCCAAATAATCATAATTACCATGAGTAATACCGCAAAACCCCATTCACCTACAGGGTTACGAAACATTGATTTTAATGAATGGCTTAATGTAGGTTTGTGGCCTTTTTCAAGTTCCCAGGCTACATCGTATAAGCCAACGGCGAATACCGGACCGATTAAAGCAAAAGCAACGGTTGCAGGTAAAATAGCTAAGTGGCTGTCGGTAAGTACAACAGAGTAAACAATCGCTACCGGAATAAGCGTGAAGATTAAACCGTAAATTAAACTCAACATGGGCGCGCGCGCCATATCTTTAAACGCTAACGAAAGCCAATGAAAAGCGGCAAATGTATTTACTTTGTTGCACTCTAAACAACGTGCGAATTTAGTGTCTTTGTCTATTGTGTTTGTAGTTGGCATAAAGATGCTCCTTTTTTAGTCACCTTTTAGGTTTAGAACATAGATGTTTTATTTACAACTCATAAACAACTTATACGATTGATTTAGTCGCATTGTTCATTTGTTAGTCATTTTTGTTGGGTTAGCTATTTTGTTTATTTAAATCTATGTTTGAGCACGTACTTAAAAAGTGGGTTCGTATTTCTTTTCCACAGTGGTAATCTAAGCCCTGAAGCTAATTTTAAGAGACCGTAATGAAGGAAAATAAACAACAATTTCAAGGATCTTTACTGGGTAGCAAACGGTTTTTACCTCTGTTTGTGACGCAGTTTTTCTCTGCTTTAAATGACAATGTATATAAGCAATCAATCCTACTTATTTTAATTTTTCAGGCTGCTACGGTAGCTGATGGTGCCTTTTATTCTAATTTGGCGGCAGGATTATTTATTTTACCGTTTTTTCTATTTTCAGGCATGGCAGGGCAAATTGCAGAAAAGTTGGAAAAATCAAAACTAATCAGCATCGTAAAGTTTTGCGAAATACCTATTATGCTGGTGGGCGTAGTATCGATTTTAACCGAGCAGGTTTGGTTAATGTTAGGTACTGTATTTTTAATGGGTTTACAAAGCACTTTTTTTGGACCGCTTAAGTACTCTATTTTACCGCAGCATGTGGCCCCAAATGAATTAACTAAAGCGAATGGACTGGTGGAGTCGGGTACTTTTGTAGCAATTTTATTGGGCACGGTATTTGGCACCTATTATATAACCCAATCAGCGGGCCCTATTTATATCAGTATCGCAATAGTAAGCCTTGCAGTTATTGGCTTTTTAAGCAGTCGATTTATTCCTAAAAGTGCAGCCAATGATGCTAATTTAAAAGTATCGATTAACCCTATTACTTCAACCAAAAGTGTTTTTAATGCGCTTAACGCACAAACCGAGTCGGTGGGTAAGTCAGTATTAGGGATCAGCTGGTTTTGGCTTATTGGTGCGGTGATACTAACGGCGCTCCCTAACTACGTAAAACATGTTATGGGAGGCGATGAGTTGGTGGTGACGGCTGCTTTAGTGGTGTTTTCGTTGAGTATTGCATTAGGATCTTTATTGTGTGAAAAGCTATCGCGATCACGTATTGAGTTGGGTATTGTGCCTTTTGGTGCACTGTTAATTACCTTATTTTTATATTTATTAAGTCAAGAACCTGGTATTGAATCTTATCGTTTAGTTAATGAGTTGCAGCTTACTCTTGAGCAAGTAATTAATACTGGCGATATGCTATGGCATTTTGTTTGGATGGCAGGAATTGGTATTGCCGCGGGGTTTTATACGGTACCTTTGTATGCACTCATTCAGCAGCGTACTCACCCCGATAGCCGTTCACGAGTAATTGCAGCTAACAATGTGTTAAATGCATTGTTTATGGTTGGCAGCGCCGTTTTAAGTATTGTTACTTTAACGCTATTACACTGGGATATTTCACAATTACTGTTGTTATTAGCAGGGCTTAATTTACTAATATCGCTGTACATATACACCAAAGTACCGGAGTTTTTCTTACGTTTTATTATCTATATTTTAGCGATTTGTATGTATCGCGTGCGCACTAAAGGCGAGCTCAATATTCCCGATGAAGGGGCTGCGGTGGTGGTAAGTAATCATGTTAGCTTTGTTGATTGGATGTTTATTTTAGCGGCGTCACCTAGGCCAATTCGATTTGTTGTATTTGCACCTATTTATTATTCACCGGCACTTAATTGGTTGTTTAAAATGGCCAAAGCTATCCCAATTGATAGTCAAAAATCAAATCCCAAGGCGTTTAATAAAGCTTTTGATGACATTGCACAAGCATTGGAACGTGGTGAGTTAGTGGGTATTTTTCCTGAAGGAAAGCTCAGCGGTGATGGCAAAGTTGATGTGTTTCGCCGTGGTATTGAAAAAATAATTCAGCGCACGCCTGTGCCTGTTATCCCAGTTCATTTAGATGGATTATGGGGCAGTATGTTTAGTCGAAAAACTAAATGGCGACTACCTAGACCCAAATGGTCGTTGGTAAGCGTAGCGATTGGTGAGCCGGTTGCGTCTGAAAATGTGAGTGCCGATGACTTACGTGATCGAGTACTTGCTTTAAAGTAGCTTAGCAATAAAAAAGCGCTGCAATTAATTGCAGCGCTGTGGTTGTGTTACTTAATGGTTATTAACGGTCTAAATTCATTACTTTAGTCCATGCTTTAACAAAGTCTTCTACAAACTTTTGTTTTGATGTATCAAAGGCATACACCTCAGCAACTGCACGTAGTTCTGAATTTGAACCAAAAATCAGATCAACCGAAGTGGCGGTGTACTTTTGCTCACCTGATTGACGATCAAAGCCTTGATAAATGCCAGCATCAGACGATTTTTTCCATACCGTCGACATATCTAACAAGTTAACGAAGAAATCGTTATTTAGTGTACCTGGCTTGTCGGTAAATACGCCGTAGTCAGTGCCTTTATAGTTTGCATCAAGTGAGCGTAAGCCACCGACTAATACAGTCATTTCAGGGACTGTTAGGTCAAGCTGATCCGCTTTATCAATCAGCATTTCAGTTGGTGATTTATAGCTTTTCTCTGCATCAAAATAGTTTCTAAAACCATCGGCAGGCAACTCTAATAAGCTAAATGCATTAACGTCAGTTTGTGCTTGTGTAGCATCGCCACGGCCAGCATTAAACGGCACGTCTACTGAGTAGCCTGCATCTTTGGCTGCTTTTTCAATCGCTGCATTACCACCAAGCACAATTAAATCAGCAAGCGATACATGGCTTTTGCTAAATAAGCTGTCGTTAAAGTCAGCTTGAATCGCTTTTAATACTTTAAGTACCTTTGTGGTTTCTGCTGGATTATTTACTGCCCAATCTTTTTGTGGTGCTAGCGCAATACGTGCGCCATTGGCTCCGCCGCGCATATCTGAATCACGGTAACTGGCAGCCGATGCCCATGCTACACGTACTAACTCAGGTACACTTAGGTTTGAGTCTAAAATAGCCGTTTTAAGCTCTTTTACTGCACCAGCATCAATGTTTGATTTAGTCTTTGCTGAAATAGGGTCTTGCCAAATTAAGTCTTCTTTTGGTACTTCTTTACCTAAAAAGTTACGTGGTGGTCCCATATCTCGGTGAGTTAATTTGTACCATGCTTTAGCAAATGCAAGTTGATACTCTTTTGGGTCATTTAAAAAGCGTTCAGCAATTTTGCGATATTCAGGATCAAATTTTAATGCTAAATCGGCAGTGGTCATTACCGGTGGGTTAAATTTCCCTTTAACGTGCGCATCAGGTACTGACTTATGTAATGATTCATCTGTTGGGATCCACTGAATAGCGCCAGCAGGACTGCGAGTTTGTTTCCACTCAAAGTTAAGTAGGTTGCTTAAGTATAATGATGACCAGCGAGTAGGTGCTTGTGTCCATGCGCCTTCTAAACCACTAGATACGGTATCTTCAGAGTGACCTTTACCACATTTGTTTTTCCAGCCTAAACCTTGCTCTTCAATACCTGCTGCAGCAGGCTCTGCACCCACACAGTCTTTAGGTTTGTGCGCACCATGCATTTTACCAAAGGTGTGACCACCGGCGATAAGTGCTAGGGTTTCTTCATCGTTCATCGCCATGCGAGAAAACGCAACACGAATATTTTTAGCTGAGCCAATAGGATCAGGAACCCCTTTAGGCCCTTCTGGGTTTACATAAATTAAACCCATGTGTGTTGCACCCAATGGGCGTTCTAGTTTGCCGCTGGCATCTTCACGGTCGCTGGCAAGCATTTCTACTTCAGGACCCCAGTAAACCATGTCTGGTTCCCAATCGTCAGTACGACCACCAGCAAAACCATAGGTTTCAAATCCCATGTTTTCTAAGGCAACATTACCGGCTAATACGATTAAGTCTGACCATGAAAGGGCTTCACCGTATTTTTGTTTAATTGGCCAAAGTAAACGGCGCGCTTTATCCAAGCTTACGTTATCTGGCCAGCTATTAAGCGGTTCAAAACGTTGTTGACCACCGCCAGCGCCACCACGGCCATCAAGCGTACGATAGGTACCTGCACTGTGCCAGGTCATACGAATAAAAAATGGACCATAGTTACCAAAATCTGCCGGCCACCAATCTTGAGATTGAGTTAGCAGAGCGTCGATATCACTTTTTACAGTGTCTAAATCTAGGCTGTTAAATGCCTCTGCATAATTAAAGTCACTACCGTAAGGGTTTGAACGTAGATCATGATCGCGAAGAGGAGATAGGTTAAGTTGATCTGGCCACCAAAATTGGTTGGTTCTGGTTGCACCCATTTTTGCCTCACCCATGCCTACAGCACCTTGTGGCTTAGACATTTGTGGTTTTTCTTGACTAAAAGCAGAGCCAGACATAAGTGCCATACTTATAAATCCAACAAGCGCTTTTTTTGTAAATGATCGGTTTTTCATTGTCAGCTTCCTTAAAGTTAACGAATTTCGTTATATACAAAGCGTATAAAAAATAGGGTCTACTCATTTAAAAACAGTAGGCTAAAACTTCATTCAAGTTGTTGTTAAATGAGCCTGAATGCACTAAGCAGTGCGAATAGTATAGTAAGGAGGCTAAAAACCGTGTGTGAAATAAAGCGATTGATACAATCTATAAAGGTGATTCATTAAAGTTAAATGATTAAATAAACAAATCACTAATGAGCTTTGAAAGAGGGGCAGACATAAAAAAGCCCAGCGTAGGCTGGGCTATTAGATTAAAGTGAGTGCTATTGAGTTTTCATTAATTTACTGGTGATCACACCTGAGGTCATGGAGCCCGACACGTTGAGTGCAGTGCGCGCCATATCTATTAATGGTTCAATAGAAATAAGTAAAGCCACTACCTCTATAGGTAGTCCCATGGTCGGTAATACAACCAACGCTGCGAAGGTAGCACCACCGCCAACACCTGCAATACCAAACGAACTAATAACCACAATACCAATTAGCGGTAAAATAAACTCAAATGTAAGTGGGTCAATCCCCACACTTGGCGCAACCATCATCGCAAGCATAGCAGGGTAAATACCAGCACAACCGTTTTGACCTATAGTGGCACCAAAAGAAGCCGATAAATTAGCGATTGCAGGTGGCACTTTTAACTGGTTAATTTGCACATCAACATTCATAGGAATAGATGCCGCTGAGCTACGTGAGCTAAAAGCAAAGGTAAGCACAGGCCAAATTTTTTCAAAGTAATTTTTTGGATTAACGCCCACTAAGCTAAGCAATAAACCATGCACAACAAACATTAGTAAAATAGCCACGTAAGAAGCCACAATAAAGGCGAGTAAATTTAAAATATCGCTACTGCTTGAGTTTGCCACAACGCTTGCCATTAGGCCCGCAACACCATAAGGCGTTAATGCAATTACCATGCGAACTAAGCTCATTACAGTAGCTTGTAGGGCGTTTACACCGTTACGAATTGGGCTAGCAAGTTCTGTTTTTTCAAGCATTACTTTACGTGCAGCTATACCAACAAGTACACCAAATATAACCGTGGCAATAATAGAGGTTGAACGTTGATTACTTAAATCCGCAAATGGGTTTTCAGGGATAAAGCTCAGTAGCATTTGCGGCACACTTAAGTCGGCTACATTCGCGGCTTTGCTTTGTAGGGTGTCCATTCTTGCGGCTTCACGAGTACCCGAAACAAGCCCTTCAATACTCAAGTCAAATCCATACGTTACAGCAATACCAATTAGCGCTGCAATTGCGGTGGTAAACAGTAAAACAGAGATACTAATAAAGGATATTTTCCCCAGTGAGCCTTGGTTCTCAAGCTTAACCACAGCGGCAATCATAAAGACCAATACCAATGGCATAATGATCATTTTTAGTAACCCGACATAGCCTTTACCTACTATGCTTACCCAGCTGAGTATTTCTTTAATGGTTTCTGGGGAGTGGGCAAACAAAAACTGTAGGGCTAAACCAAAGGCGCTACCAAGCACTAAACCAAATAAAACGGTACGAGATAAAGAGCTGCTTTTTTGCGAAACAAGATAGATGGCGAACAGCAAACCGACAAATAATGCCAACATTAATAATACAGCAAGCGACATGGTACCCTCTTTTATAGCTGTGAATTAGCGCGGCACTTTAACGCTTTGTAAGACGTTAACAAAATACGCTTTCGCTATGGGATAGAATTAAAATGAATATAGTAATAATATTAAAGTATAACGAATGAGCACATTATTGAAAAAATCAGCCCATATGATTGTATTTTCTTCAAATTATGGGACTTACTATAGATCGTAAGCCTTGTTTAAAGCGTAAGTCTGATACGAATTAATTGGTCAACGTGTTCACTTTAGTTTTATTTAAAGATAGGGAGTAAAGGTATGTTAAAGGCAATAATGGCGCTGGTGATGGTTTTAGTGGTTAGCGGGTGTTCAACCCAATATCCAAACCAAGCATTACTGGGTAAGCAATTTCCCACCGTTAGCGGAGAAAGCTTAGAGCAACAGTCATTCACCATTCCTGATGATTTTAATAACCCAAATACGTTGTTATTAATTGGATATAAACAAGATAGCCAGTTTGATATTGATCGTTGGCTTATTGGTTTAGATATGAGTGCAGTTGATGTGACTGCCTATGAGTTGCCAACCATTCAGGGTATGCTTCCTCGTATGTTTAGTACCTTAATTGATAGCGGTATGCGTAAGGGGATCCCAAAAGAGTTGTGGGGTGGGGTGATCACAATTTACGAAGATGGCGATAAAGTTCAGGCATTTACTGGCAACGAAAATCCTAATAACAGCCGTGTGATACTGCTTGATGAGAGTGGCAAAATTATTTACTTTTACGACCGTGGTTTTTCTGTATCAGCATTAAATAATTTAAAAGCGGTTTTGGAAAAGCAATAAACTACAGGTTAAATTAGCTGCTTTTGGGCACGCCATTATTAAGTTAGCGTGCCACGTTAAAAGTACTACTCGCTTACGTTATTTCTGCCTTTCTTTTTAGCTCTATAAAGGGCTAAATCGGCATTTTTTAATGCCTCATCAAAGCTTTGTTTTGCCGCTCTTTGCGCTACACCTATAGAAACCGTCACGTTTACCGTTTTGTTGTCACTTGGCTGTTTACCTTTACGAGATTTCTTATCGGTTCGTTTTGGGTTTCTGATCACCATGTCGTAGGTGGCAATATTTTCGCGCAGTGTTTCTAGTTCAGGGATTGACTGCTCGGCTGTTTTACGCGGGAACACCACCGTAAATTCTTCTCCACCATAACGGTAAATCTTGCCACCCCCTTTAATGCCAGCCATTTTAGCCGCCACTAGCTTTAACACTTGGTCGCCAATATCGTGGCCATAGGTATCGTTGAATTTTTTAAAGTGGTCAATGTCGAGCATAGCAACGGTGTATTTTCGCCCTAATGATAAAGCAAGCTGATTAAGTGCTCGCCGCGTTGGTAAGCTGGTTAAATCGTCTCTATAGGCTAAATAATAAGAGTCTGTACTTACTGCCAATAAATACAAAGAAGCCATAAGCACGGCTATTACAGACCAAGGAAAATCAATAATGTGTTGCTGATTAAGGCACCACACAATAAAAGTAATTAATAAGGCGGTTTGAGTCAGGTTATGGGCTCTCAAGCTTTGCCAAATAAGCAAGCCGCCAATTATTGAAAGCGGTAAAACAATGTGTAAATAAGGAAGCCGCTGAGTATAAAAAGAAGATTGTATTGTTAGTTCTTGCAAGTGTTGGCTCAGTGCTAACCAAGCAAATGCAGCACCGCCACAGACAATAACGAGTAAACTGCGAGTTACTGTGTGTATTGATAAGAGCGCTCTATCTTTTATAACTGCTAATAGCATTAATAAACTTGTAGCGCATAATAAGGTCCAGTCAGGTTGCGCTTTGAGCCAGTCAGACCAAGGTAAAGCGTAGTCTAATGAAGATAAATAAAGCACCCAAAATGCGCAAAGTAATGCAACTCGACTTCGATTAAACTGAGTAGCAAATACAGCAGTAATAACCAGTAATGGATAAACAAGATTATTAATAAGAGAGAGCTTACTTTGCCATTGAGCTTGAAACTGAACTAATAATAAAAATAAGCCACATAGACCTAAAAGGCTCAAAGAAGTTGATTTAACTCCTGCTAATTTTAACAACCTATGCTCCAAAGACCGATGTCTAAAAAATAAAGGCTTATTGTATTCATATTGAAAAATATTACTACTTTAATGCTTGTTAATTATTTAAAAACAATACTTTAAAACTAATTTTGGCGGCTTTTATCGACACTTTTTAGCCAAATGTATGACATTTTAGCAAATGTAAATATAGTAAGTTAATTAAACCTATTACCCAGAGTTCAGGTTATTTAATTAGTTGGCGAATATCGCTTCCTGTTGGTGCTTCATGGGCACGTAACGAAAAGGCGGGTAAAACCGCTAATATATGATCAAATATATCTGACTGAATATTTTCATATTCACCCCAATTAGTGGTATTGGTGAATGCATAAATCTCAATGGGTAGACCTTGGGTTGTTGGCGCTAATTGCCTTACCATTAAGGTCATACCTTGATGAATATGTGGGTGCTGTTTTAATAGCGCGACCAAATAGTGACGAAATGTACCCACATTAGTTAGCCTGCGGCCATTTAAAGTGCAGCTCATATCTACTTTTTTAGTGATGTTTTGCTCCTCAATAACCAATAGCGTACTTTCAAGGTACTCACTTAGTAAATCGGCTTTTTTAAGGGCAACAACTGCGGCTTCGTCTAAAAAGTGCACACTACTCATTTCAAGGTGAATGCTGCGTTTTATTCGGCGTCCGCCAGAGTCTGACATACCGCGCCAATTTTTAAATGAGTCGGAGATCAAGGCATAAGTAGGAATAGTGGTAATGGTTTTATCCCAATTTCTTACCTTTACCGTGGTTAACGCAATATCAATAACATCACCGTCGGCACCGTATTTTGGCATTTCTAACCAATCACCTACCGCTAGCATATTATTGGCAGAGAGCTGAATACCCGCTACTAGGCCTAAAATAGCGTCTTTAAATACCAGTAATAATACCGCAGACAGAGCGCCTAAACCGCTTAGTAAAATTAACGGTGATTTATTCATTAACAATGAAACGGCTAAAATGGCAGTTAATACACTGGCAATAAGCTTAATTGTTTGCAAAAAACCGCGCAGCGGAAAGTGAGCGCTCAAGGGGCGCTTATCGGAAATTGCTTGAAATATATCCAGTAAAGAAAATAGCGAAAGTAAGGCAAATAAAATGATCCATTGATCGGTGATCATTTGAATCAAATACAAAAAAGTGGTGCCTTCGGGTACCCACAGTTGCGCCTGAATAACAACGACCGCTCCTTGTAAAACAAATGAGATATTACGAGCGAGCTTTTTTGCTGAATATAAAGGACTTTTGCTATCGGGTTGCGCAGCTTGTTCGCTAAAGCGGTTTTTAACTAAACGCTGAGAAACCAGCCTTAAAATGAGGTGTAATATTAATGCAAATATCGCAATCCAAGCCAATACAATCAGGTCGTACCATAAAAATGGGCTTCCCGGAAAATAATCGCCAAACCATTGCAGTAAAAAATCTCGCAGCTGTGCGCGTGTTCCTGTCATTAATACTCCATAAGGACGCTATTATTAATTACTGATTATTAGTTAAGCAGCTGCAATGTAAAAAGTCTATTTAAGACTTTTTACATTATGTAGTTACAGTTTACCATGCTCGAGTTGCTGGCTGAGTTCTTCAAAAATACTTGGATCATCTATGGTTGATGGAATTTGCAGTTCTTCACCATCAATTAACTGCCGCAGGTTTTTACGTAAAATTTTGCCAGAACGGGTTTTTGGTAATCGCTCTACACACATAATATTTTTAAGGCACGCAATAGCACCAATTTGATTACGCACGGTTTGCACCAATTGCTGTTCTACCTCTTTATGTGAGCCATGAAAATCATTTTTTAGCACCACCATCGCCATTGGGTTTTGCCCTTTTAACGCATCACTAATGCCAAATACTGCACACTCAGCCACAGCTGGGTGCGCGGCAACAATTTCTTCCATTTCACCGGTGGATAAACGATGCCCTGCAACATTAATCACATCATCGGTGCGACCCATAATAAAGAGGTAGCCATCGTCATCAATATAACCGCCATCACCAGATAAATAGTAGCCCTCATATTCAGCCAAATAACCTGCCTTAAAACGAGCCGTATTTTGCCAAATTGTCGGTAAGCATCCCGGTGGTAAAGGTCGCTTTATAACAACCGCGCCTTGTTCATTCGGAGCACATTCATCCCCATTCATATCTAAAATTCGTACATCAAATCCAGGTGTTGCAACTGTTGAGCTTCCTGCTTTTGTTGGCAGGTGTTCAATGCCAACAGGGTTACACGCAATTGCCCAGCCCGTTTCTGTTTGCCACCAATGATCAAGCACCGGTAAACCTGTTTTTTCTTTGAGCCAATCGTAGGTAGGTGGGTCTAAACGCTCTCCGGCTAAAAATAATCGTTTGAGACTAGAAGTATCGTATTGTTTAAAGCCATCGGCATTGGGGTCCTCTTTTTTAATCGCGCGAAACGCAGTGGGGGCACTAAATAGGGCATTCACTTTGTATTCTTCTACTACGCGCCAAAAAGCACTGGCATCGGGGGTTCTAACCGGTTTTCCTTCAAATAAAATAGTTGCGCATCGATACATAAGTGGCGCATACACAATATACGAATGACCCACTACCCAGCCAATATCAGAGGCGGCCCAAAATACGTCACCGGGTTTCATGCCGTATACGGTTTCCATACTGTAATGCATAGCAACCGCATGGCCGCCATTTTCACGCACGACACCTTTAGGTGTCCCTGTTGTGCCAGAGGTGTATAAAATATAAAGTGGATGATCGCCACTGACCGCAACGGGATCAACCGGTGTGGCTGTTTGCATTGCAACAGCCCAGTCAATATCACGTTCGGGCATAAGCGGTGCGGTGGCTTGCTCACGCTGATAAATAATACAGTGTTCAACTTTATAGCTAGCAGCTTCAACCGCGTTATCGAGTAATTCTTTGTACTCAATTACAGTATTAACTTCTACACCGCAGGAGGCACTGAGCACCAATTTGGGCTTGGCGTCATCAATCCGTACCGCTAATTCATGCGCTGCAAAACCGCCAAATACAACAGAATGAATAGCGCCAATTCGGGCACAGGCTAACATACCAATTACGGCTTCGGGGATCATGGGCATATAAATCACTACGCGGTCGCCTTTAGTCACTCCTAAAGACTGCATTACCCCTGCAAATTTAGCGACCTCTTGCTGTAGTTGTAAATAGCTATAACTGCGTTTGCTATTGGTAACCGGTGAGTCATAAATTAACGCTGTTTCATTACCATGCCCAGCGATGACATGCTGATCTACGGCTAAAAAACAGCTGTTAAGTTGGCCGTCTGCATACCAATGGTGCAGTCCTTCTTGATCTTGTGTGTATGCTGTTTCTGGAGCCTTGTACCAAGGAAAGCGTTTACTTTGCGATAACCAAAACGCTGCCGGGTCTTGTTTAAATTCGTTGTAATGTTGTTTATATTCACCTGACATAAAGGCTCCTGAGTCAAATTTAATCTAACTAAACTAAGCGCTTTTTATCAGCAGTGATATTCGACTATGGTCGGTTAAATAGTAAGCGATGCTTTTAGTTTTTGGCCAACGTAATGATTGTATAGAACTAAAAAGTTCCAACTAATGTAAAATGTTTCAGTAATTAATGAAGAGTAAATGGATATAAGAATGAATCAAATGGTCAGAGTAGGCGTTGCAGTAATAGTAATGCATGATAATAAAATTTTACTCGGTGAACGGATAGGCGCACATGGCGCAAATACGTGGGCAACCCCTGGAGGGCATTTAGAATTTGGCGAAACGGTTGAGCAATGCGCTGTGCGTGAAGTAGTAGAAGAGACAGGGCTCAATGTCACTAATATTCGTAAACTCGATTTTACCAACGATATTTTTAGCGCAGAGAACAAACATTATATTACCTTATATGTGCAAGCAGACTATGAAGGTGGAGAGGTTATAAATAAAGAGCCTCACAAATGTTTACAGTGGCGTTGGTGCGATATTAATGACTTGCCCGCACCTTTGTTTATCTCATTAAAAAATTATCTAGCACAGAATACCTTGCCCGCTGAGTATTAAAGGTTTTTTGGCATAGGAAGTTGCCATTTATTTAAAATTTGCTGATATTCACCACTTTCCTTGATGGCATTTAACCTATCGCTAATAATTTTTGCTGTGTGTGAGTCAAGCTGATTACTGGCTGCAAAATGCAAAGAAGAGGGTAACTCATCTAAATGGATGCGTTTTGAAATTAAATTAGGGTCGAGCCCAGTACGTTTTAATTCGTTTTCAAGTGTGAGCGTATTAGTAACAACAAAGTCGATGCGATCTTTATATAGCATTTTCCAGAGTTGCTGGTAATAACTGACTAATACTAGGTTTTCATTTTCAGTAAAACCTTTGGCTTCTAAATAGGCCTGCGCAGAGTAGCCGCGGATCGTAGCTACTTTGTATTCTTTAGCGAAGTTTAAATGAATCACTTCATCTTTATGGCTGCGTAAGCTAACTAGGTATGCGTCTGCAAAGTAAACTTTACCCAACCACTTAAATTGATGATGCCTGTTTGGTGTTTTTAGCAGTGACAGCATAATGGCATTAGGATTGGCTCGTTGCTGTTGAAACATGCGCGCCATCGGCATTATTTCAAACTTTGCGGTTAAAGCGGTGCCTTTTAATACTGCTTTAGCGATATCAACTAACGCGCCCTGTGTTTCACCTTGAGGGTTTTTAAAATGATAAGGCGGTAAATCTTCAGCGATAAAGGTAACAGGGGTGGCGTTGCAGAACGCACTATAAAAAACCAAAACAAAAACAGTTAACATCATACGCAAAAGCATAAATAATTGTCTTTAAAGCAATATCATGAGTCTAGTGTAAATAAAATTAGTAAAAAGGTATATGGTAAGTGTGTTTTTTAAGTAAAGGGAATGTTTAATTATTGTTTTTTATAAATTGGCGAGGTGAACAATGATACCAGCGCTTAAAAGCACGATTAAAAGAGCTTTGATCGTTAAATCCCAGCATAAATGCGATTTTATTTAATGAATAGTGGGGAATATAAGTTAATAAACGTCGTTTTTGCTCTGCTTCAAGCAACGCGGCAAACGTGGTTTTTTCTTTTTTTAGATGGCGCTGTACTGTGCGTGGCGTCATATTTAAGGCCGCAGCTGTCCTAAGTAAAGAGCAATCTTGTAAGTCGTGTTTTGACATTAAAATATGATTAATTTTTTCTGATAATAACTGCTGACTTTTAAACTGGGATAGCTGTTGCTCTGACATTTGCTTAAGCATTGCGTTGATTTGGCTATTATCGGTTTTAAAGGGCAGGGTTAAGTAATTACTTGGAAACTCGATTTGATTAAAGCTAGCTCCAGCTTTTACTGGGCAATTAAACCAATTAGTTAATCTGTGTTGTTCGGTGTTTGAAAAGTGTGTTGAAAAATACACACAGCTAGGTGAAAGCTCAGGATTAAGTAGTTGGCGTACCACACTGACCCATGCGGTCATATTTCGTAAAACAGCCTGTGAACTACATTGTGGATCGGCTACCCAAGTTACTTTACACCGTGTTTTTTGTTGCTCAAACTTGGCGCGACCAATATTAGCCACAAGGCTGTCGTAATTAAGTAGTGCAGTAATAGCACTGGCTAAATTAGTACTCGATTCAATTAAATACCCCAATACACCAAAATCAGCGGTGCGTATTTGTTTTCCTAATTCAAAGCCAAATAAGGGATCGTTTAACGCCTGTTGTGCATAGCCAAGCAACGCATTGTAGCTTTTTAAGCTGATACGCGGCGCCAATTGTTGTGACTGTTTATTGGTATACTCGTTAAAATCAATAGCGCTTAAAGCCACTTGGCTATCTAAGCCCTTGGCTTCAAGATAATCCAAACAGCTACAAAAGTAATGATCGGCTAAGGTTTTCATTTGTCGCCTAAAGCTAAAAAATAGTCATCTAATCGCAAGTTTGCCACGGCATATTTTTATATGCTAGTGATCTATAAAAATAATAGGGTGAAGGTCATGGTAAAAATAAAGGTTAAGCGTACTGTGGCAGCAACGCCTGAGCAAATACGCAGCGTATTACTAGCACATGCCGATTTAGGACGGTTTTTTAATGCCCACTTTACACTACTAACACCACAAGAGCCGGGTGAAATAACTGGCGGGAAAGGCACGATTAGAGAAATTAAAATGCAAGGCACTACCTTTAAAGAGCAAATAATAGCTGCAGATAACAGTCATATTAGTTACTGTATTATAGGCAGCAAGCCCGTTGCACAGCATCGTGGTGATATTTACTTAAATGCTAATAACAAAGAACCATCGCTCACTGAGGTTAATTACCATATTCGCTGCGTTGCACCTTTATGGCTACCCGATTTTATACTGGCTTTTTTTATAAAAAAAGATATTAGTCAAGCACTTAAAAAAATATCCCGTTACTTTCAGGAGCGTGTTGTATGAGCATTGAAATTATTTTACTTGCACTGAGCCCTATTTTTTTACTGTTTGTTGCTATTGAGTTTATTAAATTTAGGCGTTACTACGATATAAAAGACAGCTTTGCCAATGCGTTACTGGCTTTATTACACCAAGGTGCTGATGCTATTGCGTTAATTGTACTAATGCCGTTTTTTTACTGGCTGTATCAGTTTCGGTTATTTGATATTGAATTGACAGTACTAACTGTATTAGGTGCCTTTGTATTGCAAGACTTTTTATATTATTGGTTTCATCGTGCATCACACCATATACATTGGTTATGGGCCGCTCATGTCGTACATCATAGCTCTACAAAAATGAATTTTACTACTGCGTTTAGACAAAGTTTAATGTATCCACTTGCAGGTATGTGGCTGTTTTGGATGCCTATGATATTACTTGGTTTTGAGCCTGTGATTGTTTTTGCTGTGGTTGCCCTTAATTTGGCATATCAATTTTTTGTTCACACCCAAGTGGTAAAAAAGCTGGGTTGGTTTGAAAGCGTATTTAATACTCCATCACATCATCGGGTTCATCACGCTATTAACAATGGCTACTTAGATAAAAACTTTGCAGGGGTACTAATTGTTTGGGATAAGTTATTTGGCACATATGTAGAAGAGGATGAAAACAAGCCTTGTAAATACGGAATTATTGGCCAACTACACAGTAATAACCCAATCAAAATTACTTTTCATCAGTGGCAGCATCTCGTTAAAAGTACCTACAGGGCAAACGGGTTAAAAGCTAAATTAAAAGTTGTATTTGGTTATCCAACAAGCTCTCAAAGTAGTAATAAGTAAGCCTATTTTTGAATAAAAAAGCCAGGAGTAAATAGCATCACTCCTAGCTTATCTCACAGTAAAATTTAATTTATTTGGCCGTTGTGATCACTGTATCTATCAAGTGAACAACCCCATTACTTGTATAAATATCAGTAGTTGTTACATTGCTACCCGCTACTTGTAATGATGTAGCCGGTAAGCTTACTTGCCACCAAATATCGTTCACAGCTTGGCCATTATTCTGACCTGCTGCCGTATCACCTGAGAAGGTATATAAAGGACGACCAAGATAAGCGACTTGCATGCTGTCATCTGAGCGAGCAATTAACGATAAACCTGGCACATTTTCAATTGATGCTGCAGTACCAAGAACCGGTGGCCACGTTGTTGCACAAGCTGCTTCACACGTACTCATTGCCTCGCCTAAATCATTATCAAATACATAAACTGTTTTGCCTGGCATGGCGTCGGCCATACCCGTTACTAAACGATTATTAGTTGAATCGTAAGCAATGCTGTCTGTTGCTGTGTTTTCTGTGCTGGTAAAGTCTACGATGTTTATGCTTAGCATGTTATCAGCAAGGGTGGTCACCGTTTTACCATTGGCTGCAAATGCATCAGTACTGCCCACTTGAGCGCCTAAAACATGTTGAGTCAGTACACCTGTTAGTGCTGTCGTGTCAGCCAATAAAGCCTCTAAATCAGCCGTAGGAATTTTGCTAAATGCAGCATTTGTTGGTGCAAATACCGTAAATGATTGAGTGGTATCGTTAAAGGTATCTACTAGTGATGCTGCTTGTAGTGCAGTGACCAAAGTAGATAATGCGGGTGTTTCAGTAGCCACAGTAGCAATTGTTTTAGTCGGAGTCCCAACTTCTGCCGGTGGCATAATCACTTTATTTAATACATGAATCACGCCGTTACTGGCGGTTACATTTGCCTCTGTGATTGCCGAATCATTGATAAATAGTGAGCTGTCTACATAAGAAATAGCTGCCATGTCGCCATTGGCCATTTCTATCTTGTTGCTGTTACTATTGGCAATACTTACTGCGTCATCTGATAAAACTGTTGCGTCAGGAAAAACATGGTACAGCAAAATATCACGAAGCGTATCAGTATCAGCCAGTAGCGCATTAATTGTATCCTGACCGAGTGCAGCAAATGCAGCGTCTGTAGGAGCAAATACACTAAAAGTATTATCTGGGTCGGCAACTAGTGTATCTAAGCCTGTTGCTGTTAGAGCCGCGAGAAGAGTCGTAAAGTTACCATCAGCGCTCGCTATGTCAGCAATTGTGTTAGTACTTTGAGGTAAAGTAACATCAGAAATAATAACCGAATCAATTACATGAATGACACCATTAGTGGTCATAATATCTTTTACTACAATATTGGCTCCGCCAAACGATAGCATGTTTGTTTCTGCGTTTATCGCCACTGGAAGGGTATTGCCAAGTAGCGTTTCTGCTGATTGACCGTTAAGAGACATTGCAGTAACAGAATCAACTGATCCTACAAGCACATGCTGCTTCAAAATATCGGCTAAAACGGTGGGATTAGCCAGTAACGTGTTTAAAAAGTTGCTACCAATTGCCTCGAATGCAGCATCCGTAGGGGCAAATACGGTAAATTCTGATGATTCATCGGCAAGTGCTGAAGTAAGGGATGCAGCATCAAGAGCTGCAAGTAATGTACTAAAATTGCCAGCTTGTTGAGCTGTTTCAATAATATTATTAGTTGGTGCTGTTTCTGGCACTGTTTTTGGCGTGAGCACCGCGTCAATAACATGAATGATTCCGTTGTCGGTCACAATGTCGGTCATTGTTACTGTGCTGGTATTTACTAATAAATTCTCACCATTTAAAGATAAAGCAATGTTTTGCCCGTTAACAGTCTCAACAGTGCTACCCGCTAAGCCAATAGCTGTTTGCGCGTCTACTCTGCCAGCGATCACATGATAAGTTAAAATAGAACTTAGGGTGTCTGTATCAGCTAATAAGCTATTAATGGTCTCTTCGCCTAATAATGCGAATGCATCATCGGTAGGGGCAAATACAGTATAGCTGGTAGTTAAATCATCGAGAGTTTCATCTAGACCGGTTGCTTCTAGTGCTGCAACAAGAGTGGTGAACTCTTCAGAGTCCTGTGCGGCGTCAAAGACTGAGACGGCAGGTTGTGGGTCTACAGTTACTGGAGCGTTGTTATCGTCATCACTACTACAGCCTTGAATCAGTAACAAGGGAAGTATGATAGCACCGAGCTTAAATACTTTATTCATAATTGTTCCTTTAATCGAATGTTACAGTGTTACAGCTTTGTGAATACTACGAAGCTATTAACAGTGTTGATCAAAAAAACATGGGTTATTTTTATACAATTTAATAGGTGTAAGATTTTATTGAATTTTTATTCAAGAAAACGTTTAAATTTTAGTTTTTTTACTGCGTGGTGCGCCAAGTAAAATAAATACATGGCAAATACACACAGATAGAAATGCACTAATTCCCAAAGCGCCACCAAAACCATCAAGAATAGGCACTAGATAGGCAAAAAACAGTGAAAATATAATTGCTGAACTGGCAAGCGTATACACACCAAAACGGTGGGGAGCACTCATTCCAATAAATGTGCCGCCAAAAAAGACGATGCTATATAGCTCAGCGTTAAGGCTCAGCTGCGCAAAAATCAAATAGGCAATAATCGATAGAGCTGCAGAGGCTCGGATCCCATCAAAGCGATTATGTTTAGCCAAGTAAAAGGTTAAAAACGCCCCTAGCAAAGCAAGTAGCGGATAAATAAGCATCATATTACTAACTCCTTGGCCAAAACAAATAAGGCGACGCTAGCAAATGCAATGCTACCTAATCGTCCGCCAAACCCCGCAAATACATTAATGGTGAGTGTGTATAAAACAGCACCAATGGCAGAAATAATCGCAATTTCCCAGTATTCATTAATTAAACTAGTGGAGCACATACCGGCAAAACTGCCTGCATAAATAGCTGAATAGGGATGGTTTTTGTAATCTTCAGGGAATGGAATAAATGAACCGATAAGCCCCGTTAAACCGGCAGATACAACAATAGGCAATGCGAATGTGGTATGCATTAAAAAACACGACAAGCAGCCGATAAAAAAGGTGATGAATTTTAAAAGTATGAATTTAGTCATGGCGCGCACATCATAATGTATCAGTTTTAGCTTTAATAGTTAAAAACTGATATTTAAGACTAAAATCGATAAACCACAGCTAAAAGGTGAATTATTACTGTTGAAAATTAGCGATATGCAATGAATGACTAAAAATAACACTGTTAATGTTCTATAAATTGCAAATTATGTATAATGCAGCATATTTCATATATTAAAAGTTATAACCTAAGGTAATTTATGTCTAACTGTTTACATCTGGCTATCCCCGCTGGCGATCTTGAAAAAGCGAAAACGTTTTACTGTGACGTACTCGGCTGTAAAACCGGCAATAGTGAAGCGGGACGATGGGTAGACATTGATTTTTGGGGTAACGAATTAACTCTACATCAAAGTGTTGAGCGTTTACCTACGGTACGTCATGATGTTGATATGGGTGCAGTGGCTGTTCCACACTTTGGTATTCATTTATCAGAAAGTGAGTTTCAAGGATTAAAGCAACGTATTGCTGATGCCGGTCTTGAATATTTAGATAAACCTTACCGTCGTTTTGTTGGTGATGAGTTTGAACAAGAAACGTTTTTTATTGAAGATCCTAACGGTAACGTGCTCGAAATGAAAACTATGGTTAATCCTGAGGTTCTATTTAAAAAGGGTTAAGCTAAGGCTATAGCAGAGCTAGCCTTACTGGCTAGCTCACGTTTTTTTATGCTTTTAAACGGCGGCTACTACTATTTTTTCAGCTTGCTTTGCTTTTCTTTGCAATTTCTGTTTATACATTGCTTCATCACCTGCTTTTAAAACTGTGTCTAAGTTATCGGGTGGCTGAGTATAGCTAGTTTGCCCAACACTGGCGTAAATAGAAATGGTATGGCCCTGATGCTCTATAGTTAACTGGTTTAATTTTTGTTCTAAGGTGTTAACTCGCTGGTTAATTTTTTCGTTGCTATTAAACAATGCCATGGCCACAAATTCATCGCCCCCTAAGCGACCAACGGCATCTTCACTGCGCATATGTTGACTAAGAGACTCTGCAACTTTGCACAGTACTTTGTCGCCCACATCATGACCATAAGTATCATTAATTGCTTTAAAACGGTCTAAATCTATGTATAAAAAGCACAAAACGCCTCCTCGTTGCTTATGCTCTGCTAGTAAGTCGTTTGCTTTTAAGCTCCATCCGCGACGATTGTATATATGGCACAAATGATCAAAGTTAGCGTGTCGTTCAGCCTGTTTTTTTGCATAACTCAATCTTTGAATTCGTCTACCGACTGCAATAGCAAGTAATAAAGATTCAATTGTAAACGCAATAACAAATCCATAGCGTTGAATGAACGGGCTGTAATCGGTTAGTAGTACCCTAAAAATCATACTAATACACACACTTGCCAGTGCTATAAATACCAAGCTTGCTTCATTAACACCGTACTTTGTTTGTATGGCGCTGAGGATAAAAATAGTGATGACAATAAATAATGATAAATAGCCTGTTACTGCAGAGGTAATATTGGTTATAAGTGGTAGATCGAGCGCTATTTTTTGTAAGCATAAAGTCAGTACGCATAAGGCGGCTACTTTTAGTGTATTACTTATCTTAGGAAAGTACTTAGGTAGCTCCAATATAGCGCTCATAAACCATGTAGCACTCACTATAGTTAAACCGATACTTAACGTATAAAAATGGCTAACGTACGCAGAGTAGTGCTGTTGTGTAAATAAATAAGGCTGTCCTTCTTGAAAGAATATAAAGCTAGCGATGCAAAAAATATAAATGCCATACAGTTTAAAAAGAGGGTCTTTTATGCCGTGACCTATAATTAGTGCATAAAAAATAAGCGTGGCGCAAAGACCATAAAAAATGCCAAAAATAAGGTTGTAGCGTTGAATTTTTTCGACAAAAGGCTGTGTATCTGACCAAGTAAAGCGTGGGGTATAAGCCGCAGAAGTGGTAATCATAAGCTGTGCAGTAAAAACGCCTGGGTCCATTAAAATTGCCATCTGATTGGTTTTTAAAGGTGTTTTATATGCTGAATTTTGCTGCCACGAAAAGTCTTTAAGTGCAGGGCGAGTAAATGAAAATACCCCGCCTTGCTTTAAGTTACAGCTTAATTCAAGATGATTAATACCATTTTTAAGTTTAATATTTGAGGCAACTTCTTTGGATAAAGACACCGAAGTATTGGTTGCTCTTGAGCTGAGCTGACAACGTTCTTGCGCATAAGTAACGCTACTAAATAGCATAGCAAAAGCGCATATAAAAATGCTAAACCTAACCACCTGAGCGCCTAACATGCTAAAAACTCCTTGTCTTTATCGTACAATATATCATTACTAAGTAGACGAATACTTTTAAGTCATATTAACAAAGTCTAATGATAAAGTATTTAAATAATGACTTGCGCAAAAGTAAGTTAGTTTTAATCACACATGTATTTCACTGGGGGCTTTGTTGAAATGGCGTTTAAACTCACGGCTAAATTGTGACGCACTGGTGTAACCTACTTTAAATGCGGCCTCATTTGCTTTACTGCCAGAGGTGGTTATTAATTCTTTTGCTTTAGCTAAACGCACTTTTTTTAAATACTGCAAAGGGGATTCAAACGTAACTTGTTTAAAGGCACGATGAAAAGATGACACACTCATGTTCACTTCTTCAGCTAAGTGCTCTACGGTAATAGGGCTTGCATAATCACTATGTAATGTTGATAAGGTACGCGCTATGCGTGCGTAATGGCCATCGTGCATTGCAAGTCCAATTAAAGTGTTGCCTTGAGGGCCACACAGCACCCTATATACTAATTCTTTAACTATATCGTCACCAAATACCTCAGCCTCAAGCGGATCGTTTAACACTGTTAACAGTCGATGGGTAACTTGCTCCATAGCTAAATCTAAAGTGGCGCTTTGTACGGCTCCGCTTTGTGTTAAAGGAGTTAAAATAGGCTTATGTTGCATCATTTGGTTAACCAGTTTGTGCAGCATGGCTGGGTTTATATCAATTGCTATACCCATTACTGGTAAATCGTTATCAGTAAACGCTTCACATTCTAGTGGTACGGGCACTCCCAGTACTAAATAATCGCCTGCACCATACTGTATTTGATGCTCAGGGAAGTGAATAATTTTATGTCCTTGGCCAACAATAATAATACCTGAATTATAAATAAGCGGCTGACGCGCTGAGCTTTTGGTGGCGCGATGAAAGTACACCCCTGGAATAATTGTTTCCATGGTACCTTCAAAGTTGAGCAACTTATTATGCTCTGCGTATTGTTGTAACAAAGTGGCGATGGTTGTCATAAGAGCGGCTTAAATTAACGGTATTTGGCGTAAAATAACAACGCTGATAGTTTTAGGCAAGCTTTTGGTAGCTATTAGGCTTTTTATATATGTGCTATGCCACTATTATGCATCCATCAACACTTTATTTATTTAAGAATTGATAAGGTGCTTAGTAATTAACCGTCCCCTTTAGGAGCAAAATAATGAAATTTAGCTACGTAAATCCCACTTTAATTCAATTTGGTCAGCAACAAATTGCCGCACTTACTGATTTGATCGCAAAAGATCAAAAAGTATTAGTTGTGTACGGTGGCGGCTCTATTAAAAAGAACGGCGTATACGATGAAGTTGCAGCAGCACTTGAAGGTTTTGATTGGGTAGAGTTTTCGGGCGTGGGTGCTAACCCAACAATTGAAGTGTTAGACCAAGCAGTAAAAATTTGTAAAGAACAAGACATCGATTTCGTATTAGGTGTAGGCGGCGGCTCTGTAATAGACGGCGTTAAATACATTGCAGCATCTGCTGTATATGATGGCGAAGGTTGGGATATCCCTACAGGTAAGCACACAATTACCAGCGCATTACCTATTGGTGCCGTATTAACGCTACCAGCTACAGGTTCTGAATCTAACCAAAACTCGGTGGTAAGCAAAGAAGCAACGAAGCAAAAACTACCGTTTGCATCTCCAGAAGTATTACCAAAATTTGCCATTATGGACCCTGATGTAATGAAAACATTACCGCAGCGCCAGCTTGTAAATGGTTTAGTAGATGCATGGGTACATACCTGTGAGCAGTACCTAACATTCCCAGAAGGTGCACTTGTTCAAGAAGGTTATGCAGAGGCACTGTTAAAAGCGCTTAAAACATTGGGTGATAACTTTGAAAACCAAGACGATGCATGGCGTGCAAACCTTATGTGGGCTGCAAACCAAGCACTTAACGGCTTAATTGGTTCTGGCGTATCGCAAGATTGGGCAACCCACATGATTGGCCATGAGCTTACAGCTGCTTACGGAGTTGATCATGCACGTTCACTGGCTATTGTTCAGCCTTCTTTACTGCGCAACCAATTTACAGTTAAAAAAGCAAAACTAGAACAAATGGGTAAAAACGTATTTGGTCTTGCACAAACAGATGATTTAGCAGAGCAAACAATTCAAGCAATTGAAGCGTTTTACCACAGTCTTGATGTAGCCACTGAGCTTACTGAGCATGGTGATGACAAAGCGGCTGCCATTGATAATATTATTGGCAAGCTTGAAGCGCATGGCATGGTTGCCCTTGGTGAAAACCAAGCTATTACGTTAAAAGAAAGCCGTGAAATTTTAGAGCAAGCGGTTGCTTAATAATGATTAATCTCGACCCCTAACATTTGTTAGCGGCTTTTTGCAGCAAAATAAGATTGAATGAAATAAAATTTTATTTTGCTGCATTACTTTTTTTGATGTTTTCAGGTACAGTATTGAAGAAAATAATATTTAGATGAGTAATGAGCTTATCTAATCGTGTGTTTCAATAGGGAATTCGTTTAACTGTGCGTTCAAATCGTTTTTTAATTGTAATGTTACTTGTGCTTGTGCATAGCTTTATAAGCTGTGATGGCGCCGCGTACCATTTACAAGAAGACGTTGACCACATAAATAGCTCATTTTCGCAAAGTAGCGAAACTGCTGATGATAACGACAGCGCCCCAACAGCAGAAATACATGCCCACCAGCATTGCCACAGTGGCTATAGCCACAGCTCAAATCACTCAATAACTCCCGAGAAAAGTAAACCAACTTTAGCGATATGCTATCACGGCTTACATTATCCACCAGACGTACCGCCACCGAATTCATTTAGCTAGTTCTTAATTTAATTTCAATTAATTACTGTGCTTTTAGCTGCCTACACATAAGTGTTTTATGGGCCGTTATAGGCATGTTTAGATTGCTGAGCAATTTACACTGTCGCTATCTTTTGCGTAGGTTGTGAATGGTTTGCAAGTGAACTCTGTTTATTAAAAACGGACAAGTTATATGAATAAAAAATCAATTATGTTGGTGGTGATGCTGTGCACGCTGCCTGCTTTTAGTGCGTTTGCAAATGTTAAAACACTAACTCTAAAACAAGCGTTGATAAATACCGAGCAACAAAATCCGCTATTAAAACGCTACCCTTATCATCAAAAAATACTCAGCGCGCTTAAATCTCAAGCTGCTCTTTCGCCTAACCCTATCTTAAATATAGAAGCTGAAAATCTGCTGGGGACAAACGATGCACGTGGTGTGCAAGACGCTGAAATAACCTTGGCATTTAGCCAGCTTATAGAGCTTGGAGATAAACGCCAAAGCCGTATAAATTACGCTACGGCAAACATTAAAGCCCAAGCAATACAATATCAAAATACCCGTTTAGCCTTATTGGCAACCACCGGTGAGCGGTATTACGAGGCGCTTAAATTTCAAACTTTACTTTCTCTCAATAGCGAACGACATCAGGTTGTAAGCCAAGCACTTAAAGCAATAACGCAACGAGCTGATGCCGGCGCTGTATCGCAAGCGGATGTAACCCGTATGCGTTATGCACTAAGCCAAGTTGAGCTTGATAAAGCGAAGCTAAATAGCGAATTTGAGCGAGCACGTTTATCGCTCAATGAACTGTGGAGTGAGCAACATGGCTACACGGATTTAGCAGGAAATATGACTACCCTAATACCGCTTAAATCTGAGCAAACGTTACTCAATGCGGTTAACCAAGCCCCTGACTTTGCTATGTTACAGCAGCAATACTTACAGCAAGCGGCTAACTTAACGCTGCAAAAAGCCAATGGGGAAAGTGACATTAATGTAGGTGCAGGCGTGAGCTACAACCAGCAAAACAATACCAGTTCGTTGCTGTTTTCGTTTTCAATGCCGTTGCAATTGAGTAACTCAAATAGCGGTAATATTGAAGCGGCTAATAGTCAGTTGGCATTGTTACGTGAGCAGCAAGGACAGTTACGGGTTCAATTACGTCAGCAAGTTCGTACTTTGTACGCCTATTACCAAGGTAAGACGTTACAGGCACAGTTGTTATCTGGGCAAGTTATTCCCCAAGCCCAAACACTCATTGAGCAAAGCTTAAAAAGCTATCAACGCGGACAAATTTCGGTGTTGCAATTACTCGATGCTCAACAAGCCCTTTTTGACTCTAAACGCGCGTTGATTAACACATATGCAGCGTTATATCAGACCCACCTCGCACTTGAGCGTTTAACTGGCCAATCTTTAACTGAGACTTTTCAATCATGAACAACACTTTTATCGCATTATTAGTATTTCTCTCGTTTGTAGCTAGCTTAACAAGCACACATGTATTTGCCTCAGCAGAACATGACCAAACAGAGCAAACCCAAAAACAAGGTCCACACGGCGGCTTTTTATTAACCAACGAAAAGCTCACTCTTGAGTTAAAGCTGCAAGAATTGGCAGGTAAAGTTGAGCTGCGCGTATATGGTTATGAGCAAAAACAGCCGGTAGATATAAACGATTTAAGTATAGAAATGAACTTAAAACGCTTAGTAGAAGCGCCGCAAAAAATACAATTTACCCGTGAGAATGAGTACCTTGTTAGCACGCAATCGATAAATGAGCCACATTCATTTGAGCTTTTGATTACTGCCAATTATAAAGGTGAGCGCGTTAGCTTTGAGTACTCTCAGCACGAAGGCCAAACTGTGCTTAGCGAGCGAGCAATTAAAGGCGCGGGCATTAAAACAGAGATAGCACAAAGCGGCGAGGTTGATATTTCCGACACGCTGTTCGGTGTTATTACACCTACACAGCATGGCACAGTAGAAATTATGGCGCCATATACCGGATTGATCAGCGATATTTTTGTCAGTATTGGTCAAACCGTTCAAAAAGGCGATGTACTGGCCAGCGTCACCAATCGCGAAACTTTGCAAAACTACAGCATTAAAAGCCCTATTAGCGGTGTGGTAACCGAACAATATTTAAAGCGTGGCGAACTGGCAAGTACTCGTGCGCTAATGCAAGTCGTGAACCTTGATAAAGTATGGGTTGAGCTCTCAGCCTTTCCTGAAAACATCGAAAATCTAGCCATTGGTCAAAGCGCCACGGTGTACGATTTACATCATCATTTAACCGCCCAAGGTAAGGTGTTTTTTATAGCGCCTATGATGACCGGCGGGCACATTGCACGTGCCCGTATAGCGCTTAATAACCCTGATGGTCATTGGCGTCCGGGCATGCATGTTAATACTGATGTCAGTATCGATAAGGTTAATGCTAACGTGCGTGTAAAGCCTGAGGCTATTCAAGAGTTTAACGGCATGGCGAGTGTATTTGTGCGTAAAAATAATGTGTTTGAAGTACGCCCAGTTACTTTAGGCGCAAAAAGTAGTGAGTGGGTTGAAGTCATCGCGGGTTTAAGCCCTGGTAGCGAGTACGTCACAACCAATAGCTATGTGATCAAAGCCGATATTTTAAAAAGCGGCGCAAGTCACGCACACTAGGAGGTACCATGATTAACTGGATTGTTTCTTTTGCGGTTAAACGCCGCATGATGGTACTGGCACTGACATTTTTATTTGCTGGGTTTGGTGTGTATAACATCCAAAACTTAGCGGTAGATGCTGTACCCGATATTACCAATGTACAAGTGCAAATTAATTCTAAAGCGCCTGGTTTTACGCCGCTTGAAGTAGAGCAGCGTATTACTTACTTAGTCGAAACGGCGATGGCAGGTATTCCTAAGCTTGACTATACCCGTTCACTTTCTCGCTATGGGCTTTCTCAAGTAACCATTATTTTTGATGAAGGCACCGATATTTATTGGGCGCGTCAACAAATTGGTGAGCGTATTCAAAGTATTCGCGCTGATTTACCTAATAATGTTGAGCCAAATCTTGGACCTATTGCCAGTGGTTTAGGTGAAATATTTACCTATAGCGTGCATGCAAAACCCGATGCGTTAAAAAGTGATGGTATGCCTTACAGCGCCGAAGATTTACGTACTTTACAAGACTGGGTTATTCGTCCGCAGCTTTTAAAAGTAAAAGGCGTAACCGAAATAAATAGCCAAGGTGGCTTTGAGCGCCAGTACCAAGTTGCGCCCATACCAGAAAAGCTCATCGCTTATAAGCTAACAATCAAGGATGTTATTAGTGCACTTGAGCTTAATAACAGCAATCGCGGAGCCGGTTATATAGAGCGCTTTGACGGCCAATATTTAGTGCGCTCACCTGGGCAATTAAAAACATTAGCGGATATAGCAAACACCGTTATTGCTAAGCGTGATGATGCTCCTGTACGAATTAAAGACGTGGCAAATGTATACTTAGGAAAAGAACTCAGAACTGGCGCGGCTACTTATAATGGCGAGGAAACCGTATTAGGCACGGCGATGATGCTAATTGGTGAAAATAGCCGTGTGGTTGCCAAAGCCATGGCTGATAAGCTTATACAAGTACAAAAAAGTTTACCTGCAGGGGTTATTATTGAGCCTGTTTATGACCGCACCAATCTGGTTGATAAAACCATCGCCACAGTACAAAAAAACCTGTTTGAAGGTGCGGTATTGGTCATCGTCATTCTGTTGTTATTGCTTGGGAATATCACTGGTGCGCTTATTACCGCCATGGTTATTCCGCTGAGTATGCTATTTGCTATTACTGGCATGGTGGGTAATCGAGTCTCGGGTAACTTAATGAGCTTAGGTGCAATCGACTTTGGATTAATTGTTGATGGCGCGGTGATTGTGGTTGAAAACTGCCTTCGTCAATTAGGGATGGCTCAACATAAACATGGCCGCTTACTTACACTCAGTGAGCGTTTAGAGGTTGTAACTTCAGCCACCAAAGAAGTGTTTAGCCCCGCAGTATTTGGTATTTTAATTATTATGTTGGTGTATTTACCGCTATTTGCGCTCAGTGGTGTTGAGGGAAAAATGTTTCAGCCTATGGCGTTTACCGTGGTTGCCGCGTTAATAGGTGCACTTATTTTTGCTGTCACCTTTGTGCCAGCAGCTATTGCCGTATTTGTGCGTGGTAAAGTAGATGAAAGCGAAAACGCAGTAATGCGTGGCGTTAAAAAAATCTACAAGCCACTGCTTAGCTTATCGCTTAAATTACCGTGGCTGATGGTGAGTATTGCCACTGTTTTGGTATTAGTGCTTGGCTTTAAAGTTAAAAATATGGGCGCCGAATTCTTACCGCAGCTAGATGAAGGTGACATTGCAATGCATGCGTTGCGTATTACTGGCACCGGTATCGAACAATCGGTGCAAATGCAAAAGCAGTTGGAGCAGGCTTTATTAGAGCAACCTGAAATTGCAAACGTATTTTCAAAGATTGGCACCGCGGATGTAGCCAGCGATCCTATGCCACCTAATGTTGCCGACACTTTTTTAATGTTAAAGCCGCGTGAGCAATGGCCAGATCCGTCACTAAGTAAAGACGCGTTAGTGCAGCAAATTCGTCATCGTGTGAATGAGGTACCGGGTAATAACTATGAATTTACCCAGCCTATAGAAATGCGCTTTAACGAGTTAATTGCCGGTGTGCGTGCCGATGTAGCGCTGCGTATTTACGGTGATGATTTAGCCATACTTAAACAGTTTGGCGAAAAAGCCACTGGTTTAATGCGAAATATTACCGGTGCTACTGATGTACGTTTAGAGCAAATGGAGGGCTTGCCTACACTCTCTGTTACCCCAATGCGAGACCATATGGCGCTATTAGGATTAACCGTAAACAACATTCAACAAACCCTTGCCGCTGCTGTTGGTGGGGTGCAAACAGGGCTAATTTATGAGGGTGATAAGCGCTTTTCGTTATTAGTACGCTTAGATAAGCGTTGGTCTGATGATGTCTCTGTGCTTGCGCGTTTACCTATTGCGTTACCTAAAAGTAGTAACCCTGAGCTTGCATTTGTACCGCTTGGAGAAGTGGCTACAATTAGTATTGAAAAAGGCCCTAATCAAATAAATCGCGAAAGCGGCAAGCGCAATGTGGTAGTAACAGCGAATGTAACAGGACGCGATTTAGCCAGCTTTGTAAGAGATGCCCAAGCGACTATGAACGCACAACTTAACCTACCCAGCGGTTATTGGCTTGAATACGGCGGTACGTTTGAGCAATTACAATCGGCGAGTAAGCGTTTGTCGTTGGTAGTGCCTGTGACTTTATTGCTTATTTTTGGCTTACTTTATAGTGCTTTTGGATCGCTGCGTGATTCACTCATTATATTCAGTGGTGTACCACTGGCACTGACCGGTGGGGTATTGGCATTATTGCTACGAGATATGCCGCTTTCTATTTCAGCGGGTGTGGGGTTTATTGCGCTAAGTGGAGTTGCGGTATTAAACGGTGTAGTGATGTTGTCGTTCATTAAGCAATTACGAAATGAGGGGTTAAGCTTATATTATGCAATACACAGCGGGGCATTGCAGCGATTACGCCCAGTGCTAATGACCGCGCTTGTGGCAAGTTTAGGCTTTATACCTATGGCGCTAAATACCGGTACTGGCGCTGAAATACAACGGCCTTTGGCAACCGTGGTGGTAGGTGGAATTATGTCATCCACTTTGCTCACATTGTTAATTTTACCAGCACTTTATAAATTAGTGCATGCAAAATTTAAAAAGCTGCAAACTAATTACTAATTAGGTAATAACGTAAAAAGCAGCTGAAGTGTCAGCTGCTTTTTTGTTAAGTAAGGAGTTGCTTAGTTATATTGAAATAGGCTATCCCAGCGCTCATCTAATATGGCTTTTGCGCGCTCTAGATTTACCGCGTTATATAGGGTGTTTGTGCAAGTTACTAAATGCATACGTTCAAGCTTTTCAAGCGCGTCGCTAATTTCAAAATCTAGCTCGCATTGGTACTTGCTTTTAAACCACGTCTCTATCTGCTCATCAAGTGCGTGAGCGCTTAAGCCATTTTTAGATTTTAGTAAAAATGAATAAGCGAGTAGGGCTTCTTTAATGTCTTCTTCTTCGGCGGCGTCTATTAGTGTATGAAAAACACCCTCGTTGTTATCTAGGTTTTTAAAGTAAAGATTATCGCTCAGCGCTTTCATAAATTTAATTTTACGGTTTTTAAATTTACTCCACTCTTTAAATACAAAACTGCCAAATACACCAATACCAATGGCTAACGTAATAAAGTGCTGCTGAGTCATGGTAACGACTTTATCACTAAACCCTCCCCAAAATGCAAACAAAGCAAACAATAAAAGTAATGAGGCGCCCAGTTTGGTAACTAACACCACCGCACCGCCAATAAGTGCTGACGAGCCAATAATCACTTTATCAATAGGGCGCATTCGTACTTCGCTATTAGGAAATAGCATTTCTAAGTCAGCTTTTGGCACATTTTGAAATAGTTTTACTATGGTTGAGCTGGGCTCAAACCCCATAGGTAGTTTATTTTTTGATTCAAAATAGGCTTTATCTTTAAAGCGAATAAATACCGCTACGCGGTCGTAGTTGGTAAAATGCAGTGGCTTTTTACGTAACCCCCAAAAGCTGGTTATGGTTTCGGTGAGTTGCGATTCGCCTCTGCGATAAAAGACCACTTCTTCAAAGTCGTCAAACTCTACCTCTAGGCGTACCTTAAAAAGCGATTCTTCGTTGAGTGCATCTTGGAGGTCTTCATTGGTGATCACTTCAAAATTAGCCGCATTTAATACGTTAGCAAAATCTTTAGCAAAATCGCGTTGGCACTGGGCTTTTTGCTCCTTCGAGACAGGAGCTAACGAGCGAGTGTCGCTATTAGGATCAAACGGTGCGTAATTGTTTTTTAGTGACTCAAGGGTTGAGTGGTAATTATAATGAATCAGGCTGGCGAGCACGTCGCAAAACTGTTTGAAAGAGGTTTGTTGTGCACTATCGGCAAGCTCTTGGCTGCACATGCCTATGATATCTTGCTTTCTAAAAGGAATAAAACGCGCAGTTCGCATAATTAATAATTGTCAGAAAAGTATAATGGCATTGAGCAATAATAAAGTACTCTGGGAAGTATTACTATTTTGCCAATGTTAAATCTATAAATAATAAGGCGTTATATTTTCAGGTTAGATTAACCTAACTGTGCGATGATGCCAGTACCCGCTAAAAATATTAATCTCAGTAGTTAAAAGGATGTTTAATGGCTATACAAAAAAAGCTAAAGCAAAAAACGCGTCAGTTTATTGAGTCTAAAAATATGCTCAGCGGTATTACGTTTGCCTCATTTTTAGAATCCACCATAGTGCCCATTCCACTTGAAGCAGTACTGGTGCCATTAATGCAGGCAAGGCGTGAAAAACTGTGGCAAATTGCCCTTATGGCCACAATCGGCTGTGTTATTGGGGCGTTGTTTGGTTATGCGTTGGGTTATTATTTATTTGATGTGATTGGCGATTGGGTTATCAACACATTCTCAAGCCCTGAGCAGTTTGAAAACGTTAAGCAAAAAATGCAGGCACAAGGTTTTTGGTTTGTATTAAGCTTAGGTATTGTGCCTATTCCGTTTCAAATTGCGATGTTGGCCGCTGGTGCAACTAAGTATTCGCTGGCACTGTTTTTAGTGGCATCTGCGATTGCGCGCTCTATACGCTATTTTGGATTAGCGTTAGTGGTATATTATGCAGGCAATCAAGCTGAGCGACTTATCAGTAAACATAAAACTAAAACCATGATTGGGTTAACTATTTTAGTTGCTATTGGCTGGGTTGTCAGCACACTAATATAAATCAATCCGTTTTATAATTTGTGGTATAGTTTTTAATAGTAATTATAAAAATAATGTAAATATCGCCTATGATGAACCCGGAAAAAGTGAGTCTAAAGTTAAGCCATTTTGTTAAAATTACCAGATTAAATAAGCTGTTAATTTTGATGACGCTGGCGTTTATTATCGCTTTCTCAATTTTTTCGTTGATGTACTTTCACCCATTAGACATAACCCAAAACCTCTATGGCTTTACCACTGACTTTATTAATTTAGTGGTGATTTTTGCTATTTTTTTTGTAGTGCAATGTTCACGGTTAGCTAAAAAAGCGTATTTATATGTCAGTATCGGTTTAATGCTATGGATTGTAGGCTCTACTGCCGATGTGCTCGATGAAGTGATACGTCAGCCTTTTTGGATAAGCAATTACGTAGAAGACTTATGTCGCACATTAGGTATGCTAATTACCGCTTATGGTTTATTTAAAACCATGCACTTTATGCAGCGAATGCACAACCGGTTAGCGCAAGAGTTTATTATGGATGATTTAACTAAAGTGTATAACCGTCGCTGCTTTTATCAGCATGTGAAGGGGGTTGTTAATAATCCTTACACTGTTTTAATTATAGATCTCGACCACTTTAAACGTATTAATGACGATTATGGCCACGATGTGGGCGATAAGGTGCTTAAACAGTTTGCTGATAAAGTGAATCGTCTTTTTAAAGATGAAAATATTTTTGCTCGTATAGGTGGTGAGGAGTTTGCCGCTTACCTGCCTAGTTATGAGCTTGATGAAGTACTTAACTTTTCGCAGACTATTCTAGAGACGGCTCGTACTATTACAGTACACAATCAGCGTTCTTTAACGGTCAGTATCGGTATTGCACATCGTACAAGCGATCAGACCTTTGATAATGTAATGAAACGTGCTGATCAAGCATTATACCGCGCTAAAAAAGCAGGCCGTGATCGCCTTGAGGTTGCTTAAACATCGTAATTTTATAGTATAAGCTTTGTTTGTGATATTTTTGGGTACTTGTTTTGTAAAATAAAAAAGGGACTGTATGGATGAGTTAATCGGATTAGCAATCATTATATCTATTGCGATTGTTGCAGGGGGCGTATGTGGTTTAGTTGCCTTAGTGCAATTAAACGGCTTAAAACAAGAGATTGCAGTATTAAAATTCAAACTATCACAGTATGAGTTAAACCCAAATAAAGTCCCTAGCGAACTTCCCTCTGTAAACACACAACCAGATAATGCAAAAGCTCAAAACCGCTCAGACATTCCTGCCTCTGTTTATAAACCAGCGAGCATTAAACATACGCCACCACGTAAAGCAGTAATTAAAAAGCCATCGAGTATTGAACTGCTTTTTAAACAATTACGTGCAGGCTTTGAACAAAACTGGATGACCTGGATTGGTGCTATTGCTTTGGCTTTAGGTGGCGTGTTTTTAGCCAAATACAGTTTAGAGGCGGGGCTACTTTCACCTGCAATGAGGCTCAGTGCCGGTGGATTATTTGGCATTGGCTTAATCGCAGCAGCGTATTATTTACATTATAAACGTATTGTTTTTGAAGGCTTTAATAATTACATTCCTGCAGCCCTTGCCAGTGGCGGCTTTATGACTTGCTTTGCCTTAATGTTTTTGGCCTATAACAGCTTTACCATGCTAAGTGCTGAGTGGGCATTTATTGGCTTAGCAGTGATTGCTCTTTGCGCCAGTGCAATGGCGATTAAGTTAGGTCCTTTACTTGCTGTAATTGGCATTATAGGCGCATACAGTGTTCCTATTTGGGTAAATACGGGCAGTGGTCAGTTATTTTCTTTACTTATTTATGTTGCCCTTGTGAGTGTTGCCGCAGCGGTTGTGGCACATAAAGTACAGCGAGTGTGGTTGTGGTATTTACTATGGGTAGGGCATATAGGCTGGTACTTGGTTGGACTCACTCTATTTAACTACGACACAGTGTGGTTAATAGGCGCTTATGCGTTACTAAGTATTTTAGGCTTAATCGCTATTGCACGCTTAGGCTTGGGCTTTAATACCCTTGAAGTGCGCCCGCACAGCTTCAAACGATTAGTTAACTTATTTCCAGATCACGGATTATTACTGGCCTTTATGGCGCCTTTAATGATTGCCATGCTATTGAGTTTGTTTAATTTACAATGGCAAATCGTGGCGTTGTTAAGCATCGCTTTGTTACTATTTTTAGTGTTAAAAAATAGCCGTTGGGATGCATGGCAAGGGGTTTCTTTAGTGATTGCGCTGTTACTAGTGGTCAGTGCTAAACAAACTTATACCTTTGATGATGCGTTATTTATTTTTAAAAACGAATACGGGCTAGGCTTATTACTTGCTCTGGGGTTAAGTGGCTATGGACTCTATTTTGGTAATAAATACCCAAAACGATTAGCTTTTCATTTGCTTGCTTCATTAAGCGTGTTTGCATTAGTTGGCACTTTGTATGCGATGATCCCAAATACGGCTTTAGCAACCGCTTATCCACTTTGGGCGGTATTGTTATGTTTAATGAGTGCGGTGTTAATTAAATTTACGCAAAATAATACAACCTTATGGCAACGTTTTAGTTATTGGGTGGGAGCAAACGCCAATATCACTTTAGCAATTACTATGCTACTGAGCGATAGCGGCCTTACCATTGCACTGGCTGTTCAAGTATTACTGCTGAGCTTATTAATAAAAAAATACAGTGTGGCTATGCCACACTGGCCAATAAAAGCCCTTGTGGCGGCATTACTTTTACGCCTTACCTTATCGCCGTGGACGCCTAGTTATGATGATCTAACTATCTTTGGTTTGCATTGGAGCTTAGTTGTTTACCCGCTGTGTATTGGGTTATTTTTTGCAGCGGCTAAATGTTTTAATACTTCAAAACTAAAAATATGGTTAGAGGGGGCGGCACTGCATTGTTTAGCGTTATTTGTGACAACCGAAACCAGTTATCAACTGGTAGGGCACTACCCTCAGTTGTTTTCTTTAAGTTTTTATGAGCAAGTTTTGCTCAGCTGTAACTTGCTTGCTTTAGGCTGCGTTTATTTATATCGCGCGCAAAGTGCAGGGCAGCTGGGTAAGTTATACCGCACTGCAGGTTTGATTTTATCAGCGTTAGCTGGCTTGTTATTAATCAATACAACGCTGGATAATAATCCGTTATTAATGCGTCTTTATGTTGGTGAAACACCAATATTTAACTGGATACTTTTAATTTGGTTGGTACCGAGCCTACTGGCGTTATGGTTAGCGAGTTTAGTTAAATCGTTAAATGCTAAATTGAGTCAAATTACACTCGGAGTGTCTGGTTTATTAGCCCTGTTAGCTATCAATACCTTGATCCGCCAATATTGGCAAGGTGGCTTCATTTATCTTGATAAAGCAACCAGTGACGCCGAACTATATAGCTATTCGGTTATTTGGTTATTACTCGGCGCACTGGTCGTGATAGCCGGGCATTTAAAACAGCAACGGTTACTGCAAAATGTTGGTCTTGGTATTCTTGGCGCTGTAATTGTTAAGGTATTTTTAATTGATATGGCAAACTTAACGGGACTTCTAAAAGCATTGTCCTTCATTGGTTTAGGGCTGTCGCTGGTAGGGCTAAGTTGGTTGTTCCAAAAACTCAGAAAGCGCAGTCATAGTTAAGTTTAAGCCCAGTACTTACTGGGCTTAAACTCTTATTAATCGTCAAGTACTGTGATTCAGCAGTGCTTTAAGTTTGCCTGGTTTTACTGGCTTACTCAGGTAATGAATATTTTCGGCTTTGGTGGTTTGTTTTAGCTCGGTGTCACGCACAGCGGTAATTAAAATAGCCGGAATATCGCTTTGCCAAATCTCGCGTAGCGCTTTAATTAAAGTAATCCCATCCCAATCATTACCTAATTGATAGTCCATTAAAATAACATCAGGTGCTCTCTGTTCTTTTGCATAAGTTAACACCGCGTCTACTTTATCGAATAGGGTGTAATTTGCCTGCCAGCGCTTCAGTAGGCTGGCCATGGCGGCAAGGTTTTCAGGATCGTCGTCAACGGCAATAATATTTATCGCGGCGCGGTTGTCGACTATATTTTGACTGCTTTGTTTTTGCTGTACTAATTGCGCATCACCATAAGGCACTTCAATGCTAAATCGGCTGCCTTTATTAGGTAATGAAACCACATCAATCGGCAGGCTCAATAAATCAGCCATACGTTTAACCACCCCTAAACCTAAGCCAACGCCTTTATTATCGCCCGCTTCAATTCGGTAAAAGTCGTTAAATATTTTTGCTTGTTCAATATCGCTAATGCCAGGGCCGGTATCCCATACTTCAATCCGTAAACTGTGTTTTCTGTTTCTACAAGCAATTAATACACGGCCATTTTCGGTGTATTTAATCGCATTAGACAGCAAGTTTTGTAGTATTCGGCGCAAGTAAGTAATGTCGCTGTGTACTATTTGTTTATTTGAACGCACTTTAAATGAAAGTCCTTTATCGCTCGATAAAATCGCATATTCGCTTTTAAGGGGATCTAAAATATCATCAATGCAAAAGTGACGAGGATTTGGGGTCATCGCCCCTTGCTCTAGCTTGGCAATTTCTAATAAAGCCGACATTAAATGCACGGTGGAATCGAGGCTATCACCTAGCTTATTAAAGTTATTTTTATTGGTGCTATCTAACTGAGTTTCATCAATGGCGGCGAGATATAATCGTGCCGCATTGAGCGGCTGTAAAATATCATGGCTAGCCAGTGCTAAAAAGCGAGTTTTACTATCATTCGCTTGCTCAGCTTCGCGCTTGGCTAAAGTAAGTGCTTGCTCTGTTTGTACGCGACTATCGATTTGTGCTTGCAGGTTACTATTAATGGTTTGCACCTCTTGGGTACGCGCTTCAATACGGTTTTCTAAGTCCATATTGATTTCTTCGAGCGCATTTTGCGTACTAATATGATTGGTAATATCAGAAAAGCTTGTTACAAACCCCCCATCAGGCAGTGGGTTGCCTATCATTTCGTAAACTTGGCCATTACGACGATGGCGAATAAAGTGATGTGAACTGCCATTTTTTAAATGCTGAACACGCTTATCAACATGGCGCTCGATTTCACCGGGGCCGCATTCACCGCGCTCTGCGTTATAACGGATTATTTCTTCAATGGGCTGGCCAACTTGTAAAAAACCTTCAGGGTAATTAAACATTTCGCTGTAGCGCTTATTCCAAGCAACGAGGTTAAGATCTTTATCTACAACAGAGAGTCCGTGGCTTAAGTTTTCTAGTGAAGTAAATAATAAGTTTTGATTAAACTGCAGTGCCTGTGTGGTTTCATCAAAAAAGTTTACCACTTCTTCAAACGCCATGCGTTTCCCAGATGATACTGTATGAATAAGTGCTTGCGCAGAGGAAGCACCCAATACACCAGTTAGTGCGCGTTCGCAGTAGGCAATAAAATCAGCGCGAGGGTGTGCATTGTTGTCGTTTAAATCGTGATGGAGTGCGTAATGCGATAAAATTTGTTGGCTACGTTGAATGCCTAAAAAGGTTTGTAGCAAAATTTTAAAGTCGTATACCGTGGCTTTTACGTTTTTATTTAAGCGACGAGATAAAATGGCCTGATCTTTGGGATTAACAAATGCTGCCGCTTGAATTTTATCAATTAAGCGCTCTTCAGCTCCCAAGGAAAAGCTAATATAACAGCCAATATTAGCAAACAACGCAATTAAGGTGCCTCTAGTTATAAGCGTTTGCTGTAGCTCACTGTCTAGTGGGTTAGGGGCTTCTAAAATAGGTAGCATCAAAAATAGCACCCAACAAATGACTCCTGCGAGTAGCCCGGCATAAACGCCGTAAGCATGACCTTTTCGCCAATATAACCCACCCACAATAGCAGGCAATAATTGCGACACCAATGAGAAAGCCACTAACCCCATACTGGCCAGCGCACTGCCACTACCAAACCATTGCTGATAGAAGTAGGCTAAAATAAGCACCCCAGCAATGGTAAAGCGGCGCACCAATAAAATACGGGATTTATAGCTGCTGGTGATTAAATTACGTTTAAATTTACGACGCAACATTAAGGGTAGCACCACGTCGTTGGAGATCATGGTGCTTAGCGTAAGCGTTGCAACAACAATCATGGCTGTGGCAGCAGAAAGCCCACCTATAAACACAAAGGTGGTTAAAAAAGCGTTATCGTGCAGCATAGGCAGTGCCAGTACAAAGCTGTCAGGTGATAAACTACGACCAATTTCTGGATGAATAGCAGCGGTGGCTATAGGTAAAATCATTGCAGCGGTCAATAACAAGTACAATGGAAAAGCCCAGCGAGCAGTAAATAAATGGCGCTTATCTTGGTTATCAACCACGGTGACATAAAATTGCCGTGGCAAACAAATAATAGCGGCCGCCGCCATCAGCGACTGACCTACAAAGTTAAAGCTAAAAAAGTCAAACTGCGCCCAATGCAGCCAAATTGACTCGGCGACTTGGCCAGAACTTTCTGCGGGTAAATTAAATAAGCTATATATTGCAAGCCCTGCTACAGCAGCCAGAGCAAACAGCTTTATTAGCGACTCAAACGCCACAGCAAGCATTAAGCCTGAGCGGTACTCGGTTACATCAACTTTGCGCGTACCAAAAAATATAGCAAATAGTGCCATCATTAAAGTGGCTGATAACGCCAAAATATCCCCAGATATTTGATTACTATTTTGCAAAAGTAAAAAGCTAGAACTAAGCGCTTTTAATTGTAATGCAATGTAAGGAATAGTGGCTAATAAGGCAATAATGGTCACCATAATAGCGGTGGTTTGGCGTTTGCCGTAACGCGCTGAAATAAAGTCGGCAATAGTGGTGATATTTTGTTTTTTACTCACTAATACCAGTTTACGTAAAAAGCCTTGGCCGAAAAAAAACAGTAAGGCGGGTCCTAATAAAATAGGCAAAAAGCTCCAACTACTAGTAGCAGCGGTGCCTACCGAGCCATAGTAAGTCCACGAAGTACAATAAATCCCCAATGCAAATGAATATACAAATGGATGATGACTAATGCGCTTGGCAAGTGGGGTGGTCTTATCACCCCAATTTGCCAGCCAAAACAGCACGCCTATGTAGCCAAAGGCAACAATGAGTAGTACAGCTGTCATGTTTATTTAACCTCGTAGAGTGTTTTTATAATTTGTCATAACTATACCCAAACTATTTCAAGATGCGAGCGCCAGTTGGAGTTTGCTTATTAACAATACCTAGCTGCAAATAAAGTAGGGGGTATACATTTTGTTTATGTTATCTATAAATAAAATAAAGCTATGATAATTAAGGGTTAATTTGTTTTTGTCTATTTAGTTAGACTAATGTCTTATTCCCACGGTTTGTTTTAATTTGGCTAAAAACTTGAGCAATAAAAATCTATTAAGCTACTGAAATTTAAGTGGTTCATGAGTTGTTTATTAATTGATCATGCGCAGTTTACGAAAACGTTAATATGTTGTTACGACTATTGTCGCAATTCAATATTTGAATTGCATTGCTAAATTGGTTAACGAATATAAAAAACCACCCATCACAATCGTGATGTTTAAAGGGGAAAATAAAAATGGCTTTTAAAAATGAAGAACAAGCAAAAGCTTATTGGGCAGAAAACATTTCATTACTGTTTAAATTATTAGCAGTATGGTTTGTGGTCTCTTTTGGCTTTGGCATATTACTGGTTGATGTACTTAATGAAGTACGTTTTTTTGGGTTTAAACTTGGCTTCTGGTTCGCCCAGCAAGGCGCGATTTATACCTTTGTGGCTTTGATTTTTGTGTACGTTTTCAAAATGAATACGTTAGATAAAAAATATGGCGTAGACGAATAGGAGCTAGTCAATGGATGTTCAAATACTCACATTTATAATTGTCGGTTTAAGCTTTGCGCTTTATATCGGTATTGCAATTTGGGCTCGTGCTGGGTCAACAAATGAATTCTACGTTGCTGGTGGCGGTGTACCTCCACTAGCCAATGGTATGGCAACTGCTGCGGATTGGATGAGTGCTGCGTCGTTCATTTCAATGGCGGGTATTATCTCGTTTGCGGGTTACGACGGAAGTGTTTACTTAATGGGGTGGACCGGTGGTTATGTACTACTGGCTATGTGTTTAGCGCCTTACTTACGTAAATTCGGCAAGTTTACCGTGCCAGATTTTATCGGTGACCGTTACTACTCACGTACTGCGCGTTTAGTGGCTATTTTATGTGCCATCTTTATTTGTTTTACTTACATTGCGGGTCAAATGCGCGGTGTTGGTGTAGTGTTCTCTCGTTTCTTAGAAGTTGAAATTGAAACCGGTGTGTACATCGGTATGATCATTGTTTTCTTCTATGCCGTACTTGGTGGCATGAAAGGTATTACTTACACGCAAGTTGCGCAGTACTGTGTACTAGTGTTTGCTTATTTAGTACCGGCTATTTTCATCTCTATGATGGCAACAGGTCACTTTTTCCCACAAACTGGTTTTGGTGCCACGCTAAGTGATGGCTCTGGAATGTATGTATTGGATAAACTTGACGGTTTAAGTGCTGAGCTTGGTTTTGGCCAATACACTGAAGGTTCTAAGAGCATGATTGATGTATTTGCAATCACAGGTGCTCTTATGGTGGGTACAGCCGGTTTACCACACGTAATTGTTCGCTTTTTCACTGTTCCTCGCGTAAAAGACACACGTATTTCAGCAGCGTGGACACTGGTGTTTATTGCTATTGTTTACACAACAGCACCCGCAGTAGCTTCGTTTGCCCGTGTAAACATGATTGACACAATAAATGGTAAAGACGGAAGTGGTACAGCGTATGCAGAGGCACCAGCTTGGATCAAAAACTGGGAACGCACAGGCCTAATCACCTTTAATGATAAAAATGGTGACGGCAAAATGTTCTACACATCAGGTAAAATCACTGACCCTAATAGCGCAAACGAAGTAAATGTTGACCGCGATATTATGGTACTAGCGAATCCTGAAATAGCCGACTTACCAGCCTGGGTTATTGCACTCGTTGCAGCAGGTGGTATTGCCGCGGCGCTATCGACTACAGCGGGCTTACTATTGGTTATTTCAACCTCAGTATCGCACGATTTACTTAAACGGACACTCAAACCGGATATAACCGACAAGCAAGAATTACTTGCAGCGAGGTTGGCAGCGATGATTGCTATTGTAATATCCGCTTACTTTGGGATTAACCCGCCAGGATTTGTGGCCTCAGTTGTTGCCTTTGCCTTCGGCTTAGCGGCGGCGAGCTTCTTCCCTGCAATTATTATGGGTATTTTCTCTAAATCAATGAATAAACATGGTGCAATTGCAGGCATGGTAACGGGTATCACCTTTACTGCTGCATACATCATCTACTTCAAGTTTGTGAGTCCAGAGCTTAATAGCCCAGAAAATTGGTTCTTAGGTATTTCACCTGAAGGGATTGGTTTAGTAGGCATGATCATTAACTTTGCAGTAGCTGCAGGTGTTATGAAAATGACTCAACCGACACCAGTTGAAATTCAAGAAATGGTTGAAGGTATTCGTAATCCTAAAGGGTCTAGTGAAGCGCATGCTCACTAATCCATATATCTAATGATATAACCCATCAAAGCCCGACTTAAGTCGGGCTTTTTATTTGTTTAAATAATGACTACATTAAATAATCGCTATATTAAATAACCATATTTCAGGTTAAGTCGCTTTTTTATTGAGGATGATTTATGAGTAGTGAGCAACAGGAAGTCGCGCAGTTTATTAACAAACAAGCACCATTTTCAATGTTACAGGACAGCGCCTGCAGTTATTTTGTTAACCATCTCGATAGTATTTATTTGACCCGAGAAAACCAAACGCAATGGCTTAACAGTGAACAGCCTAAATTATTTTTAATTCGTTCCGGGTTATACGATTTAGTGGATGCTCAAGGCGATACGGTAACGCGTTTAACTCAAGGTGATTACTTTGGTTACCCTTCGTTACTGACGGGAGATTCAATACAAAACAGTTTAGAAGTACAAAAAGAGGGCATTGTCTATATGCTCGACCAAACGGATTTTGATTACTTACGTCGAGAATATAAAGCATTCGAGCAATACTTTGTTCGTGCTCATGCTAATCGATTGCTGTCATCACATTATAAAAGTAATAACGATAGTTGGTCTGAGCGTAAAATATCAGAGATCATGACTCGCAAAGCGATTACGCTGCCCCCCGATGCCAGCATCCGTCATAGTGCTAAAAAAATGCAAGAGCATAGGATTTCATCAATGATGATCACCGAAAATTCGCATCTTGTTGGGGTAGTTACAGATCGGGATTTACGTAACCGAGTGCTTGCTGATGAAGTGGATCCCGCGCAAGCTATCAATAGTATTATGACCAATAAGCCTAAGTTTATATTTGAAAATAACCGCGTATTTTCAGCGCTGCACTTAATGCTTAAGCATAATATTCATCATTTACCTGTGCTTGACGAAAATCATAAACCGCTAGGAATGATCACCAGTACAGACTTACTACGCCAACAAAAAAGCGACCCAGTGCAGCTAATTGGTCGTATTTACAAGGCCCATAATGTGGCTGATTTAAAACGTTACGCGAAAGAAATTCCTGACTTATTAAAAGGTTTTTCAAATAATATTGATGATATTTCGCTGATCGGAAAGTTACTCAGTGGTTTAACCGATGCGTTGACCTCGCGGCTAATTTTTTTATTTCAACAACACCATGGCGCGGCGCCAACCAGTTTTAGTTTTATTTGTTTTGGCTCTCAAGCGCGCGAAGAGCAAACACTGCATTCAGATCAAGATAATGGCTTGTTATTACCTGATGGTCTAAACGATGAGCAGCACGCATATTTTAAACAGATGGGCGAATTTGTTTGTGAAAACTTAGTTGAGTGCGGCATTCGTCGTTGCCCTGGTAACATTATGGCCAGCAGTGATGCATGTCGAATGAGTGTTAGTGATTGGCGGGCGAAGTTTTTAAAGTGGATCACCAGTCCCACACCTCAGGCAATGCTCAACTGTAAAATCTTTTTTGATCTGCGCTTTATTGAAGGCTCAACTACGCTTTATAGCCAGTTTTGTGAAGAGTTGACCCATATTTCTCGCAATGATCTTTTTTATGCGGCAATGGCCAGCGATGTTAACGCTAACAGTGCGCCGATTGGTTTATTCAATAACTTTAAAACCGAAAAAACAGAGCAACACCATAAGTACATCGATCTTAAAAAGCGTGGGGTGGTGATCATTAACGATCTAGCGCGACTTTATGCATTAAAAGTAGGCATTCGCCGTGCTAACACCCAAGAGAGGTTGGATGCTTTATTAAAGTATTCACTATTAAGCAAAGAAGATATTTATAATTTAAAAGATTGTTGGCGATTTTTAACTCAGCTTCGGCTGCGCACGCAAATAAACGAAGAAGGGTTACCTAGTAATTGCATTAACCCAGACAAACTCAATTCGTTAGAACGTCATCAGCTTAAAGAAGCGTTTTACTTAGTAAAGCAAGCGCAGCAAGGCGCGGCGTTTAAATTTGCGCGTGGGAGTTTGTAACAATAATGGTTAAGCAGCTTATTACGCGGTACTTAAAGCGTCGCCATTTGCTTGCGCAAAGTGCTTTAAAGCAACGTTATTTAGTGATTGATTTGGAATTAACAGGGCTTGATCCTAAACAACATGAAATTGTCTCGGTTGCTTGGGTACTGATTGATAATCAATGTATCAAGAATAGTCAATCGCAGCATATCGTTAATAAAGAGGTTAAAAGTCTAGAGCAAAGCCCTGTTTTTCACGGCATTAGTACTGACTCGGTGGCACAAGGGCAAAGCCTACAGAGTATTTTAATGTCTTTAAGTGCTCACTTTAGTGACTGCATTTTAGTATTTCATAATGCCATGCTCGACTGGGGCTTTTTAAAGTTAGCACTAAAAAATGCAGGGATCATCCAGCGGCCTAAGCTGATCATCGATACCTTACAAATAGAAAAAAAGCGCTTACTGCAACACGCAAGCGATATCAAATTAGATGATTTAACCTTAAATGAATGCCGTAATCGCTACGATTTACCAAGCTATCATTGTCATCACGCGCTTACCGATGCACAAGCCACTGCTGAATTGTTATTAGCCCAATGCCATCAAATAAGCGCCGGTAAAGAACTTAAAGTAGGCGATCTAACGTAGGTTGGGCAGAGCGAAGCGAAACCCAACTATAAAATGCCTTATTGTTGAACAGCGAAGTTTAATGATAGGCAGTTTACTTTTTATTTTCATGGTGTGATTATAGAAATATATTAAATTCACGTAAGGAGTTGTGAAATGACAGCAGTAGAAGAAGTAGTTGCACAAAAAAGAAATACACTTAAAACAGATCGCTTAGATATGTCATTCGGTGAATTAATGAATATGTTTGAAGATGAAGAGCTTTACATTACACCTGAGTATCAAAGAGTATTTAGGTGGTCTGACTTCCAACAAACAAGATTTATAGAATCTGTTCTACTAGGAATTCCTATCCCACCTATTTTTGTGGCAGAGGATGATGATGGAAAATGGGAAGTTGTTGACGGACTTCAGCGAATTTCAACTATTTTCTCCTTTTTCGGATTATTAGAAAGCTTGCCAGAAAAAAATAATTCAACCTTGACTGAAGGTGAAATGGTCCGAGAGCTCGAAGGTATTACGATTAACACATTACCCATAAAGTTAAAGACAACAATAAAGCGATCTGTTTGTCGTGTGGAAATAGTTAAATGGGATAGTCAAGAAGATATAAGGTATGAGTTATTTAATAGGTTAAACACTGGTGCTAGTCCGCTTTCGGAACAGGAAATTAGAAATTGTATTTTCCGAGCATACTCTGTCGATTTGAATCAAATATTGCGTGATATTGCGGATTATCCAGTTTTTCAAGATTTTATAAGTCCTACAGAGACTAAAAAAGAGCAAATGTTTCTAGAAGAGTTAGTTCTTAGGTTTTTTGCTTTTAAAAATCTAGATCAAGAATTTAGAACGACAGTGCCGCAGTTCTTAACTGAATTTATGAGAGATGTATCTAAAGGTGAGATCGAGTTTGATTTAATTAGAGAAAAAGAATCTTTTATAGAGTTAATAACTATATTAAATGAGAAATATGGTAGAACACTTTTTAGGCCTAAAGGTAATTTTTCTTTACATATATTTGATTCAATCGCTTATGCGTTACCGAAAGTATTGACTGATTATTCTGCGAATAAAGAAAAGATGTTCGAGCTAATAGATATTCTATTAGAAGATAGCCAATATAACAGTATTGGGACTAGTACGTTCTCTAATAAACGTATAAAAAATAGAATGAACAGAGCCCTGGAGATATTTACAGGTGCATAGAGTTATTGAAGAGATTAACGATAGTAATGCATGGCGTGATGGGGAGTTTGCTAAGTTTAAAGTCAACGCTTTAGAGGTTGAAGATGGTTTGTGGTTTCGAATGTGTGTTCCTATGATTTATGCTCATTGGGAGGGCTATGTTTCGAGCTCTTTAAAAATATTGATTGATCATCTAAATAAATTAAATTTAACACCTTCTGATATCCCGTCTAAGTTAGTCGTAATTGGTTTGGGCGATACTTATAAAACACTGAGTGGGAAACAGTCATTTGAGCAACGCATTAAGTTCACTAATACTTTTAAAGAATTATTTGAAAAAGTAATTAAATTTAATAAAAAAGTTGATACTAAATCTAACCTCAGAAGCAGTGTTCTTGAGGAGCTATGCACTATGTTTGATTTTGATTATAGTAAATTCAAGGATTGCACTAGTGTGATCGACAGGCTTGTTAACGTTCGAAACAGTATTGCTCATGGGGAAAATTCATATGTTTTAACCGCTGATAACATTCAGCTATACATTGATAATGTAAATACAGCAATGGACTTATTTCTAAATGAAATCAATAATTTTTTATCAGAAGAAAAATATTTACTAAATAAAAATATATAATTTGAAAAAGATCATTACTTAAAGTATTCACGCATATGGGATCTGTTTAGGTGTTTTAGTAATAATATTTATATATTAATAGTTTATAAGCTTTAGTGTGCACCTAATCATTAAGTGCACACTAAGGCCACTTCAAGGAACGAATATGAAATTCATCACCGCTATTTTTATTACCTTATTCCCTCTTATTACTTTTGCTAATTCAAGCGTGCCAACTAATCGTCATATTTCTGTACATGGCACAGCTGAGGTATTAGTTGAGCCAGATATGGCTCAAATTATATTTGAAGTAAAAAGCATTGAAGAGACATTACTCGAGGCTAAACGTGACCTTGATGGCCGAGTTAGCGTGTTACTTGAAGAATTAGATAAGTATGATTTTGGCCAAGGCGATGTTCATATATCGGGTTTAAAAAGCAAGGTATACACTAAGGTTGGTACAGAATCTGGGGTTGCTTTAAGCGATAATTATTTAGCTCTGAAAACAGTTAAAGTCACATTGAAAGATATTAAAAAAGTCGATGAATTTATTGATTTTGCTCAACGCTTACAAATAGACAATATAAAAAAAATTAATGGTTTATCCTCCAAGGCCACGCAGTTAGAGGCAGAGGCAACACAACTAGCAATAGATAACGCAAAAGCGAAGGGAAATAAGCTCGCTCAGTCTTTTGGTGCTGAACTTGGCAACGTTTATAGTATTAGTGCAAATTCCAGTAGCTCAGATTACGACGCGAGCGGTGTTAAGCACATTGTTTTATCTAGCCACAGAAATAGCATGGCTGCTAGAAATAACGAGAACCCATTTACGCAGCAGCAATATTTAGGTGCAAGAATAAGCGTTAAAGCATCTATAAACGTGGTGTTTGATTTAAAACTAAAATAGCAAATACCGCAAATACCTATTAGCTAAGCTAAAAGTAAAAGCGATTGCGTGTTGATTATGGCGTTAATTTAAAGTTTCTAATGCTTGGCTCTTATAATCACAGGCAAGGTCGATTACAATACCGCCATCTAAAAGGCGACGCTGCCTTTCTCTGTACGTAACTAGAGTGGATTTTATATTTCATGGCAATCAAACTTGCAATTAATGGTTTTGGTCGTATTGGTCGAAATATTGTCCGTGCACTATACGAATCAGGCTTAAGCGACGAGATCAAAATTGTTGCAATTAACGAACTAGCCGACCCTGAAGCTATTGCCCATTTATTAAAATACGACACCTCTCATGGTCGTTTCACTTTTCCAGTTAAACTAGGTGAAGACACTATCAGCGTTGCTGATGACACCATTGCATTATTTTGTGAAGAAAATCCAGTTGAATTACCGTGGCAAACGCTAGATGTTGACGTGGTACTTGAATGTACTGGCGTGTACCACTCACGTGAGCATGCACAGTCACATATTGCCGCAGGTGCTAAAAAAGTGTTGTTTTCGCATCCTGCTGATAATGATGTAGATGCCACCATTGTGTATGGCATAAACGACGATGAGTTGAAAAACGAGCATACTATTGTCTCTAATGGTTCGTGTACCACCAACTGCGTTGTTCCTGTTATTAAAGTACTCGATGATGCCTTTGGTATTGAGTCTGGCGCTATTACAACTATTCATGCGTCAATGAACGATCAGCAAGTGATTGATGCGTATCACCATGATTTACGCCGAACTCGTGCCGCCAGCCAATCTATTATTCCGGTAGACACAAAATTAGCCCGTGGTATCGACCGTATTTTACCTAAATTTAAAGGCCGCTTTGAGGCTATTGCCGTTCGTGTACCGACTATTAATGTGACCGCCATGGATTTAAGTGTCACGGTAAATACCGATGTAGATTTAAGTGCGGTTAATAGTGCGCTTAAAGCACAAGCTAAAGATAGGCTTGAGGGTATTTTAAGTTACACCGAAGAGCCGCTGGTATCGGTTGATTTTAACCACGATCCCCATTCTTGTATTATTGATGGCACACAGACACGTGTTAGTCATAAACGGCTGATAAAATTACTAGTTTGGTGTGATAATGAGTGGGGGTTTGCGAATCGCATGCTTGATACCGCTCGTGCTATGATGGCATTTAAGTAATATTTAAAACGTATTTATTGGTTCAGTATCGTTAACTAAGGAGATGTTCATGTCGGTCATAAAAATGGCAGATTTAGATTTAAACGGCAAGCGTGTATTAATTCGTGAAGATTTAAATGTACCCGTTAAAGCAGGTAAAGTGACGTCAGACGCACGTATTCGTGCTGCACTACCTACTATCAAACTTGCGCTAGAAAAAGGTGCAAAAGTGATGGTTATGTCACACCTAGGCCGTCCTACGGAAGGGCAATACGAAGACGAATTTTCATTAGCACCCGTTGTTGATTACTTAAATAATGCACTTGAGCAAACTGTTCGCCTAGAAAAAGATTACTTAAACGGCGTTGATGTTGCAGATAACGAAGTAGTTGTTTTTGAAAACGTACGTTTTAACAAAGGCGAGAAAAAAGACGACGAAGCCTTATCAAAGCAACTAGCTGCATTATGTGATGTTTACGTAATGGATGCCTTTGGTACTGCGCATCGCGCACAAGCGTCAACCCATGGTGTGGGTCTGTTTGCTGATGTAGCGTGTGCCGGTCCATTATTATCGGCTGAACTAGACGCCTTAGGCAAAGCACTTGATAACCCAGCCCGTCCGTTAGTGGCGATTGTGGGTGGTTCTAAAGTATCAACTAAATTAACCGTACTTGATTCGTTATCTAAAATTGTTGATCAGCTTGTTACCGGCGGTGGTATTGCCAATACCTTTATTGCAGCTGCTGGTCATCCTGTAGGTAAGTCGCTTTATGAGGCTGATTTAATGGATGAAGCAAATCGTTTATGCGCTGCAGCGAAAGCCAACGATGGCGAAATACCGGTACCGACAGATGTTGTTGTGGGTAATGAGTTTTCAGAGTCAGCTGTAGCCACACTTAAAGATGTAAGTGAAGTCACCAGCGACGATATGATTTTTGATATTGGCCCTGATACCGCAAATCAACTTGCAAAAATTATTGCTAATGCGGGCACTGTTGTATGGAATGGCCCAGTGGGTGTGTTTGAGTTTGATCAATTTGGTAATGGTACTCGTGCTATTGCAAAAGCGATTGCGGATTCAAACGCATTTTCTATTGCTGGTGGTGGTGACACCCTAGCGGCAATTGATAAGTATGGCATTAGTGATAAAGTATCGTATATCTCTACAGGTGGTGGTGCGTTCTTAGAGTTTTTAGAAGGCAAAAAACTACCTGCAGTTGCAATGCTAGAATCACGCGCTAAATAATACCTAGGGTATTAGCTAGCCGTAAAGCAGATGTGCTAATTCCACATCTGCTACAATTAACGAGTAAATACCTCTCACTTTTATTTAGTCGTTAATAATATGAATTTTAGGCCATTTGCCTTTTAATTCATGGCGCAGTGATTGCGCCAAACTAACAAATCCGTTCAAACTAGGTAGTAAAATAACTACCGATAAATTGGAGAATACCCAATGGCTTTAATCAGTATGCGACAACTTCTTGATCATGCCGCAGAGCATGGTTACGGTGTACCCGCGTTTAATGTAAATAACCAAGAGCAAATGCGTGCAATTATGGAAGCGGCTGATAAAACAAACAGCCCTGTTATTGTGCAAGGTTCTGCGGGCGCACGTGCGTATGCCGGTGCACCTTTTATTCGTCATATGATTTTAGCGGCAGTGGAAGAATGGCCACATATTCCTGTGGTTATGCATCAGGATCATGGTACATCACCGGGTGTATGTCAGCGTTCAATTCAGCTAGGTTTTTCATCAGTAATGATGGATGGCTCATTAATGAGCGATGGTAAAACACCTTCAAGCTACGATTATAACGTTGATGTAACACGTAAAACAGTTGAAATGGCGCATGCGTGTGGCGTATCTGTAGAGGGTGAGCTAGGTGTATTAGGTTCACTTGAAACGGGTGAAGCGGGTGAAGAAGATGGTGTTGGCGCTGAGGGTAAACTTACCACTGAGCAAATGCTAACAAATCCAGAAGAAGCGGCAGACTTTGTAAATAAAACCCATGTTGATGCGTTGGCTATTGCCTGTGGTACATCACACGGTGCCTACAAATTTACTCGCCCACCAACCGATGACATTTTAGCAATTGATCGTATTAAAGAAATTCACGCGCGCATTCCAAATACCCACTTAGTAATGCATGGTTCGTCTTCTGTTCCACAAGAGTGGTTAGAAGTGATCAACCAATACGGTGGTGAAATTCCAGAAACTTACGGCGTGCCAGTTGAGCAAATTGTTGAAGGTATTAAATACGGTGTGCGTAAGGTAAACATTGATACTGACTTACGTTTAGCGTCTACCGGTGCGATTCGTCGTCATTTAGCGATGAACCCGTCTAACTTCGACCCACGTAAGTTTTTAGCTGCTGCAACCCAAGCAATGACTGATATTTGTATCGCTCGTTACGAAGCGTTTGGTACGGCGGGTCAAGCAAGTAAAATTAAGCCAATTTCATTGGATGAAATGCACCTTAAATACTTAAGCGGTGAGCTAAACCCAAAAATAAAGTAATGAGCCAATAATAGCGATATTATTACACTCATTCAAAAAGCCAGTTGCGTTTGCGCTGGCTTTTTTGATCTATGAGGGATCAGTATTTTACCTAGTTATTAATTAGGGATCACTCGATTACTAACTTGTCATATCTGGGATCATTACTTTACTAAGTAAAAGGCTTAAAGTGACGTATTTTAAACTTTTGAGTGTTACGCATTATAAAGAGTGAGCACAAAACATACAAAAATTCATTGGTTTAGCTTTGTTGGTGGGTAAAATAGTGATCCGTAAAGGGATCTGCTTGATAAAACTCTGATCCCAGCATTTAAGATCATAATAAACCTGATCTAAACACTGTTAAGCAGGTGCTAACTTTTATTATTAAGCGGGAAAATTGATGCTAGTTAGTAATTTGATGATCCCATGTTGATACTATAAATTGTGACTTTAATGATTGATTCTTTTTACTGCAAACCGCTTTTTTATTACTGCTCAAGATGATAAAAATATGACAAATTCTATTTTTTGTCACTATTTTGTGTTTTTTTTACACTCATTTTAATTTAGACGTTACACTTTAATAAAAATGTCATACTTAGTCATAATAATGAAACCTACTCAATAGCCTAAGAGATAAATTGGAATGTCACGTAAAGTATTAGTCGTTGATGACGAAGCACCTATCAGGGAAATGTTGGTTTTTGTTTTAGAACAAAATGGGTTTCAAGCCATTGAGGCAGAAGATTATGATTCTGCAATATCAGCAATGGTTGAACCTTATCCAGATATGGTGTTACTCGATTGGATGCTACCTGGCGGTAGTGGAATTCAAATCGCTAAAAAATTCAAACAAAATGAACACACACGCCAAATTCCTATCATTATGCTGACAGCCCGCGGCGAAGAAGAAGATAAAATACGCGGTTTAGAAGTCGGTGCTGATGATTACGTTACAAAACCGTTTTCACCTAAAGAGTTAATGGCGCGTATTAAAGCGGTTATTCGTCGTGTTGCTCCTACCTCACTTGAAGAGGCCATTGAAGTACATGGTTTACGTTTAGATCCTATTTCGCATCGTGTGACATCAGGTGGCAGTGAGCTTGATATGGGGCCAACGGAATTTCGACTGTTACACTTTTTTATGACCCACCCTGAGCGTGTATATAGCCGAGAGCAATTACTTGATCATGTATGGGGTACTAACGTTTATGTTGAAGACAGAACTGTAGATGTTCATATTCGTCGCTTGCGTAAGGCAATTGCTACGCTTGGGCATGACCGCTTAGTACAAACAGTTCGCGGTGCTGGTTATCGCTTTTCGAGTAAATTATAAGTTTACTTCGTAAGTCACAATCTATTAACCTAGCATAGTCAAACCATCTGCTAGCGTTTATAAGGTAAAGAGCGTGTATGTATCGAGTTATTAACAAGCAGGCGTTAACTAAACGGCTGTTTGTCTATTTTATACCTTTGCTTTTAATTGGGGTGCTTATTGGTGCCCCATTTTTGATGTTGTTTTTGGGCGCTTTTTCGCTACTTTTATGGCATTACCATCAGCTTTATCGCTTAAGTGACTGGCTGCATAATCAACGCAGCTTTAACCCGCCTGAAGGGGAAGGGTCGTGGGAGCAAGTATTTGAGGGTATTTACCAGCTGCAGCACCGTAATCGTAAGAAGCGTAATGAGTTGGCAGAACTAATACGGCGTTTTCGCGACGGCGCTGAGGCCGTGCCCGATGCCGTTGTTGTGCTACAAAACGACTTATCAATTGTGTGGTGTAATCAGCTTGCACTCAAAGTGCTAGGGTTACAGTGGCCGGTTGATCATGGTCAGCGTTTAGATAACTTAATTCGCGATCCTAAATTTGCTAAATATATGCGTCGTAAAGAGTTTAGCGATGCTCTGGAGCTTGAAAGTGGCCACAGTGTTGAGCAAGTTCTTGAGTTTAGGGTGATGCCTTATGCCAATACACAGTTGTTGGTAGTGGTACGCGATGTTACTCGCTTAAAGCAACTTGAGCAGATGCGTAAAGACTTTGTAGCAAACGTCTCTCATGAGCTTAGAACCCCTTTAACTGTTGTTACCGGCTACCTTGAAATGCTCGATAGTGATTCACTTCCCCCGCCTGCAATGTGGAATAAAGCACAAACTACTATGCTAGAGCAATGTAAGCGTATGGATAGCTTGGTGAATCAGTTGTTGTCGTTATCGCGCATCGAAGGGGGAAAGCGACACAGTAATGACAAAGCGGTGAATGTGCCACGATTATTAAACTTAATTGAAACAGAAGCGCAATCTATTAATCAAGACAAAGGCCATCAACTTATTTTTAAGATTGATGCATCGCTTGATATTACCGGTGCTGAGGATGAACTTAGAAGTGCCTTTTCAAATTTAGTATTTAATGCCATTCATTATACTAAACCAGGCGGTAAAATTGAGGTACTTTGGCAGCGCAACAATGAACAAGCATGTTTTAGTGTTACCGATAATGGTGATGGTATTGCACCTGAGCATATTAACCGGTTAACTGAGCGTTTTTATCGAGTAGATAAAGCCAGAAGCCGCACTACAGGTGGCTCAGGCTTAGGTTTAGCTATTACCAAACATGTGCTTACTCGCCATGGTAGTCAATTAAAAATTCACAGCGAGCTGGGTAAAGGTTCTTGTTTTTCTTTCGCGTTTGCAAGCGATAGACTTATCGTTATTTCGCCATTAGTAGCAAGCAACACGAGTAGTCATAAAAGTGTCATTTAAGAGTCACACCATTGTCATGTACTCACTTTAGAGTGAACCGCAGTTAGGAAATGGGACGAACAAACTGGAGAACCCCAAAATGAAATTTAAAAACTTAGTTGCCGCAATGGGTGTGGCTGTTACAACATTTGTATCTGCACAAGCGGTTGCATTAGAAGACGGTATTCCTGAGTATCAAAAAATTAGCGGTGTATCAGGTAACTTTTCATCGGTAGGGTCTGACACATTAGCCAACATGATGACCTTTTGGGCTGAAGAATATAAGCGCATTTATCCAAATGTAAATATTCAAATTCAAGCGGCAGGTTCGTCTACTGCGCCACCAGCACTAACAGAAGGTACGGCTAACTTAGGTCCAATGAGCCGTGCAATGAAGTCAAAAGAAATTGAAGCATTTGAAAAGCGTCATGGCTACAAACCAACACAAGTGCGAGTAGCAATTGATGCGTTGGCAGTATTTGTACACAAAGATAACCCAATCGAAGGACTACGGATTGACCAAATCGATGCTATTTTCTCATCAACTCGTAAATGTGGTGCATCAGAGCAAGTAAATCGCTGGAGTGATGTTGGTCTAGAAGGTGATTGGGCTGCAAAAGACGTGCAATTATACGGACGTAACTCAGTATCAGGTACTTACGGTTACTTTAAAAAGAAAGCGTTATGTAAAGGTGATTTCCGTAATAACGTGAACGAGCAACCGGGCTCTGCTTCTGTTGTACAGTCAATTTCAGCGTCATTAAATGCGATTGGTTACTCTGGCATTGGTTATAAAACATCGGGTGTGCGTACTGTTCCGTTATCTAAAAAAGGCACTAACTTTGTTGATGCCACGCTTGAAAACGTAGCACAAGGTAAATACCCACTGTCACGTTTCTTATATGTTTATGTAAATAAACACCCAAATAAGCCACTTGGCCCAGTTGAAGCTGAGTTTTTAAAGATGGTACTTTCTCAAGACGGTCAAAAAATTGTAGAAAAAGATGGTTATGTGCCACTTTCTGCAAAGTTAGTTGAATTAGAGCTTAAAAAGTTAGGCTTGAAATAAGCAGCTAGCAACCAAAGTAAATAATAAAAAACCGCTCAATGAGCGGTTTTTTTGTTTTACTTAAGATTATTTAGTTCGTTGCTTTACCTAAATTTTCAGCTTGCACTTTGCATTGATTGTAAGCCTCAATACATTTTGATGAGCAGACCTGTGATTTAAGACTATCGGTGGTTGTTTGCTGCTCACAGCTGGTTTCACATTGATAACTTTGTTGAGCACATTGATTAAGTGCTGGATTACCCGCTTGGCTCTGGCAGCCAGCAACAACTGCAAACGAAAAAGCCACGAGGCTAGTTTTAATAAAAGTTTTCATGCTTATCCTTAAAATGAGGCCACACCAGTATTAAACTTCAACCTGAATATTGTCGATTAATCTAACACTACCTAAAAAGGCGGCAGCTAAAATTACAAATCGTGTATCTTCGAGTGTAGCAGCTTTTAATGTATCTCGTTGAGCTATCGAAAAATAATCTGGTTTTAGGCCCGCGTCTTCTAATGCGCTCTTCGCTTCACTTTCCAGTGTGGCAAAGTCTTTATTACCGTTTTCTAGTTGCTGCGCACAGTGTTTTAAGGTGTTAAATAAAACAGGAGCGGTTTGTCTTTCCTCAGTTGATAAATACCCATTACGAGAGCTCATGGCAAGGCCGCTAACTTCACGCATGGTGGGTACACCAATAATTTCTACTGGTATCGATAAATCAGTGGCCATAGTTTTAACAACTTGTAGCTGCTGAAAGTCTTTTTCACCAAAGCAAGCGTAATCAGGTTGTACTAAATTAAATAGCTTAGTAACAACAGTTGCTACGCCTTTAAAGTGACCTGGGCGTGAACCGCCACAATACCCCATTGAAATACCAGGTACATCAACAAAGCTTTGCACGCCTAAACCATTAGGATAAATAGTTTCTACACTGGGGATAAACAAAATATCTGTTTCAAGATCGGCTAACCCTTGTTTATCAGCATCTAGAGTACGCGGATAGCTGTCTAAATCTTCGTTAGCGCCAAATTGCATTGGGTTAACAAAAATACTCACGACCACTTTGTCGGCTAGTGTTTTTGCTTTTTCTACCAGTGAAAAATGACCACGGTGTAGATTACCCATAGTAGGCACAAGCGCCACGCTTAAACCGGCCTGGCGCCAAGCTTTAACTTGACTGCGTAATGATTTAATTTCAGTGATTGACTGCATTATTTAAACTCGTGTTCAGCGCTTGGGAATACGCCGCTTTTGACATCGTTACAATACTTTTTAACAGCAGCAGGCATATTGCCTGTTTCAAGTAAAAAGTTTTTTGAAAATTTAGGAATATAACCTGCAGAAATGCCCACCAAGTCATGCATAACCAAAATTTGGCCATCGGTTACATTACCTGCACCAATCCCGATTGTAGGGATGCTCAATGACTCTGTAACGCGTTTTGCTAAGGCACTTGGAATACATTCAAGCACCAGTAGTTGTGCGCCTGCCGCTTCTAATGCTTTTGCATCGGCAATAATTTTTTGTGCTTGAGCTTCTTCACGGCCTTGGATTTTAAAACCACCGAATACATGCACTGATTGCGGTGTAAGCCCCAAATGGCCACATACCGGGATACCTTGTTGGGTTAGCGATTTAATACTGTCATGCAGCCATTCACCGCCTTCAAGTTTGACCATATTAGCACCAGCACGCATCAGCTCTGCAGCATTTTTACATGCGTCGCTTGGGTTTGCGTAGGTCATAAACGGTAAGTCAGCTATAACAAATAAGTCACGGCTTCCCGCGCGCACACAGCGAGTATGGTAGGCAATTTCTTGGTTTGTAACCGCTAAGGTGTCGTCGCCACCTTGTAATACCATACCCAAAGAATCACCAACTAAAACAACATCAACGCCGTTATCATGAAATAACTTAGCAAAACTAGCATCGTATGCTGTTAACGCAGTGATCTTATTACTTTCAGCCTTCATTTTATTCAAAGTTGAAACGGTTATTTTAGACATAATATTCTCGCAGACAATGGCCTTAATTAATTACCGTGGTAATTGTTGTAAGTCGTTAAGCGGTAGGGTATTTGCTATCTGTTGGATAGATGCGCCGCTAGGTAAAATCAGTTCTGGTGCAATTTCTTGCAGTGGGTAAACAACAAATTCTCGCTCAGTTAATCCGTAATGAGGTACGGTTAAACGTTCGGTATTTAAAATGTGTTCACCAAATAATAAAATATCAATATCCAATGTGCGTGCGCCCCAGCGCTCGGCCTTTCTAACTCGCCCATGTTCCAGCTCAATGGCTTGGGTTAAATCGAGTAGTTGCTCTGGCTCAAGTGAAGTGTTAATACAGGCGACAGCATTCACATAATCGGGTTGATCTTGTGGTCCCATAGGCTTGCTCGCATAATAATGCGAGCAGGCTATAAACTCGCTGCTTGGCAAGCTTTTAAGTGCAATAACAGCGTTATCAAGTTGTTTTATAGGGCTGTTAAGGTTTGCACCTAACCCCAAATAGACACGTTGCATTATTTACTCGGTAGGCTTTTTTGTGGTACGACGGCGAGGTCGCTTACGTGGTTTTGGACCGCCTTGATGACCAAGCTCTCGCACCATTTCTTTTTGGCCATTAATATCTTGGCCTAAGTACTGTGTCCACCACTGTGCCAGCTCTGTATGCTCAGTTTCACCAGCATCAACACGCAATAGTAAAAAATCATAAGCGGCTTTAAAGCGCGGCTGCTGTGTTAAACGATAGGCACGTTGGCCAGCACGTTTATCTAAGCGTTGTTGAATATGCCAAATATCACGAGCACCTAAAGTAAAGCGTTTTGGTACGGCAATATGTTGGGCATTCTCACTAAGTACTTTATTAATTGCTTGAGCAAATGCATCGTATTCTGATAGTTGCTCTTGGCGTCGAATTTTTTCAGTACGCTCAATCAGCGGGAACCACAGTAATGCTGCAAATACGAATGCAGGAGTGACTTTTTTATCTGCATTAATACGTATGTCGGTGTTTGCAAACATCTGCTTTATGAAGGTTTCTTCAAGTCCACCTGGTTTTTTATCTAAAATACGGTCTAGCTCAGGAAATAACGATTTAAATAAGCCGTACTGACGCAGCATTATAAAGTTTTGCTGTGCTTTGCCGTTTAAAAATAGCTTGAGTATTTCTTCAAATAAACGCGCTGGCGGAATATTATCAAGCAAGCTCGCTAATTCAGTAATCGGTTTTTCGCTTGCTGGTGCTATTTGCATATCTAACTTAGTGGCAAAGCGCACTGCGCGGAGCATACGTACCGGGTCTTCACGGTAGCGTGTTTCAGGATCGCCAATTAACTCAATTTGTTTTGCTTTGATCGCGGCTAAGCCATTTGCGTAATCGTAAACACAAAAATCATTAATGGAGTAGTACAAAGCGTTGATTGAAAAATCACGACGTTCTGCATCTTCTTCAATGCTGCCAAATACGTTATCGCGAAGAAGTTGTCCGTGCTCACTTGACTGACTAATTTGATTTTTATCTTCTTGTGCTTCGTGATGGCCGCGCATTGTAGCCACTTCAATAATCTCACGGCCAAAAACAATGTGTGCTAAACGAAAGCGACGACCAATTAAGCGACAGTTACGAAACAGTTTTTTTACTTGCTCAGGAGTGGCATTGGTTACAACATCAAAATCTTTAGGTTGTTGACCTAACAATACATCGCGAATGCAACCACCAACTAAGTAAGCATCATAGCCACCATCTTTTAGGCGGTAGAGTACTTTGATTGCATTTGGGCTAAATTGTTTGCGAGAAATACCATGCTCACCTCTAGGGATCACTAACGGCTCACTGCTGATTGCGACATTTTCGTTATTGGCACTTGGGCCGATAATTTGTCGACAAAATTGAAAAAGCTTGGAAATAATAGTCTGTCTCCTAGAGAAGCGGTTGATTGGCTCGCTATTGCAATCAAAATCACAGCAAGTATTCACTTAAAGCGTCATTCTTACCATTTAATGTAATTAGCATATATTTAGGCGGCTATCATATACCAGCAAGGTAAAAAAATTAAGTTGCAGCGCTGAAATTAAGCCATTTTTAACGATTTTATTTGAATTAATTCCACGTAATACGTAAAGGAAGGTTAAATCTGTATTTCGCGCTTAGCAGGAACAAGGCTTAAGTTAAAATGCGCCACGCCCCAAGCGAGTAATTGTTCGCAGGTTAAATCCATTAGTTGCTTATGTACTGGCAAGCCTAAAAATTTAAATACAGCTATTAAAGTTGGTTTTGGATTTTGTTTGCAAATTGCAGGGGCGTAATTTTGCTTAGACAGTTTAAACCCTGGTTTTGCTACTGCCAAAGGCAAATGAGCAAATTCCGGAATAGCGCAATTTAGTTGTTTAAATAAACTAATTTGACGCGCAGTCGGTTCAATTAAATCAGCGCCTCGTACAATTCGGTTGATCCCTTGCTCAATGTCATCAACCACCACCACGAGTTGATAGGCAAATAAACCATCGCTGCGTTTTATTATGTAATCTTCATGAGCGAGTGCTGAGTCAACGTCAATATGCCCTTGAATAAGGTCTTTATAATTAACGGTTGCATGGCATTGAGTTAAACGTAGGGCATGACCTTGCTCACTTAGTTGGCTGTGTTTGCATTGCCCTTGATAAATACCGCCGAGGGCTTTTATTTGCTTACGAGAGCATTGGCAGGCATAAATAAGCTGTTGTTGTGACAGAGAGTGAACGGCATCTTGGTAAATAGTAAGACGCTGTGTTTGATACACAACGTTTTCATCCCAATTGAGGTTGTAGGCTTCTAAGGTATTTAGGATATCGGTGGCGGCGCCTTTTACAACGCGAGTGGTGTCTATATCTTCAATGCGAACTAACCACTTTCCTTGGTTAGCTTTTGCATCAAGGTAGCTACCTACAGCCGCCACAAGTGAGCCAAAATGTAACGGTCCGGACGGAGACGGTGCAAATCGGCCGCGATAGTTAGATACTTGCGCAGTAACGGCTGTAGAAGACATGGCTATAATTAATTAGCCGCGTCCAGATTGCTTTTCTTTAATTTCAGCAAGTGTTTTACAATCTACACATAAATCAGCAGTTGGGCGCGCTTCTAGGCGGCGAATGCCAATTTCAATACCACAAGATTCACAAAAGCCAAATTCGTCTTCTTTAATTAATATAATTGTTTTTTCAATTTTTTTAATTAATTTGCGCTCGCGGTCACGCGTTCGAAGCTCTAATGAGAACTCTTCTTCTTGTGCTGCGCGGTCAACGGGATCAGGAAAGTTAGCTGCTTCATCTTGCATGTGTGATTTGGTACGATCAACTTCGTTACGTAAATCATTACGCCAAGTTTCTAAAATTGTTTTAAAATGAGCACGTTGTGCATCATTCATGTACTCTTCACCCGGTTTTTCTTGGTATGGTTCTAAACCGGCTTGAGCCAATAAACCATGTCTTTTTTGGTCTGGCATAACTCTCTCCTAAATCCTTAATTTAATGCCTCAGCATTAGCCGGCGGTATAAATAACAGAAACTCATACCCTAGGCAAATTTATTTTTAAATAATCGAATTAGCTTAACCCTGTTTGGTGATATAAAAGTAGTAAAAGTATTGTATATACTTTTTATCACAGTATTGGTTTATAAACTGGCGTAGTTATATGGGCAATAACAATAAAAACAACTTATTTTTACTTTTTGATTAAGTATTTTTTGGGCGTGGCGAAATAGCAACGTTTAAATGCGCGCTTTTTACTCAACAAATGCTACTTTCTCAACCAAAGTTACTTCACTTGCAGAAATATGGGCTTTATAAGCTAATACTTCTACGCCTTGCTCAATCGCTTCGCTAAGTAATTGTGCATAGGTTGAATCAATATGCGCCGCGGCACTCACTTGTGTGATCCCTTGATGTAGCACCGAAAATAGTAATACCGCACGATGCCCTTGTTTTACCATTTCGATTAATTCACGAATATGCTTTTGCCCACGAACTGTTTGCGCGTCAGGGAAGTAACCTTGCCCGCTTTGTGGATGCTCTTCACTTAGGAGCGTGACTGATTTAACTTCAACATAGCAATTGGCTTTACTGCTGTGGGTAAGTAAAAAGTCGATGCGGCTGTTTTCACTGCCATATTTTACTTCACTTCGAACTTGCTGATAGCCTGTCAGCTCTTTAATCACTTCAGCGTTAATCGCTTCTTCAACTACTTTATTGGCAACGGCTGTATTTACACAAATAAGTTGTGACAAGTTATTTTGCGTCAGCTCTAATGACTGTGGGTACTTTCGTTTGGTGTTACTGCTGGTGGAATAAAAGGCATTAAAACCGGCATCGGCGCAGCCCGTCATTTTACCTGTATTAGCACAGTGAGCGGTAAAAGTGCTGCCATCACTGAGCTCTAAATCAGCTAAAAAGCGTTTGTAACGTTTTAATAACGTAGCAGATTGTAATGGCGGGGTGTACTTCATTAATGACTTCCTTATATAACCAGGGTTCAGGTTAAGTAAAATAAGACTTTACGGGCTATTTGAGGTTATTTACCGCAAGCTGTTGGGAACTTAAGCGCGCTATAGTAAACTCAACCACACATTTAAGTGCAAGGATATTCTAACATGAGTGAAAAATTTGTTGTTCAATTAAGCGAGCAGTCGGCACCAGGACACTGGGGCGAAAGTGCGTCACTATCTTTTAACGAACACGGCGCAACAGTTCATTTATCTGAGCAAGAAACATTAAAAAACGTGCAAAAAGCAGGTCGTACTATTGCCAGCCAAGGCATTAAAAGTGTTGTGCTTGAAGGCGATGTTTGGTGTACAGAGAGCCAATGGGCATTTTACCAAGGCTTTGTATCACCAAAAGTACTGCACGGTGTTGAGTTTGTTGATAATGCACAATCAGATTTAAAAGAACTTGCTGATTTAAAAGCATCAGCAACGTGGGCGCGTGAAATGGTTAACGGCACCGCCGATGACATTTACCCAGAGAGCCTAGCAGAAAAAGCGGCTGAATTTATTCAATCACTGGCGCCAGAGCATGTTAGCTATCAAATAATAAAAGGTGATGCGCTATTAGAGCAGCAATGGATTGGTATTCATGCTGTAGGTCGTGGTAGTGAACGCCCACCAGTGTTACTTGAGCTTGATTACAATCCAACTGGCGATGATAACGCACCAGTAAGCGCTGCACTTGTAGGTAAAGGTATTACATTTGACTCAGGTGGTTACTCAATTAAGTCTAGCGAAGGCATGTTAGGCATGAAATGCGACATGGGCGGAGCGGCAACAGTTACCGCAGGTTTAGCATTGGCGATTAACCGTGGTGTTGAAAAGCGTATTAAGTTGTTTTTATGTTGTGCTGAGAACTTAATTTCCGGTCATGCATACAAACTAGGTGACATTCTTACCTACAAAAATGGCACAAGCGTTGAAATTGTAAACACAGATGCTGAAGGTCGTTTAGTATTAGCTGATGGCCTTATGGCGGCAGGTGAGACAGGTGCACCACTTATTATTGATGCAGCAACATTGACGGGCGCAGCCCTTGTTGCCGTTGGTCAAGAATACAACGCGTTATTTGCCCTTGATAAAGAGCTAGTGCGTGAAGTAGAAGACTTTGCATCACAAGAAATGGAAGCCGCTTGGCCATTACCGCTTGAAAAGTGGCATCAACAAAACTGCCCATCACCGTATGCAGATACAGCAAACAGCCGTGCACAAAAAGGCGGTGGTTATGGTGGTGCTTCAAATGCAGCAGGTTTCTTATCTCGCTTTGTGCCAAACGATGGCAAAGGTTGGGTACACATTGATTTAGCGGCTGCATTTAATATGGGTGGTGGCACTAGTCAGTGGGCTTCAGGTGCAACTACCCAAGGTATGCGTACAGTAGCGCGCACCTTGCTTGAAAAGGCCTAATCAATTCAGATTAAGCAATTAGTTAAAAAATAGGTACCTTAAGGTGCCTATTTTTTTATCCGCCATACAAGCAATTTTGTTTTATTTACGGTAAAATCCTTCGCCAATACGTGTTTGAGCATCTATTTTATTTAAACCTCGCTCAAATATTATACATACCACTGGGATCCTTACTATGTCAGAAAAGTGCTATATCACGGCTCAACAATTACTTGAAGATTCATTCCGCGTAGCGGCACAAGTGTATAAAGATGGCTTTCGTCCAGATTTTATTATTGGTATATGGCGCGGTGGTGCTCCAATCGGGATCGCAGTTCAAGAATATTATGACTACAAAGGCATAGAGACCGATCATATTGCGGTGCGTACGTCGTCTTATTACGGTATTGGCAAGCAATCAAAAGAAATCAAAGTACATGGTTTACACTACATTGTTGAAAACGCGAATGCGGGTGATTCATTACTGATTGTGGATGATGTGTTTGACTCAGGTCGGAGTATTGTGGCGTTGAAAGAGAAGCTTTCTGAACTAATGCGCTTAAACTTACCGAGTGATATTCGTATTGCTTGTCCATACTACAAGCCAAAAAACTCAAAAGTAGATACAGTGCCTGATTACTACATTCATGAGTCTGAAGAATGGTTAGTATTCCCGCATGAATTATCAGGGTTAACGCCGGATGAAATTATTGAAGGCAAATCTGATTTAGCTAAAATCCACGATATTTTACTTGAAAAATAAACGTGATTTTGCTCAATAAAAAAGGCCTTAATGGCCTTTTTTATTGTCTTTAAAGCTGTGCAAAGCTATCTACATAGTCACTGAGTTTAGGAATATCGACAGCTTGCAGCCCTTGAGTGCTTCGTTGCACTAGGTTTTTTTCTACTAACTCACTCACTACCCGTCGGTATGCACGTTCAGTGGTTGCAAAGCGCTCTGCTTCTGCATTTACCGTAGGATAAGCACGCAATAAAGTGGGGTTGTTATTCTCCGCACGCAATAAACAGTCTTTAGCAATGTTGTAGCTTAAGGGAAGTAACAGTTTATCTAAGTTAATTTTTTGATTTTCTTGAAACTTAGCGGCAATGGTTTGCGCTGTGTATAGGCTCAGTTCTGGTTTATCGAGCAATAATGAGCGCCAATGCTTTAGCTCAATAAGATTATACGTTACATCACTGAAGCAGGTTACCGTGTAAATACACGGGTTATTATTCAGTGCTTCAATTTCGCCAATCAAGGTGTTGTTACAGTCGAGCTGGCCAAGTAGCAGGCGTCGGCCATTTCCTACATCGTAACTAAACGATACAGTACCACTTCGCACCAATACCAACTTAGTGAGTGGTTGGTCTTGCTGTATTAATATTTCTTTTTTTGATTGCTGATAACTACTGCCGGCAAATGTCAGCAGCTGTTCAACAAGGTAACTGGAAAAATGGTATTGAAACATCAATCATGCTCTTCGGACAAATGTCCTATTTATTACACCTTAATGACGATAGCATTAAGATTAAGAATTTACGCTAACTTACCCACGCCGTTATTTATTTAATGGCGTTAAATGACCTTCATTCTACCGTGTAATGATTAAAAAATTGTGGGTAAAACCAGTATATTTTAAGGTTTTATTGGTAAGTTAGCTTTTTTATTTAAACTGCTAAGCAGCAGTTTTTAATAATGTACTAAAATTTAGCTAGTAATATTAACCTAAAGCCTGGGAGAGAACAATTGAGTTGGGAATATTTAGGTTATTTAGCATCCGTTTTACTAGTTATTTCTTTGACCATGACCGATGTAACCAAACTGCGTTGGTTTAATTTATTGGGCTGTATTGCGTTTACTTTTTACGGTACAGCAATCGGTTCTGTACCGGTGGCATTTACTAATGGCTTGTTAGCTCTGGTCAATATATATCACATTATTAAGTTATATCGTCAGTCTAGGGCTGATACAAAAAAGGGTTAACGTTTAAGTTAACCCTTTTTTGTTTTTACTCAGACTTTGCTGAATCTTTTTGGTAGCGTAATTTACCTGCTATCCACGTTTGCAATACCTGAGTTTTATAAAGCTGCTCAATAGGTACTTTAAAGTAGTCTTGATCAACCAGTATAAAGTCAGCCCATTTACCTTGCTCTAAACTACCTACTTTAAACTCTTGATGCGCTGCATACGCGCCGCCAAGGGTAAACGCACGTAATGCATCTTCTCTGCTCAATACCTCACTGGCGCGCCAACCGTTTTCAGGCAGTTGATTATGATCCATGCGCGTTATCGCAGAATATAAACCATCAAATGGGTTCGCTAGTTCGACAGGGTAATCAGACCCCGCCGCAATCGTTGAACCTTGGTCTAAAAATGTTTGCCAAGCATAAGCGCCTTGTAATTGTTTGTCGGTTAAACGCTGCTCAGCCATATGCATGTCTGATGTGGCATGCACAGGTTGCATAGATGGAATTATTTTCAGGGTTTTAAAGCGCGGGATATCCTCTGGCGAGACTATTTGTGCATGCTCCATACGATTGCGCAGTAGTATGCCACCGGTTTGTTTAAATACATTTTGATAGGCATCTAGCACAATTTTATTTGCTCTATCGCCAATTGCATGTGTGTTAGCGCTAAAACCATTTTTAAAAGTCAGGGTAAATAATTGCTCTAGCTTTTGTTGGGTTTCAAGCATAAGGCCAAAATGGTTGGCTCTATCAGCGTATTCTTCAATAAGCGCAGCACCACGTGACCCTAATGCGCCATCAGCATAAATTTTTACACTGCGGATAGATAAAAAGTCCTGCGCATCTTGATAACGACCGGCTTTAAGCATCATGTTTAAATCTGGGCTTGCTGCACTTAACATTGCTACAATTCTAAGCGGTAATGTACCTAACTCGGCACGTTGTTTATAAACTTGCCATGTGGTTCTATCAATACCTGCATCATGAGTTGAGGTAATACCTAGGCTTAGTAAGTGTTTACCTGCGGCATCTAATGCATTACTGACCGATTGTGCAGACGTTACAGGCATATGTTGAGTAATTAAGGTTTCTGCTTTATCAATAAAAATGCCGGTAGGTTTACCAAACTCACCTTTTATAATTTCTCCGCCAGCTGGGGCTGGTGTGTCAGCGTTAATATTGGCAAGTTCTAATGCTTTTGAGTTAACCCAAATGGCGTGACCATCTACTCGCGATAAAATAACAGGGCGATCGTTAACGACTTTGTCTAAGTCAGCGGCCGTAGGAAAGCGAGTATTTGACCATAGCTCTTGGTTCCAGCCTCGACCAATGATCCAACCTTTTTTATCTTTGGCAAATTCCTTGAGTTTAGCGGTTACTTCATCTACCGACTTTGCACCGCGCACATCAAGTTGCGACAAATTACTACCTAGCCCGATGACATGTCCATGGGCATCAATGAGTCCTGGGAGTAGTGTTTTGCCTTTCGCGTCAATTAGGGTTGCGCCCGGAAAGCTATTTTTCAAGCTGTCTGGACCTGTTTTAACTACTTTGCCATCTTTTATAACTAAGGTTGTAAATGTGTTTACTTCGCCATGGCGCATTTTTCCTTTATACAAAGGTGAGTAACCATTGGCATTATAAATGACTTGAGTTTGTGCTATTGCCACGCTAGTGACGGCACAAAGGCTTGCTAGCAATATAGGTTTTATTAGTTTTATCAGTTGCATAAGACGCACATTGTTATTATTTGTACTATCACAGTAGCAAACTCAAATTTAGAATACCAATAGCATAATTTATTAAGCGTCGTATAAGTCAGCCTTTAGCTAAATCAAGCAACAAGTTAAGGGTGAAATAGGATGTGTTAACAATGGGGTTTAACTTTCTAAAGCTTGATATTGTTAACCAAGCTTTATTTGAGGAGGCTATTTATTTACTGGCGTACAAGGTGTATTCGCTTAATGATAATTGTGCATCTTTGTCACTGTCATAGCTGCTAAAGCGTGACCACAAAGCTGGATCACTGGCAGCTTCAGAACGAGTCAAAAAGCCATCTTGGTTGCGGTCAAGTTTTTCAAACTTTTCGGCAATATAACTGCTTGTTGCAAAACTCATACAGCTAAAAACAGTCAGTGTTAGTAAAATAATATTATGAAAAGGCTTCATATAAATGCTCAGTACAGGTTAGTGGTTAAGTAGTTTTTAAACTCAGTTAAAGAAATTCTGTTATCTTGATTTTCATCCCAATTTGAAAATGAGTTTAATAGCTGAGGCTGAGCAGCAAGCTCGCTATGGGTTAAATATCCATCATTATTTTTGTCCAAGTGGTCAAAGCGTTGCTTTACATCAAGTGCGAATGCACTTTGGCTGATAAAAAGTAAAGCACCAATAAAGGGAAGCAGTATTCTCATAGTTGGCGTTCCAAGGTGTATTTTAATTGCTGGCAGTATTGAAAGAAAGCACTTGCCATAATTTAACTCCCAACATTAAATCCGTTTACACACTCCCTCAGGGATTATGGCAAATGCTTTTAACTCTATAATATAAAACTTAACTTGAATCTAAACTTAAGGTTTAAAGTTTTCGAACTCTTTTTTAGAAATCATCTCGTTATTGTCTTTGTCTAAATCAGTAAACTGCTTAAGCAGCTGCTTATCTTGTTTGGCCTCAGTGAGCGATATTTGGCCGTCCATATTTTTATCTAAATGCATAAAACGTACATTTAACGACGATGCCAATGCCGTCGCGCTAATAGCTAAAAATAGTAGCGAAAAAGCACCAATTAATTGTTTCATAAATATACTCCTTTATTTTACAAACTGTTTAAATTCATCGAACGATAGTTGTCCGTCTTCATTCTTGTCTATTTGTGCAAAATTCTCATGCAGTAATGCATCTTCGCCTGCCTCTGCTTCGCTTAATGTACCGTTGCTGTCTTTATCTAGGCTGTAAAATGCTGTATTCACATCAAGCGCAAATATATGGCTACTCGTTAAACATAACGCTATTAAGGCAGTAGATTTTAAATAACCTTTAGTCATTCCTTGGCCTTTAAAAATTAATATTTATAAGCGTATTACAATTATAGTGCCAGCTTTAATTTTTATTAAAAATCAATGGTTTAATTTTTTAACTTGTTTTTAATGAGTAATATTTACCGACGGTTGTGTGTTTTATGCAACATTTTCTTAGTTAGAGTTTTTTACTATTTTTAAATCAAGTGTTTAACTTGTCGCAATTGTGCGACATTGCAACGATTTTGCTCTCAAAAATGTATTTGGTTCAGCGAGTGTATAAGTTGAGCGCTTAATAATAGAGCGCTTAAAAGTAGTAAAGGATTAGTGTATGCCTGCAATCATGGCTGAAAAATATAAAGCATTGGTAAACTGGCGTCCTAATTTGATTGGCCAGTTTGTAATGAGTATGCTGTTGTCACTCTTGCCTTTGTCTATTGTGGTTATTGTATTTTTAAATGTATTGAATAAACAATTAGCGGTCACACAGCAAATTGTCAGTAATAACTACCAAGTAACCAAGTCGTTTAATGCACTTAAACAAGAGCTCAATAGTTTAGAAAGGGCAACAAGGCAAAACTGGGTTTTAAAAAGCGATTCACTCGATAAACTTATCGTGGATAAATGGCAGTCATCGCTGGACAATATAAATGAGCTTAAACGGCTTTCTAGCAGCCAGCAAAGTACTCAACAATGGCAACGGTTAACAGATACGCTAAAAGCAGCGCATACCAAACTGGTGGTTGAAGCTCGTGAGCAAGCAGAGTTGTTTGTGCCAATTAGTGAAATACTGGCAGATCTAACAATGTGGTTGCGCGAAACCAATGAAGCTAAAATCACTCAAAACCAAATTAAACTGACAAATTTACAAGCCTCCTTTATAAACTGGTTAGTGGCACTTACGCCTTTAACCTTACTTGTTGGCGGTGGGTTTTTATGGCGGATAAGTGGCCGTTTAAAAGGTTTAACCTCCGTTATTGATAAATTAGGCCAAGGAGATTGGCAGCAAAAAATATCAGTGCAGGGATCAGCTGAACTCATTGAACTAGGTAACAAGTTGCAGTGGGTGCAGGCGCAATTGCATATGCTAGAGCAGCAAAAAGATACGTTTTTACGCCATGTTACTCACGAATTAAAAACGCCTTTGGCCTCTATGGTTGAGGGCACTGAGTTATTAGCCGATGAAATTGTTGGGCCAATTAATAATGAGCAAAAAGCAGTGCTTGAGTTAATTAGTCAATCTATGGTGCGATTACGCACTATGATAGACAGCTTGTTAAGTTATAACGCGATTCGAACCAGTAAAGATAATGTTAGTGAAGTGGAATTTAACCAGCTAATAAAAAAGGTAAGTAATCATTTTGAACATAGGTTAAATGCACGAGAGCAGTCGCTTATTTGGCACAATAGCTTACCGACAGTTGCACTTAATTTACCGAGAGAATTAATTGAAATGATTTTAATTCAGTTAATCTCTAATGGTTTAAAGTTTTCACAGTCAAACCAAGCAGTGTCGATTAGCTTAAGTTTAGAAAGCAATAGCTTAATTATACAGGTTGCTGATGAGGGCTGCGGTATTAAAGAGCATGAAAAAGAATATGTTTTTGGCGCTTTTTATCAAGGTAAACACAGTAAAGAGATTAGTCTTCAAGGCAGTGGTTTAGGCCTTACCATAGTAAAAGAGTCGGTTGAACAGTTACAGGGTAAGTTAACTATTGAGCATAATGAGCCGCAAGGCTGTCGATTTAACATTGTCATCCCCTATAAAAATAAAGGAGTTAAATAATATGTCTGCGCGTTTAATGGCTATTTTATGGCTAACCAGCAGTCTCGTTTTTTTATCTGGGTGTGAATTAACCAACACTCAAACACCAGCTAAATCTAAGCTAATAGCTCAAACTCAGCCCGATAATAAAAGCAACCAGCCCAATCCAAAGCCGCGGCCAAAACTAGATCTTATGTATCCGCCCGCAGCGCAAGTTATTGCATGGCATGCCCATCAGTGTGGTGGCTTTAAATTAACGCCTGACAATAAGACTTACTTAGGGGAGCAAGCACTTAAGGCATTTTTTAATACCGCATGCGTCAACCTTAGTCGCGACCCTGATACTGTTATGAGTCAATTGCTTAAGCTAGATCAAGCTTACTATTGGCCAGACGATATAAAACACTATTTATGGCTGCAAAAGCAGCAGGTATTAATGCAAATAAATGCAAAAAAACAACAGCAAGCATTAAACGCTGAAATGCAAAAAACCTTATCGTCATTAGCTGCAATTGAACAGCAACTTTTATTACGTGAAGAAACCAAGGAGCAGTAACTATGTCAGTCACACTTCCATCAAGCGCTAAAGTGTTACTCGTTGATGACGATGCCAGCTTACTGCAGTTACTGGCAATTCGAATTCAATCAAAAGGTTATGAAGTAACAACGTGTGATAGTGGCATGAATGCATTACAAATACTTAAAAGCCAAGTATTTGATGCGGTGATCACCGATTTAAGAATGGATGAAATGGATGGAATGGCACTGCACCGACAATTGCAAAGCCGCTACCCAGCACTACCTGTAATTATGATGACGGCTCATGGTTCAATTCCTGATGCGGTAGAGGCGACTAAGCAAGGTATTTTTGCCTTTATTACTAAGCCAGTTGATAAAGATGAGCTATTCGATAGCTTAGCTAAAGCCATAGAAATACATGGGGTGAATAATGATGATATTACTCCGCAAAGCAATATTGTTACTCGCAGTGGCGCAATGCTGCATTTGCTAGAGCAAGTTAAATTACTAGGCCCTACTCAGGTAAATGTACTTATCTCTGGTGCTAGTGGAACGGGTAAGGAGCTGCTTGCACAGGCAATTCATCAGCACAGCCATGTTAGTGATGGCCCATTTGTGGCTATTAACTGTGGTGCAGTCCCTGGTGAGTTATTAGAATCGGAGTTATTTGGTCACAAAAAAGGCGCATTTACAGGGGCGGTAAAAGATCACCAAGGTCTGTTTCAGCAAGCGCAAGGGGGGACCTTATTTCTAGATGAAATTGGTGATATGCCGCTAAATTTACAAGTTAAGTTATTACGCGTGCTGCAAGAAAAAACCATTCGCCCAGTCGGTTTTCAAGAAGAAATCCCCATTAATGTGCGAATTGTTTCAGCGACCCATAAAAACCTGCCTGAAGCTATTAGCAATCAAGAGTTTAGAGAAGATTTATATTATCGTTTAAACGTAGTAAACCTCAAACTTCCTCCGCTGCGAGAGCGCCGTGAAGATATTAGCTTATTAGCCAACTTTTTTAGCGCCAATATTGCAAAACGTATGGAGCAAAAAGAAAAACGTTTTGCAAACGATGCCATGCATGCATTGGTAAGGTATGATTGGCCAGGTAATATTCGTCAATTACAAAATGTAGTGGAGCAGGTGGTTGCCTTAACACCAAGTGACGTTATATCTGAGCATTTAGTGCTTAGTGCGTTAAATAGCAATGAAAATAACGTTGAGCCACTTTCGCTTAACGACGCTAAAAAAGAGTTTGAGCGAGATTACGTTATCAATACCCTGAAAATGGCAGGGGGTAATGTGGCCGAAGGTGCAAAGCTTGCCAAGCGTAATCGTTCTGATTTTTATAAGCTGATTAAAAAGCATGAAATTGACGTAGATAGCTTAATGTAATTTTAAAAAAGGAAGTGAGCATGCAGTTATTTATGGTGTATTTAGGTGGGCGTATTCAAGGTTGCCACATAGAAATGCACGACGTACGCTTTGTGGTAGGTCAAAACATTGAGCAAACTTATAGCAAGCTTAAAAGTCAGTGGGTAGGCGACAAAAATAGCGTACACATGGATAGCTACATGGCGGTTAATCACATTGATGGTTATAAAGTCGAGGTAGTTGATAGTTATGTAGAGCAAAATAAGCAGCTTTATTTTGTTAACTTAGGTGCTTACAGAAGCGACTCACTAGCAGAGCAACACGACTTTGCTTTGTATGTTGCCAGCAGTAGTGAAGAAGCAAAACAGCGCGCTAAAAATGATTTACTAGCAGGGCTTAGCCATCTACACAAAGATGATTTACATGATGTTGATGATTGCTTTGCTATAGATTTACTCGATAGCCAGCTTAATATTAAACTAACCCCAAGTGGTCAAGCACAAACAATTAAACCTGACTGGTTTGGTTATCATGTATTATAATAAATGAGGATTTATTAAGTTTATTAGGATGTTGTGTGAAAAAGTATGCGTTTATACTTTTGCTAGTTGGCTTAAGTGGCTGTAAATCACTGTCAGGTTTACCGCCCGTTGTTGATTTAAATAAACTGGTAAAGCAAATAAAAAACGCTCCTACTGACGTGGTTGCAATTCACAAGCAAGCACAAAAAACACACCGTTCTATTAAGGCACAGGTTGGTAGCGTAAAACAGCTTTTAGCCGCATTAGAAAGCGTTGTTGGGCGCAAGTGGGGTAAACAAAACACTCAGCAACCTAGTGCCAAAAAATACGTAAAATACAGTAATGATTACCAAGCTCGTGCCATTATTGATTTTGAGCAAGGCACTGTAAAAGTAGAAACCATCGCGTTAAAAAATACAATAAGCTTGTTACAGCAGGCCATTGTTATGACTTTACTGACCTCTAGCGATCCCGATAAAACCGATATTTTTACCAGCGAAGCGCCAATTTTAGAAGGCGAGCCGTTTTTATACCAACAAGTGCTCGATCAAGATAAGTTACCCATAAAATATAGCTGGCGTGCTAATCGATTTGCGCGTTATTTAGTAAATAATAATTTAAAAAAGCAACGTCAATATGGGCACGTTATTTCGTCGGTTAGCTTTGATTTAGTAGAGCAAAATGCTCATTTAAGAAAGCAAAAGTACAGTGCTTATGTGCTGGCGGCTGCAAAAAAATATCAAATATCGGCAGCACTTATTTATGCCATTATTGAAACCGAAAGTAGCTTTAATCCACATGCGGTGAGCTCATCAAACGCCTATGGATTAATGCAAGTGATCCCGGCTACCGCAGGGCGCGATGTATACCAAAAAATAAAAAAAGTACCTGGGCAGCCAACCAAAGCAGTATTGTTTAATCCAAAATATAATATCGATATAGGCAGCGCCTATTTAAGTATTTTAAAAAATAACTACTTAAACAAAATTAGTACCGACAAAAGTAAGCACTTTGCCATGATCTCGTCTTATAACGGCGGGGCGGGTAATGTACTGCGCATATTTAATAAAAATAGAAGTGTGGCGTTTTCACAAATAAACCAGCTTACTGCAAGCCAGTTTTATAATATTCTCACCACTAAGCACTCACGTGCAGAATCAAGACGCTATTTATACAAAGTCACTAAAGCAGAAAAAAACTATCAGTAACTTATTTACTCATCATTTTCTTGTTGTTCACTTTTGGCTGCCATTTTAAAGGCTACTATTACTAAGCCAAACATAGCAAATGGGATTGCAGCTAACAAATACTCAACCAAATGGCTGTCTTGAAAATTAGCCTGTAGCAAGAAATGCCCTGCAACACACATAATAATAACCACCAAAAGGATGGGCAGTAACATAAGTTCTTTTTTTGCTGAGTGGTTTTTCATTCGCTGTTAGGTATTAAAAAATAATGCGCTATTGTAATGAGCTTAATAAAGCTTGGCAAACAACACAGATTTTTTAATGACTATTAGGTATGATTAACATCAAAGAAAAGCTTAAAAGTAGTGGTTGGGAATAAAGTGCAACAGAGTTTAAAGCAAGTTTACCTAGTGGGTGGAGCAGTGCGAGATAAACTGCTAAACATACAATCAAAAGATAATGACTATGTTGTTATTGGTGAAACGCCAGAGACAATGGAAGCGCTCGGATTTTTACCCATTGGCAGCGATTTTCCAGTTTACTTACACCCAAACACTAAAGAAGAATATGCACTAGGGCGCACTGAGCGTAAAAGTGGTAAAGGTTATACCGGCTTTGTGGTGGATGCCAGCCCAAACGTAACTCTTGAAGAAGATTTAGCACGCCGAGATTTAACCATTAACTCTATGGCACTAGACGAAAACGGCACCATTATTGATCCTTTTAATGGTCAAGCTGATTTAAAAAATAAAATACTGCGCCACACCACACACGCATTTGTAGAAGACCCTGTTCGGGTATTGCGTATTGCTCGCTTTTTAGCGCGTTATGGTAGCGACTGGTCTATTCATCCAAGTACTACTGCATTAATGCATGAGCTTAAAAATAAAGGCGAGTTGGAACATCTAGTACCAGAGCGAGTCTGGCTTGAAACAGAAAAAGCGCTTGGCGAAAAACACCCTGAGCTTTATTTCCAAGCATTAGATGGGTTAGGTATTTTTCCTGAAATAGAGCAGATGAAAAACACCCCGCAGCCGGCAAATCATCATCCCGAGGGCGATGTGTTTGTCCATACCATGCTAGTGCTTAGACGAGCAGCCGATTTAGGCTTTAACCTAGAAACGCGGTTTGCCGCCTTAACCCATGATTTTGGTAAAGCACTAAGCTATAAAAAACGCGGTAATTTACGCGGCCATGAACGTGAAGGGGTTGCTGTAGTTGAGGCGTTTTGTGAACGTTTAAAAGTACCTAATCGCTTTCGTGATATAGGCGTGCTTACCAGTGATAACCATACCCTTTGCCACACGCTTGAACAGTTAAGACCGCAAACTATTCATAAATTAATCGTCACTAATTTAAATGCGCTAGTGCATCCAGAGCGTTTTATTGCCTTTACTCAAGCGTGCCAGTGTGATGCACAAGGACGAGGCGAAACGCTGGTGGATAAGCCCTATCCACAAGCCGCTAAATTACGTGCTATTCACAACGAACTACAAAAAATGGATAAAAAACAGATAGTGCAAGACGCGCTTAAAAGCGGCAAAAAAGGCCCCGAAATAGGCGAAACGGTTAAGCAGGCTGAAATAGACTGCATTAAAGCGTTTTTACAGCTTAACTAATGGGGCGGGGGTTAAGCCCTTGCCTGCATCGCATGCTTTGTAGAAGCTTTTGCTCTTTTTAGAGCGCTTGCTGGTGATTGTTCATTCGCTGTATTTGGGCGATATAAATCAAGAATAAATTCTATTTCTTCACGTTCTAATAATTCGTTCATAGTTTTTCCTCCTAGAGAATAACCGTTACCTTAAGATTGAACGAATGAATTAAAAGTGAATAGTTACATTTGTGCATAACTTAAATTGTAACTGACAGACTTTACGAGCAAGCGATTTATAGCTAAACCGCTTTATTTAATTACTCAAAGGCAAGCTCACAGTAAATACCACCCCATTACCTTGCTCATTATTGTGCGCCGTTACTGTACCTTTGTGGTAATCACACACTAGTCTTACAATATAAAGCCCTAAGCCTAAATGCGGTTGTTGCTGCATTTGTTGGCTGCGCACCGATACCATAGAATCAAAAATATGTTCAGTAAGTCCCTCAGGCAATAAAGTACCTGTATTACTTACCGTTAATGTTGCTTTGCTTTCATTTTGCTTAAGGCTGACTTCAATTGCAGTGTTAGCTTCACTAAATTCCAAGGCATTATTAATTAGCTTATCGAGCAGTTGCGCTATAAATTCAGGGGCACCTTGCATCAACAGTGTGCTTTGGCAAATGTTGAGTGTAAAGAACTGGTTAGGATAAGTAAGTTGGTAGCCCTGCATACAGCCACTAATTACTTTTTGTAAATCAAACTGCTCTGGCTCATTACTTTGAATACTTTGCTCAAGGCGGGTTGCCTCGCTCATGGTGGTAATTATTTTTCCTAAGCGCTCAACCCCTTCGCTAGCACGTTCAAGGTATTTTTGACTCAGTTCACTTTGCTGCAAGCTTTGTAAGTTTTCAAGAGATGAACGGACAACCGCAACCGGTGTGCGCAGCTCGTGAGATAAGCGCGACGACATATTTTCTAAATAATCGGTATAGCCACCAAGTCGGCTCACTATATTTGAAAAGCTACGCGACAGGTCGCCAATTTCGTCATTGGCATCGCTGTAATTTATATGACCTGTTACTCGTCCTTGGGCATCAATGGCTTGCTCTGCTGTGTCTCGCAGTCGTCTAATACGGCTCGATATACGCGAAGCAAAAAAGAACAAAGTGGCTGTGCCAATTAACATGACCGCTAAAATCACATTAAATAGTTTTTCCAGCGATTTATTACGCAGTGTACGCACGCCATTGGTGGTTTCTTCAGCTATAACTGCCCCAATAACCTTATCCTCGATCCAAATAGGATACGCAGCCGATAATATTACCGCTTTGTTATCGGGAGTGAGTCGCCAAGACGAGGCCGGTTTGCCTTTAAGTGCTTTGGCTAAATGAGCGCCTTGCATTGAAGCTACATCGTGTAAAGTATCTATAAATTCATCTTCAGGACGCGTTAAAATTTTATAATACAAAGGATGTAAATAGGCTTGTTCAAAGCGCTGCCACGCAGTTTTTGGCGCTTGATTTTTTAGCCCATCGGCCCATACCCCATCGGCATTTTGAATACTGCCCGATTGCGCTAATACACGGTGATGATTATCGACCACCCAAATGCGACTGCCGCTGTGGCCCATGCCTTTTAATATACGGTTTATTTCAGGGGAGGGCACCAGTACCGAACCTAAATCATTCGGGTTATTTAAGTTCGATGTAGACATTATACTAGGGGTTTGGTTTGGTTGTTTACTATCAACATCGGCAATGGCAAATCCCAGTTTATTGCCAAGCATACTCAAAGGAAAGCGCAGCTCAAGGTTGTAACCAGTGTCAGTTTTTTTAAAGAAACCCTGAATTTTAGTAAAAGGCATTTTACTATTGGCATCAAATGCGTTGACCCAGCCATCTTGGCGCGGAGCAATAATATAAGTATTAAATTGCCCATCAGGGTTTTTTAGGCCAATTTTTACATAGTCATTATTGGTAATGCTGAGGCTGTTTTTGGCACGGTAAACTAAAGCATCGTCAGTGACGTTAAAGAGCGCATATAAGTAATTATCAAACTTACCCACCATGTGGCTAAATGATAAGTTGCTCAGTTGATGGTTATCATTGGCTGTTTGTAAGTAGCGTTTGTCATAAAGCCAAAACAGCGATTGGTAAGCGTCCCAGTCGCTGAGTTTACCATCGAGTTGAATTGGACTCTTTAAATTATAAGCATAGAGATCGCGGCCTTTTACAACTTGATCTAAAAAGTTGGTTTGTTCGTCAAATAAAGCGGGGCGTTCGTGCAGGGCCGTTGCCAGTGCGCGTGTAGTACCTACGAGCGTTTTTTCTTGGCCTTGGCGTAAAAACTTTTCCATTTCCCATACATACTCGTAGCCTAACCATGGCAACAAAAACAAAAAGCATGAAAGTAAAATAAATTTACTGCGTAGGCCAAATCTCAGCATGTGGGTTGCTCCCACCTGTAACCCATGCCATACACGGTATCAATGCAGTCAAACTGGCTATCGAGTGCTATAAACTTTTTGCGAATGCGTTTTACATGAGAGGTAATGGTGCTGTCGTCTACATAAATTTTAGCATCGCTCATTAACTCATTACGGCTTTTAACGTGGCCAGGTCGTTGGGCGAGTGAATGCAGCATCCAAAACTCAGTTACGGTTAAATCAACCAACTGTTGCTGCCAAAGCACCTGCATGCGTTGCGTGTCGAGTGTTAGTTGACCGCGAATTATTAATGCGTTGGCATCGGCGGGTTGCTCTAATGCTTCCATGCGGCGAAATAGCGCACCAATACGCGCGGCTAAATGCGCTAAGCTAATATCTTTGGTTAAGTAGTCATCGGCGCCCATGCGCAGGCCGCATACGGTGTCTATTTCGCTGTCGCGAGCGGTTAAAAAAATAATTGGTAAGGTTTTAGAAAGTGAACGCAGTGTTTGGCACAGTAAAAAGCCGCCATCTATTTCATGGCCTAAGCCAATATCAACAATGGCTAAATCGGGGAGTGCTTCTTTAAAAGCGACTTCTGCTTGAGGGCGGTTTTCATAACCACTTACCTGATAGCCTTGAGCGCTCAGCATTTCTATGTAGTTTTCGCGAATGGCAGTTTCATCTTCAACGATAGCTATTTTTTTCATTTTTTAATTACTCATATTGACTTAGGCGCACTATAGCGAAGTTTTTGCGCTAAGTAAGGTTAAAAACACAATTGCCATTTTTTTGCCACAATTGCTCAGCAGTTTGCCATTTTTACTCCCCTTTATTGCCACTTCATGGTGTTTTAATACAGCTATTGAAATTACCAATACAACGCAAGTGCCAACCAATAGCTTGCCAACCATTATTAATAGTAAGGAATAGATCATGAAGAAAACATTAATCGCACTCACACTTGTTAGCACTTTTTGTACGCCAGTATTTGCTGCGGATACCCCATCAAAAGAAGCAAAAAAAGAAACAATTGTTGGCCTGAGCACTGGTGCCATTATTGGGGGTGTTGTTGGTGGGCCAATCGGCGCGTTTGTAGGCGCATTTGCTGGTGGTTTGATTGGCGATGCCAAGGTAGCTGAGCAAACTATTGCTGAGCAGCAGCAAGCTTTAACTGTAATGGCAGAGAAAACCAACGACTACCAGCATGTACTTAATCATAACAGTCACCTAGAGGCGCAACTTGAACTACTGGCGCAACAAAATGAGCAATTAACTCAATCGCAGCTTAATAATTTATTGGCAATGACGGTGCAATTTAAAACTGGATCTAGCGATATTGCTCCTCATTTTGCCAAGCAGCTTGATCAATTGGTAGCGTTATTAAAAAGCCAACCGCAACTCGCACTCGATTTAAGTGGCTTTGCCGATCAGCGCGGTGCAGAGCAAGCGAACTTATTACTGTCAAAAGCCAGAGTAAACGCCGTACAAAGTTACTTAATTAAACAGGGGGTTAGCCATACACGTTTAAGCGCACAAGCGTTTGGCGAGCAGCAAAGCATAGCAAACAGTAACACCCTTGAAGATAACTTTTTTGACAGACGCGTTACTCTCACTACCCGTGCGCTAAATCAAACGACTGACCAAACAGCAAGCAATTAATCGCAAGGCGTTCGAGGGAGTGATTTATGTTGAGTAAACCCACCAAAGTGCTTACCAAGGTAAGCCTTTTTATTTTTATTATTATCGTGCTTTTGGCCAGCTTTAAAAGCCATGCACAGTCGCCAAAACTATCCTTGTTTGATAGCCAAGGAGTGGCGGTTAACCCTGGGGTTATTTTAAAAAGCGATGCAAAAATGACCCTAACAGGGCTAATTAATCGTGTTGTAGTTACGCAGCACTACATAAATGAAAACCCTTTTGCCGTAAATGCACGTTATGTATTTCCTTTACCCGATGAAAGCGCCGTGCAAGCAATGACCATGCGCATTGGCGAGCGAGTTATCAAAGGTAAAATAACAAAAAAACGCCAAGCTGAAAAACAGTACCAAGCTGCCAAAAAAGCAGGCAAACAAGCTTCATTGTTGCGACAGCAACGTGCAAATATGTTTATTACAAATGTGGCAAATGTAGGGCCTGGAGAAGAAATAGCTATAACGCTTGAGTATCAAGAGATTATTGATTACCAACACGGAATCTTTGCGATTCATTTTCCAACTACAATTACGCCACGCTATCATGCAATAACAGGGGAAGTTAACGATGATCAAGATAAGCATGCGATAAAAAACGCTAATGCACCTTCGTTCACTCCACAGGGTTGGTTAAGCCCTGTTTACACAAAACAAACCAATGAGGCGGCAAATGCCAGCGATTTAAGCTTAACAATTAACATGGATATAGGCTTAGAATTGGTTGATATAAACGCTAAGTACCATCAAGTTAATATTGAAAACCCTGCATTTGGGCAATACAGCATTGTGCTAAAACCACAGCAAGCCATAAATAGAGACTTTGTACTTGAGTTTAAGCCACTACAAATAGCGCAAGCGCAAGCTGCACTTTTTACTCAGCAAGCACAAAATGGTGAGCAGTATGCGTTAGCAATGCTAATGCCGCCAAGCGATAGCTTTACTCAATCTCAGCGTTTACCGCGTGAAATGGTGTTTGTAGTTGATACTTCGGGATCTATGCATGGGCAGTCTATTGAACAAGCTAAAAAAGCGCTGTTTTACGCATTATCATTATTAGATAGTGATGATAGCTTCAATATTGTCAGTTTTAATAATGAGGTTGCAGCTATGAGTGAAACCCCATTAATTGCCAGTGACTTTAATTTACGTCGCGCAGAGCGTTTTATTTATAACTTACAAGCCGATGGCGGAACTGAAATAAAAGGCGCACTTGATGCAGTACTCGATGGTACGCAGTTTGAAGGGTTTGTACGCCAAGTTGTATTTTTAACCGATGGTAGCGTAAGTAACGAAGATCAATTATTTAAACATATTGCGCACACCTTAGGTGATAGCCGTTTATTTACTGTGGGCATTGGTAGTGCGCCTAACCGTTATTTTATGCGTCGTGCCGCTGATATAGGCAAGGGAACTTACACCTTTATAAGCAGTGCTCATGATGTGCAGCCGAAAATGCAGCAGTTGTTTGATAAACTTGCTCACCCGGCTATGACTAATTTGGCGTTGACAAATACAAATGGAGACAGCTTAGATTTTTGGCCCTCACCTTTGCCTGACCTATATTTTGCTGAGCCCATTATGGTGGCCATTAAATTAGATAATACCGATGCAATTACTTTTACGGGGCAAACGGCGCATGGGGAGTTTAAGGTTAAGCTTAATCCGCAAGCAAGTTCAAAGGCCACTGGAATTGATAAGCTTTGGGCACGTCAAAAAATAAAGTCGTTATTGTTATACAACCAACAAAGTGTTGTAAAACAGCAAGTGCAGCAGCTCGCGCTTGAGCATCAATTACTTAGCCCATTTACTGCGTTTATTGCTATAGAAGAGACGACCATAAAAGAAGTTGCTAAACAAAGCACACAAGTGGCTAATGCTATGCCACAAGGAATGACCATGCGCTTGCCGCAAACTGATGGGCAAAGCAAAGTGCATATTGTGTTTGGAGTATTATTGCTTCTAGGTGGTCTTTTGTTAGTGAGGCGCTGTAAATGAAAAAGTGGCTAAGCATAGGTTTACTAGCCTTGGGGCTGAGCTTGTTTGGCCATGGTGTATACATGCAGGCAAAGGCGTGGCTTGCACAAGTGTTAATAGAGCAAGCTTGGCAAACGACCCTTAAATCGCCCAATAAAAAAATTAAGCCGTGGTTTTATGCTGATAGTTACCCCGTGGCACAAATAATATGGCCAAAGCATAATAAGCGACTAACCGTGCTTGATGGTGCAAGTGGTAGAAACTTAGCGTTTGCGCCGAGCCACTTTTTACCAGCTGGGGAGTTAGGTGGGGCTGATTTTGGTAACTCGCAAGGAGCACTTATTGCTGGCCACAACGATACCCACTTTGCGTTTTTAAAAAACGCTAAAGTGGGGGAGCAATTTTCTCTACAACTTAAAAATGGCCAAGTGCAGCATTATTCAGTAACACACGTTGAGGTAATTCATCAGTACAACACCGATTTTTTGCAGCAATCAGGGTTGTATTTATTAACCTGTTACCCTTTTGATTCACTGGCCTCGGGTACTGATTTAAGATGGTTAGTGTCGGCAGAAATATCCTCACCCGAAGTTGAGTTAGGAATATCGACCACTAGTTCTTGATGGTGTTGACTAATCATTACGCCTATAAATACCACAAATATGCTGATCCACTGGCCAAGAGTCAGTACTTCGTTAAGGATAATGGCTGACAAAATTAAAGTGAAAATAGGGATTAAATTAGAGTAAGCCGCGGCGGTTAATACCGACACTTTACTAATCGCATAGTTGTACATGCCGTACCCACCCAAAGTAACACAAGAGCCTAAGTACAAAATGCTCATTAGTGCGGTTAAATCGTGTTGGTTTTCACTGGGTAGGTCAATAAATAATAAAAACGGAGCAAAAAACAAACTACCACTCACGCCTTGCAGAGCAATCAATGTGAGCGGGGAGTAGCGGTTAGCTAAATGTTTTATACACACGGTATAAAATGCCGCGCACACCATGGCCATTAATTCTAAAAAATTCCCCAGTAATGGGTTTGGAGCTTGGCTTGAGCTGGGTGAAAGTAGGGTCAGTAAAATACTGCCGCCAATACACAGCGTAAAACCCACCACAATAGCTTTACTAATATGCTCTTTGAGCATGAAAAACGCTAAAAATGCCACAATAATGGGTAAACAAGAAACAATCACCCCCGCCTGAGATGCTGAGGTGTACTCCATTGCGTGGCCTTCAAATAAAAAGTACAAGCACGGCTCAGCCAGCGACATGCCTAATAAGTACTTCCAATCGCCTTTTAAATATTCAAAACGAATTACGTAACGCCATAAACATAACGAAATCAGTAAAGTGGTGAGCATACGTAAAAATATCACCAAGGCAGGGTCATAAATCGCAATCGCGTATTTAAGTGCAATAAAGGAGCTACCCCACAAAAAGGTGGCAATAATTAAACATAAACTGGCAGGCATAAGGTGTAATTTAATCGGTTGAATATAGTGCGATCCTAGCATGCAGAGGGGGTGATTGAATATTTTTTACTTGTTCAAAAATACCGAACTGGTATAAATAAATTCATCATTTATTGCGCTAAGTAAAAAACATGCAAAGGGATCAGGTCGTAGTTGTAAAGCTAGGTACAAGCGTACTCACTGGCGGTACCGATAAGTTAGACAAAGCACATATGGTGGAACTTGTTCGCCAATGCTGTGAGCTAAAAAAGCAAGGTCATCACGTTATTTTAGTATCAAGCGGTGCGGTTGCCGCAGGTCGCGAACAGCTATTAAAACCCTGTGGGCGCACATTAATAGACAAACAAATGTTGGCCGCCATTGGACAGGGGCAGCTCATTCATATTTGGCAAAGCTTATTTGCGTTGTATGGCATTAACGTCGGGCAAATGCTACTAACGCGCGCCGATGTTGACGACAGAGAGCGCTATTTAAATGCACGCGATACCCTCAATGCCCTATTAAATTACGATGTAGTGCCGATCATTAATGAAAATGACGCAGTTGCTACTAGCGAAATAAAAGTAGGTGACAACGATAACTTGTCGGCATTGGTGGCTATTTTAGCCAATGCCGATAAGTTACTGCTACTGACCGACCAACAAGGGTTATTCACCAGCGATCCGCGCACCGACATTAACGCCACCTTGATTGACGAAGTTACCCATATTAATGATGAGTTACGCCAACTTGCGGGTGGCAGCGGTACGAACCTAGGCACAGGGGGTATGGCAACCAAATTACAGGCCGCGGATATTGCCAGAAGAGCTGGGGTTGAGGTGATTATTGCCAAAGGCGCTGATGAAAACGTGATTTTAAAATGCATGAGCGAGCAATTACCAGGCACCCGTTTTTTAAAACTTACCGCGCCTAAAGATGGCCGAAAAAAATGGTTATTGGCAGGGCCTAAAAGTAGTGGCCAAATTTTAATTGATGCCGGTGCGGTGCATGCATTGCAATCTAAGGGGGCTAGTTTACTTGCTAAAGGTATTACGCGTGCAATAGGTGAATTTGAACGTGGAGATTTAATTAACTTAATTGATGTAAACCAGCAAATTATTGCACGGGGGTTAACGCGCTTTAGCCATCTTGAAATCGATAAAATAAAAGGCGCACATTCTAATCAAATCAGCCATTTACTTGATTACGATAGCGGCGTGGAAGTGCTACACAGAGATGATATGGTGGTGTTGTAATTAAGCACTTTTTTAACGATATAGCGCAACGTATAATCCGCTTATAGTGTTGCGCTTTTTTGTGTTAAAATCTTGCACCTTAAATTTGTTGTAAAGAGTATTGAAGATGAAATTAGTTCGCTGGGTTTTAGGTTGTATCATCTTATTTTTTAATTTTGTTTTTACGCCGCGTAGCAAAAAACGTGATCCGCAAGAGCAAACTAAGCTTGATCAGCAAACCGCACAATTTAAGCTCTATCAATTCAAAGCATGCCCTTTTTGTGTAAAAGTGCGCCGTTCAATTAAGCGTGAAGGCTTAAAAATTGAAACACGCGATGCAAAAAATGATGAGCAATACCGTCAAGAGCTATTAGAGCAAGGCGGAAAAGTTAAAGTACCTTGTTTACGTATTGAGCAAGATGGCCAAGTAAAATGGCTTTATGAATCAAACGATATTATTGCTTACTTAAACAAAGTAGCCGCTTAAAATATTTATTGGTATTTCATACCATCTCACTTATTAAAAGAGACATTACCATGACAATTCGTACCCGTGTTGCTCCGTCACCAACAGGTGACCCGCATCTTGGCACCGCTTACATTGCCTTATTTAACTACTGTTTTGCTAAACAGCAAGGCGGTGAATTTGTACTTCGTATTGAAGATACTGACCAAGTTCGCAGCACACCAGAATCTGAACAAGCCATCATGGATAGCTTACGCTGGTTAGGCCTTGAGTGGGATCATGGTCCTGATGTAGGTGGTGAATTTGGTCCATACCGTCAATCTGAGCGCAGTGATTTATATAAAAAATACGCTCATCAGTTAGTTGAAGACGGCAAAGCATTCTACTGTTTCGCAACCAGCGAAGAACTGGACCAAATGCGTGAAGAACAAATGGCCGAAGGTCTGCGTCCTAAATACGATGGCCGTGGCTTAAACCATACAGAAGACGAAATTAAAGCAAACCTAGCTGCTGGTAAACCGTACGTTATACGTATGAAAATCCCAAGCGAAGGTACCTTTAAGTTTAACGATTACCTACGCGACGAAATTGAGATCCCGTGGGAAAACGTAGACATGCAAGTGCTATTAAAAGCGGATGGTTTTCCAACGTACTTTTTAGCTAACGTGGTGGATGATCACCATATGCAAATTAGCCACATTTTCCGTGGTGAAGAGTGGATAAACTCAGCGCCTAAGTTATTAAAACTGTATGAAGATTTTGGTTGGGAAGCACCGGTACTAGGTCACTTACCATTATTGCGTAATCCAGATAAATCAAAACTGTCTAAGCGTAAAAACCCAACGTCTATTAATTACTACAAAGAAATGGGTTACTTACCAGAAGCGGTACTAAACTACTTAGGCCGTATGGGTTGGTCAATGCCTGATGAGCGTGAAAAGTTCACCCTTAATGAAATGATTGAACATTTTGACATGAAGCGTGTATCGCTTGGTGGCCCAGTATTCGACGTAGACAAGTTAAGCTGGTTAAACGGTATGTGGATCCGCGAAAACTTAACTGATGCAGAGCTAATGCAGCGTTTTGTTGACTGGAAATTTAATGGTGACATGCTGGCTAAAGTCTTACCTGAAGCTAAAACGCGTATAAATACACTCTCTGACATGGTTGATTTAGCAGGGCACTTTGTAGGCGGCATCCCGACCTACGACCCAGCGCTATTAACAGCCGGTAAAGCTGACGAAGATGTTATTCGCCAAGCATTACAATTTTTTGTATGGCAGTTAGAAGGCTTACGTAGCTTTGAAAAACCAGCTATTTTTGCAATTGCAAAAGAAGTCGCTACCTTCCACGAGCTTAAAATTAAAGACTTCTTAGAGCCTATATTTGTGGCTATTACCGGCAAAACATCGTCTACCTCGGTATTAGATGCAATGGAGATTTTAGGGTCTGACCTATCGCGTGCACGTTTACGTGTTGCGTTGGCTCATTTAGGTATTTCTAAAAAGCAGGCTAAAAAGATAGAACGCGCATACCGCGATTACCCAAGTGCGTAATCGCGTATACAGATTCAAAAGCCGCTTAATTTAAGCGGCTTTTTTGTGCCTGTAGTTTTAAGATGGAGTTGCCAGCATAGGGTAAGTAAATAAGAAAAAATGAAACACGTTAACGAGCCAATGACATAAAATGGCCCATTCTAACCGGCTTGTTTTATAGTAAATATAGCCATATCCAAAACCTGCAACGGCCGCCACAAGCATATAATGAGTACCCGCTGAAAAGTGTGCCAGTGAGAATACACAAGTACTGATCACCGGTGCGAGCAGTGCAAACCTGCTCGGGGTTATTAGTTTTGAAAGCTTAGTTTGTATCACTCCCCTAAATAATGCCTCTTCTGCAACGCAGGTAAAAAGTAGGTTGATAGCTATAAATAACAACCAAAATTCAGGTACTTTTGGCGCAAATTCAACAAGGTTTAACGTTAAAGCAGTTATAAGCGCCGCTAAAATAGTGATAATTATGATTAAAGCAGGGTAGCCGATAGTTATTGGCTTTGCCGTTTTGTTTTTTGCAAAAAAATAAGCGCTCAGCATTAAACCCGCTAATGCTTTATCAAAATTAGCATACAAGGTAAATGCAATTGCGTTACTGGTGACTTGTTCATTAACAACAATTGGCAGGTTATTAAAACCCGCAAACCAGTGTAAGGCCAACCCGAGTGAGGCTATTATAAATAAAGACGTTAGAACATTACGTTTTAACGCTGAGGTTGCCAATAGCATAAAGTGAAACAATCCCACATAAACAGCTATAACAGCAACCGCGTTTAAATTTATATATTGTTGATAATAGGCAGTAATAACACTTAGCAGCAATAAGTATTGCCATAATGGTTGGCGAAATACAGTGAGTTTACACTGTGGGAAAACACATAAAATAGCGGCAGCTAAAAAGTAAAAAGTCATTGGCAAATACAGCTTGTTGTTTGATAGAGGGAAATGAGTGAAAATGAATCACATAGCGTTATAGTCTCAATTAGATAATTTTGAGCTATTAATAATTATAGGCTTGTCCGGTACAAATAACGGCTAAATCACAATTGTAGCGGGATACTGATTGGCACTGCTCTAGTGTAAATGCATTGCCACCTAAATAAAGCACATCATTTTTAAGGGATTCTATAGCTTGTGATTTCAAACGGTTATAGCTAATTGAGGATGTTTGCGTATCATCTGATACATCGCAGCTTTCGCCTTTTATTCCACCAAGGGGGCTTGCACCTCTATCGAGAGCGTCTTGTACACTGTAAAACTGCTCTAGGCCACGTTTTTTAATGTGGCTTGAAACGTGTTCTGATAAAACCTCGTCGTCGATATTGGTTGTGTAAGTAATGTTATTACAGCCAGTTAATAATGAAACCGCGCATATTAATAAAGAAAAATACTTCATTAGTTAATCCCTTAAACTCGTATTTGCCTAATTTACTTAGTTAATTAGCGAGTTGCAAATTATCATTTTTCGCCTTTATTAAACAGATTCGACCTCTCAAGATTTTTTTTCTGGTAGTATAGCTAGGTTATAAGCAGTTTAAGCAGTGAACACACTATGTTAAGTCCTTACTATCAGCAGCATGCTGATTATGTTTCAATTTCTCGTGAGCAAGGTTGTCGCTTTGCTAAATGTGTAGCCGACGACTACAACCCGCTTCATGATAAAGACGCTAAAAAGTTTTGCGCACCAGGAGACTTACTTTTTTCTCTAGTGTTAGACCGCTATGGCATTAGTGAGCGAATGGAGTTTACCTTTGCCGGTATGGTTGATGAAAATACCAAGCTAAATTTTCCAGAACAACCAGGAGAAGAGTTTGATGTAAACCATGGCGAAAAAGTAATTTTAAAGGTTAAACGCGACGGTAAAACCAGTAAATGCCCAACACTTACAAACAGTCTAATAAAAAATTATGTTGAGTTCTCAGGTGCTGCGTTCCCGCATGTAATTATTCCTTTAATGGGCAAGCAAGAGGTAATGATAAACCCTGCGCGCCCTATGATTATTTATGAATCAATGATAATTAATCTTAATAACATTGATATTAAATCACCGACCCTAGAGTTTGCAGAGCCAAGCTTTGAATACGCTGGTAAACGCGGCAAAATAACCTTGCGCTTTAATTTATTAGAAAACGGCGAAAAGGTGGGTTTTGGTGAAAAACACATGGTGGTATCGGGTATTCGTGAATACTGTCAAAGTACCGTAGATGATTTAATTGCATTTTATAATGAGCGTAAAGCCACATTAAAACCGGCTTAAATACTTCATTTTACTTAGGCGCTATTTAGCGCCTTTTTTATTACTTAAGCTCAGGTATAATAGCGTTCTTTGTTATTTTAAAGCCAAGCTTATGTCTGCCACATCGTTCTCATCACTAGCCCTAGACCCGTTACTATTAACTGCAATAGAGCAAAATAATTACACTACGCCTACCGCCATTCAGCACAAAACGATACCGCCAATTTTAGCGGGCAAAGACGTTATGGGCAGCGCTCAAACTGGTACTGGTAAAACAGCCGCTTTTGTTTTGCCGCTATTACATAAGCTTTTAAATTCCGCTAAAAAAGACGAACCAGGCATTGCCCGTGTGGTTATTTTAACGCCCACTAGGGAGCTTGCTCAGCAAGTATTTGCAAGCTTTGAAAAATACGCACAAGGTACAGATATAAAAGGTGCACTTGCCTATGGTGGCGCAAGCATTGGCCCACAAATCAAAGCACTTAAAACAGCGCAAGTAATAGTGGCAACGCCAGGGCGCTTACTTGATCATATAGTGAAGGGCAGTGTGGTGCTTTCAAGTGTTGATTCGTTAGTATTTGATGAAGCCGACCGTATGCTTGATATGGGTTTTATTGACGAAATTAAACGAATACTGCGTCACATCCCAGGCGATCGTCAAACCTTACTGTTTTCCGCCACCTTTGATGACAGTGTATTTGAGCTGAGTAAAAAATTGCTCAAAGACCCTGAGCTTATTGAAGTCGATAAGCGCAACTCTGCTGCTGTAGAGGTTGAACAAGTTATTTACGCAGTAGATGAAGACAGAAAGCGCGAACTGGTATCGCACATGATTGGCATGAAAAACTGGCGCCAAGTACTTATATTCACCCGCACAAAACAAATGGCCGATAAGCTTGCCAAAGAAATGTGTAAAGATGGTTTAAAAACCGAATCTATTCATGGTGATAAATCACAAGGTGCTCGCGACCGCGCATTACAAAACTTCAAAGAAGGCAGTACGCGTGTTTTAGTGGCCACCGATGTAGCGGCGCGCGGTTTAGACATACCGGCACTTAAATACGTAATTAACTTTGAATTGCCATACATAGCTGAAGATTATGTGCATCGTATTGGCCGTACAGGGCGTGCTGGCGAGCAAGGTTTAGCGATGTCATTAGTGAGCTTAGATGAGCAATGGCTGCTTGAAGAAATTGAAGTATTGCTTGATACCCGCTTAACACCACAATGGCTAGAAGGTTACGAGCCTGATTTAAACAAGCCCCCTAAAGATAACCGTAAAAACACCAACAAAGCGCGTAAAGATCGCGATAAAAAACGTATCACAGGGCAAAGAGCGCCAAATAGAAGACGTAAATAAAAGCTTAGGACTTCACCTAACAGGCAGCTAAGAGCGAGATATAGTCATTCAGGTGAGTTGTGATTAACTTAATAAGAATAAGAGGAAGCTTTCCTCTTTTTTACATGTTTATATGAGTTACAGAAAGCATAATATTTATAGCTGGCAATCACTTATACTATTTTCTATTAATGTAAGTTCACAAAACAAAGACGTTTTCGCGCTAAAATAGGGAAAGTGTCCTCTGATAAAGTTGTTATAAGTAAAACGGAGGTTCCGTGGGAAGCAAAATACCAAGTGCTAGATTAACTAATAATAAAATAGTAAATGTTGTATGTTATGAGAAAAACCCACAAGGAAAAATTAGTTGTGCAACTGTTGGATGTAATGCAGAACTTTCTTTTGTTAGTAGACATCCAAGAAAGTGTGCATCAAAAACAATAGAGATCCCACCTTGTTTTCGTTTAAAGCCTAGTGAGATTCATGCGAGTGGATGTAAGTACAACATTTCAGGGGCATTGAATATTATTGCTAAAAGCTCTCAATCAGAAGTATTTCAAGCGATATCGGATAAAAAATATGAGTTTAGGTTACATGTGCTAATCAAAGCACTTCGTGAACTATCAAGTATTGAAGTGGGTAAAAAGTCTGAGGGTTGGGGATCTGGTAATGAAAGTGACAAATCATATTCCAATAAAGGTAATCTAAGTAACTATTTACGTACCTTAAAGCAGATAATTGAATTGAGAGTTCTTTGTGAAAATAATAACGAACTCAAGTCTCTCATTGTTTTAAAGTTTAAAGGTAAGAAAATTCCATGGTCTAGATTTTTCTTCGATAATGAAAACTTAACTGACTTTATTAAGTACTATGGAGGAAAAAAATACACTCTTCCTCTTTCCATTTCGGGGCTCATTTATAAAATATCAGAACCAATGGCAACGTTTCCTTATCATGTTGTTGAATTACATTCTCCGTTTGTTGAGCCTGACAGCAAAGGAGTCGTCAAAAAAACTGTGGTACAAATAGTCGTGAAAAACCCAGAGGTTATCAAATCGCTAGTAATTGGAGATGAGTATGTTTTCTTTGGGCAATGGTCTGTAAATGTAAAAGAATCTAAGAATAAAATAGGCCCCAGAAACAACACGCTAGTGTATCAAAACATTAAAATGTATATAAGTAATACGGACCACTTTGTTTCGAGCTGATTACTTATAACAAGGCGCTTAAACTGAAAAGAAACAGTGGGTTATGTTTCGCTTCGCTACACATTACAACCCACAATTTTAGTCCGCTTAACGCGGCGTTAACGTCCGCTCATGGCACTTTGCCAAAATGAAGCTTTGATAAAGTCCTACAGTTTAAACCTGACAGATCAAGTTAGTACTTATTAAAATAAACGAAGCTAACTACTTGAACCGGCTTATTTTATGTAGCTTATCATTCTGCCCGAACCCCGAACCCCGAACCCCGAACCCCGAACCCCGAACCCCGAACCCCGCAATTAAGCTATCAGTTTCTCCGCAAGGTTGAGTTCCATAATCGCTTTTAATAAACGGTATAAGTTAATTGACGCGTCAATTTCTTCTTTACGGTTGGTTAAGCTTTCAATATTTAAGCCCAGCGGTACACCTAAGTGGGCACAGCTTTTTAAAATCGAGTCGAGGTTTTCGCGACAAATACGCACCGATTCGCTTAATGTATTTTCCGAATCAAGCATGCGCCATTTAGTTGCCTCTGGCACTGAGATGCCTAGCCACTGCATAAACTCTAAGGTTTTTTCACCACCACAAGGCGTAAAGGTTAATATAATCCGATTAGGTGTCAGGCCTTGTGCTTTGCATGTGCGCGCATAACTGGTTATTAAATCTATGGTTGCTTGTGCGTTGTAAACGGCTTGAGAGATAAAAAACTGGCACCCTTGTGCTGTTTTTTCTATTAAGCGTTGGTGCTCGTTGCGCTTATTGGCATGGCGCTCAGCAATGGTTACACCACCTAAAAAGAAGTCTTCTGACTGCTCTGCTAGTGTTTTGTAGGCATTCGGTAAGCTCAGCTTTATATCACCCGCTGATGATGGGCTGCCCACTAACACTACGTTTTTTAAATCGTAGTCATTTTTAGTTTCATCTAACCACGCTTTAAACTCACTCACACCGCGCTGAGCTACACTTTTATAAGTAATTACATCAAGATCAGATAAGCCTCGTAAGAGTTGACTGTACTCGCGCGGATCAACTGTTTGCTTAAATGCAAATGGACGCGCTTGCTCTGTACGGCTGCTTTCATCTTGAATGTCATAAATAATCACACCGTCATATTCAATTTCGTGTAAACGGCCTAATAACTTTTCGGCAATGATTTTTAATTGCGCTTTATCAGTCCCAATTTTTGGCGGTGTTGTGCCAATTAGGTAAACACCTTGGTTGGTGTCCTGTATTTTTTCTTGAAGTGATAAAGCCATAATCCCCATTCCAGCTTAATTTGTGATGATGGATTTAATATAGCAGCCATTTAGACGTCTAGATAGATTTATTTATTGAGAGTTTCTCAATTAACGTGAATTATTTTCATAGTTAAATCTGAAAAGAGTTAACTGACACAGTTGTTTACATAATTAATAGGCTTAGGGCTCTTATATTTAATTACTTTACGGCATACTTAGTTTGGTAAATGTTTTAAAAATTGCTCAATTTAAAAAGGGATAACAATGAAATTTAAATTATTGGCAACTAGCCTAGCGGTATCGCTGGCCTTAACCGGTTGTGCTATGCAGCAAAGTCAAAACACGCAAACAGCAGCTCAACAAGAACAAGTTAATAAAGCAGATGAGCGTGTTTTTTCACAAGATTACCTAATAGAAGAGCTAGATAACGGCCTACGTGTGATGGTAGTTAAAACCGATTACCCAGATGTAGTATCGCTACAAATACCTGTATCTGTTGGCTCGCGTAATGAAGTGGAAGCAGGTAAAACTGGTTTTGCTCACTTTTTTGAACATATGATGTTTAAAGGCTCTGAAAAGTTTCCGCAAGATGTGTATTCAGATATTTTAAAAAATTCAGGGGTTGATAACCGCGCCTATACAACTAACGATTACACTAACTACCACTTAAATTTTTCAAAACAACATCTTGATAAAGTACTTGAGATTGAAGCTGATATTTTTCAAAACCTAAGCTACACCGAAGAGCAATTTAGAACCGAAGCGCTAACGGTTAAAGGCGAGTACTTAAAAAATAATGCCAGTCCAATTCGTAAATTATTAAGTGCGGTACGCCAAGAAGCGTTCGATAAGCATACCTATAAACACACTACTATGGGCTTTTTTGAAGATATTGAAGCCATGCCAGATCAAATGGCCTACGGTAAAGAGTTTTTTGCTAAGTTTTATAAGCCTGAATATGTATCGCTTGTGATTGTTGGTGATGTTGATCCAAAAGAGACCATGGCGATGGTTAAAAAGCACTGGGGTAACTGGCAAAAAGGTGACTATGTTGCTGATATTCCAAAAGAGCCAACTCAACAAGCGCCAAAATATGTGCATGAGCAAAACGAAGGATTACCTGGTCACTGGTTACTTGTGTCGTATAAAGGGGCTGCATGGGAGCCTCAGAAAAAAGACAGAGCCGCATTAGATTTACTGTCGCAGCTTTATTTTTCGAGCAATTCAGATATTTACCAAGAGCTGGTAGTAGAAAAGCAAATCGCGAGTCAAATGTTTACCTATAATCCTGAAACTAAAGATCCAGGGTTACTGCATGTATTTGTAAAAGTTGAAAATGCCGATGATTTAGCCACAGTGCGTGATGCTATAAACCGTACCTATGCCAAAGCGCGTACCGAGTTGGTTGATAGCCAAAAACTCAGCGATTTAAAGTCTAATCTTAAATACAGCTTTATAAATGGTTTAGATTCATCGCAAGCAATTGCCTCTTCACTTGCCAGCTATATGCATTTTGAGCGCGATCCTGAGGTGATAAACCAACTGTATAAATCAGCAGACAATATCACTAGCGAAGATATTAGAGCCGTTGCAAATAAGTATTTTGTTGATAATGCCCGCACCACAATTACTATGTCAGCACTTGATAAAGCCCCTGGTTTTGAACAAGAAAGCGATTTAGATGCCTTGGTCGCTAAGTATCAGCAAGTACCGAGTAAGCCTATTTTTAAGGTGCTGGATAAAACTAATAGCTCGCCGTTAATCGATATTAACTTATTATTTAATACCGGTGCCGCTGCCGATCCGCAGGGTAAAAAAGGCGTAGCGGCTTTAACTGCCGCAATGCTGGCGCAAGGTGGCTCAACCTCAATGAGTTACAAAGATATTAAAAAGGCAATGTATCCGCTGGCGGGTAGCTTTGGTTATCAAATAGATAAAGAAATGCTGTCGTTCCAAGGGCGTATTCATAAAGATAATGCTGCTCAGTGGTATGCCTTAGTGAGTGAGCAGCTGTTAAGCCCAGGCTTTAGAGAAGATGACTTTAAGCGTCTGAAAAAAGAAATGATCGATGGCATTAAGTCGGGTTTAAAAGCCTCTAATGATGAAGAGTTGGGTAAAGAAGTGCTCTACAGCGTACTTTATAAAGGTCACCCTTATGAAAGCTATAACTACGGTGACTTATCAGATTTAGAAGCGCTCACTCTTGATGATGTTAAAGCGTTTTATAATGCTGAACTTACACAAGCTAAACTTACTGTGGGTTTAATTGGTGCCGTGCCTGAAAAACTTAAAGCACAAATGTTAGCTGACTTGGCGACACTTCCAAAAGGCGAACAAAGCCGCTTAACAATCCCTGATGCGCCAGTGCTTGAAGGTCATCATGCAACAATTGTTGAAAAGTCAGCGCAATCAACGGCTGTATCGTTTGGTTTTCCTATTGATACCATTCGTAGCAGCGACGACTGGACTGCATTGTGGTTAGTGCGTTCGTACTTTGGTGAGCATCGTAGTTCTAACAGTTACTTGTACGAACGTATTCGTCAAACCCGTGGTATGAATTACGGTGATTACGCCTACATTGAATACTTCCCTCGAGGTATGTTTCAAACTAAACCGGATGCAAACTTAGGGCGCTCTGAGCAAATATTCCAAGTGTGGCTGCGTTCACTGCGCTCAAACAACGATGCGCATTTTGCTACCCGTACCGCATTATTTGAGCTAGATAAGCTAATTAAAAATGGCATGACTGAGGCTGATTTTGAAGCCACGCGTAACTTTTTAATTAACTTTGTGCCACAAATGGTTGCTAGTCAAAATCGCCAGTTAGGTTATGCGCTAGATAGCGAGTTTTATAACACCGATAGTTTTGTAAACTATGTAACAAACAAGCTTAAAACATTGACTGTTGACGATATAAATCGAGTGATAAAAGACAACCTACAAACTGAGAATATTCACTATGTGTTTGTTACCGGTGATGGTGAAGATATGCAAAAACGTTTAGCAACTATGCAAACCTCGCCTATGGTGTACAACACCGATAAGCCTGCCGAGTTAGTGGCTGAAGATAAGGTAATTGCTAATTATAAATTAGCAATTCCTGCAAAAAATATTGAAGTAGTAAAGGTGGATAAAGTATTTCAATAATTTAAGTTCTTAAATATAAAAAATGCCCCTGTGCCGTAAGCATTGGGGCATTTTTATATTTTATTAGTTACTAACTAATAGTACTGAGGCTGCACCAAGGGCAAAACTAATAACAGAGCTAATAACTAAACCAGCAATAAAACTTTTAGATGGGCTGTTATTGGCATCATTTTGGTTGTTTTCATCAAGCTTAATAAGCTCACCTTGGCGTACTTCAAATACCGCACATAAGGCCATGGTGGTTTCTTTTGAGGCTGCACCTTCTTTTTCTACCCGTTGAATAGTTCGTAAGCTTACATCGCAGGCATCGGCAAGCTGTTGTTGTGTCCAATCGAATGTGTGCCTAAGCGACTTTACCGTTGTAGGGTTTAATTGCATGTCAAAGTTTCCCTACAATTAGCTCTACGACTGTTGCTGTGGTATAGCCAAATACTGCACCACCTAACGCGCAGCCTAGAATAAAAAAAGCCGCTTTTTTAGGATCGCTAGGAAGGCTACTTTGAACTTGCTTGGCAAGCACTTCTTGATCTTTGTAAAGAGTGCATTCAAGTCGTCCTGTCAGTATGTTGAGCATGTCAAATTTCACTTGGTACTGCGAATTTTCAAATTCAAATGTGTGTGAGCTTTTTATATTAACACTGCGTCTGCTGCTAACTAAGTCATCGTTAATATAGACTTCTTCTTTACCTGTGAAGTAGCTTCCAAAACAGGCTATTTGGTTATCGCCATCTTGAAAGTAAAATTTATAACCAAGTTTTTTTGTATTTAATATGTCGTTTTTCATCATCGTTATCCTTGTTGAGTTGATGATGCTAATTTAGCGTTTATTATTATTTTTTACGCCGTCAGCAGTACGCCAGTGGCTATTTTGGCACATGACACACGTGCTGTCATATATTGTTATTTATTGATTTTTATTAACTTATTTTATTTTTGTACAAATGGTTAAACCTGCCTAGCTGTCATATAGTATGGCTTTGAAAAAGTAGTCTAAAAATGAAATTTAACTAGTTATATATAATAACTAGAACAAATAACGAAGGGATTAACACCTAGGCGGCTAAATCCGTTAGAATTAGCGGTAGGCTCTTTGTACTAACTTAAGGCATTATTATGCGTCATGAAATTTGGCAACAGCTTCGTAGTGAAGCAAATGAAGTAGTAACTCGTGAACCCCTTTTAGCGAGCCATGTGTATTCGTGTATTTTAAATCATGAGTGCTTAGGGTCGGCATTGAGTTTTATTGTTGCTAATAAACTAGCTGATGCTGTGGTTTCTGCTTTTACAATCCGTGAGTTGTTTGACCAAGCTTTTGTAAAGTGTGACCGGATGCTGACACATGTTGCTCATGATATTAAAGCGGTAAAAGATCGTGATCCTGCAGCCGAAACCTACCTTACTGTGATTTTAAATTTAAAAGGGTTTCACGCGATTCAAGCACACCGCTTAGCTAACTGCTTATGGCAACAAAACCGTAAAGAGCTTGCACGCTTTATTCAAAGCCGTACCTCAGAGGTGTTTGGGGTTGATATTCACCCTGCCTGTAAAGTAGGCCAAGGCATTATGTTTGACCATGCCACCGGTATTGTAATTGGCGAAACCGCCGTAATTGAAGATAATGTATCTATATTACAATCGGTTACATTAGGTGGTACGGGTAACGAGCAAGGTGATCGCCATCCTAAAATCAGAGCGGGCGTACTTATTGGTGCGGGCGCTAAAGTGTTGGGTAATATTGAAGTGGGCGAGGGCGCACGTATTGGTGCAGGCTCTGTGGTACTAAGCCCTGTGCCGCCTCACACAACTGCTGTTGGCGTACCTGCAAAAATTATTGGTCGTCCTGATTGTGAGTGCCCGGCAGAAAGTATGAACCAAAACTTTTTAGAATACCCCGAGCCAGAAAACGAATCGCACACCAGTGCAATGCTTTAATTTTTGAGTACCTAGAAATGATATATAAAAGTAACCTTGTGGCTATGCTGCTCTGTTTTTCTTCAGGCGTGGCATTAGCAAGTGGTTACTTTTTGTTTTTTAAAGATTCCACTCGTGTTTCCTCAGCGCCCAAACAAGCTGTAATCTCTTCGGCTAACACTCAAGTCAATAATCAGCCAACTACTTTGCAAGGTCTTGTGCAGGTTAATAAAGCCCAAGAGGCTGATCAACAAACTCAGCTAGCACAACATGTGGTTGAGCTTAATCAGCGGCTTGAAAAAAAATCAATCCAGCTTAAGCAGTCTCAACAACAGTTAAAGTTAAATCAATCAGAAAGTGTAGAGCTTGATGATGAGCTCGCAATACAGTTTGAACAAGAGGCTGATAATCTCGAATGGAGTTACGAGCTTGAAGTCGCGTTAACTGACTTTTTAATTATTAATGAGTTTGCAGATAGCGCTGAGCTTACAGCGCTAAAGTGTAAGCAAACAATTTGTAAGTTTGAGCTTACCATTAACCAACATGCCGTTAATTATGGAGCTAAATTATGGCGCGAGCTAAACGATAAGCTTCATCTTGAACCTTGGTGGCAGCAATTTAAACTCAGTGCATCTCAATCTAACGATGCCCGTATTGAGTTTACTGTTAGTACGCAAGGCTAGCGCTTAGCAATATGGCTAAGCTTCTACCTTTGAAATAACCTGGCCATCTACTAACTCAGTGATCAACACATCACCCACTTTTACATCTTCCACTGATTTAACCACTTTATTTTCTGTTGTTTTAGTAATGCTGTAACCGCGCGCTAATACATTAAGAGGGCTAACCGAACCAAGCCGACTTGCTTGTAAGGCAAGCGTATTATTTGCGTGTTGTAGTTGCTGCTGCATCGCTTGGTGTAACCTTGCATGTAGTTGTGCTAACTGATGGTTTGCATTTGCTAACTTTTTATCTGGTGATTGGCGCATTAGGCGTGGAGTTAAATTAGCTAACACGCGTTCTTGCTTGTATAAACGCTGACGCATTGCCTGTTGCAGTGCAATACTCAGCTCATCTAAGCGTTGTGATTTTTGGTTTAGCTGATTGCGCGGGTGGCATAAATTTAAGCGGTGCTGCAACTGTATGGCTAGTGCGCGTTTATCGGCAATGTCGTGTTTAAATGCATTCGCTAAACGGCTAATTAACTGATTAACCCTATTATGTAGCTCTTGTGTATTGGGGCTTACGAGCTCTGCGGCTGCAGAAGGAGTTGCTGCACGTACATCAGCAACGTAATCGCTAATCGTGGTGTCTATTTCATGGCCAACAGCGCTCACAATGGGTAGTGCGCTTTGATAAATAGCGCGAGCAAGGTGCTCATGGTTAAAGCACCATAAATCCTCTAATGAACCACCGCCGCGCCCGAGTATAATAACGTCGACCTCATTACGTAAATTTGCCAGCTCTATTTGCTTTATTAAATGGCCATGCGCTTCTTTGCCTTGCACCATCGCAGGATAAATAACGACTTCTAATTGCGGCGCACGACGTTTTAGTACTGTTAAAATATCTTTAATTGCGGCGCCTGTAGGTGAGGTGATCACCCCTATGCGATTTATGTTTTGGGGTAGGGGTTTTTTATAAGCGGAGCTAAATAAGCCCTCTGCAGCCAAACGCATTTTTAGCGCGTCAAACTCTTGCTTAAGTTGCCCTTCGCCGGCAGGCTCCATATGTTCAACAATAAGCTGGTAGTCACCACGGGGTTCGTACAAAGATACACGTGCTTTAACGGTTACTTGTGCGCCGTTAATTGGTCGGTAACTTTGGTTGCGATTATTGCCTCGCCACATGGCGGCTTTAATTTGCGCTTTATCGTCTTTTAACGAAAAATACCAATGCCCAGAAGCAGGCGCAATAAAGTTAGAAATTTCACCTGTGAGTATTAAAGACGCAAAACCTTGTTCAAGTAAGGCACGTATTTCACGATTAAGGCGAGATACGGTATAAACCGTTTGCGAGGGCTTAGAAAACATAAAAACTACCAAAAAACATTTATAAATCTAGCTTATCATAAATAAATACAAAATATTATTTACTAGTGCCTACAACGCTGTTAAAATTTGGCCGCAATTCCTTATCTTAGATCCACATGTGAGAAGTTGCCAAAATGCTTAGAATCGCTAAAGAAGCTCTTACCTTTGATGACGTACTTTTAGTACCTGGTCATTCTACTGTTTTGCCACACACGGCAAATATTTCAACTCGCTTAACGCGTGGTATCAAACTTAACTTGCCGCTCATTTCAGCATCTATGGATACTGTTACAGAAGCTCGTTTAGCTATTGCCCTCGCGCAGGAAGGTGGTCTTGGTTTTATTCATAAAAACATGACCATTGCAGAACAAGCGAAAAATGTTCGTAAAGTTAAAACCTATGAAGCAGGTATTGTTTCATACCCTGTTACAGTAACGGCCGATCTGACTATTGCAGATGCTGTTGAATTGTCTCAGGAAAAGGGATTCTCAGGTTTTCCGGTCACCGATAGCGAAAATAACCTTGTAGGTATTGTAACTAGTCGTGATATGCGCTTTGAAACTAAGCTTGAACAGCCGGTTTCAACAGTGATGACGAAAAAAGAAAACCTAGTAACGGTTAAAGAGGGAACTGCTCGCGAAGATATCTTAAGCTTAATGCACGAACACCGCATTGAGAAGATTCTTGTGGTTGATGATGCGTTTAAACTTAAAGGCATGATCACCGTAAAAGATTACCAAAAAGCACAAGACAAACCAGATGCATGTAAAGACGAGCAAGGCCGTTTACGTGTAGGTGCTGCGGTAGGTGTTGGCGCAGGTACTGATGAGCGTATTGCTGCATTAGTTGAAGCCGGTGTTGATGTACTACTAATCGATACTTCTCATGGTCACTCTCAAGGTGTTATTGACCGTGTTGCAGCGACTCGTCAAGCTTACCCTGATTTACAAATTGTTGCGGGTAACGTGGCAACTGCCGAAGGTGCTATTGCCCTTGCAGATGCTGGTGTTGATGCTGTTAAAGTAGGTATCGGCCCAGGTTCTATTTGTACTACACGTATTGTTACTGGTTGTGGTGTACCACAAATAACAGCCATTTCAGATGCGGTTGAAGGCCTTAAAGGTCGCGATATTCCAGTGATTGCCGATGGCGGTATTCGTTTTTCTGGTGATATTGTAAAAGCATTGGTTGCGGGTGCATCGTGTGTAATGGTTGGCTCTATGCTTGCGGGTACTGAAGAAGCACCAGGTGAAGTTGAACTTTATCAAGGTCGCTACTACAAGTCTTACCGTGGTATGGGTAGCCTAGGTGCGATGGATCAAAAAGAAGGTTCATCAGATCGCTACTTCCAAAAATCAAACCAAGCTGACAAGTTAGTACCTGAAGGCATTGAAGGTCGTGTTGCTTATAAAGGGCCAATTGCGACAATTATTCACCAACAAGTGGGTGGTCTTCGCAGTGCAATGGGCTTAACCGGTTGTGCCACAATCGAAGAGTTAAACACTAAACCACAGTTTGTACGTGTAACTTCTGCTGGTATGGGTGAGTCGCATGTTCATGATGTGCAAATCACTAAAGAAGCACCGAACTACCGTTTAGGCTAATCAGCCTTAACAACTTGAAATAAGTGGGCTAACCTTTGTTAGCCCTAATATAGTCACACAGCTTAAGCTGGTGGCGTTTAGCACCTGACTTTACGAGATACTTCATGAGCAAAGACATTCACGATTCACGAATCCTCATTTTAGATTTTGGTTCACAATACACGCAGTTAATCGCCCGTCGCGTACGCGAAATTGGTGTTTATTGTGAGCTTTGGGCTTGGGATGTAACCGAAGAGCAAATTCGCGAGTTTAACCCACAAGGTATTATCCTTTCTGGTGGCCCAGAATCAACTACGCTTGAAAACAGCCCGCGTGCTCCTGAGTATGTATTTAATGCAGGCGTTCCAGTACTTGGTATTTGTTACGGTATGCAAACTATGGCAACACAGCTTGGCGGCCGTGTACATAGCTCAGATAAAAAAGAATTTGGTTACGCACAAGTTGAAAAAGTGGGTAACTGTGCATTATTTGATGCCATTGAAGATCATATTACTGATGGCGGCAATGGTGTACTAGATGTGTGGATGAGCCACGGTGATAAAGTAATGGAAATTCCAGATACTTTTAATACCACAGCTAAAACATCTACTTGTCCGCATGCGGCAATGTCTAACGAAGAAAAACGCTTTTACGGTGTACAATTTCACCCAGAAGTAACACACACACATCAAGGTCAACGTTTACTAGAGCGTTTTGCTATTGATATTTGTGGTTGTGAAAAATTATGGACGCCGGCAAAAATCATTGATGACGCCATTGAGCGTATCAAAGAAACAGTAGGCGACGACGAAGTTATTTTAGGCTTATCAGGCGGTGTAGATTCATCGGTTGTAGCTATGCTTATTCACCGTGCTATTGGTGAACGACTAACCTGTGTATTTGTTGATAACGGGCTACTTCGTTTAAACGAAGGCCAGCAAGTTATGGATATGTTTGGCAATAAGTTTGGCTTAAACATTGTTAAAGTAGATGCCGAAGATCAATTTTTAAATGACTTAGCAGGTAAATCAGACCCAGAAGATAAACGTAAAGCCATTGGCCACACGTTTATTAATGTATTTGATGAGCAAGCTAAAAAGCTTAAAAACGCAAAATGGTTAGGCCAAGGTACAATTTACCCTGACGTAATCGAATCAGCGGCCTCAGCGACTGGTAAAGCGCACGTAATTAAATCGCACCATAATGTGGGCGGCTTACCAGATGATATGCAAATGGGCTTAGTAGAGCCATTACGTGAGTTATTTAAAGATGAAGTACGTAAAATTGGTTTAGAGCTAGGTTTACCGTACGACATGCTTTACCGCCACCCATTCCCAGGGCCTGGTTTAGGTGTGCGTGTACTTGGCGAAATCAAAAAAGAGTACTGTGATTTATTACGCCGCGCTGATGCTATTTTCATTGAAGAGCTTCACAAAGCAGAGCTTTACCATAAAGTAAGCCAAGCGTTTACTGTATTCTTACCGGTTAAGTCGGTAGGGGTTATGGGTGATGCACGTAAGTACGATTGGGTTGTTTCACTTCGTTGTGTAGAAACCATCGACTTTATGACTGCGCGTTGGTCACATTTACCGTATGAGTTCTTAGGTGTGGTTTCAAACCGTATCATTAATGAAATCGACGGTATCTCACGTGTTGTTTATGATATTTCAGGTAAACCACCTGCAACTATCGAGTGGGAATAATTGTATGCTGCAAGCCATTAATTTAATGGCTTGCTTTTTTCTTATTGAGCTCAACTTTTTAATCACCATCCAACCACAAAAACACCCAGCTAAACACCTCTAAGCAAAACCTTATCAAAAAAGTCACGCTTGTAGCAGCGTAAAAATAACAATTTAAACTTTCATAGCATTAAATAAGCTCAGTAAACTGCGGTTATAGACATTGTAAAAAGAGCTGCTAAATTAAAAAACAGTTCTATACTATAAATAAAATCAAACAACTCAGGTATGAGAATATAATTTTGTCCCTATTTGCAGTTTAAACTCTCCCGTTGCAACTAGCTAAAAATTAATAAAAAAAATGTATTAATACAGGGTAAGAGTAAAAGCGTTTTTATTGGAGGAGGGGATTGTTAAATACCATCCTAAACCTTTGATAGTTTCTTATTAGGTCGCAATTTGATATAGGGTAATGAGGGGTTTTGTGAGAACTGATGAGTCAGCGGTAAATAGGTTCGAAGAGCAAATGCAACTTTTCATCCTTTGGTTGTTGTGTGTGGGTGGATTGTTAACTGCAGCTAGCTTATTTATACTTGAGTTGCCGAATAATACATTGTCATTAATGATAATTGCTGTGTGGGAGTTATGTGCATTAAGCGCTATTGCCTTTAAAAAAATTCGACAACGCTTGTTAACTCTATTGGCTATTTTGATTACCTTGGCTTTTCCCTTTATTATTTTGGTAAATGGTGTTGTCCCAGCTAGTTTAGCTCCGCTGTTTGTGGTGGTGCTAGTGCTCGTCCTAAAGGGTCAAACGCGTATTATCTGCATGTGTATCTTAAATATTACGCCATTAATGTTACTTGCCAATGGTGAGCCCCAAACCACGGCGATTGTGGTACGCGTTGTGTTTAGCACTATCGTTCTTTCCATCTTAATTTATTACCTTCTTAGTAGTTATCAAGCATTAGTCGATAAAACTCAATTGCAATTAGATACAAATGAACGAATATATGGAGTCATTGGGCATGAGTTGCGAACACCCGCTGCAACCATAAAAATGCTAATAGATATTGAGCTTGAGCAAAACTGTTCGAAAAATATTTTAGAGTTGCAGCGGTTATCCAGTCACTTACTATGTGTGTTGGATGATATGAAAACGTCCTCTAGTAGTGCTACCTTAGCTGTGTACAAGAATAATGAAACTATATCGGTTCATGATACCGTTGAACGGGCGATTGAAGGAGTAAAGCCTTTAGCCGAAAAGTATAATTTTATTATTAACTTCTCAGCAAAAAGAGCAGTTACAGAGCATCATATAGGCTCCACTAAAGCTATCTTCCAAATTATTCAGAACTTAATTAAGAATGCGATATTACATAGTGGTGGCAGCACAGTCACTGTAATGAAATCAGCCGAATCCTTAAGCCATGATAAAACCCATTATCGTATTAATGTTATTGATGATGGTAAAGGTATCGATGTTAAATTTCGAGATAAGATGTTTAATGCATTTGAACGTGGCGATACATTGAGTGAAGGTACTGGGCTGGGGCTTAATATCTGCAAGCAAATAGCTAACACTTTGGAGGATGGAGATTTAAGTTATATTAGTAGCGAAAACGGTGGCGCTAATTTTGAGTTAGTCTTTGTTTTGCATAGTGTTGATGAGCATGATGCAGCCTCAGTAAAAGTGGATGATTTCGAATTACTGCAAAACCTAAAAATACTGCTAGTCGAAGATACACCTATGCTGCGTATGATAGCCAGTAAGATCCTTACCCAAAATGGCGCGATAGTGACTGAAGCAGAGGATGGTATTATTGGTTTAAATCAGGCAAGCACAGGCGATTTTGATTTAGTCATCACGGATATCATGATGCCAAATTGTGATGGCTACGAGTTAACTGTTAGACTGCGCGAGCAAGGCTTTGTTAATCCCATTATTGGCGTAACAGGTGCCACAGTTGGCAGCGAAGCTGAACGGTTAATTGCGTGTGGTGCGAATGCGGTTTTGCCTAAGCCACTAACACTTTTGAGTATTACAGAGGAGCTAAAAAAGTTAAAAGTAAATAAAGCTTAAGTGTCTACAGGCAATTACGCAATGGCAAGTTTGAAATCATAACTGCTTTAGTTTTATTCTGAGTGAGCTAAGACGCTACAAGCAATTGAGATTGAATAATATACTAGTTGTTAAAAAGTGAAAAACCATAAATTAGCATGCTAATTCGCCGTTTTGTTTATTTAAAAAGCAAACAAACCAAAAAGTTGAATTTTTACTTTACCTTTGTCAAAAGGTCTTTATAATTCATCGTCATTGCAGGGGCGTAGTTCCAATTGGTAGAACAGCGGTCTCCAAAACCGACGGTTGGGAGTTCGAATCTCTCCGCCCCTGCCATTTCTTCTTTACATCGTTTTGATTACTTCATATATTATTCAACTTACTAATTCCATCGAGTCGTTATGCATTCACGTTACGCATCTGTTTTTGGTATAGAAAAGCTTGAACTTAATCAACACTTTCGCCCAGCTCCGTCAGAGCAGTCAGCTAATTCATCGTTAACACTCTGTGATACGTTAAAAGATGATATTGAGCGTGCGTTTGCGCCTGTAATAATTGACAAGATTGTTAAGTCATCAACTATTGAGTTTAATGAGCAACAATTAGGCTTGCCTGATTCTTCCCTGTCCAGTGCACAAAAACGTGCGTTATGGGCATTAATGAGTGAACACCTTGATACACTTTAAATCGGTTACCGATGAGAATATCAATGAGCTTATGGCCATTGAAACCAGCTGCCACACACATCCTTGGACATTAAAAACAATGCAATCATGTTTGCAGGGACGTTATTTTAATTTAGCGGCGTTCGATGAAGAGCAAATGATAGGTTTTTATATTGGTGAAAAAGCAGGACCCGATTTTACTCTAATGGATATTTGTGTCGCCCCAAGCTTTCAGGGACAAGGATTTGCTCAGCAGTTATTAACGCAGTTTATAGCGTATGGTGAGCAACAAAGCGCCGAAAACTTATTTTTAGAAGTACGCGAATCTAATACGCGGGCGATTGCTTTGTATGAACGAGCAGGCTTTATTGAAATGTCAGTGCGTAAAAATTATTACCCCAGTGACGCACCCAATAAAAACGGCTTTGAAGACGCGATTTTAATGGGCATGGCACTGGGTTTAAATTTTTAACGATTACTTATTAGCGATGGCTTGCTCTATTGCGGCAATAAGTTCTGCAACGTGTTTTTCTCTTTGTGGCATATCATTGCCTTTTAAGCTTTGTTCAACCGCTGAGGCGCTTTGGTAAATTTCATCAAAGTTAAAACAACCAGCGCTGCCTTTAATACTATGGGCAAGGGCGCGTAATGTCTCACAGTCACGGCTGTTATATAGTGCTTTTATCTGTTGTAAATAATCAGGTAAACTTGCTAAATAATTAGCATTTATTTGCTGAAACTTTTCACTCTTCAATAAGCTATCCCACTTGTTTTGGTTATCACGTTCAAGGTGTAAATAGCTGACTAATACATTTTCTAGTGCGTCTTTATCAATGGGTTTGCCCAGCGCTTTATCACAGCCTGCTTCAAGGTAAGTATCAATATCATGATTCATCACATTCGCGGTCAGAGCGATAATTGGGCCATCATAGGCCGCATCTCTGAGCATTTTAGTTGCTTCTAAGCCGCCCATAACCGGCATTTGCATATCCATGATTATAAGCTGGTAGTCGTTTACCAACGCCATTTCTACAGCTTGTGCACCATTGTTGGCTATATCGGGCTCTAATCCCCATGTTTGTAATAGCAATTTAATCAGTAACTGATTATCGGGGTTATCTTCTGCTACCAAAATATGCGCATCAAAGCTGTTGCTTGCAAAAGATAGCTGCGGATCCTTTTCTGGTGTTAGTTGAGAATGCTCGGTTAATAATAAATTGCCGCCAAGGCTATTATGCAAATGGCAATCTATATCGATGGTAAAGCAACTACCCACACCCACCTCACTGGTTACACTTACATCACCACCTAGTAACTGAGCTAAGTTTTTTGAAATACATAGCCCTAATCCCGTACCACCAAACCGACGTGTCGTTGTAGCATCGGCTTGCTCAAATGGCGTAAATAATCGTTTTATTTGGTTTGACGACATACCAATGCCGGTATCTTCAATAACAAAGGTAAGCGTTTTTGGTGCTTGGTATTTAGCGGTTATTGTAACCTGACCTTGCTCAGTGAATTTAACCGCATTACTGGCAATATTAATCAGTATTTGTTTTAAGCGAGTAATATCACTATTAATAGTATGTGGTAGCGGAAGTGCATAATTAATTGTAAATGACAGCTGCTTCTCTTGTGCTAGAGGTTTAATGATTGATTCAACATCATGAATAAGTTGTACAACATTTAACGGCGTTTGCTCAACCGCGAGTTTTTCGGCTTCAATTTTTGAAAGATCGAGAATGTTATTAATAAGCTCTAACAAATGTTTTGAGTTACGTAGAATAGTACCTAAATGATGTTTGTCATTGGTTGGTTTTTCGCTATGCAGTAGTTGCTCTGTAAATCCCATAATGGCTGTAAGCGGAGTGCGAATTTCATGACTCATATTGGCTAAAAAGCGGCTTTTAAGCTGGTTTGCTTGCTCTGCTTGGGCGATGGCGGTTTCAAGCTTACTGTTCATCGACTCAAGCGCCTTAGTCCGACTTTCTACTTTGTCTTCTAAGTGATGCTTATATTCTTCTAGTTGCTGTTGATAATGTTTAATTTGGTTAATCATGTGATTAAAGTCGTTAAACAGTATTCCTACTTCATCTGTAGTATATGCAGGGAGCGTAACAGAGAGGTCGCCATCACCAACGCGATGACTTGCTTCACCTAATAACTCTATTGGGTTAAGCAGTAAATTACGCACCACAATAAAAATTAAGATTGGTAGGGTGATCACAGAAATAATAACAATTAGCCCGGTGATCACACTAATTGCTTTGCCTGACTGATACAATACTGCTTTTGGAATGGTCGATACATAATAGTAGCCGCCACTCATTTGGGCTGCAAAAATCAGTCGCTCTATTTTATCAACACTTGAAAGTTCAATGGTTGATAAGCTACCTATATCCGCTAAATCGTTAATTTTATTTAGTTCATACTCGCTGACATAGTGGCCACGCATTTTATAATCGGAGCTAAATAAAATTTTACCATCGTTGGCCAGTAACAAATTTAAGGTGTTGTTATAAGGCGCTTCTAAAATGCTGGTGTTTAAAATAGAAGGGTCGACTTTAAGAATAATAAAGCCTAGCTGTTGTGGGCGTTTTAAATAATAGTCGACGCTATATATGCGCTGTACAAAGTATAAGTTGGTGGTGCCATCTTCTTTTTGCACCATAAACTGCTGCTGGCTTAAATTACTTTGTTTTACTTGATCAAAAAATGGGTAGGATTTGGGCGCTACGGTTAAATTACTGGAGTAATAGGCGTCACTTTTACCGGTTTTTGAGACTAAGTTAATACTAATAATGTCAGGGTAGGCTTCACTGTAACTGGCAAATACGTCCATTAACGCGCCAAGGCGATAGGTATAGCTGGCGTCTTCAAATAAATCTTTAGCTAAAAAGTCACTTAGTACCGGTGAAGCAGAGAGTAACTTAGCCGTTGCATGAAAAGAATCGATATAGTTGAATACTTTTTGCTGTTGTTGTTCTACAAAGCGACTCATAATCAAGTCGGCCTGCTTTTGCGTAGAGTTGGTCACATTAGTGAGCGTAAAGCCCCCTAAAAATAACAATGGCAGTATAACCAGTGGAGTTATATACCATAATAATCGAATACTTAGCTTACTGGTTTTCATTACCCAACATCAAATCCTCCATGTAATCGACCAATAATATGATTTACAGCCCTATTACTCAAGCTTGGTGTTAAGTTAGTGGGCAATTTATAGCGTTATTGTTAATAATCGCTGAAAACACCAAACTTAAAAAAGATCCGTTAATAACCAACCATTGATTGTTTATAAAGCCAAGATCAGCGAAAATAGTCTTTAATTACGATTAACTTAACGGATAGCGTCACAAGAGCTAATTTGGGTTCTTGTTGGGGTATGTTGAGCTTTAGAGGTTAGCTTGTTTTTAGCCTTGAAAGCTCAGCATACTAAAATACAAATACATCCGTATATCAACTAAAAGAACCTTTTTAATGGCAGACCAAAATCTCCTTAGCGAAATTAATAAACGCCGTACCTTTGCGATCATCTCGCATCCGGATGCGGGTAAAACCACTATCACTGAAAAAGTATTGTTGTTCGGACAAGCAATTCAAAAAGCTGGAACAGTAAAAGGCCGTGGCTCTAATCAGCATGCTAAGTCTGATTGGATGGAAATGGAAAAAGAGCGTGGTATATCTGTTACTACCTCTGTAATGCAATTTCCTTATAACAATGCGTTAGTTAATTTACTTGATACCCCAGGACACGAAGACTTCTCTGAAGATACATACCGAACTTTAACCGCGGTAGATTCGTGTTTAATGGTAATTGATGCTGCTAAAGGTGTAGAAGAACGTACCCGTAAGCTAATGGAAGTAACACGCCTGCGTACCACGCCTATTGTTACCTTTATGAATAAATGTGACCGTGATATTCGCGACCCAATGGAACTACTCGACGAAGTAGAAACAGAGCTAAATATTGCCTGTGCACCTGTTACTTGGCCAATTGGCTGTGGTAAAGAGTTTAAAGGTGTTTACCATATCCATAACGAAGAGACCATTTTATATAAAACAGGTCAAGGTCACACTATTCAAGAAGTACGCAGCATTAAAGGGCTCGATAACCCTGAGCTTGACCAAGCCATTGGTGATGAACTTGCAGCCCAGTTACGCGATGAACTAGAGCTAGTTATTGGTGCATCACACGAATTTGATTTAGATCTATTCTTAGCGGGTGAGTTATCGCCTGTGTATTTTGGTACCGCACTTGGTAACTTTGGTGTAGATCATGTTTTAGATGGGTTAACTCAGTGGGCGCCAACCCCATTACCACGTGAGACAGAAGACCGCCAAGTTGTAGCCACAGAAGAAAACTTCACTGGGTTTGTATTTAAAATTCAGGCCAACATGGATCCAAAACACCGTGACCGTATTGCTTTTATGCGTATTGTGTCGGGTAAATATAGCCAAGGCATGAAAATGAATCATGTGCGTATCGGTAAACAAGTCAGTATTTCTGATGCGGTAACCTTTATGGCAGGTGATCGTGAGCGTGCGGCTGATGCTTACGCTGGTGATATTATTGGTTTACATAACCACGGTACGATTCAAATTGGTGATACCTTTACCCAAGGCGAAAAAATTAAGTTTAGCGGTATTCCAAACTTCGCCCCTGAATTGTTCCGCCGTATTCGTCTGCGCGATCCATTAAAACAAAAACAGTTATTAAAAGGATTGGTACAGCTTTCAGAAGAGGGCGCAGTTCAAGTATTCAGACCATTAATTAATAATGACTTAATTGTAGGTGCGGTAGGTGTGTTGCAGTTTGACGTGGTTGTAGCGCGTTTAAAAGCTGAATATAACGTTGATGCAATTTACGAAAGCGTTAATGTAAATACAGCCCGCTGGGTTAGCTGTGATGATGTTAAAAAGTTTGAAGAGTTTAAGCGTAAGTGCGAAAGCAACTTAGCACTCGATGGTGGCGATAATTTAACTTATATCGCGCCGAGTCGTGTAAATCTTAACTTGTCGACTGAGCGTTACCCTGAAGTGACATTTAACCATACGCGTGAAAACTAACACTTAGCCACTAGAATTAACACAAAGCCTGCTTTGGCGGGCTTATAAAGGTAAATAATATAATGAATATTCGTACTATTTTAGTAGAAAAAGCCATTGCCGCTATGACCGCCGCAGGCCTGCCAGAAGATACTAACCCAGCAGTTACCCAAAGCACACGTCCACAGTTTGGTGATTACCAAATTAATGGCGCGATGGGCGCGGCTAAAAAAATGAAAAGTAACCCGCGTGAATTGGCGCAAAAAATTATTGATCAGTTAGATGTAAGTGACATTGCCGAAAAAACTGAAATAGCTGGCCCTGGTTTTATTAATATTCACTTAAAGCCAGAGTTTTTAGCACAAAGCGTACAAGCTGCTAATAACCATGCAAAACTTGCCGTAAATGAGCATGCCAAACCACAAAAAGTAGTGGTTGATTACTCATCGCCTAACCTTGCAAAAGAAATGCACGTAGGTCATTTACGTTCAACTATTATTGGTGATGCTGTAGTACGTGCGCTTGAATTTAGAGGCGATACCGTTGTTCGTCAAAATCACATGGGTGATTGGGGCACACAGTTTGGTATGTTGATTGCGCATTTAGAAGATCAAATTAATCAAGGTGTTGATTTAGATACTGTTGCGCTTGCTGACTTAGAAACCTTTTACCGCGATGCGAAAAAGCGTTTTGATGACGAAGAAGGCTTTGCTGATAAAGCACGTAACTATGTAGTTAAACTGCAAAGTGGCGACGCACACTGTGAAAAACTGTGGAAACTATTTATTGCCACTTCAGTGAAACACTCAGAGGAAGTATATAAGCGTTTAAACGTAACCCTTACGCCTGCCGACATTATGGCTGAGAGTGCTTATAACAGTGAACTTAACGATATTATTAGCCTATTAAAAGATAAAAATATTGCAGTAGAGTCGCAAGGCGCGCAGGTAGTATTTTTAGATGAGCTGGCAAATAAAGACGGTGAGCCCTCAGCGTTTATCGTGCAAAAATCAGGTGGCGGCTTCTTATATGCAACCACAGATTTAGCGGCGTGTAATTACCGTTCAAACAAACTAGGCGCTGAGCGTATTTTAATCTTTGTTGATGCGCGCCAAAGTTTGCACTTTAATCAAGTGGAACTTACTGCGCGTAAAGCTGGTTTATTACGCGATGAAACCAGTTACGAATTTTGCCCATTTGGCACCATGATGGGTGCTGATGGCAAACCATTCAAAACCCGTACAGGTGGTACGGTTAAGTTAGCTGATTTACTTGAAGAGTCGATTACTCGTGCAGCAGCCAAACTCGCTGAACGTGAATCAGATTTATCTGACGAAGATCGTAGTGAAATTGCCCGTAAAGTGGGTATTGGCGCGGTTAAATACGCAGACCTTTCTAAGCATCGTACCAGCGATTACATTTTTAACTGGGACAGCATGTTAAGTTTTGAAGGCGCAACAGCCCCTTACTTACAATATGCGTATACGCGTGTTCGCAGTATTTTCCGTAAGTCAGGTGTTGATGCTGCAAGCTTAAGGGCTGATGTGAGCATTATTGAGCCGCAAGAGAAAACCCTTGCGCTTAAATTATTGCAGTTAGAAGAAGTCCTTGATCTGATGATCAATGAAGCCACACCGCACGTATTATGTGGTTACTTATACGAACTAGCTAGCCTATACATGACATTCTACGAAGCTTGCCCAGTACTTAAAGAGGGCGTAGAGCCAAGTGTTCGTGATAGCCGTTTAGTGTTGTGTAATTTAGTGGCAGATACGCTGCGCACAGGCTTAGATCTACTAGGTATCGAAGTCATGGAGCAAATGTAATCACCGTCGTATTTTAATCTAATACTGCGTTGTCCACTCGACTGACCCTAATCACATACAACTACGTATGCTCATAGGGATAAGTCGAGTGTCCGCCTTATCTTAGACTAAACTACTTAGGTGAACGTCTGCTGCGTGTAGTTCGCTTTAGCTGCGTTGGTAAAACTATTTAGCCTAAGTCACATACAAAAGTAACAAGGTACTAGGAAGAAATAGGCTTTAGGCACTAGGAAAAGTGTGACACGTATTACAGAGCGCTTATAAACTTTTGACGAACCTAGAACCTAGAACCTAGAACCTAGAACCTAGAACCTAGAACCTAGAACCTAGAACCTAGAACCTAGAACCTAGAACCTAGAACCTAGAGGGAATTTTATGAAACTCGAAGATATTCGTCGTGAATACTTGCAAGATGCGCTAAGTGAAGACAACTTGCTTGATGATCCGTTTAAGCAGTTTGAAACGTGGCTTGAGCATGCTGTTGGTAGTAATTTGCCTGATCCTACAGCTATGGTCGTCGCTACGGTCGATGAAACAGGTCAGCCTTCACAGCGTATTGTGTTGCTAAAGCATTTAGATGATAACGGTTTTGTGTTTTTTACTAATACCGGTTCACGTAAAGCACAAGAGCTTAAAGGCAATAATAAAATTTCCTTGCACTTTCCATGGCACCACATGGAGCGCCAAGTAATTGTGTATGGTGAAGCGCAGCCATTACCTACATCGGCAGTCGCTAAATACTTTTTATCTCGCCCTAAAGAAAGTCAATTAGCCGCATGGGCGTCGCAACAAAGCCGTCCAGTTTCATCGCGCAAGGTGCTAATGGAGACCTTTGCCAACATGAAAAACAAATTCGCTAAAGGCGAAATTCCGCTCCCTGATTTTTGGGGCGGGTATTGTGTTGTGCCGCAAAAAATCGAGTTTTGGCAAGGCGGAGCGCATCGTTTACATGATCGCTTTATGTATCAGCGTCAAGCCGACAATAGCTGGCAAATAACCCGCTTAAACCCTTAGTTGGCTACTAGCTTTGCAATTTATAGACTCGCACTGTCATCTCGATTTTAGTGAGTTTGATACAAATCGCGAATCGCTTATTAATGCCTGTGTAGCAAAGGGCATTAATCAATTTATTGTGCCAGGTATTAGCTTGGCGCAGTCTCAAAAACTACTCGAGTTTAAAGCAACCTACCCACAAATTAGAATAGCTGCAGGGCTACATCCTTACTTTTTAGCGCAACATCAGCAATCGCATTTAGAATCACTGTATAACTTTGCTAAAACAAACAAAACTCAGCTTGTGGCTATTGGGGAATGCGGGCTAGATCGCAGTATCGAAAATCTTGAAAAACAAACCTTTCTGTTTGAGCAACAAATAGCGCTTGCTAATGAGCTTGAGTTACCGCTGATTGTGCATCACAGACAAAGCCATGATTTAATAGCGCAATCGTTTAAGCGTTGTAAGCCTAAGAATGGCGGTGTGATCCATGCTTTTTCAGGCTCAATACAACAAGCACAGTACTATATAAAAATGGGCTTTAAGCTTGGAGTGGGAGGGGTTATAACCTATGAACGGGCTGCTAAAACACGTGCGGTTGTAGCAAAGCTTGAACCACAGCATTTAGTACTTGAGACTGATTCACCTTCAATGCCACTAAATGGTTATCAGGGGGAAATAAATACCCCATTGCATATTCCTAAGGTGTTTAATGCGCTTCATAGTTTAAAGCCAAGTAGCGATAAATATCGATTAGCAGAGCAGCTTTATGATTCGTGCTCTGAGGTTTTTTGTATATAGCGATTTACTTGCCAGCGTTTTAACCCTCGGCCTAATTGCCAAGTAAAAATACAAGCAATCACTAGCATAAGTAATACTTGGCGGCCTAAATCGTGAAAATGATTATGGCTTGAAGATACCGCAGCGCGCGTTAAATAGGTAATAGATACAAAGCCAATAGGGCGATTGTCGTCAGAAATAACTTGTTCAACAAACGGTGTTTTTAATTTACTAATGCCTGGTGATGAGTCTGGTAATAAACCATATACATGATGTGATTGCCAGTTATCGCTGCTTGCAAGCACTACACCTTGTTTATCATAAATGGTGGCTGAAAGAACAAACTCATCTTTACTGATATTGTTGCATAAGGTGGTGAGCTGCGATTTGTTTTTTTCTATTAGCGGTTTTTTGGCATTCAGTGCCATAAACTGAGTGAGTGACTTGGCTGCACTATTGGCACTATCGTAAAGTAGTTGATGGCTTTGGTGGCTACTGTTTATTCCTACCCAGCTTAATAATACAAAGCAGCCCGCGGCCAATAACAAACGAATTAAACGCTTTTTTTGCGAGGCTGTAAGTGGATTTTTAAGATGGTTATTTTTCATAGTCACCGTATATGCTGCTGACAGCATTTTGATTTGATGTTACAACTACACTATAACCCTAAATCCCCCCTGATGGCGAATTTTGTATCTCATATCCTTATTATCAATGAGCTAAATGTCAGGAAATATAAACGGAGATCCCATGTCGAACGCGAACATGGCACAGCAAAGCGCTGAGCTATTATCATCATCACTTATTCTTAATAAATGGTTTAGCTACCAACAAGGTGTTTTTACACCACTAAATACAACACCAAACAGAAACCAAGGGTTATTTAGTATTGCCTTTGGCGGTGATTTTAATATTCAGCATATCAATAGCATTATTGAGTTTTTTGCGTCTCACCAGCAAAAAGTAACGGCTATTTGTCAATATCAGCCAGATTTAGGGTTATCTCCGGCATTATGTTTTTATATAGAAAATGCAGAGCGCTCAATAAACCCACTTGAACTTCAAACTTTTGCAAATACCTTGGCGTGTCAGTTAGTGCAAGTAACCAGCCCCCCTGATTTACAAAAACCGGGATTATTGGTAATGGATATGGATTCAACAGCCATTACTATTGAGTGTATTGATGAAATTGCACGCTTAGCTAATGTATACGACGAGATTGCCAACGTAACCGCGCAGGCAATGGCAGGTAAGCTTGATTTTAGTGAAAGCTTACACCAGCGTGTTGCCAAGCTTGAAGGCATTGAAAAGAGCTTAATTGATGAGCTTAAAAGTGCACTGCCTTTAATGCCAGGTATTAAAGCGTTATGCCAAATTTTAAAACACCACGATTGGTATTTAGCGATTGCATCGGGCGGCTTTGTGCCGTTTGCTGAGCGAGTGCAGGAGCTGATTAATTTAGATGAAGTGCATGCTAATGTGCTGGAATTTAAAGACGATAAACTAACTGGTAAAGTGTTAGGTGGGATTGTTGATGCTGAGCAAAAAGCGGTTGTTTTAAACGCGCTACAACAAAAGCTGGGGCTTGAAAAATGCCAAACAGTTGCCATAGGCGATGGCGCAAACGACTTAAAAATGATGGCTCAAGCTGGCTTAGGCGTTGCTGTACATGGTAAACCAAAAGTAGTTGAGCAAGCCCAAGCAGCTATTTGCCAAGGCTCGTTATTACAACTGTTATATATGCTGGCGGTTCCGCTAAACCCATCACAGGTTTAACGTAAACGATTTAACCAGATTAGCTTTCGTCTAGACATTTGCTCAACCTGTTGTTGGTTGAGCGCTAAATGCTCAAGAGCTTCATCACTTACATCAATAATGTCGCCCACACCTGATACAGACCATAATGCATCCTCTAAGTCTTTGGCCTTGTGAATTGCGTATTGGCTAACATATTTTAGCTCGTTTGCTAAGTAGTCAGTATCGAGTCGACCAGTGCGAGAAATATATAAACGCATTATAAAAACCAGCTCAGACTTCAGTCCTTTGCTTACTTGCTGTTTAAACTCGCTACAGTCAGTACCTAAAACACATTGGCTGGTAATGGCATCGGCTATATTTTCTTTTTTAGGATCAAAGTTAATTACTAAACTAAACTCTAGCGGCGGATCTTGACGGGTGCGATCTTTAATATTAGGGGTGATCACATCAATAATATGCGCTTTAGTAATAATATTCGATAAGTCTGTTTTAGCATTCAACAAGGCAAAATTTTGTAAAATAACATGCAGTGGGCTTGGATATAAACCAAATCCCATGGCGCCAATTTCAAAATGCGCCATTGATTTATGTAAATAAACCGGAAACTGGCAAAGCGTTTTTGTTACCATATTTCTAAGTGCTGTAGAAAGCCCTGGTACTTTAGGTGACTCTTCAGCAACTTTTAATTTTTGTTTATTACTATTGATTAAAAGGGTAAAAAAATCGACCCCAGTATGAGATGAGCCTTTATCTGCATGCGCTTTCAAATTAATCGTAGTCTGCGATTTGCTCACTGCCATGACTTCATATTGAATAAGATTTAATGAATAGTTTTTGGTAATTTTTTGCAAATCAGGAAATGATAACGAAACAATATCGCCTTTTTTAAAGTCCACTTCTTGATTGCACTCTAGCTGTAAGCCAAATATTGAAAAATCACGGGTATGCCCATGCAATACCGCATCACGAGTATTAATCACTACATTAGTTTTGTATAAATAGCGTTTATTAGAGCGAAGATTTACATACTCTAGAGGCACGGTGTTGAGCTCCGGTGGAGATGCATGCTTACTATGGCCAAAATATTTTAATTTATTGGCTAAGGCTTTATCAAATTCATATTGTTGATAATGCTGTTGCTCATGCTCATTACCAACTTGGGTAAGTAGCATTAAATATTTTACGTCTTTTATCGCGCCTTCAACACGTGGTGAAGGTGGTTTATTCAGTTTCTCAATATCTTTACCTAAAGAGTTAGGTAAAGATAAAGGAATATAAGCATCTTCAGTATGACTCGGCATTAGTTGTAATTTAAAGCAACGCCAACTGTCTCTTCGGCTACCAAAACCAAAAAATAACGCTTTTAATTGTGTTTGTTGCTCAAGCTCAGAACGAGTTGCTGAGTAGTAATAAATTTTTCCTGCAGAGACATGGGTAAAGGTATACAAATATTCTTCTTTTACTGCCACAGGTTTTAGCGCCAAGGTACGAATACGCTTATGATTTAACACATTGTAAAGACATGATTTTTTGCGTTCATCAGTAAAGTAACGCTGAATAAATAAACTGTTCTCAGTGGTTAAGCTCAGGCTAGGATAATAAACGCCGTTTTGCTGGCTAATAAAAACATATAAAGAATTAACCCTAGGAATATAATATTGTTCATACCCTTTAGAAATAACCGCATCCAGGGTGTTATCTAAATTCACTTTATAACGGCGTTTATTACCATGAATAAAGCTTTCTAAAAAACGATCAAACGCGCTGTTATTTTCTTCAAATGTACGCTTTAAGCGGATATGATTAAATTCTTCAGAGGTGTTTTCTATCGCAACGACTTCATATTTAACGCCACTTTTTAGGCCAAGCTGAAAATCTTGCTCTAAGCCTACTAGATGCATATTTATAAGCTGACCTTTTTTTAAGTTATAGCGCGACGCTAACTTAATTTTACAACCACTGAGTGAAATATCAGAGGTACTCGCATCGATTTTTGCTTGCCCGTCATACTCAATAGTAATTTTAATTGAGTAATTCATCCGCTCTTCACTGCGATTTTCATAAGCTGCAAATTTAATAACGTTGGTGGTCAGTTCATGTTGTGGTTTAGCTTCTACTTTTTTTGGTGTAATTGATTGCTGTTGTAATACGCGATAATTATTTTCGGTATTCATTACCGCTTCGTATACTGCAAGGGTGTAATCTTTATGTTGTTTTATGGCCGCTTCGAATACTTCAATAGCGGTGTCATCCATAAAGTGTTGCTTGCCCTTGTATTCATATGGTTTTACTTGGCCAGTAACTAAACCACGAAGATCAATAAAGCGGTCTATCGGCTGAGATAAACGCGACATTTCCATTTTTATTAAAAACTGCTCGGGTTTAGTTAACTCGGCAGTTTTTGACTTGAAAATGAGATCAAACTTAGCATTTCCCAAATACTGTTTTAATTCATTTACAAGCGCTTCATGCTTAAGCAATACGTCATCAGCCATTTATAAATCATCACCGTCTAATTTAAAAAGTAGGTATACTGTTGCAATTATTTATTAGAATATTTAATAAATCGAATCTCGCAAAACCGCCAAATGCGGCCCGATACTATGCATAACTTTACTTTGTGTTTATTGTTATTTTCTAATAGCCAATTAATTGGCAAGGGTTAATTAGTTTTTTAAAGCAAGAAACATGCCCTAAAGTAGGTTAAGTGAAACTACATTAGTATAGCGTATTTGGTGATACTAAATGCGCTGATCCACAAGACGTTGTTGCTAAGGTAGAGCCAGCAATGGCAAAATAAGCGCTTAACACTGTGTATTTCAAAATAAAGAATAGTAGGTAAGGTTTTAAATGGCTAAAGCGGCAAAAGTAGAGTTTGTTTGTACAGAATGTGGCATGAACTATCAACGTTGGCAAGGCCAGTGTCGCTGTGGCGCATGGAACACTTTAGCAGAGTTTAAACCCTCTGCAGGGCAAAACAAAAAGGTAGCTGCTCGTGCAAGTGTAGGTGGTTATGCCGGTGGCATTGGCGGTGGTTCTAAAAAAATTAATGATGTAGCAACCTCTGAGGCTGAAAAGCAGCTTACTGAAATTGGCGAACTTGACCGTGTACTAAGCGGTGGTGTAACCACCGGCTCGGTTAATATTATTTCTGGCGATCCGGGGGCGGGTAAAACAACACTACTATCTGATTTGGTGGCAAGAATGTCTCAGCGTATGCCATCACTTTACTGTACTGCGGAGGAGTCTCTATCGCAGTTTAAAAACAGGGTTAATCGGTTAAAACTAAATTACAACGAAGATGAACTCTATTTACTGTCAGAAACCAGTGTTGAAACCATTATTGAAGAGCTTGATAAAAACAAAATTAAGTTTGCCGTTATCGACTCTATTCAAGCTGTTGTCACCGATACCGCTAATGGCAGCCCAGGTTCACCTTCTCAGGTAAAAAGTGCAGCTCAAGCATTAACTCAATATTGTAAGCAAAACGACGTGACTATGTTTATTATTGCTCACGTAAATAAGAATAATGAAATAGCCGGCCCGCAAACCTTAGTACACATAGTTGATGCACTGTTACATATTGATACCAACGATGGTCAAGTGCGCACCCTGCGCGCTAATAAAAATCGCTTTGGTGATATAGACACCGTCGGCATTTTTAAAATGTGTGAACGCGGTATGCTCAGTGTGGATAACCCCAGTGAAATTTTCTTATCGGGTTCAACCACTGAATCACCGGGATCGACAATTACCTGTATCCGTAAAGGAAATCGTAATTTACTGCTAGAAATTCAGTGTTTAACCACTGAAACCGAAGCAGAGTTTCCACAGCGAGTATGTGTTGGTTTAAATATGAACCGGATCAAAATGCTCACCGGTATTTTACGTAAGCACACCAAAACTAAAATATTCCACGATACGTTTTTTAATATTGTCGGTGGTTTAAAAATTGATGAATCAGAAACCTGTATTGACTTAGCGCTTGTTACTGCACTTTTGAGTAGTTTAAACGAATTCGTTGTTCCAAGAACCACCTGTATTATGGGGGAGTTAAGTTTAAATGGTGATGTACGCCCAATCGACAGTGGTGTGCCCCGAGTTAAAGAAGCGGCGCAACATGGGTTTACTGAAATATTCATCCCATTTCGTAACTACCATAAATCAATGGAAGGGCTGGGTGCCAAAATAACGCCGGTTAAAACCGTGCACGAGCTACTTAGTTTAATTAATTAGCAAACAAAAAGTGCTTAACGACTTATGTTCTCAATGTTAGTCTTGCTTAAAGCCACTTATATAAAGAGTTTAATAAGGAAATAACATGAAAAAATTAGTGATTGCAGCCGCGATTATTGCTGCAGGTGTGGGTGGCGTAAGCTATGCAAACTATGTAGCAACCCAAGAGGTACGCGCTGAGGTTGATAAGCAGTTGGCTTTGGTTAGCGAACAAACAGGTGCCAGCTTTAACTATGCAGAACTATCGGCGAGTGTTATTTCAAATAGTGTTGCCATTAGTAATATAGAAGTGACCAGCCCTGAGGGTGAAAATATTGCCACAGTTGAGCATGTGGAAGTGACAGGTTACGAAACCGATAAAATATCGCCACATACTGCTTTTACACTGAAAAACTTCCAATTTGATAAAAGCTTTGTCGCTACACTGCCTGCAGATACTAATGCACAACTTGCCTCGGCCAGTTATGATTTACACTCATCATTAGATTACGATGAGCAATCTGGTAACAGCGATATAGTTGTTAAACTGCACGCCCAAGATATTGCCAGCATTGATATGAATATGGGGCTGGCTAATTCTAAAGCGCTCATGGATGCTTCACTAGAAATAAGCAAAGCTCAGCAAACAGCAGGTGATACACCGCTTACTTATGAGCAAGAGTTGCAACAGCAAACACTTATTATGCAAGCAATGAGCAAGTTAGAGCCACGTACTATGAGTGTAATGCTCGATAACCAAGGCGAGTTAAGTACTTTGCTAGAAAGTGAATTAGCCAAACAAGGTATGACACTAGAGCAGATGCAAATGATGCTAGCTCAACAGTTACAGCAAGCGCCGGTAACCGAAGAAATAGCGCAAGCATTAACTGACTTTGCTAAAGGTCTAAATTCGCTTAGTGTCTCAGCTAAACTGCCTGAAGGTAAAACCATGATGGAAGTAAATCAGCAGCTAATGATGTTAGCAGGGCAACCCGAAGAGCTGGTTAAATTTATAAATTTAGAAGTAAAAGGCAAATAATAGAATAAGTTGCCAGCTTCCAGTTTAATGTAAAAAGCCGTACTTGATTACTCAAGTACGGCTTTTATTATTTTAGCTGATAGCTGATAGCTGATAGCTGATAGCTGATAGCTGATAGCTGATAGCTGATAGCTGATAGCTGATTATTTAGTGAAGAATACGGGCTCTAATTGTGCCTTCAACAGCACTGAGTTCTTTTAGTGCTACTTCAGATTGAACGGTGTCTACGTCAATAACCACGTAACCAATTGCTTCGTCCGTTTGTAAGTACTGTGCGGCAATATTAATACCATGCTGAGCAAACGCTTGGTTAATTTGCGTTAACACGCCAGGGCGGTTGTGGTGCACGTGTAACAAGCGACTACGGTTGGCAAGTTCTGGTAATGATACTTCAGGGAAGTTAACTGCTGTAATAGTTGAGCCATTATCTGAGTACTTAGCGAGTTTACCTGCTACTTCGATACCAATATTCTCTTGTGCTTCTTGAGTTGAGCCCCCAATGTGCGGCGTTAAAATAACGTTGTCGAATTCACGTAGTGGCGAAATAAACTCTTCATCGTTTGATTTAGGCTCAACTGGGAATACATCAATGGCTGCACCGCTAAGCTTCTTCTCTGTTAATGCTTCAGCTAGGGCATCAATATCAACAACTGTACCGCGAGAAGCATTAATTAAAATAGCGCCTTGCTTCATCACGGCAAGCTCTGCTGTTCCAATCAAGTTTTTAGTTTGCGGTGTCTCTGGAACATGTAAGCTAATAATATCAGCACGTTGCAACAGCTGCGTTAAGTTATGCACTTGTGTAGCATTACCTAAAGATAGTTTGTCTTCAATGTCGTAATACTCCACGTTCATACCAATATTTTCAGCCATAATACCCAGCTGAGTACCAATGTGGCCGTAACCAATGATACCTAAGGTTTTGCCGCGAGCTTCAAACGAGCCATTGGCTGTTTTTAACCAGCCGCCACGATGGGCAGCGGCATTACGCTGTGGAATACCACGTAATAACAGCAATATTTCACCAAGCACAAGCTCAGCCACAGAGCGAGTATTTGAAAACGGTGCATTAAATACCGCAATACCGCGCTCACGCGCTGCGTTTAAATCTACTTGGTTTGTACCAATACAAAAACAACCTACAGCAACTAGCTTTTCAGCTGCGTTTAATACAGATTCGTTAATATGAGTACGAGAACGAAGCCCTACAAAGTGCACATCTTTAATGCGCTCAATAAGTTCGTCCTCTGGCAACGATGTTTTAACGTAGTCGATATTGCTATAACCGTTACGTTTTAGCGTTTCAACAGCGCTTTGGTGAACACCTTCAAGCAAGAGAATTTTAATTTTGTCTTTTGCTAACGATACCTTACTCATAACCATATCCTATTTAATTTGTGGCCCATTTTTAGTGCCGATAATTACTTTATCAGCACCGCGCTCTGCAAATAGGCCGTTGGTAACTACGCCAACAATTTGATTTATTTGTGTTTCAAGCTGTTTAGCATGGGTAATTTTTAAATTATGTACGTCTAAAATAATGTTGCCGTTATCGGTTACAACACCGTGGCGATACACAGGGTCACCGCCAAGTTTTAATAATTCGCGGGCAACATAGCTGCGCGCCATCGGAATAACTTCAACTGGCAGTGGGAAGTCTCCTAAGGTATCGACTAGTTTTGTATCATCAACAATGCATACAAACTGTTTTGCTACAGCTGCCACTATTTTTTCGCGGGTAAGCGCGGCACCACCGCCTTTGATCATTTCGTTTAAGGCGTTAATTTCATCTGCGCCATCAACGTATACATCGAGTGCCGCTACATCGTTAAGCTCAAACACCTCTATGCCAAGCTCTTTTAAGCGCGCTGAAGATGCTTCTGAACTTGATACTGCACCAACGATGGTGTCTTTAACTGTGCCTAGGGCATCAATAAAGTGATTAACGGTTGAGCCTGTACCTACACCTACTATGGTGTTTTCTTTTACAAACTCGAGTGCAGCCCACGCAGCTGCTTTTTTTAATTCATCTTGTGTCATTGTTGTCTGCTCATTGGTGTCAAAATAGGCTGTTAGTTTACAAGATTAGTTGTTACCAACAGTAGGTTTTATCGGGTGTTATGATCGTTTTTAGTGGTACATCCCACGATTCAATCGGTAACTCATCGACTTGTTGGCACGCATGTGCGAGGCCAATAAGTTGCGGTTGTTGCCAGTGTTGTTCGTATAAACGTGCCAATGTTCTATCGTAAAACCCACCTCCCATTCCAAGGCGATTACCAAATTTATCAAATGCCACTAATGGCATTAAAACGTAATCAAGCTCAGGTAAGGGGCATATTTGAGAGCAGTTCAGCTTAGGCTCCAAGATACCATAGCGATTTGCTCTCATGGGTGAGTTTTTTTCATAGCGTTGAAATAGTAAATTAGCCCCATTAAATGGATGAATTACGGGCAGGTAAATAGCCTGGCCAGTGTTCCATAATTCATTAATTAACAATGAGGTATCTAGTTCACCATCATTACTTAAATAAAGCGCGATATGGCTTTTTTTGGCCGAATTTATGCTTTTTAAATGTTGAATAAAATTCACTTTAAGCGATTCGGCGGCTAATTCTTGCTGGTTTTTTGATAGGTTATTACGTGCTTTACGAATATCGTGTCTTATTTGTGCGCGATTATTACTCATTAAATAACTTAACCGTAATTAAAAAGAGAATAAATTAGGAAATAATAAGTACGTAGCAAGTACAATAAGCAATATTACGGCTGTAGAAATCAGCGAATATAAAACAAGGTTGCCGCGTTTTTTGGGCTCAGTAGAGAGAGGCTCATCAAGCATTAAATCGTCTTCTTCCCATACTTCATTATTTTCATCAGGTAATGATAATTCAACTTCAGGGAGGCGTTGCTCAATATCTTCTAGTTTTTCTTCAAGGCGAATTAGGCTACTGGTAATGTAATCTAGGGCGTCAAATAAGCGCTGATCTCGCTGGCTGTCGTAAGCTGTTTGAGGTGCCGTTTGTGTAGCCGCAGCTTGCTGAAGTTTGCTTTTAATCCCCAGCGTTGAAAGTAACTTAGCTTGCTTGAGTGCTTTATCTTTGGGGCAAGGGGCAAATAACGGTTTGCCATCAAAAAAAGCAGCCACTTTTTCTGGCGAGGTTTTCAGCTTTTCTGTCAGTGCAGTGGTCACTGCTTGACTGTCTGCACCTTCTGCAAGTCCTACAAATATAACACGAAAATTGTCGGCCATTTTTTATCCCTAATACGCTTTATTGTATAAGCAGAGTATATACCTAAAATGTTAAACAGTTCGAGACTGTTTTACGACTAACTTAATACACATAGCAAAACGGCCCTAAAAAGGGCCGTTTAAATATTAGCTAAGTGGCTTATAGCCCAGCTGCTGCGCGAAGTGCGTCTGCTTTATCTGTGCGTTCCCATGGGAATTCGTCACGACCAAAGTGGCCGTAAGCCGCTGTTGGAAGATAAATAGGGCGCTCAAGGTCAAGCATTTGAATTAGACCGTAAGGGCGTAAGTCAAAGTGTTCACGAATAAGTTCAATTAAACGCGCTTCTTCTAATTTACCTGTGCCAAATGTTTCAACACTGATAGAAGTAGGCTCTGCAACACCAATAGCGTAAGACACTTGAAGTTCACACTTATCAGCAAGGCCTGCAGCAACAATGTTTTTAGCAACGTAACGTGCAGCATAAGCTGCTGAGCGGTCAACTTTTGATGGATCTTTACCAGAGAAAGCACCACCACCGTGACGAGCCATGCCACCGTATGTATCTACAATGATTTTACGACCAGTTAAACCACAGTCACCCATTGGGCCACCAATAACAAAACGACCTGTTGGGTTAATGAAAAATTTAGTTGCGCTAGTAATAAGCTCAGCAGGAAGTACTGGTTTAATAATTGTTTCCATTACCGCTTCTACTAAGTCATTTTGCGATACATCTTCGCTGTGCTGAGTAGAAAGTACAACGGCATCAATACCTACTGGCTTGCCATTTTCGTATGCAAATGTAACTTGTGATTTTGCATCTGGACGTAACCAGTTAAGCTCGCCGCTTTTACGAACCTCAGCTTGACGCTGCACTAAACGGTGAGAATAAGTAATTGGAGCAGGCATTAATACTTCAGTTTCGTTACATGCGTAACCAAACATTAAGCCTTGGTCGCCAGCGCCTTGCTCTTCAGGGCTTGTACGGTCAACACCTTGATTTATGTCTGGAGACTGTTTACCAATAGTGTTTAAAATTGCACACGAATCGGCATCAAAGCCCATATCTGAGTGTGTGTAACCAATTTCACGTACTGTTTTACGTGTAATTTCTTCGATATCAACCCATGCGCTAGTAGTGATTTCACCACCAACCATAACCATACCGGTTTTAACGTAAGTTTCACACGCTACACGGGCATGAGAGTCTTGCTCTAGGATAGCATCAAGTACCGCATCAGAAATTTGATCGGCGATTTTATCCGGATGACCTTCAGAAACAGATTCAGAAGTAAATAAATGTTTTGCCATTGTAATTATGCTCACAAATATTGCGCTTCACAAACGTCGGTATTAGCGCTAAAAAATTAAGGCGCGTATTTTATCTAAAACAAGCGAACTTGCATAGTTTTTTTACGCCTAGACGTCTAAATAAAATATATAATAGTAAATGGTTCTTAAAAAATATTCATAATGTCCTATTTTTATGGGTTTTTAATTGCACACAGCCCCTACAATAAGTAAGAATGGAGGTATATAAATACCCGCGCAAATACATATAAAGGTAGGAGAATTCATGCCATCTCGCAAAGAACTTGCAAATGCTATTCGCGTCTTGTCAATGGACGCAGTACAAAAGGCCAAATCTGGTCACCCTGGAGCCCCTATGGGCATGGCTGATATCGCAGAAGTATTATGGCGCGATTATCTAAAACATAACCCAACAAATCCAGAGTGGGCTGACCGAGATCGATTTATACTCTCAAATGGTCACGGTTCAATGCTAATTTATTCTCTATTGCATTTAAGTGGTTATGATTTACCACTGGACGAAATTAAAAACTTCCGCCAAATGCACTCTAAAACACCAGGCCACCCAGAATATGGATATGCGCCAGGAATTGAGACTACTACGGGTCCATTAGGTCAAGGGATCACAAATGCCGTAGGTATGGCAATTGCTGAAAAAGCATTAGCCGCTCAATTTAACCGTGAAGGCCATGACATTGTTGATCACCACACTTACGCATTTATGGGTGATGGTTGTTTAATGGAAGGTATTTCTCATGAAGCCTGTTCGCTTGCTGGCACATTAGGCCTAGGCAAGTTAGTGGCATTTTGGGATGACAACGGCATTTCAATCGACGGTGAAGTTGAAGGCTGGTTTAGCGATGACACACCAGCACGTTTTAAAGCATACGGCTGGCATGTAATTAGCGACGTTGATGGCCACGACAGCGATGCTGTAAGTGCTGCAATTAGCGAAGCAAAAAGCGTGACTGACAAACCAACGCTAATTTGTTGTAAAACAGTAATTGGATATGGCTCACCTAATAAATCAGGTAGCCACGACTGTCATGGCGCACCATTAGGTGATGACGAAATTAAAGCATCTCGCGAGTTCTTAGGTTGGACGGGTGATGCATTTGAAATCCCTGCTGACATTTATGCACAGTGGGATAACAAAGAAAAAGGCCAACAGCTTGAAGCTAGCTGGGATGAGAGATTTGCTGCCTACGAGCAAGCATTCCCAGAGCTAGCAGCAGAATACAAACGCCGTACAAATTCAGATTTACCTGCTGATTGGGCTGAAAAGTCACAAGCGTATATTGAGCAGTTACAAGCAAACCCAGCAAACCCAGCATCACGTAAAGCATCGCAAAATGCATTAAACGCATTTGGTCCGTTACTACCTGAGTTTATGGGTGGCTCTGCCGATTTAGCAGGTTCAAACTTAACAATTTGGGATGGCTCTAAAGGCTTAACGGCAGACGATGCAAGTGGTAACTACGTTTACTACGGTGTGCGTGAGTTTGGTATGTCGGCAATTATGAATGGTATTGCACTTCATAAAGGCTTTATCCCTTACGGTGCAACTTTCTTAATGTTTATGGAATACGCACGCAATGCGGTTCGTATGGCTGCATTAATGAAGCAACCAAGCATTTTTGTATACACGCACGATTCAATTGGTTTAGGTGAAGATGGTCCAACTCACCAACCAGTAGAGCAAATTGCCAGCATGCGTTTAACGCCTAACCTTTACAACTGGCGCCCATGTGACCAAGTTGAGTCGGCAATTGCATGGCAACAAGCTATTGAACGTAAAGACGGTCCTACATCATTAATCTTTACGCGCCAAGGCTTAGAGCAACAAGCACGTGATGCACAGCAATTAAGCGACGTTAAAAAGGGTGGTTACATCCTAAGTTGTGACGGCAACCCAGAGCTTATTCTTATTGCTACCGGCTCTGAAGTACAACTAGCGCAAGACTCTGCGAAAGAGCTACGTGCGCAGGGTAAAAAGGTACGTATTGTATCTATGCCGTGTACTGATGCGTTTGAAGATCAATCGCCTGAGTACAAAGAAAGCGTATTACCAGCAAGCGTTTCACGTCGCGTAGCGATTGAAGCGGGTATTGCTGATTACTGGTACAAGTACGTAGGTCTAAATGGCGCCGTAGTCGGTATGACCACCTTTGGTGAGTCGGCACCAGCTAACGAGCTGTTTGAGTTCTTCGGCTTCACCGTAGAAAACATCGTTAACAAAGCAAACGCATTGTTTTAAGAGACTGCTTTAACATTTAAAAGCCCGTCCTGTGTAAAATAGAGCGGGCTTTTTTATGAGTTGTACTTTTATTACTTCCTCTAAAGCGCAGCGTCTCATCGCCCTCTTTATGCATAAATTACTAAAAGATCTGTTCGAAACTCGCAGCCCGTTGCTCGAAGCATATCTCTTTATAAAGTCGTTCATTTTTAATCTTTTGGCTTCTAAATGAGTAATTTTCACAGCACTTAACTTGCAAGGTTTTTGTGTATCAGGCACTGTGGAGGTAACAAAATTATAAATTAATAACAGGAGTTAACATGCCAAAGTTCGATAACGTTAGTGTGGTTAAAAAAGCCAATGTATATTTTGATGGCAAAGTATCAAGCCGAACTGTGCTTTTAGGAAATGGTGAAGCGAAAACCTTGGGTTTTATGCAACCAGGTGAATTTGAGTTTAATACTAACCAAAAAGAGTGTATGGAGTTGTTAGCAGGGCAGTGGGATGTGTTATTACCAGGTGAAAGCGAGTGGAAAACATTTAATGCGGGTGAGTCATTTAATGTTGATGCTAATGTCAGCTTCCATGTAAAAGTAAGTGATTTTGCTGATTATTGCTGTTCATACACAGATTAATTACATGAATGGTTAAATTATCAGCACCTCTGAAAGGCCGCTATCACGCGGCTTTTTGCATACTTAATGCTAAATGAATGATCTAAATCAGGTGGGGTAATAAATAATTGCTAAATTTAGCTATTTTCTCTTGTGTTAATTCGTTTAGCCCCCAATACTAACTGTGAGGTAACATAAAAAAGGATACCCTATGAAAATTAATCTTTCTGGTCACCATGTTGACGTTACTGATTCTATTAAAGAACACATTAACGAAAAGTTTTCTAAAATTGAGAGTCATTTTCCATCATTGATAGCGCTCGACATTATTCTTTCAAAAGAGCATCACAAGTTCCAAGCAGAAATTAGTACAAATTATGAAGGTGCGCGAATATCAGTTAAAGGGGAAAACGAGGTTATGTACCCAGCCATTTCTAGCGCAGCTAAAAAACTCGATGCCGCACTAAAGCATCGTAAAGGGCAAATAAAAGCGAACTTACATGAAAAGCCTGTAAGTACCACACCAGAAATAGCACACGAAATCATCCAAGAGATGGATTTAAATTAATAACTAACAATGTGTTATTTTTAAAAAGAGCCTAAGGGCTCTTTTTTATTGCCTGTAAATTAGGTAAGTTATGCATTCACACAGTTTATTAATGATAAAAATTAATAATAAAAGCACATAACACACCAAATTTGAGAAGTTAATGCAGTACACACAAAGCACATGGAAGTCTAGGTTAGGGGCGCTCGGCCCAGGTATTTTAATGGCCACCGCTGCCATTGGTGGCTCACACTTAGTTGCATCGACCCAAGCTGGCGCATTATTTGGCTGGCAGCTATTTTGGCTTATTATGGTGGTTAACGTTTTAAAGTACCCGTTTTTTCGTTTTGGTATGGAATACACACTCGCTACTAAAAATAGTTTAGTCGAAGGGTATAAAAACCAAGGGCCTGGCTATTTTTACAGTTTTATTGTATTGAATATTATTGCCGCTGTGGTAAATACCGCGGGCGTATTGTTGCTCACAGCGAGCTTATTACACTACGCATTACCTATTAGTATTCCTGTTACCTTATTGTGCTGGTTAATATTGGCTGTGTGTTTAATTATATTATTACTAGGGCACTTTAAAGCGCTCGATAACGTTGCAAAAGCTATTATGGGGCTACTTACTATAGCAACCATAACCGCATTAGTTATTGCTATAAATAACGGCCCTGTAGCGCCTGTAAACTATGTTGGTCCCTCACCATATGAACTTGCCATGTTAGGCTTTATGGTTGCCTTAATGGGCTGGATGCCAGCGCCTATTGAAATTTCGGCTCTGAGCTCGTTGTGGCTTAAAGAAAAACAAGCTCAGCAAAGTGTGACTAAAAGCCAAGGCTTATTCGACTTTAATGTAGGTTATTGGTTAACCGCCGGGCTTGCGCTGGTATTTTTTAGTTTAGGTGCGTTAGTGCAATATGGGCAAAGCAGTAATATAGAGCTTGGCGGTGTCGCGTTTGCCAAGCAGCTTATTGATATGTACGCATTAACAATAGGCGAGTGGGCAAGGCCTTTGGTATCTGCCATCGCGTTTTTGTGTATGTTTGGCACCACACTCACCGTGCTTGACGGTTACGCCCGCACACTTAACGAATCGCATAAACTTCTTGGTTTTAAGCAATCAAAACATAGCTTAAATACGTGGCTTATATTACAAGCATTGGCCGGTATGGCGGTGATCTTATTTTTTAAATCAGCTCTTGGGCCCATGCTTACCTTTGCCATGACGCTTGCGTTTGTAACTACACCCGTTTTTGCATGGCTTAACTTCAGCCTAGTTCGCTCAGAGCCTGCGATTAAACACAGTCTACTTTTGCGTGGCTTAACCTGGTTAGGCTTGGTGTACTTGGTTAGTTTTGCTATGGCGTTTGTGGTTTGGAAGTTGATGTAATTTTATATTCGAGGTTCGAGGTGAAATGAACAAATCAAACAACCTCTGCATAAATGTCGTTTGTTGTAGACCGTGATAGGCTGCGGTGGGCGAGAATTGGCCTGTCAAAAGTAATAGCTAGGTGAAAAAGATGATCATACTTGAAAGCCAAGTATTTAAGACAATCCCTAAGTCTCCAGAACAGAGCTGTATCTTTTTAAATAATACGCAAACAGATAAAGTTGTTGATGGTACTTATTTGGAGCTTTGTATTAAAGCGGGTTGTAAATACCTTGTCTTTATGACGGATGACATTCCTTACGAGGATATGCTTCACATCCATCTCTTGAATGAGCGCCTTGATATTGTTGATTCAGCTACGATTGGTAGCATGTATTCAACGGGATCTTTTCGAAATTATAATATTCAAAACTCGAACATGTTAACTTTTCATTTTATTGGCGATACTGAATGGAAAATACAAATACTAGATAGCAAGGAATTCTTATTTCCTCTAATTTCTTCACTTAAAGGAGTTTCGAGAAAGAATATTTTTTATCAATATTTTAAAATTTATAGCAATCCTTCGTTATAAACCTTGTAACTTTAAATTGTCCTAGGTAATCATTATTTTATGTTTAATCTACAAGGAAGAAACTATGATATTTAATATGCTCATTACAGACAACTTCGCATCATTTTATGATGAGGATAAAGAAGTACATATTTTTATTGATAGTTTTGATAATAAAAGGTTTGAAATGCGAATAGGGGACTTAGAACACTCGAAATCAGTCGGTAGCGTTTTAGCTTCTAGTAATAATGAGTTAAATATAAAGTTATTAGCGCTTTATATTAAATATTAATACACGAAAAAATGAGCTGTAAATGGAAATAAAAACAGGCGATATTTCAAACCCACACGTTATAAAGTTACTACAAGCGCATCATAACGATATGCTAAAGCACTCACCTGTTGAGAGCGTACATGCACTTGATGTGAGTCAACTCACTCAGCCCAACATAACATTTTATAGCTTATGGATTGATAATAATTTAGCGGGTGTAGGTGCATTAAAAGCGCTCAATGCCACTCATGGCGAAATTAAATCAATGCGTACCTCAAGTAACTATTTACGCCAAGGCATAGCCGCTAAATTACTTACGCATATTATTGAGCGAGCAACACTGCGAGGGTATAAAAAACTTAGTTTAGAAACTGGAACAGCAGAGGCGTTTTTGCCTGCACAAAAGCTTTACACTCAATTTGGTTTTAAAGAGTGTGAACCGTTTGGTGATTATGAGCTAGATCCGTATAGCTTGTTTATGAGTAAATCGGTTTAAACTAAAATGACCGAGAAGTAACGTTTTGTAGTTGTATGATTTAAATATTATCCGCATGGCTGTTCAGAGCGATAAGCCGACGATCGGGTGAACTAGTATTTTAGACAAAGTTTCTTGGAACATCACAAAATAAATTTTTCCACATCGGTCTTGGTTGATAGTTCTTATTTGAGCTTAGTTATAACTTAAAGCCCGTGGTTTGTTTAGAGTGATAAGCTTCGATATTTTTCATTGTTGATCTACAAAATATCCGATTTCATATGCCTATATAAGTTGATGTCCATCTTTTTTGTTTAAATGTGGTTATATTTAGTTTTACTAATTATGAAAGGATGAGTAGATATATGAAAACAGATGCTGCACTAAAAAGAAAAATTGAATTAGACTTTGGAAAGTCGGTGAAAATTGCACGAATTAGAGAGCATTTATGCAAGATGGTGGGCGTAGACCTTTTTAGTTATTATAATAAAGAAAACCCAGAAGGGCTAAGAGAAGTTATGTTCCTTCTTTATAAATCCTCCCAAGTTGATGGAGGAAAAACAAGTTGGAGAGATAGATTAACACTTCAACTATCTTTGTTAGAATATAGCAAAGAAAATTTCACCTTATTTGCAGGGTCTAATAGAGAAGTTGAAGATAGAGCTAAACCAATATTAAACTTCAATAGGTCTATTTGTGAGCTTGGTAGAAATGGAACTTTGAGTTTAAAACGTAATGATTGCAATCAGCCTCCGGAATATATTATTAAAGTGATGGTTTTGGAGAAAATAATACAAGATTATATAAACTCACATCAGAGAAAAAACTTTAATTTTAATGATGATAGAACATTAATGGATGATGGTTTAGATGGCGCTATAAATGCAGCTAGAAAAGTTGTATCTAGTTTAAAGGGTATGAATCCATTCTATAGTGACTCTATGCCGGAATCTATTTTAAAAAAGATGGAGCTGAATTTAATTCAAAACGACTTATTAAGTACAATTAAGTCGGCCAAGAAAAATCGTGATATAAGTTGGTTTGATTCAGGTAAATTCATAACCGCATTAAGGAAATTTAATTCGCTAGATTCATTGGAGCTTTCACTCACAGAGGCTTTTTATCAGGATTGTATTCCTGATAGTTTCTCTATGGTTTTGGAAGTGATGTTAGGTGGATATGTACAAAAAAGGTTACTACCACTTAAACTTAAGTCCTCTGCACTTGAAGCTTTAGAGGCCGGAATTGATGATAAGTTGATATGTGAACTTTCATTCTTCCTAATGGCATTTGTTTTAATTTCAACCATTGAAAATAAAACAAAAATAACTGTGAATGTTACTGGAGATACCAATAAAGAACGTCCCATTTATCATATTTTAGAAAGTCAGATCTATAATGCGAACAGTAATGATATATCTAAAATATCGCCAGATGTGATTGATTATGTTTTTGATAAATTTGCGTCACTAGCAACGTTACCTATTAATAGTTGCCTTGAAACTGGGAATAAAGAACTCCTTGCCTCAAGTATGAAGTCTTATGCTAATTATCGGGCTTTGAAGTTTGAATTTATTAATGAACTGTATACTATTTTCAGTAGTAAAAGCCTTAATTATATTGATCAACTTTTACTGAGATTCATGCAAGTGGTTAGTTCGGAGTGTGAAAATGTTTGAAGATGATTATATTATATGTGATGGTTGTGAGCGCACTTATCCTGAAGAGGACGGCTATTGTAGATATTGTGATGAGATAGCGCCTAAAGATGGTGTAGAGTGTGAGTTTTGTGATAAACCTGCAACTGAATATGTTCAGGATCACCCTGTCTGTGATGAACACTATGATGATGCATATCCTATAAATTAAACACACCTTTATTTGTACGAACTAGTGAATTGATCAATCAAGAGGCCAATATTTCAGCCTCTACTTTGTTGTCGTAACAAACTTTGAGGCAGAGACGAATTAGTCCGCTTATGGCACTGAGCTGCCATAGATATTAACTATCAACTCAGCTCCTTTATCGCTCTACTTATCCCATCTAAACTCAGCGCATACATGCGGTTGTTCATTAGCTGCTTTATAAAATCAATTGATTGATAGTACGGCCAGTGTTCAACCGGTTGTGGGTTGAGCCACGCGACTTTATCAAAGTGATTAGTGATTCGGTTTAACCAGGCACTGCCGGGTTCTTCATTCCAATGTTCTACTGAACCGCCAGGGTAGGCAATTTCATATGGGCCCATAGTGGCATCGCCAACAAATATTACTTTGTAGTCGCTGGTAAACTTGTTGATGAGTGTCATGGTGTCAATAACGTTTGAGTGGCGGCGCTGGTTATCTTGCCATACGTGTTCGTATAAACAGTTATGGAAGTAGTAAAACTCTAAATGTTTAAACTCACTGTGGGCGGCGCTAAATAACTCTTCACAGGTATGAATGTAGTCATCCATTGAACCGCCAATATCAAACAGCATCAATACTTTTACCGCGTTGTGGCGCTCGGGGGCCATTTTTACATCGAGCATGCCGCCTTGTTTGGCGGTCGCGCGTATGGTTTCGTTTAAATCAAGGGTGTCACTTGCGCCAGTACGAGCAAATTTGCGTAGTTTTTTAAGTGCCAGCTTTATGGTACGTGAACCAATTTCGCGGTCAGAATCGAGATTACGGTATTCGCGCTTATCCCACACTTTTACTGCTTGGCGATTGCGGTTGCCGTCTTGACCAATACGCACACCCTCAGGGTTATAACCATACGCACCAAAGGGTGATGTACCGCCGGTACCTACCCACTTATTGCCGCCAGCATGGCGTTTTTGCTGTTCTTCTAAACGCTCTTTTAGGGTTTTCATTAGCTCGTCGAGCCCGCCCATGGCTTTTAGTTGGGCTTTTTCTTCATCGCTTAGGTGCTTTTCAAACTCTTTACGCAACCAATCTTCAGGTAAATTGTGTTGTTGTTTTAAGCTCTTGAGTAGGTCTAAGTCGGCAATACCGCTAAAGTAATCGCTAAAGGCTTTATCGAACCGGTCAAAATGGGTTTCGTCTTTTACCATAATAGTGCGCGCTAAATGATAAAACGCGTCTACATCAGCAAATATAACGCCTTGTTTTAAAGCGTTAATTAAATCGAGTAGCTCTCTTAGGCTCACTGGTAAGCGGTATTCTCGTAATTTGAAGAAAAACTGTACCAACATGTTAGCGACGGCTCATAAACGCAAGTTTTTCGATTAGGCTTATGTCTTGCTCGTTTTTAAGCAGCGCGCCAAACATCGGCATTAAACCGCCTTTTTGCGCTTTATCGTGCAGGGTTTTGGCGTCTATATCTTCAGCCATTAATAGTTTTAACCAATCCAGTAATTCGCTGGTAGATGGCTTCTTTTTAAGGCCGTTGGCTTCACGTAAGTTAAAAAATACTTCTAGCGCTTGGCGAACTAAATCTTGTTTAACATGCGGGTAGTGCACATCAATAATTTGCTGCATTTCGTCGCTATTTGGAAAATCAATATAATGGAAAAAGCAGCGGCGTAAAAACGCATCAGGCAGCTCTTTTTCATTGTTTGATGTGATGATCACAATAGGGCGCTCTTTGGCCACGATACGCTCACCGGTTTCGTATACATGAAATTCCATTTTATCGAGTTCGAGTAGTAAATCGTTTGGAAACTCAATATCGGCTTTGTCTATTTCGTCAATAAGCAGTACTGGGCGTTTGCCGTTTAATTCAGCGTACATGAAGGCTTGCCACAGCTTACCTTTAACTATGTAGTTGCTAATATTGTGAACGCGCTCATCACCTAGCTGGCTGTCGCGCAAACGCGATACTGCATCGTACTCGTACAAACCTTGCTGCGCTTTAGTGGTTGATTTTATATGCCACTGAATAAGCTCAGTATCTAAACTTTTCGCTAATTCCTCAGCCAGCATGGTTTTACCTGTGCCAGGCTCGCCTTTAATTAAAAGCGGTTTTTGCAGCATAATAGCGGCGTTTACGGCCTGTTTTAATGCTGAGCTTGCGATGTAATTATCAGTAGAATTAAATTGCACGGGTTATCCTTTATCTGGTCTGAGCAGTAATTATTATGCGTTATAATGCCATAGTTAATCGGCTTCACCAAGGTAGGCAAAACGGGCGATAGTTTTACCGTCTTTTTCTACAGTTTCGGTAAACATACTTAGTGGGCGTGCCCATATGCCGTATTCACCGTATAAGGCTTGGTAAATAACCAATTGCTCGTTGGTTTCGCTGTGAGTCGCCACATGCATAACTTTATATTGTGGGCCTTTGTAGTGTTGATATAAACCCAGTTTTAGTGCTGTAGTCATAGTCTGTTATCTTGTATAATTTGCCTTCGCTTTTTATTATGCCAAAGAATACAGCAATACTATGAATTATATTTCTCTTGATGATTACAAAAAAGCCTGGGTATTTCGCCACAAAGATATTCCGGTTTCAGATATTGATGCAGCCAATATTAAACCTATGACCAGCGAGCGTGCCGCCGTACTGTGGACAACCATGGTGAGTCGTGAACATGATCATCCAGACTTTTTTGATAAAACCGATTGGTGCGCGCAAGAGCAAAACTTTAGCCAAGAAATTAATTGGGAAGATGCGTGGGAAAGCGAAGAACCCCAATTTCCAGATGCTATTTTGAACCACTTAGATTGGCAGGCTAATACCACTGTGTATTTTTGCATGGCACGCGACAATATTATCGAAACGACATTTGATGTGTTTAAACGTAACTGGCAAAACTTTATGTTTTTGGCTGATGGCAGCTTATTAATAGGTAAAAAGCGCAGCACTATGGTGCAATTTTTAGAATCAGGTATTGCAAAATTAGGTGAAAAGCCAAGCGCTTAAATTACTACAAGTGCTTAAAAACTGTGCATTACTGTGTTATAAAACAGTATTAAAATGTTTTTTTGAGTACAGCGATTGGTTGCTAAAAATAAGCAGTTTAACACAAGCCAGCAAGTTGAAATGTGGCAAACTGATGCACAAAAAGTGCTTTACGCACAATTATGCAATGCTTTTTATCAGCGTGAAGTTCAGCGCTTAGTGGCTGAACCTAATGGTGACCGTTTACGCAGGCAATTAAAAAGCCTGCCTTATTATATTGAACGTGCCGCAACACGTGTAGCTAATGCACTATTGCCTTTTACGCTTGATGCGCAAAATGGAGGCTGGCTTGAAAAACAAAAACCAACACCGCCAGAGGCTAATCCTTCAGCGAATGAACTTTTTTATCAAGCGCATGCCAAAGTAGGGCTAATAATTCCGGTATTATTACAAAGTCACGGTCAAATTCGGGTTAGAATAGATAGCATTGATCAAGTAGCTGATACGCAACTGCATTGTAATGAACTTGGCTGGTTTGATTTTTTAGGCCAAGGACTTGAGCAACAAAGTGCGCAATTGCTTAAACCTAGTAAAACGAGCCTTGCAGCGGCGTGTTGTGGCCACCAGTGGCAGTTTTCAAAGCGTAGCACGCCACGGGTTTTGTCATTACGGGAAATGTTACTAGCTGCCAATATTAATTGGCGCAATGTTAAGCGGCCGCTAGCATAAGTAGATAATTAAAAATTAAAATAAGGAGTGTTTAATGCGATTTTTTCAATTTGGCTTGTTGTGCTTAGCACTTTTTATCCAGTATCGCCTTTGGTTTGGTCATAACGGGGTGCAAGACTACACCCGTTTAAAAAATGCGGTGGCATCGCATCAACAAACTAACGAAAAACTAATAAAGCGTAATAAAGTATTAAAAGCGGATATAGAAGATTTAAAGCTCGGCCACGAAGGCATTGAAGAGCGTGCCCGCAACGAATTAGGAATGATTAAACCGGACGAAACCTTTATTCGTGTTTTACCGGCTCAACACCATGACAAATAAACAAACTATTGCTGCTATTGTTCCTGCCGCAGGTGTTGGCAGTCGAATGCAACACACAACACCAAAGCAATATATTTCCTTAGCAGGGAAAACCATTCTAGAGCATACGCTCGCTAAGTTATCGCAGTTACCGCAGTTAAACTTTATAGTGGTGGCTCTGAGCGAAACCGACCCCTACTTTGACGACCTTACGCTAGCTGATCCTCGCATTGTGCGTGCTATTGGCGGTAAAGAGCGCGCAGATTCAGTGTTAAACAGTTTATTGTTTTTAGCTGCCAACCCACCTGCTTGGGTTTTGGTGCATGACGCTGCAAGACCTTTAGTCGATATTGCTGATATAGAGCGCTTAATCGCACAGTGCCTGCAGGCTGATGAAGGCGGCATTTTAGCCAGCAAAGTAAAAGACACTATAAAACGAGGGCAAAGCCATGCGCAGCAAACTGTGCCTCGTGATGATTTATGGCAAGCGCTTACCCCGCAACTGTTTAAATACGACGAGCTTAAAGCGGCATTGCAAAGTGCGCTTAACAGCGGTGCAACCATTACTGATGAAGCCAGTGCAATGGAGTGGGCAAATAAGCCGGTTAAGCTGGTAGCAGGGCGTAGTGATAATATTAAAATCACCACCCCAGAAGATTTAGATTTAGCAGGCTTTTTACTGCAAAAACAAAATAATGAGAGTGCAAAATGATACGAATAGGCCATGGTTTTGACGTACATAAATTTGGAGGCCAAGGGCCTTTAACTATCTGCGGCGAAAAAATTGATTATCCACAAGGCTTTTTAGCACACTCAGATGGTGATGTAGCTATTCATGCCTTATGTGACGCTATTTTAGGATCATTAGCGCTGGGCGATATTGGTAAGCATTTTCCGGATACGGCCAGTGAATATGAAAATATTGATAGCCGTATTTTACTTCGCCATGTAGTGAACCTAGCCAAGCAACAAGGTTATGTATTGGGCAATGCGGATGTCACTATTGTGGCACAAGCACCAAAAATGCTGCCGCACATTCAAGCGATGCGTGGCAACCTTGCCAGTGATTTAAATGCCGAGCTTTCACAGGTAAATGTAAAAGCTACCACTACCGAAAAACTCGGTTTTGAGGGGCGTAAAGAAGGCATTTCAAGCCATGCCGTGGTCATTATGAGCAAACAAAACGCATGAGCGAATTAAATTATTTATATGGCGCGCCGCTTTCCAAAGCCGACTTTAAAACCACCGCAGAAGACTTTATGGTTGATGAGGATCTCGGTATAGAGTTTACCGGCAGTGGTGAACACGTGTGTTTGCAAGTGGTTAAAAAGGGTGAAAACACCCAATATGTTGCCAAGCTGATTGCACAAAAAGCGGGTGTATCGCCACGTGATGTAAGCTATGCCGGTATGAAAGACCGCCATGGAGTATGCTCGCAGTGGTTTAGCGTAAAAGTACCGATTAAAAAGCATATTGATTTTACTGAGCTGAACAGTGAAAGCGTGTTTGTGGTATCGCAGCAGCGCCATGAGCGAAAATTGCGCACCGGTTGCCATAAAGGAAATAGATTTATTATTACCTTGCGCAATGTAACCGAGCCGCTTGATATTTTGTGCCGTATAAACGCAGTACGCGCAGGTGTGCCTAACTATTTTGGTGAACAGCGCTTTGGTCGTGATGGACACAACCTAGTGATGGCCGAAAAAATGTTTGCCGGTGAGCGTATTCGCGATAAAAAGCTGCGAGGCATTATTATTTCTGCTGCGCGTTCACATGTGTTTAATCAAATTGTTAGTTTACGCGTGGCTGAGCATGGCCTTGCTAAAACCATGCACCGCGAAGTATTTATGCTCAGTGGTAGTAATGCATTTTTTGAAGATGCGATAAGTGATGAAAATATTGCACGGCTTGCCTCTGGCGATATTATGATGTCGGCGCCCATGGTGGGCAAAAGTGAAAAAGGCTTAACCGAACAAGAAAAAACATGGTTGGCACCGTATCAAGCATGGTGTGATGGCTTAGGGGATTTAGGGCTTAAAAACGAGCGTAGAATGCTGCGTTTAATACCCCAAGAGCTAAGCATAGAAACACTTGATGAACGCACATTAAAACTCAGCTTTGGTTTACCCAAAGGCTGTTTTGCAACGGCTTTACTGCGCGAACTGGTTGATTATACTGATGCCAGCCCTCGCGAGCGAAAAGAAAAGGATACCGCAGATGAAGATTCTATTAAGTAATGATGATGGTGTTAATGCCAAAGGTATTGCTGTTTTATATCAAGCATTAATACAAATCGCTGAGGTAACGCTGGTTGCTCCAGATAGAAATTGTAGTGGTGCTAGTAATTCACTAACGTTAATGAACCCGCTGCGTGCCACAACGCTCGACAACGGCTTTATGTCGGTAAACGGTACACCCACTGATTGTGTGCATTTAGGTGTTAATCAATTAGTGGATGAAAAACCCGATTTGGTTGTTGCTGGTATTAATCATGGCGGTAATTTAGGCGATGATACACTTTACTCTGGAACGGTGGCTGCGGCGACTGAAGGCCGTCATTTAGGCTTACCAGCAATTGCGGTATCTTTGTGCTCTCATCATGGTGAGCATTTTGAAACAGCGGCAGCCGTTACTGTAAACATTATTAAAGGACTTGCTTCACATCCGCTGCCGAAAGATCAGATCATTAATATTAATGTTCCCGATATTCCGCTCTCTGAGCTCAAAGGCGTTCAGGTAACTCGTTTAGGAGCTCGTCACAAAGCAGAAACTATGACCAAGCAAACCGATCCATGGGGACGCGATATTTTTTGGTATGGCTCACTAGGGCTTGAAAGCGACGCCGGTGAAGGCACTGACTTTTATGCGGTTAATAATGGCTATGCATCAGTGACCCCGTTAAGCGTTGATATGACTGCCAAAGACAGTATTAAAGCCGTGGGAGAGTGGTTAGCCGAGTTGGAGATTAATCGTGCTGGCTAATTATACTCGCAGTGCACAAGCGCTTTCAGACTTATTACAGCGAGATGGCGTAGAAGATAAAGAGGTTTTAAAAGCAATAGCGCAAATTCCTCGGCATATTTTTATTGATGATGTACTCAAACACAAAGCGTATCAAAATACCGCGCTACCTATAGGGCAAGGGCAAACTATTTCTCAGCCTTATATTGTTGCGCGCATGACCGAGCTAATGCGATTAGCCGGTGTGCAACATAAGGTGTTAGAAATAGGCACCGGGTCGGGCTATCAAACTGCGGTTTTAGCTAAAACCTTTGATAAGGTATATTCGGTAGAGCGTATTAAAGCTTTGCAATGGCAAGCTAAACGCCGATTACACCAGCTCGATTTGTACAATGTCACCATGAAACATGGCGATGGTTGGCAAGGCTGGCAGTCACAAGCGCCATTTGATGGCATTATCGTGACCGCTGCGGCAACCACCATTCCCCCCGAGTTACTCGCACAACTTGCAGATGGAGGCGTATTACTGGCCCCTATTGGTGAGGCAGAACAAAATTTAACCATGGTTATTCGCCAAGGCGATAGCTTTACAGAGCATGTAATTGCGCCAGTAAGATTTGTACCTTTAGTCCCTGGTGATATTGAATAGGAATTCATTTTGAAGTTGTTTACCAAGTTATACGATATGGCGCTAGTGTGGGCTAAACACCGCCACGCAGAACGTTATTTAGCAGGAATGAGCTTTGCCGAATCGGTTTTTTTCCCGGTCCCGCCCGATGTAATGTTAGCGCCGATGTCGCTAGCGCAACCAAGTAAGGCATGGCGATTTGCAAGCTTTGCTACGGTTGCTTCTGTGCTTGGCGGCGTGCTGGGTTACTTACTTGGATTTTGGTTGTTTGAACCGGTTGTAGAGCCCTTTATTGCGCAAATGCAATGGCAAGATAAATTTAATACGGCGCTTGCATGGTTCAAAGATTACGGTGTTTGGGTGGTATTTATAGCGGGGTTTTCGCCTATTCCTTATAAAGTGTTTACCATTGGCGCTGGTGTATTACAAATGGCGTTTTTACCTTTTATTATTGCCTCAGGTATTGGGCGTGGCGCGCGTTTCTTTTTAGTATCTGCTTTAATGAAATGGGGCGGAGTTAAAATGGAACAAAAATTACGCCAATATATTGAAGTACTTGGCTGGGCAGTGGTTGCTTTAATCGCTGTTGCGTACCTATTGTTGCGATAATCGCCATAATATAATGATATTAAAACAGAGGGCAAAACACATTGAATAAACAAATACGCTGTTATGTTGCTTTATTTATTAGTGTTTTGCTTTGTGCATGCTCGTCTCGCCATGTTCCCGCTCCTGTAAGTAGTTTAAATAATAATATTAATGACTATCCTTCACGGATTAATATTAACGGTGGTAAGTACACGGTACAAAAAGGCGATACACTTTATTCGATTGCTTTTAGTGCTGGAAAAGATTTCAGAGAACTTGCAAAAAATAATTCAATTCCATCACCTTACACTATTGTTCCTGGTCAGGTTGTATCCCTTTTAGAACCAAGTAGGTCAAGGGTTACACAAAAAAAGTATAAAAAGAAAGCTGTTAAAAAGTCATCCCATTTACAAAAAAGTAACAGAAAATTAAAGAAAGAGCTTGATAAGCCGAAAAAACGTAGGTATGTTCAAAAACAAGCTAACCAAAAAATTAGTCAGTCTCAAGGTTCTTCAACTAAAAAGTTGAGTTGGTTTTGGCCTGCTAAAGGTAAAATAACAAAACGCTTTTCTAACAAGGAAAATGGTTATAAAGGCCTACAGATTGCTAATAGAAAGGGTACTGCCGTACTCGCCGCTGCAAAAGGAACAGTAGTTTACGCGGGTAGTGCACTTAGAGGTTACGGTAATTTAATTATATTGAAACATAATGATGATTACCTAAGTGCTTATGCACATAACTCAACGTTACTTGTGAAAGAAAAGCAAATAGTGAAGGCGGGACAAAAAATAGCAGAAATTGGTAATTCAGAGTCTTCAGTAACGGCACTTCGTTTTGAAATTCGTTATCGAGGAAAAGCTGTTAACCCTGCTAAGTACCTACCCTGAACTGAAGGTGTTGATTGACTGTTCTGGAGAAGGCTTATGGCTAATACAGCAAAAGCTAATAAAACGACTACAGACCTTAATCATAAAGTTATTGATAGCTTGCTCAGGAGAAGTCTTATGGCTGATGTAGCAAAAGCTGAGAAAACCCCCACTGATGATAAGTTTGACGACTCTAAAATAGAGGAGACAACGAAGTTACTTGATGACGTGGAAGATGAAGATGTATTTGTAAAAGAAGAAGTCACTAAAAACCTCGACGCCACCCAATTATACTTAGGCGAGATTGGTTTTTCCCCTCTATTAAGTGCAGAAGAAGAAGTGTTTTTTGCACGAAAATCGCTTAAAGGCTGCGAAGCCTCCCGAAAACGCATGATCGAAAGTAACTTGCGCTTAGTTGTGAAAATTGCGCGTAGGTACAACAATCGTGGGCTTGCTCTACTTGATTTAATTGAAGAAGGTAACTTAGGGCTGATCTGAGCTGTTGAAAAGTTCGATCCTGAACGTGGCTTTCGATTTTCTACATATGCCACATGGTGGATACGCCAAACCATTGAACGGGCAATAATGAATCAAACCCGTACTATTCGTTTGCCTATTCATGTTGTTAAAGAGCTTAACGTTTATTTACGTACAGCACGTGAGCTAACGCAAAAGCTTGATCATGAGCCAACCGCAGAAGAAATTGCAGAAAGCTTAGACAGACCGGTCGAAGATGTAACAAAAATGCTTCGCCTAAACGAAAAAATAGCTTCTGTAGATATGCCTATTGGTGGCGAGAATGACAGTGCATTGTTAGATGTAATTGCCGACGAAAAAAATGTAGGTCCTGAAGGTGAAGTGCAAAACAATGATATGAATACGCATATTATTGACTGGTTAGGTGAATTGAACCCTAAGCAGCGCGAAGTACTGGCACGTCGGTTTGGTTTACTCGGTTATGAGCCTTCAACGCTTGAAGATGTGGGCCGTGAAATTGGGTTAACCCGTGAGCGAGTTCGCCAAATACAGGTTGAGGCGCTACGTCGGTTAAAAGATATCTTGCAGCAAGAAGGATTAAGTACCGAAAGCTTATTTGAGCAGTTCGCTTAACCTAAACACACAAAAAAATAAATACAGCCCGACTTTTTAGTCGGGCTGTTTGCGTTTAAAGCAGTGCTTTTAATTTATAAAGCAGTTCATGCGCCTGACGCGGTGATAGGTTATCGGGATCTATTGCGCTCATTTGTTGCTCAAGTTCACTAGGCTGAATTATTTGCGGTTCACTATCAAACGGTAAAACCTGTTGCTCTGTGGTGACCGTTGTGACACTTTGATGATTTTCAAGCAAGCTTAGCTTTTGTTTAGCTTGGGCAATAACCGCTTTAGGTACGCCAGCCAGAGCAGCTACTTGCAAACCAAAACTTTTACTTGCGGCACCATCTAATACCGTATGCATAAAGGCAATGGTATCGTTGTGTTCAATGGCATCTAAGTGCACATTAACCAACCCAGGTGTTTGTTCTGCAAGCTCTGTGAGTTCAAAGTAATGGGTTGCGAACAGAGTTTTAGCTGCTATTTTTGAAGCAAGATGATCAGCTGTCGCGTATGCCAGTGATAAACCATCGTAAGTACTGGTTCCTCGGCCTATTTCATCCATTAATACCAATGATTGTGCGGTGGCATTATTTAAAATTGCCGCAGTTTCTGTCATTTCAACCATAAAGGTAGAGCGCCCAGATGCTAAGTCGTCACTGGCACCAATGCGGGTAAATATTCTATCGATATTACCAATTTTAGCGCTATCGGCAGGAACGTAACAGCCAATATGCGCCATGAGTACTATCAGTGCTGTTTGGCGCATGTAGGTAGATTTACCGCCCATGTTAGGGCCAGTAATTATCAGCATTTTACGCTGGCTATTGAGTTCTACAGGGTTGGCAATAAACGGGTCTTTCATTACTTGCTCAACCACAGGGTGGCGGCCTTGTTTGATGCTAATATTATCGTTATCGCAAAGCTCAGGCTTGGCATAATTAAGTGTTTGGGCACGCTCTGCTAAATTGTTAAGTACATCTAAATCGGCAATGACCGAAGCCATTATTTGTAGCTGCTCAATATGCGGAGCTATAAATTCAAATAACTGTTCGTATAGCTGCTTTTCCAGAGCCAGCGCTTTTGATTGGCTGCCGAGGACTTTATCTTCATGTTCTTTAAGTTCTGGAATTATATAACGTTCGTTATTTTTTAACGTTTGACGACGAATATAATCTGCAGGCACTAAGTGCGAGTTAGCGCGGCTCACTTCAATAAAAAAGCCATGCACTCTGTTATAACCAATTTTAAGTGTACTAATACCTGTGCGTTCACGTTCGCGCTGCTCTAGCTGTTCAAGCACATCGGTGGCACCTTGGCTTAAATTACGCCACTCATCAAGTTCGCTGTTATACCCTGGCGCAATAACACCGCCATCACGAATTAACACTGGTGGGTTATCAATCACTGCTCGCTCAAGTAGGGCTTGAAGCTCGGGGAGCTCTTTAGAATGGGCAATAATATGAGAAATACGCGCATCTGTGGCATCGTTTAATAAGCTATGCAGCGGTGCTAATGCTTGAAGTGCACTGCGAAGCCGTGTTAAATCACGTGGGCGAGCGGTATGTAATGCCAAACGAGCAATTACACGTTCTATATCACCAATATCTCTGAGAGCGTCATGCAGCTCACTGCATAATTGCACATCTAAAATAGCACTAATGGCATTTAGACGAGAATTTAACTCGTCTTTATTACGAATAGGGGTATGAATACGGCGCTTCAGTAATCGTGAGCCCATAGCTGTAGCTGTTTTATCAAGCACTTGAGCAAGGGTATTTTCAAAGCCACCTGATAGATTAACGGTAAGTTCAAGGTTTTTGCGAGTTGGCGCATCCAAAATAACCGCATGTTCGTTATGCTCAAGAGTGATTGCGCGAATGTGTGGTAATGCAATACGCTGGGTATCTTTTACGTACTGCATTAAACAGCCTGCCGCTACCAAGGCGCTATGTGCTTTATCGACACCAAAACCAACTAAATCTTTGGTACCAAACTGCTCACACAGTAAGTGTTGTGCGGTGTCTAGATCAAACTCCCAATCAGGGCGACGACGTGCTCCCTTAATATGTTCAATTAAATGAGTGTTTTCAAAGTGTTCACTATATAGTAATTCAGCAGGGGCTAAGCGTTGTAGGGTTGAGCTAAATGCTTCATCAGTGTTTACTTCAACAACATTGAAGCGTCCTGAGTTGATATCAAGATACGCAACACCGTATTGACCTTTTTTATTTTGCCAAACACTGGTTAGTAAGTTGTCTTGGCGCTCTTGTAGTAAGGCTTCGTCAGAAATAGTTCCTGGGGTTACAATACGGACTACTTTGCGCTCAACAGGGCCTTTGCTGGTGGCAGGGTCACCCACTTGTTCACAAATAGCCACCGACTCGCCCATTTGTACTAAGCGGGCTAAGTAGTTTTCTACCGCATGATAAGGCACGCCCGCCATAGGAATAGGATCGCCCCCTGCTTTGCCACGGTGTGTTTGTGAAATATCAAGCAACTGCGCGGCGCGTTTTGCGTCATCAAAAAAGAGTTCATAAAAATCCCCCATCCGATAAAACAATAAAATATCGCGATGCTCTGATTTTATTTTTAGATACTGCTGCATCATAGGGGTTTGTTGTTTTATAGTGTGCGGTGCATAAAGATCAAACGACATGTATTTACCCAAAGGCTGAATATGGAATTACATCAAGAGATTAAGACACTTGCTGCGCAATTAGGCGCTATTTTAACGGATAAACGCTTATGGATCACTACCGCTGAATCATGTACTGGTGGTGGAGTGAGTTATTCGCTTACCGATACCCCCGGCAGCTCAGCATATATTGACCGTGCATTTGTCACTTATAGCAATAACGCAAAGCATGAATTACTCAATGTGAAGCATGATACCCTCGAGGAATTTGGCGCGGTGAGCGAACAAACAGTCATTGAGATGGCAGCAGGCGCCTGTAAGGCTGCAAATGCTGATATTGGCATTGCTATTTCAGGGATTGCAGGACCCGGTGGTGCTACTGAGGGCAAACCGGTAGGGCTCGTGTGGTTTGGACTGAAAATTAACGGTAAACACTGGACGTTTGAACAAGTATTTAATGGTGACAGGGCGCAAGTTAGGCTGCAAGCTATTGTATTTTCTTTAAAAACTATAATAGAGAAGATAAAATAATAAAATTAGCTTGATACTGTGATTTCATACAGTATACTTGTGTGCATTAGCTGGATTTGGAGAAGAAAATGAACGATAACAAACAAAAAGCGTTGGACGCAGCTTTATCACAAATTGAACGTCAATTTGGTAAAGGCTCAATCATGAAATTGGGTGACAATAAAGCGTTAAACATTGACGCTGTATCAACAGGCTCGCTAGGTATTGATATTGCCTTAGGCATAGGCGGCTTGCCGATGGGGCGTATTGTTGAAGTATATGGCCCAGAGTCATCAGGTAAAACAACGCTAACATTGCAAGTTATCGCTGAAGCTCAAAAAGAAGGTAAAACCTGTGCCTTTGTTGATGCTGAGCATGCTCTTGATCCAATTTATGCACAAAAACTAGGTGTTAACATTGATGAGTTACTGGTATCTCAACCAGATACAGGTGAGCAAGCACTGGAAATTTGTGACATGTTAGTGCGTTCAAGCGCGGTTGATGTGGTTATTGTCGATTCGGTTGCAGCATTAACGCCAAAAGCTGAAATTGAAGGCGACATGGGTGATTCACACATGGGCTTACAAGCACGTTTAATGTCGCAAGCATTACGTAAGCTTACAGGTAACATTAAGCGTTCAAACACACTATGTATTTTCATTAACCAAATCCGTATGAAAATTGGTGTAATGTTTGGTAACCCTGAAACAACAACTGGTGGTAATGCCCTGAAATTTTACGCCTCTGTACGTATTGATATTCGCCGTATTGGTTCGGTAAAAGAAGGCGATGAAGTTGTTGGTAATGAAACGCGCGTTAAAATTGTGAAAAACAAAGTTGCACCGCCGTTCAAACAAGCTGAATTTATCATTATGTATGGCGAAGGTATTTCTAAGCAGGGCGAGCTGATTGATTTAGGTGTTAAGCACAAAATTGTTGAAAAAGCGGGTGCTTGGTACAGTTACAATGGCAACAAAGTTGGCCAAGGTAAGTCTAATTCGATTAAGTTCCTTAAAGAAAATCCTGAAATTGCAGATGAAATTGAAGGTAAATTACGAGAGATGCTATTGCTAAAAGCAACGGTTGAGCCAGAAGATGGCGAAGACGTATTAGGTGATGAAGGCGACCTTTAAGCCCATTTGTTTTAAAGCTTGATTTGACCCGAGCTTAAAAAAAGCGCTAACCATTAGGTTAGCGCTTTTTTATTGTTTGCTATAAAGTGACTTAAAGCCTAGTTAGCTTTATAGCTGCCAGTTAACTGACAATGAGTAGTTACGCGGTGCCCCGTAGTAACCTTGCTCCCAATAAAGGCTGTTTATGTACTTTTCATCAGTGCTGTTATTAACATTAAAGGTAACACCGACGTTTTGAGTAATTTCGTAGGTGGCCATTAAATCTAATAAGCCATAAGCATCTTGTTTTGTAGTTGCCAATGCGTTGCCTGCTGGATCTTTCACTTGCACACGGCTAATAGAATCTTGCCAGCGGTAATTAGCACCTAAGGTTAAACCATCAATAAATGGCACTTGATAAGTGGCTGCCATTTTTAATTGGTTTTCTGGGGTGTAATCTTTAACGAGTTCATCACCATCAATACTTAAATTACTAAAGCTGATGCTGGCACTTAAATCATCAGTTAAGCGACCGCTTAATTCAATTTCGAAACCATCACTGTTAATACCATCTGCAGCGTAATAACGCGTATCGCTTGGAAGGGAGCCCGGAAGTGCAACAGCAAGTCCATCTTGCTTAGCATCAAAATAGGCCAGTGTTACAAATACTTGCTCATCTAAAAGTTGTGCTTTTAAACCAACTTCAGCACTTTTACCAATAACAGGAGCCAGTTGTTCAGCGTTAATGTCTAATTCTTTTTGCGGCACAAACGTTTCTGTGTAGCTAGCGTAAGCTGATAATGACTCGGTAAAATCGTACACAGTACCAATGTAAGGAATAACCTCTGAGTCATCGCGGGTTTGCACTACACTATAAGCAGTACCTTTAGTTTCCCAGTCGGTATAGCGTACGCCAGCCAAAATGCTTAATGGATCTGCTAGTTTTATACGAGTTGAAACATAGGCCGATCTTTGTGTATTTTGTACATCACTGCCGTCAGGTTTATCAACCAGTGTTGCTTCTGGTGCTATCCCATCCCAAGTCGCTAAATCAGGCATCGCAGGGAAACCATTTCCTGTGCTGTAGTCATAAAGAGATTGGTCATTAAAGTCCATGTTTGCTTGGCTAATGCCGAATGATAAGTCGTGCTCTAAAGAAAATAGCTCAAACTTACCGCTGGCATATAAATCAAACAAATCTTGTGTGTCTTTGTAATCATAACGACTCGCATAGCCGGTTAAACCTAAACCAGTATCTTTATCTGGGGTACCATATACATAAAATAACTCAGAATTTTGTTCATTTTTTATATGGGCATAACGGGCTTTAGCAACCCAAGTCGCTGATAAGTTTTGCTCAAGTGTTACATAGATACGTTCAGCGCTATTATCCCAATACGACCAATCTGCAGCTGTACTAGTTGACTCATCATAATCAGTTGGTGAACCATCAGTGTAATAAAGCGGTAACGCGCCCCATAGAGGGCTATCGGCATCTTTTTGCTGGTTTACATAGTTAATGCTTAGTAGTGTATCGTCAGTTAGCTTACCCTCATAGGCAAGGTAGGCAATGGTCTTATCGGTTTCGTAACGGTCTAGGTACGACTCTTTATCTTGCTTAGTAAATACAGCACGAACAGCGTGTTCATCGTTAATCGGTGCGGAAACATCAATATCTACACGTTTGTTATTCCACGAACCATAAGAAGCCGATGCATTAGCTTGCGTTGTGTAGGTTGGCTTTTTTAGCACCATATTAATAGTCGCAGATGGGTTACCTGCACCGGTCATCATGCCATTGGCACCACGTACAATTTCAACGCGATCATAAATTGCAGTATCTAGTGTACCTTGAATTGAACCGGAATTTTGCGGTGTCCCTAAGCCATCAATTAAAAAGTTAGTTATTTCAAAACCACGCGCTTTAAAGTAAGTACGGTCAGTTTCTATTTGCTCTACTGTTACGCCAGGTGTGCTTTCTAATACTGCGTTAATATCATCAAGTGAAAAATCATCCATCAGCGCGCGTGAAACAACAGAAATTGACTGTGGGGTCTCTTTAATTGTTAGACCTAGCTTAGTCGCAGACTGTGCTTCTTCGGTGATATAGTTTTTATGATGTTGCCCATAAACGGCTATTTTTTCTAGAGGCAGGTTGTCTTGCGTGTCGTTTGCAACAGCATATCCAGATAAAACCAGTGAAGTAAGTAGACTTAGTTTAAATGCAGAGTTTTTATGTTTGTGCAGCATCTTGTTTCCCATAAGATTAAATTTGGTTGGTAATTTAATCTAAATGAGAGTGATTTGCAATTACGTTTGCGCGGTATTTTACACGTCTTTGACATTTTTTAAGTAAAGCGCATGGATTTGGTTAACTTGAGCTCTGGTTAAAAACAAAAAAAGCGGCCGAAGCCGCTCAGGAAGTAAATCAGTATTTTAATTGGTTAGGAAATTAAAACGCATACTTTACAGAAAATTGTAAACGATCTAGGTCGCCATCTACGCCACTTTCAAGCTCTCGTTCTGCATGTTTAAATTCCGCACCAAAGGTTAGACGTTTAACCGGTGAGTATAAAATATTTGCACTGTAGCTTTGGCTTGATTCTGTAGGATCGCCATACATTGCAAGTAGGTTTTCATCGTTATCAGCAGATAAGAACGAATATAGGAAAGTAGAGCGCCACTGGCTATTCCACTTATGTTGATATGCAATAAAACCTGATGTTGAATCAATCGCATCTAGGTCATCACCATTGAGAACCGCACCACGAGCTACGTTTAGACCAACATAACGACCTAGTCCTTTACCTTGGGTAAGCATAAATTTTAGATTGTCTTCACCAAGTTTCACCATACCCGATGCACTAACACCAAATGAGGTTTCATCGGCATCAACACCACCTACTTTGTAGGTCAGTTGACGAGCAAGGGCTGCTACTACAAAGTTACCCCAATCCGCTTTGTGAGTATAGCGTGCGGTAAAGTCAGGTAATGAGGCATCATCAGTCACTGCCATACCACCACCTGCTGTAGTAATTGTGCTTTCTGGATTTTCTAAAGAGAAAGACCATGCACCTGTAGTGTATTTAATTTGAGATTGACGAACGAACACTGTGCCTTCTGCTGGGCCAACAAAATCAAGCGCTTCTGGTAATGCACCAACGTTTTGAAAGTTTGACCATGTTTGACCAAATAACCAACCATCGTATGAAATAAATGCATGGCGAATACGCGGAGAATATGAATTAGACACACGCTCGTTGCCACCTGGGGCAGACGCTAAAAAGTCTAGTTCTATTTTAGTTTTAACCGTTTTACCGTTATCTAGTAAGGTAGCAGTTCCAAAATTGAAACGTGACTCACGAGCGTGCATATCAAATACTGCGTCTGAACTATCATCGCTACCAACGGTTAATGTACTTGGTACATAAAAGTCACGGCCAACACTGCTGCCAGCAGGAGCGCCTGCTGAATAGTCACTCCACATTGCGTCGAGTTTAATGTATCCACCATAGGTGAATTCTGTATCACCTATTTTTGCAGCTGTAGCAGCATAAGCTGTGCTAGAAAGTGCACATAGTACAGCAGTCGCTGCCAGTGTTTTAATTGGAGTAAATTTCATTGTTGCGTCCTTTTATAGGCTACTTGTTGTATGTTGTTTGCTTATGATATGCATTAATGTGTGTTACTTATATAGTACTAACAGATTGAATTTAATTATCTTTAATTTAATTTGTTAGTAAATACGAGTTATTAATAAACAATCAAGGTTTTTATATATTTAAGCTACTGTTGTATATGTACACAATTTACTCAATCAACTATTAGTCTATTAGACTAAGGTTTAATACTTATTGAAGGCTCATATACTTTTATTTAATAGTATGTTTTTTATGTAAATAAGGTGTAGCCAAGAGGATTATAGATAAGATATTGGGGTCTGTTGACCTTTGCGGATTAAAATTTGTTCAAACTAGGGGCGATTAAATCGCGGCGCGAGGTTTGTAACCTAGTGGGCTAAGTAAAAACCGAGCAAAGCTTCCGCGTCCTGCTTACGCCCCTTACCTACATCCATGTAGGCAACAAAGAGTAAATCGCCCCTAGGCAGAACCCATCGGGCAGCGCCTGTTTGGCATTGATGCTGCGTTATCGCCTATTTATGGGGAATAACCACACCACATAGGCTCTGCCTTGCCTAAATACCAAACAGACTGCTGCAAATTTAATCTTGAAAGGTCAACAGACCCTAGTTATTTGAACTCAGATACAACTAATGTCTAATATTTAATAGTGCACTGCTGAGTAATCCTTGATGGAAAGCCTAAGGCAAGTAATATAAATTGGAGACTAATATGTCACAAAGTATCTATCCAGTTCCTGCGCAGATAAAAAACGCAGCGCTCGTCGATAATGAAAAATATAATACGATGTATAAACAGTCTATCGAAGACCCTGAAGGGTTTTGGGCTGAGCACGGTAAGCGTCTTGACTGGTTTACTCCATATTCAAAAGTAAAAAACACTTCATTTGACAAAGGCCACATCAATATTAAATGGTATGAAGATGGCTACCTGAATGCCTCTTATAACTGTATTGATCGTCACTTAAAAACAAAAGCGGATAAAGTAGCATTAATTTGGGAAGGTGATGATCCTTCACAAAGCGAAAATATCACCTACCAACAGCTACATGATGAAGTGGCAAAGTTTGCCAATGGTTTAAAAAAATTAGGTGTTAAAAAAGGTGACCGTGTAGCCATTTATATGCCAATGAGCCCGCAAGCTATATACGCAATGCAAGCTTGTGCCCGCATAGGTGCTATTCATTCAGTTATATTCGGTGGCTTTTCACCGTCAGCTATTGCGGATCGTATTAATGATTCGGGTGCTAAAGTGGTGATCACCTCAGATGAAGGCCGACGTGCAGGTAATTGTGTACCGCTAAAAGCCAATGTAGATGAAGCCGTATTACAAGATTCAGTCACCACCGTTGAGCATGTAGTGGTACATAAACTAACTTCAGGCGATGTTGATTGGCACGACCATGATATTTGGTGGCATGACTTAGTTGCAGACCAAGCGCCAGATTGCGAACCTGAACACATGAATGCTGAAGACCCGCTGTTTATTTTATACACCTCAGGTTCTACCGGTCAGCCCAAGGGGGTGGTACACACCACTGGTGGCTATTTAGTGTATTCATCTATGACCCACGAATACATTTTTGATTTAAAAGACGATGATATTTTTTGGTGTAGTGCTGATGTTGGCTGGATCACAGGTCACAGTTATATTGCTTATGGGCCGCTCGTTAATGGGTGTACACAAGTCGTATTTGAAGGCGTACCAACTTACCCAACTGCTGGTCGTATGGGCGAAGTGGTTGATAAACATAACGTGACAATTTTATACACAGCACCTACTGCCATTCGTGCATTGATGGCTAAAGGCGAAGAGCCGATTGCAAGCTCACATCGTGACAGCTTACGCATTTTAGGTTCTGTGGGGGAGCCGATCAATCCAGAAGCGTGGACTTGGTACTATGAAAAAATTGGTAAGTCGAATTGCCCAATTGTAGATACTTGGTGGCAAACCGAAACCGGTGGCATCATGATTGCTCCATTACCAGGTGCAACTGATATGAAACCTGGCTCTGCAACTCGTCCATTCTTTGGTATTGCACCGGCATTATTTGATGCTGAAGGTAATACATTAGAAGGTGCGGTTGATGGTAACCTTGTGATTTTAGATAGCTGGCCTTCACAAGCACGAACCGTTTATGGCGACCATGAGCGCTTTGAACAAACCTACTTTAGCGCTTATCCTGGTGTGTACTTTACTGGTGACGGTTGTCGTCGTGATGAAGACGGTGATTATTGGATAACAGGACGCGTTGATGACGTACTTAATGTGTCTGGGCACCGTTTAGGTACTGCGGAAATTGAAAGTGCGTTAGTTGCTCATGAAGCTGTAGCTGAAGCGGCAGTAGTAGGCTACCCGCATGATATTAAAGGCCAAGGTATTTACGTTTACATAACTCCTAACGAGGGTGTAACGGTGAGTGATGAGCTAACAAAAGAGATCCGTAATTGGGTACGTAAAGAGCTAAGCCCAATAGCATCACCAGATATGATTCAGTGGTCTCCAGGTTTACCAAAAACACGTTCTGGCAAAATTATGCGTCGTATTTTACGTAAAATCGCGGCAAATGAGCACCAACAGCTTGGTGATACTTCAACACTTGCGGATCCGTCAGTGGTTGATGAGCTAGTAGAAAATCGATTAAATCGTTAATTTCGCGTTAAAAGCTTGATTAGAAGTTGATTCTAAACGTAGTATATCGGCTGTTGTCTATTGGATAGCAGCCGAATTTTTGGGAGTGAACAATGAGTCAGTTTTTAATAGCGGACGATCATCCGTTATTTCGTGAAGCACTAAAGGGCGCTTTGAGTGCAAAGTTTGCAGGTTTAGAAGTATTTGAATCAGCGGATTTTGATAGCACATTGCAGGTGTTAAGCGAACAAGAAGATCTTGATATATTACTACTAGATTTACACATGCCAGGTAACGGTGACTTATACGGCTTGATCCGTATACGTGAAGATTACCCAAGCTTACCTATTGCGGTGGTTTCGGGTAGTGAAGATGTAAATATTGTTTCGAAAGTTATGGGTTATGGGGCAATGGGGTTTATTCCTAAGTCATCATCATCTGACGATATTGCCAACGCAATTAACCAAATACTCGAAGGCGATACTTGGCTGCCAACCGAACTAAAAAGTAAAGTGGCTGAAATAGAAGGCGCAGATAGAGAAATTGCTGCACAAGTAGCATCACTTACTCCACAGCAATACCGTGTATTACAATATTTGCACGAAGGGTTACTGAATAAACAAATTGCGTACGAACTTCACATTTCAGAAGCCACAGTCAAAGCTCACATCACTGCCATATTTAGAAAACTCGGTGTTTATAATCGAACTCAAGCTGTTTTAATTGCTGCAAAACTACAACTAGAACCGATAGAGCAAGCTTAAGCAGACGAAATAAGAGGCGAGAGCCTCTTTTTTGTAACCCCATCACAACAAACCCATCAGTTAATTACCATGACATAACAAGTCATTCATCTTTATTACATGACCTGCTCAGAAAATAATGCTAGGTTACGGGCATTTTGTAATTAAGAGAGCATGGTATGTCAGACTCAATGGACTCACCACACACATCCCAAGATGAAAATCAGGCCGCAAAGGGCGGTTGGTTTAATCGATTTTTAGCCACGGTAGAATTTTTAGGGAATATGCTTCCCCATCCAATTACCTTATTCGCGCTGTTTTGTATTGCCATTATTTTATTTAGTGGCGTTGCTGATTGGTTTGGACTTAGTGCTATCGATCCACGCCCTGAGGGCTCTGCTGGGCGCGATCCTGATGGTGTAATTGAAGTCGTTAGCTTACTCAGTGCCGAGGGCTTACAGCGTATTGTAACGGGCTTGGTTACTAACTTTACCAGCTTTGCCCCATTAGGCACGGTATTAGTGGCATTATTAGGTGTAAGTGTTGCCGAGCATTCAGGGTTATTGTCTGCGGCAATGCGTGGCATGGTTATGGGCGCATCTAAACGCTTAGTAACTTTTATGGTGGTATTCGCTGCTATTTTATCAAACACAGCATCTGAGCTGGGTTATGTCGTATTGATCCCCCTAGCGGCAATGATATTTCATAGTTTAGGTCGTCATCCGCTTGCAGGCCTTGCTGCAGCGTTTGCTGGTGTATCGGGTGGCTATAGCGCTAACTTATTACTGGGTACTATCGATCCGTTATTAGCGGGTATTACAACGCCTGCAGCACAAATGATTGACCCAACTTACCAAGTAGGCGCTGAAGCAAACTGGTATTTTATGATGATTTCAGTATTGCTAATTGCTGTTTTAGGTACGCTTGTTACAGAGAAAATTGTTGAGCCACGTTTAGGTAAATATAACCCAGATGAAGCCAGTGAAGATTTAGCTCAAAATAATATTGCCGGTTTAACTGCCAAAGAAAAATCAGGTTTAAAATGGGCTGGTATTTCATTACTTGTTGTTTCGTTGTTACTCGCTTGGACGATTGTTCCAGCAGACGGTATTTTACGTAACCCTGAAACAGGTCTAGTTGCTCACTCGCCGTTTTTAAAAGGGATTGTAGTTTTTATTTTTGTTACTTTTGGTATTCCGGGTTTTGTGTATGGTCGCGTGGTTGGCACCATGAAAAATGATAAAGACGTGATCAATGCTATGAGCAAGAGTATGAGCTCTATGGGCATGTACATTGTATTGGTGTTTTTTGCTGCGCAGTTTGTGGCATTTTTTAAATGGACTAACTTAGGCACCATTTTAGCGATTAACGGTGCCGCGTTACTACAAGCTCTTAGCTTAACTGGGCCGGAAGTATTTGTACTGTTTATTTTGATGTGTGCTTTAGTGAACTTAACTTTAGGCTCATCGTCAGCGCAATGGGCAGTAACAGCACCTATCTTTGTTCCTATGCTAATGCTTATAGGTTATGCACCCGAGACAATTCAGGCGGCTTATCGTATTGGTGATTCAGTAACTAACTTAATTACCCCGATGATGAGTTACTTTGGTTTAATTCTTGCGGTTGCCACTAAATACAAAAAAGACATGGGAATAGGTACTTTGGTAGCCACTATGTTGCCATACAGCTTAATCTTCTTTGTTGGCTGGGTGGTACTGTTTTACTTATGGGTATTTGTTTTAGGTATGCCAGTAGGCCCTGGGGCACCAACGTATTACACACCCTAGTTAAGTAAGGTTTATTATTTACTTATAAAAATGCCAGCTTATTAGCTGGCATTTTTAATAGCTATATAAAGCTAATTATGAAAATACGACGGTTTTATTGCCATTAATAAACAGCTAGAGTATTACCAAGTTGGTTTAATAACATGCCGCCTAAACAGAGGCTTCTTTTGGAGCTAATAATACAACTTTGGTTTTTTCTTTGCCGTGCAGTACCACTTTTGCAATCCTTCGCAAAGTTATAATAAAAAATCGCTGCGGGATTAGCCTGTGAGTTCTGCTCTCATAAAAAGCGTTGTGCATCTTTATCAACAAGGCCTAATAATATCTAAATTATGCTGATTACAGAGTTTGGTAATTTTGGCTAAGCCTAATATCGTTTGCGTATTAGTTGGTTAGTGTATTACTTATTTTCCTCATTTCCCTCCCTGTCTTTACTGCGCTTGCAGGGGGGGAATCACATTTATATCAAAGTGTAGAGAGGGGGGTTTTAGTTTGGAAAGATGCCACCTAGTAATAAGGTGGCATATATAGATAAGCTAGTTTTTTGGCTCAGACGCTAAATCGTCTTCCTGACGTAAAAAACCAGCGGCTTCCTCATCATCTTTGGTTAAAGCTGGCTGCATAGGCATAGCTCGTGTTTGCTGGTTTAACTGGTGCAGTTGAGATGCATTGCCTAAATCGCGTTCGCTAGTGATAGAGGCAATTGATTCTCGATCTTTCAAAAAGGCAATTACATCTTTTTTGATTGCTTGTAATTGACCTTCATCTTTATGCATTTCCATAATATGTCGAGGATGCTCGAGGTTTTTCATGCCTGTAGCTGCAAAGGTTGTAGAAACAATGCGCGAAACAATCACCCAAGGCGTTATGCTGCTACGTACCAAGGTATTTTCCGAGCGTGTGCTATCATGAATACCGGTACCCGTTGATATTTTTGACTCAGTAAATGTGCCCTCGCACTTGAAGTACACGAGTAAAGATTCAAATTGCATTTCAGCAAAAAATAAATGGGCACTATTGCTCAGAAGTTGAGCAAATGCTTTAACTAATATGCCGATAAGTAATAAATGAACACTTGCCATTAACAGCTCGCTAAACTCAATAATATTTTTATTATTAAAGGCTTGTTCAATACTATTTATATTAGCAGCGTCAATATAGTGGTAAATATTAATAAAAGAGTAAGCAAGCAACACAGTAAAGGTAAGCGCTACAATGTAGAGTAAGTTACCACTAATTAACGCAACTAAACGAGAAAGGTTAAAGTGCTTACCTAAATCCATTGTGTGTAGTTTAGGCTGAATCTCTTGAATCATTTCGCCTTTAAACCCGCCTTTTCCTTCAATTTGCTCTTGTAGTTTAGGATCTAGCTCACGATAAACCCTATTAGGTACTTCTTTATAACGGCGATTAGCCATTACTAAGTTATCAAGATTTATAAAAATCTCATCTGGATGAACAGACTCTTGCCAGTTTTCTCGTAGTTCTGATACTTCAGCGCTTGGTGTCACTTCATTTAAACGCGCTTTAATCATCACAAAAACAAGTGCACAACTAAGTGCAGCTAAAATAATAATGGCAGTTAAATAGATGCCCGCGTTAAGGTTGGGTAATTGCTCAAGCCAATTGTCTATTTGTTGTTTGCTTATGCGCTGTTCTTGCATTATCCACGACATAGACAGGCCTATAGCAATGGGCAATATAAAGGATAAAGAAATGATTTTAGCAAGAGCACCAGTACCTAAGGCTTCAATATTTCTCTCTGCATTACGTGAAATAGGTTTGCCAGAAGAGCGCCAAGAAAACAGCACATAAAACATTAATATGGCACTATATATTGGAAAAGCTAGTTCGCCAGCTTCACCGGTAAAACCAGACAGTGACACAAAGGCGACCAATGCATAAGCGATAAGAGCAACCAGTGTGCTTATCCATGAGCCAAATAAACGTTGGGCAACATTACGTATTGGGTAGGGTAAAAATAATAGTTTTGGTACTAAACTATGTAGCAAACGCGATAAAAAGCCATTCGGTTCTTTAAAAGTACTGTTTTTGCGACCAACAAGCATTTCTTCTAATGTTTGCGCAGTGTAGGCTACTTCGTTTTTTTCTTCTTGTGCAGTTGAGGTTTGTGACTTACTAAAATTAAACGCCAACGATGTTGGGTGGTTTCTACCTACGAAGTACTTAAGCGTTGCATAAATACCACCCGATAAAGTCCGAATGCCTAGGGCGAGTATTAACATGCCAAATATCATTAAGATCCAACCTGCTGTTGCATCTTCCTTTACAGAGCTAGACGCGATAACAAGCAAGCTGATGCCAACAACAGATTCAATAAGCCCTCTTATTGCTTTTACTTTACCTTCCAGTTTGAAAGGGTTTTTTAGTCCAAGATCGATTGATCCGTAATCAAAAGCCATCAAATGCTCCTTATAAATAGTACATCCTAAAAAGGGAATATCAGCATAGCTACAATAACGCATGCATTAAGACATTATTGCTTAATTTCTGATTATATATCAATAATATTGTTCAGCTTAAGGTTACTTGAATATGATAAGTTAAATCTTTTAAAGGTTGTTATTGCTTAAAAGGGAGTGTAGTAAATAACCTGATATTTCAGCTAATCCATAAAGTGAATGGTTTGACCAAGAGGGAAATTGCATATTTTGGCCGTGAAGGTTGATAGTAAAGGCCGAGAAAAATAATGATATAAGTCTAACAAAAGTCGCTATTTTCGGTTCTAATAGAAAACAGCTGATACGTAAATTTACTTTGTTTTATTAAGGTCTCTTAACCAGTGTTTAGGTTTAGTTATATTGAATAAACAAATGCCAGCTTATTAGCTGGCATTTTTAATAGCTATATAAAGCTAATTATGAAAATACGACGGTTTTATTGCCATTAATAAACAGCTTATGCTCTGATGCTAGTTGCAGTGCTTTACAAAACACCGTTTTCTCTACATCTTTACCCATTTTAGCCATCATCTCAGCTGTATTCGCATGGGTCACACTCGACACGTCTTGTAAAATAATAGGGCCTTCGTCTAGCTCATTATTAACAAAGTGAGCCGTGGCACCAATAATTTTCACACCACGTTCAAATGCCTGGTGATATGGTTTTGCACCAATAAAAGCAGGTAAAAATGAGTGATGAATATTAATTATTTTACCCTCAAAACGACCCACAAATTCAGGGCTTAAAATACGCATGTATTTAGCTAAGCCAATAATGTCAGGGTTATAGCTGGCAATTAAGTCACCGACTTTTTCGTCGTGCTCACTGCGCGTAAGTCCTTCATGAGAAACTACATGAAAAGGAATATTAAACCCTTTCACTAGAGGCTCTAGAGTAGGGTAGTTAGCGATAACGGCGAGTATCTCTATGTTTAGTGCTTGTTCAAATTGCTTAAGTAACATGCCGCCTAAGCAATGAGCTTCTTTTGTGGCTAATAGTACCACTTTGGTTTTTTCTTCACCGTGTAGTGCCACTTTTGCGCCAGCTGGTAATACGTCGCGCAGTTGTGACAAAAACTCAGCATGTGGTTCGCCCGTAAGCTCTGTGCGCATAAAAAAGCGTTGTGCATCTTTATCAACAAATTCGTTATTACGAATAATATTTAAATTATGCTGATTACACAGTCCGGTAATTTTGGCGATTAAGCCTATATCGTCTGCGCATTGGGTGGTTAGTATATAACTCATTTTCCTCATTCTTACCCAGTGGTTAGTTGCTTCATTATTTGTGTTTTAATTTAGAAAGCAAGACCTTTGTGTGATAGCCAATGTTTAATTTTAATTTACGCTAAGGTAGCGTTAGTAAGGTTAATTTAGCTTTAAGTAAGTTTAACAAATTGTGTTCTAGTAAGGATTTAAAACAAGGAACTAAATCAGTTGTTTATTACTATATTTATACTATTGTCTAGTTAAAAAGTTGTTTTTAGTGTGCTTTACTAGCATACGAGTATATTAAATTGCGAATTAACTCTGTTTGTGCTTAATTTGTATACAAGTGTGGCGCTATTGTAAGTAATATAAACAATGGAAACTTAGCTGCTAAGCGGCTGAAAAATAAAAAGCTTAATGGCTTATAATGTTAATTGGAGAAATAATGGGTAATTTAAGCTTAAAAAACAAGTTGCTACTGTTGGCTGTTTTACCATTGATAGTATTACTAATCAGTTTTATGGCGGGCTCTTATTATTTAGAGAAGCAGAATCAACAGCAAAACTTTAATGAGTTCAAAACTAAATTAATTGCTGATAAACAAACCTTGCTAAGAACAGAAATAGAAATCGGCTCTAAAGTAGTGCAATACCAATTAGCACAAGGAAATGAACAAGACGCTAAAAATGCGTTGCGAGATTTAACCTTTGGCGAAGATGGTTACTACTTTATTTATGATACCGATGGTATCAGTGTTTTTCATGCATTACTGGGTGATGCAATAGAAGGTCAAAATAAAATAGGGATGACCGACCCAAACGGTAAAAAAATAGTGGTTGGCCTACTTGAACAAGCTCGTAAGGGCGGTGGCTCGTTTACCTATCATTTTCAAAAGCCCAATACCACAGGCTTAGTCGAAAAGATTGGCTATGCAGCCATGATCCCAGGTACTAATTGGATGATAGGCACTGGCACATATATGGATGATATTGAAGCTGAGTTGGTAAAGTATCAAGCAACTATGGAACGCCATTTAAGTGAAAAAATGACCACTTTGGTTTTAATATCACTTCTGCTTCTTGGTTTAGCAGCAGCCGGTGCGTTGTATGCTTCTAATAATATGCTAAAACCGATTAAACGTATGGTGCAAAGCTTAGATGATATTGCCAAAGGGGAGGGGGATTTAACCCGACGCTTAGAAATAGATACTCATGATGAAATTGGTCAGTTAGGTGAATCTTTCAATGTATTTGTGAGCAAGCTACACAGTATTATTGCCGGTGTGGTTGATGTAACAAGTGACGTTAAAACAGCTTCTTCAGATATTAATACGCAAACATTACTCATAGAAGACAAGTTATTAAAGCATAACCATGAAACCGATTTAGTGGCAACGGCGATTACCGAAATGTCAGCAACCTCGCATGAAGTTGCGCAAAATACCACACAAGTTGCGGTATCAACTCAGGCGGCAACAAAAGAAGTGGCTAACGCGCAAGATTGTGTGGATGTTTCACTGAGCGAAGTATCAAACTTAATGGGCGAAATTAATCAAGCAGCAGAGCAGGTTAACTCGTTAAGTGAGCAATCTAAAAAAATTAATAGCGTATTGAGTGTAATTGGTGGCATTGCTGAACAAACAAACTTATTGGCATTAAATGCGGCAATTGAAGCGGCACGCGCAGGTGAGCAAGGTCGGGGGTTTGCGGTGGTGGCTGATGAAGTTAGAAGCTTAGCGAGCAGAACACAAGACAGCACATTAGAAATTAACGAAATGCTAAGTGAGTTACATAATTTAGTAACGGCAGCTGTTGATGCTATGCATGCGAGTCAACAAAGCTGTAATCGTTCAGTTGAGTCTTCACGCGCTATATCAGAAAGCTTAGGTGCGGTAACCACGTCCGTGACCACCATTAATGATATGAGTACGCAAATTGCCACAGCAGCAACAGAGCAAAGCAGTGTAACAGAAGAAATTAACCGTAACGTGTATGCGATTCAAGAAATCGTTAATGAGTTAACACAGTCGAGTAAAACCACCTCTTCAGTAAGTCAGCACCTAGCAGGGCGAGGTGAAAACTTGGGTGACCTAGTAGGACAATTTAAAATATAGCGCGATTTAAAATGCTAACTACACTAAGCCGTAACATTATTTGTTACGGCTTTTTTATTGGTTGGCGCTGAGTGGGTGATAGCAGCTATAAATATCTAACGACACAGAGATTTTTTAATATTTTTATTCGTCTCTAATGTACACTATTAGCTATTCTTATTAATAAGTGCTTACTTATTACAGTAAATTTATAGTGAAAGACTATTTTAGGGTTTTGAAATGATAGAGTATCCGGTTGATCAGTTACCACAACTCATAAACGACTTATTGCAGTGTGATACCACAGAGCGCAAAAATAAATTACTTATAGATGCTCAACAAACCTTATCAACCGAACACTTATCTTTGTTGTTTGAAGCTATTCCTAAAGAGCAACGCCTTGAAATTTGGCATTTATTAGATGAAGACACGCAACACGAAATTTTCGTTAATTTAAGTGAAGATAGCTGTTTGTGGTTATTGCAGACTTTAGATGACAGCGACGGTTTTAAATTATTAGACGAAGTTAACGTTGAAGAGCTGCTTGAGTTAGAAGAAGTTATTCCACAACGTTTTATTGATTATGCAAAAAAGCAGCTAGATGAAGCACAAACCAAACAATACGAACTGGCGCAACAATATACACCTGAGCAGTTAGGTCACTGGATTGGCTTTGACTTTTTAAAGGTGTCTGACAAGCTCACTGCGGGTGGCGCTAAAAAGCTGCTACACAAAGGGTTACCGCAGTACAGCGAAGTGATTTATTTAGTGAGCCGTAAAGGTAGCTTAATCGGCGAAGTGGCAGTTAATGACCTAATAAAAGCAAATGATAACGAGAGCTTAATGACTCTTGCTAATCATGACTTTACCTCATTGCACGCAGACCATGATTTATATGAAGCCGCAGAAGTGGTTATTCACAGCGAGCAAATGGCCATGCCCGTGGTTAATGCCGATAACAAACTAATAGGGCGTTTAACCATTGCATCGGCTTACGAGTTACGTCAAGAAATTGCTGACGAAGCAGCAGCAAAAGCCGGTGGTTTACGTGAAGACGAAGATTTATTTGCCAGTGTTCGTAAAAGTGCTAAAAACCGTGGTATTTGGTTAGGTATAAACTTAGCAACAGCATTTTTAGCTTCGTGGTTTATAGGCTTATTTGGCGCCACCATAGAACAAGTGGTGGCACTTGCGGTATTAATGCCTGTAGTGGCGTCAATGGGCGGAATAGCGGGTAGTCAAACCTTAACAGTTATAGTGCGCGGTCTTGCGCTTGGTCAGGTTACCGACTCAAACCGTAACGCTCTACTCAAAAAAGAGCTGCGTGTAGGGGCGGTAAATGGCTTGGTATGGGCTTTAGTGATTGGTTTGCTAACGTATCTATGGTTTAACGATATTATGCTTAGTATAACCATTACCGTGGCAATACTGCTGAATTTAGTGGCTGCATCGTTGGCGGGCGTAGTGATCCCGTCTATTTTAGATAAAATGAAAATTGATCCAGCATTATCAGGCTCAGTTATTTTAACCACAGTAACTGATATTGTCGGCTTTGTAACCTTTTTAGGGTTAGGTAGTTTATTGTTACTTTAGGGTCTGTTGATCTTTCAAGGTTAAATTTGCAGCAGTCTGTTTGGTATTTAGGCAAGGCAGAGCCTATGTGGTGTGGTATTCCCCATAAATAGGCGATAACGCAGCATCAATGCCAAACAGGCGCTGCCCGAAGGGTTCTGCCTAAGGGCGATTTACTCTTTGTTGCTCGGTTTTTACTTAGCCCACTAGGTTACAAACCTCGCGCCGCGATTAAATAGCCCCTAGTTTGAACGAATCTTAATCCGTAAAGGTCAACAGACCCTAGTTTAATCAGCTGTTATTTAACTAAACGCCACCTCCATGAAGTGGCGTTTAGGATAGATGTAGCGTCATGAAAAGGCCTTTAATTTAAACTTTAAACAATCGTACTTATTTTATTTCTGCCTTCCGTTTTTGCCCGGTATAAAGCCGTGTCTGCGGCATATAACAGCGCCTCGTAGGTGCGGTACTGGTTATTATTTTCACAGGCAATTCCTTGGCTTACCGTAATTTTAACCTCTGGCGGCAAACCTAAGTCGGTAAAGCTCATTTGTGCAATTTGTTGTTGTATATGGTTGGCCACAACGGTGGCGGTTTTTATATCGCAACGGGGTAAAATAATTGCAAACTCTTCACCGCCATACCTAGCAGCTAAACACTCTCTAGATGGAATGCACTGTAATAGCATTTTTGCTATTTTCTGTAAGCATTTATCGCCTTTAATATGCCCGTAGGTATCGTTGAATTTTTTAAAGTGGTCAACATCAATTAATATACTGGTTAAAGGTTGTTGGCTTTGAATACTCTCTTGCCAGTATTTTTTTAACGACTCATCTAAAGCTAAACGGTTAGCAAGCCCAGTTAAATGATCGGTTGAGGCCTGTATTTTTAAACGGTTATACATGGCTTTATGAGTACTAAGATCGTGAAGTATACATACGTACAACTTTTGTGCCGATGTGATACTTTTTGGCATACTTGATATTGATAAGTCAGCTTCAATCACATCGCCATTGGCTTTGTTTATAGCAACTTCATTTGGGCCAATGCTAAGAGGGGTGTCCTTAATACCAATCCAATTTAATAAGGTCTGTTTATATTTATCAAGGTCTGAACCGTGTAAAAACGACAGTAAATTTTCGCCTATCAGCGACTGTTGAGAGTAACCAAGTAATTGAGCAGCTTTTGGGTTGGCAAATTCAAAACCACCCTGTTCATTCAGTACAAAAATACCTTCGGCGGTGCCATTAAATAATTCAATTAATGCATCAAATTGAGTATGAGAAAAAGAGGATGATAAAGCGCTATCGAAGAGCAATGCTTTATCGTTATCAGTTGCTGCAGTCTTTTTATTGTTAATTTGTTTCGACACGTTTTAGCCTTAGCATGGTACAGACGTTTTTGATGTCTACAAATTTACTTAAAAAAGTGCAATTAAACCTTTCGGTAATCTTCTGAATTTAATTGTTTGATTTTTAATGTCTTTTTTGTGTTTGTGTTTGTGGTTTGGTTTTATTTGCGGTTTAAATAGCAGTTAGTGTGTTAAAATTTATTGTTAATTAAAATATTCATTTAAATTTGTTGTTGGTTATACAACATTTAAAACTAATTAGTAATAATATGAACAACTTTTAAAGTTATGTATGTTTGAACTTTCTAAATAAAAGACGCTCATTTAGTTCACAGCTAAATGAGCGTTTTGAGTTCTAAATATTAACGAGGTTCATTTCTAACTTGTGGATCTGCGCTAATGTATTTTTGGATTGTTGGGATTGCAACAATAAACTGCAAGCATAAATCACCTGCATTTTTATTTGAATCAACAACCACTATAGATTGACCACCGTTGATTATTTTAAAACTAAAATCTTCTACTATTGGCCCACTCAGCTCTGCGCCAACAAAATAAAAACCACGCTTAAGCGTTTCTTCATCTAAAGTATAGACACCATGAGTGTTTGGAACTGTTACCTCTCCACCACCTGATACCTCATGACCATTTTCTGTGTATTTGAATACAGCCTCGTCGTTCTCATTAATTGTTACGTTAACACTAAATTTTATAAGTTGATTGTTATCTACTGTAGTCATTGTTTACATCTCTTTTTTAATAAGTAGTAGGATACTACTGAATATATTTTTAGTTTATAAGTCGAAATTATTGATACCAAATTCTTTAAGTATCTTTATTTTTTCGGGAGCTTCAGACAAGCGATCTAAGCAACTATATGCCTGTAATAGGGGAAAAAGAATATCAATATCATTTGTTTTTTTAGCTATATTTAAGATTGATTTTAGAGCCTTGTGGCAAAATAATTTTCGCTTCTCATTATTCTCTTTAGATGCTGCTAATTTTGCTTGCGCCAAATATATGCTGGCTATATGAATGCTATTATTAATGCCTGAGTTTTCTTCAATTCCTAGTGAAGTTGTATATCTGTTTAACTCATCCATGAATTTCTCTGCCAAGGTCGATTGTTTGACTTTGACAAAGTAGCGAATCAAATTGACATAGATACCCGTGATATTACGATTTTTCTCTGATGTATGTAAGAAGTTTATAATGCTTTCAATTAAAGAAATATTAGCGAGCTCAGCGTAAATTAAGGTTTGGTTAGTTAAAAACTGAAAATATTTTTCTTGGAATTTCTTATTTTTTGGATCCTGTTTTAATGCTTTTTTTTCAGCCTCTAATGCTTTTATTGTATGCAAAAAAGCTGGCTGTTTATCTGGCAGGTAACTTAGTAGATTGGCTTGATGGGAGTGCGTATAGGCCAGCATCTCTAATAAGTTTGCATCATTAGGATATAATGAGGTTAAAGTATTTAAAACTTTTTCTGCTTGTTCATAAGAATTTAGCGCATTTCTGTAGTTACCTAAGTGTACTTCTGTGCTAGCAATCCAGCTAAGAGTATCAGCTCTATCAATTAATAAGTTTTTATCGTTTGGAATTAAATTAAGCGCTTCATTTTTAAGGGCGAGCGACTTTGTAAAGCGTTGTTTCGCGGCAGTGTAGTTAAATTGCTTTAAATACAAAGAGCCCAGCGAATTATGCGAATACGATAGCTCCATAATCGAGTTAAAATCATTCGGTGCTAATGAATACATTTTCTCGCTGTAGGCATGATATTTTTTAAATAATGGCTCAGTAGCAGCGTAATTACTTTTATCATAATGAAGCTGACCGAGCCAAAAGGCATTAGCACCGGCGAGTGTGAGAAGCTCTAAGTTGTTTGGCTGAATTTTTAATAATGCTTCAAGGCGAATGCGGGCGTTTTCAAAGGCGGTAAAGGCTTCATCGGTTTTACCCCGTGAATAGGCGACTTCACCCATGGCCTCAAGGGTTTGTGCGTACTGAAAGCGACTTTTAAATTCTCCTTGTTGACTGCTAAAGTTAAATAGCGAGCTTGGTTCCTCGACTTGATTAGTAAAATACTCAAGTGCTTTATTACTAATGCCATCAAGTAAGTCCATACGCTTTACGCTGCGTAATTTATCGGCAAAATCACCAACCATAAACCCTAGTAAGCTTTCGGCCTCTTGGCGCTTTTTCTGTGCAAGTTGCTGCGCTTGAAAGCTGGTAACACTCATAAATAGGGCAACACAGGTAAGTAAACAAAGCAGAGCGACGGTGCCGCGTTTTATGGTTGTTTTTGTTTTACTGTGTTTAAGAGAGCTGGTTATAAGCGCGCGTTCGTCATCATCTAGTTTAAATATGTTGTCGTTTAATAAGGTAACGGCCTCTTGCAATGGTTTACCCGGCGCTAACAGGTAGGCGTTACTTTTGTGCTCACTAAGCCATTGTTGCGTGTGGTGGTGTAAGCGGCTTTTTATAGCAAGGGCATCTTTATGGTCATTAATCCACTTTTTGGCACGTGGCCATTGGCGTAATAATGCCTCGTGAGCAAGGCTAAAGTAAGCTTCTTGGTTTTGTAAATGCGATACAAATAAGCGGCTATCGACCATGGCTTGAACCAGCTCTTTTTGGCTGGTGTTGGTTAACGCTTGCAAGCGGGCTGCGCGGCTCGTAATGGTTTTACCATCTGGGTTTAGCGTGACTAATTGCGATAACACGCTTTTTAGTTGCTGTTGTTGCGCTTTAGAAAGCCCTATAAATACCTCTTCGGCTTTTTTACCAATGGCACCCTCAATACCGCCGAGTTTTTCATACACACTGTGTAACAACTCATTAGTATCACTGCGCTGTAAATACAGCTCTTGCAGTGTGTATTGTAGCATGGGCAGTGCATCTGGATTATTGGCGGTATCGGCGCAAAGTATTTCATCCAGCGGGGTTTTAGTGTGTGGGTCTTGTGAAAACGTTAAATTAGCGGTTAACGCTGGCAAGCGAATAATTTGTTGTAGCTCATGGCGATTTGGCGGGGTTAAATCGTAATGCGCGCCATGAGCTTTGCCCACCATAAGGCTTGGTTGCTCAACCACTAAAGGGTAAAAATCGTTACGACAGGCACTAAATACAATCACCGCTTTAGAGGTCGCTAAACGCTCAATAACAGATAAAAAATGACTTCGGGTGTCGTTACTAAATAGCGGTGAGGAAAGTAGCACTTCTAAGCGGTCTATAAACAAAAACAATTGCGGCGTTTTTGCTGCTGTTTGGGTATTTGCAATTGTATTTTTTAAGCCGCTAATTGCATTATCTATGTCATGTTCTAGTTGCTGTGCCAGCGTTTGTGCGCTTAACCCTGTAAATACTGGAATGTCGTTAATATCCCAATCGAGCATGGCCGAGGCGAGATCTAAATACAGCCTATTTTGAGCTACATCTGCAAAGTCGAGTTGGGTGTACGACATTACTCTAATGCCGTTATAGCCTCGCTCGTCGAGTAGTTTTGGCAATATACCCGCATTAACTAATGATGATTTACCCGTGCCACTAGGGCCAAGGATTAAACAAAATGCGCGCTGTAATGTTACTTGGTTTGATACGCTCTCTAATAACGTGCTGATGGCATGATTACGACCAAAAAATAAGTGGGTATCGGTTGGGTTATATGCACTCAAACCTAAAAAAGGGGAGCCGCCTTGCCATGTGTTAACTTGGTTGGGGAGGTCATCAGCTAATGGAAACTCAACCGATGCAATAACCCTATAACCACGTTTACGTATGGTTTCTATGTATTGCGGGGCGCTTGCCTTATCACCCAGAGCTTTTCGTAACTGAGTGATAGTTTTATGCAGAGGGTTATCGCCGGTTTCTGTGTTTGCCCAGCAGTGAGTTAATAACGCGTCGCTACTCACAATCTCTGCTTGGTTTTGACACAAGTACAGCAACACATCCATAGCTTTGGGTTCTAGCTGTTTTTGTTCTTCAGCGCGTTGAATGGTGTTACTGGCAGGAGTTATTTGCCATTCACCTAAATAAAAGGGCGGTTGATGCATAATTGGCTCATTTTTATAGTTATAAGTGCATTTAGCTTTTTGCTTTAATTACATGACTCATGCTAGTTATTTTTATTAAGTGTAACAATGCGCTGTGGAAACGGAATTTCGATATTTGCATCGTTAATTGCTTTATACACGCTGGCGTTAATAGCGAGCTTAGTTTCAATAATTTTAGTGGTAGGAACCCAGTATCGATAGCTAATAGTAACGCCGCTATCAGCAAAGCGTTCTATGCCAACTTGTGCATTGGGTTGCTTAGCAACCAGTTCGTGATTAGCTAATGCGTTTTCAATAAGGCTGATCGCAGTATCACTAGAGGCGCTGTAGGCTATGTCTATTTCACCTTTTACTAAAGAGTAGTTAAATGAGTTATGCAGGATTTCGCCAACGATATGCTTATTGGGAATGGTTATTTCTACTTTTTCTTCATTAATTAACACGGTGTGACCCAGTTCAATTACTTTTACTTGGCCACTAACCCCTTTTACTTCTATGGTATCGCCTACCACAAATGGCCGCGTGGCAATAATAGCAAGTCCCGCGCCATAATTAGAAAGCATGCCTTGTAATGCTAAGCCAGCACCTAAAGAAGCGGCACCTATTGCAGCAACAAACGGGGTAACACTAATGCCAATTTTACCAAGCGAAATTATGATCACCATAATGATCAGCAGTACTTTAACTACATTACTAACAAAGTTAGTTAAGGTGATATCAACGTTATGTCGAGTCATCAAATTGGCAACTACTTCGGCAAGTTTTTTCGCCACCCAAAGACCAACCAGTAGAATAAAAATAGCACCGACTATTTGCATACTATAGGTGACTAAATACTCGGTAAGTAGGGCGTAGTACTTTTCAAATTGTTGAATTTCGGAACTGATCATGGTGAGCTCTAGTTTTAGTTATATTGGTATCAACTTACTATAACAAAGTGCTCACTAAAATTGGATATAATAGTGGTACTATCACAGCAGTTAATAGCGCACTCAATGCCATAGCCACCGATGAAAACGCCCCTATTTTTGGATGTTCGGCAATTGCAGCCGCGGTGCCTATAGCGTGACAGGCCGTTCCCATTGCAATGCCTTGTGCCTCAAAGTTAAATATTTTAATTAATTTTAGTAACAAAAAGCCAAACAAAGCCCCAAGCAAACCAATAAAAATAACCATAGCAGCGGCTAGCGAGCTGATCCCGCCAAGTGAGTCGGTGACAAGTAATGCAATAGGTGTAGTAACGCTAAGTGCCGCAACTGAAGCGCTGAGCTGCGATGGGACAGCAAATAAAACACTTAATACAAAAGCCACCAGTGTGGCGCTAATAATGCCAATACTGCAGGTGACTAAAATGAGTAAAAAGTTTTTTCGAATATGCATAAACTGCTGATACAAGGGGAGGGCTAACGCGACTATGGCCGGCTCTAATAACCACGTTAACAACCGACTATGCGATGCAAATTGTGAATAGGGTAATTTAAGGTTAACGAGTAATAAGGCAATAATGCCGATACTTAAAAATACTGGGTTCGTGAGGGATTTTAAAATGCAGTGACTTACTCTCACATTGAGCATTTTTAGTCCAAAAAAAAGAGTAATTATAAAAGGGATGGTCAACCACCAAAGGCTTGGCGTTATTGCACTGATTTGCTCATTCATTGTTTTCAGTGCCCTTAAAGTGGCCAACCACACTGGCTACTAAAATTAAGCTACTCAAGGGCACTATAATCATCACGGTGGTTAAAAACGGCCAATGTGTTTTTATAAGTCCCAAGTGTTCAATAAAACCAACGCCTGCAGGAATAAAGAAAATAGGCATTACATTTAAAATAGGCGAGGCGCATGGAGTAAGTTGCTGCTCTTTAACAATGCCTGATAAAAGTAGTATCAGTAAAATAACCATTGCTAATAGTGGCGCAGGAAAACTGGCATCAATAAAGTGCATAATAAGCTTGCCCGCTGCCAAGCAAAGCAAAATGATAGCGCTACTTAAAAAGTATTTCATGACGACGACTCAATACAATAGAGGATTATCACTTTAACAAATAACGCTGTTTTGTGCATTGTGCCTTAGTATTACCATCAATGTTACCAGCGCTTGGCGTTTGAAAACTCAATACCAGTTTTACCTTTTGCTTTAGCAATGGCCTTTTTAGTATTGGGGTTGCTTAATAAGCGAATTTGGCTCCATGTTTCTTTAGCGAGTATTTTTCGAGCTTGGGCTTTATAGCTTTGTTGAGTTACTCGTTTTATTGCCGCCAATGTGTCAGGTGAACGCGCTTGTAATGTTTCAAGCATTTCTTTAGTTGCTTTATCGGTATCGTCGGTTGTTTTTGTTACTAAACCGAGTTCAAAAGCGTCTTGTGCGTTTATTGGTTCAGCATGGCTTGCTAGCCAAAGTGCTTGGTCGCGTTTTACTAAGCCTGAAAGCATAACATTAGCGCCCATGTCTGGGCATAACCCCCAGCGCGCTTCCATAATGGCGAGTTTGGCGTCGTGGTGAACAATTCGGTAATCGGCACCCAGTGCTATTTGCAACCCTCCACCAAGACAGTTTCCGTTTATTTTAGCAATTACAGGCACACTCAATGACTGCCAGCCCAGTACGACCTTTTGCGCTAGGTTTTGATTACCAGGAAGCCATTTGAATAGGAGCTTTATGATATTGAATGGTGAAGCCATAACCGCGTTAATATCGAGTCCCGCACAAAAGTGTTCGCCCTCACCGGTTAATACAACCGCACGAATACTGGCATCTTTTTTTATATTTTTAATCACCTTGTTAAGCTCAACAAACATAGCAAAGCTTAAGGCATTTTGTTTTTCTACACGATTTAATGTAACAGTGGCAATACCCTGTTTTTTTTCTAATTTTATCATTATGCACTCCTCTGACCTGTTGTTTGAGCTTATGTTTTTATTGATGTTAAGTAAAGTGGATGAAGATGAATAAAAACAAAGTGAATTTTTTAATGTAAGTAGGGTCTATTCGCTTTAAAGGAAAATTTAATTTAAAAGGTCAGCAGACCTTAATACAAACCCATCCAACAATATCTATAAGTATTAGGTAAAAGTAAAAAAGCCAGTATTTAACGTGTTTTTTTTATCAAAACCCTAGCAACTTTTGATATTATGATTGCCACTTAAAAGCTCAGAGGTTAACCATTCATGTCAGGTCCACGTTTATTTACGGTAGAAGAAGCAACTCATCAAGCTTATGATATTTTTTTAGAGCTGGCTCCCAATAATTTAAGCGACAAAGATATTGAAGAATTTAACCTACACCGTGAAGAACTAGGCTTTATTGAAGAAGATGAGCCCGATGAACAGTGGCAAGACTTTGTTGCCCTAGAAATTGAACCTGAGCATTTTATTCAAGTATTAGTTGGCCTTGAGTTTGATAACGAAGACGTATTATTTGCGAAAATTTTAATTAGCCGTGATAAAGACGCGCCTTTTTGTCATATTTTGTGGAAAGAAAGTGAATAACCATTTCTCTGCTTTTTTGTTATTGCCATATGTAAGAGAACGTATTTTGCGAAACTCCTTTGTATTACTGCTTTTATTATTTAGCTGCTTTAGCTGGGCAGTTGATCCCTTTGAAGATTTTCATGAGTATGGGGAGCTCTCTGATGAAGAAATTCATGAGTTACACAAAGGCGAAGTATTGTATGGTGATACCGAATTTGGTTTTATTTTAAGTAAAGGTAACACTAATTCCACCAGTTTTAAGCTTAAAGGGAACCTTTATCAAGATTTTGAAAACTGGCGAAATCAATTCAAAATAGACTCTTTGTACAAACGTGATGAAAACGAAGAAACGGGTGAGTCGGATGTGACTGCTAATCGCGTGTTTTTCTCTGCACAGGGTAACTATAAAATAGGCGTTAAAAACTCGTCTTTCTTTATTTACGGAGATTATGAGGAAGATCAATTTAGCGGCCTTGATTTTAAAAGTACGGTAGCAACCGGTTATGGCGCACGTGTTTATCAAGGGGTTAAAAATAAGGTAGATATAGATATTGGCCCAGGTCTATACCGCTCAGTTGCTGATGATGAGTCAACAGCACTTGAAGACGACAAGGACAAAATGGGTTATTTACTTCGTATTGCAATGCAGTGGGAGAGGTTGGTATCTAAGCGTACCCGATTTAATCAAGATATCAGTATAGAACAGTCTTTGTCTGGGCTTAACTCTCGGTTAAAGTCAGAAACGGCATTAATTAGCCAAGTGGTTGGCGCGGTATCGCTTAAGTTTGCTTATATGTATCGTTATAATTCTAAGCCTGAAGAAGATAAACTAAAATACGATTCAGAGCTCAGTGCCACCTTAGTGTACAGTTTTTAATTTTTTAATTTTTTAACTTTTTAATAGAGAGTGTTATGTATCAGCATAAGCAGTATGCGGTATTTATATTTGTAGTATTAGCGTGGATCAGTGGTTTTGTTGCGCTTGCATGGAATTTAATTGGTGCCGATGCCCCGTTAATCGTATTTGCTGGTATTTTAGTGCTGGTGGGTTTTTTGTTCCACGGTTTAACCATTAAAGTTGACGAAACTCATATTAGCTGGGCATTTGGCCCTGGTGTTGCAGGCCAAAAATTAGCATTAGAAGACATAGTGGATGTAAAGGCAGTACAAAATTCATACCGCCATGGTATTGGTATTCGCATTACACACGATGGGTGGATTTATTCGGTATCAGGCTTTAGTGCGGTGCAATTAACGCTTAAAGATGGCACTCAGTATCGCTTAGGCACGAATGATCAAGCTGGATTAGTTGCTGCGCTTGAAGATAAAATAACCCCAGTTGAAATGCCAGCAGCAGAGCCTCAAGCCAAATTACGAACACAGAATAATATGCTATAAAAAAAGCGCCTTAGGCGCTTTTTTTATAAACGTGTAGTAATTTTATTTAGCGGGTTTTAGTGCTCGTGGCCACAGCCGCCTTCACCATGTACGTGGCCATGCTCAAGCTCTTCGGCTGTTGCATCGCGTACTTCTAAAATTTCTACATCAAAGTTAAGTGTAATGCCGGCAAGTGGATTATTACCATCAACAATCACTTCTTCGTCTTGAATGTCGATGATCATTACTGATTGGTCACCGTCATCTGTGGTTGCACGAAATTGCATGCCCACTTCAATTTCCATACCTTCAAACATTGATTTAGGTACAGCTTGCATTAAGTGATCATGACGCTCACCGTAACCTTCTTCAGGCTCCACTTTTACGCTTAGTGTATCGCCAGCTTGCTTGCCTTGCAGCGCGTTTTCAAGCCCTGAGATCAGGTAACCTGTACCAACGATAAAAATTAATGGCTCACCGCCAAATGAGTTATCAATGGTATTGCCGTCATTATCTAAAACAGAGTAATGCATTTTTACCACTTTATTTGCTGCAACGATCATAGTCATTCCTATTATTCATCTTCAAGAGAGTAAGGTAGAGGCAGAATGTTTAGCTCTACCGAAGGGGTGTGTTTTGCACGAAGAGTCTGATCGATATCAGTATCGTTTGGCAACACGACCAAACCAGTTAAAGTCTGTGTTTGTTCATTATAGCTTTGCGCAATAAGTTTACCTGCGCGGCGCCAGTTTTCACCTAATTGAGTTTCAATGTCGGGTGCTTCGAGTAACCCTTCACTTTGCCCAGAAACGATATACATAGCACGTTTGTTTTTGCCTAGGTACTTCATACGTGCAACGGTTTCTTGGCCTGTGTAGCAACCCTTTTTAAAGCTAATGCCGTTAATGGCTTGCAGATTAACCATTTGCGGTACGTATTCATCAATCGCATCGACACTTAATTGCGGTTCACCAGCGAGTATAGACGCTTGTTGCCATAGGGCATCGTTGTCGAGGGTCGACACGTCGTCAGGTAGGCAAAATTGGCTATCAACCATCAATAAAACGCGGTTTGATGCAAGTTTAAGGGCTTTACCGTGAGCGAAGTCACAAGCCATGGCGTCATCGCTAAAGTGAATATCGAGTTGTGTGAGTAAGCCTGTTAGGTCATCACCAAGTAAACCAATTAATCGCTCTGAGGCTTTATTAATTTCAACTTTTGCAAATACAGCATATTTTTTTAATTCAGCAAGAGAGCGTTCTACTTCTGCACTTGAACCAGCTAAAAAGTAACTTTGTTGATAAGAAAATAGCTTAAATACACCCCATAACTTACCTTTTGCACTGCAGTGACCTGCCCACAAAAAGTTATCGTTGTTAAGTTTATTTAGATCTTGAGTGATTTGTCCGTGGAGGTACGATAATTTATCTGCGCCTGAGAGGCTAATAACCTGATGTGATAAAGGACATGCATAAACCTGAGACATAAACACCTTCTTTGCAATAACAAATGAGGTCACATAATAACGTAGTTAAAGCGTATGGTACAGCGACTAACAGACGATGTTTTTATAACTTAGTGCTGTTAAATTAACGCGTATTTGGTAAACTCGAGTTAATTAAATATGAGGTTTAAAATGGTTGAAATACATAGTAAAGCACGTATCCGTTGGGCTTGTCGCCGTGGCATGTTAGAGCTAGATGTTTTGTTTATGCCGTTTGTTGAAGAAGCTTATGATTCGTTAGATGCTAAACAGCAAGCGATTTTTCAGCGTCTATTAACCCAAGAAGACCCAGATTTATTCGCTTGGTTTATGGGCCATGAAGAATGTAAAGACGCAGAGCTAAACAGCATGGTTCAGCTAATTTTAGACCGAGTTCGTGTATAGATTTACCGTTACAGATAATAAAACAGACCACAAACCGATTGTGGTCTTTTTTTGTGTGCTGACTTTAGTGTTGTGCCTATTTATGAACTCGGTGGTCGCAACTCTTTTTTGTATTGCACTTAATACACTTGCTGGCATTATTGTTTGGCGAAAAATCGTGGCTGCTCAACCACAGCAAGGCATTATACTCTTAGAGTCGAATCAATTTCGTTTTGAAGGATCAGGCAGGCAAATTCAAGGGCTCATTAGTAACCAAAGCCGGTTACTCGGTCAGAGTGTGTGGCTGTATATTAATGGCTTTAGTAAAAACTATTGGCTGATTATCTCAGCCAATAGTGTTGATGAGCAAAGCTATGCGCGCTTGAAACGGGCAACGCTTGAAGCAATTAATTACGTAGAGGAGTCAAAATAGTGGGCGTTGGGTTCTCATTTTGCTCTGGATAATCAATAGTAAAGTGTAGTCCACGACTTTCTTTACGTTCCATAGCGCTTCTAATTATAAGCTCGGCAACTTGTACCAAATTACGTAACTCAAGTAAGTTATTACTCACTCTAAAGTTTGCGTAATAATCGTGTATTTCCTGTTGTAGCAGTTCAACACGATGCAGCGCACGTTCAAGGCGTTTGGTTGAGCGTACAATCCCAACATAATCCCACATAAATAATCGTAGCTCATGCCAGTTATGGGTGATCACGATTTCTTCATCTGAGTTAGATACGCGGCTTTCATCCCAACTAGGTAAATCTACCAGCGCGGGTGCGGTCTCTATTTTACTTAAAATGTCTTTTGCTGCTGCATGGGCAAATACAATGCACTCTAATAATGAGTTACTTGCCATGCGGTTAGCGCCATGCAGGCCGGTATAAGCCACTTCACCCACAGCGTATAAATTTGCTAAATCCGTTTTGCCGTTAAAGTCGGTCATTACGCCACCACAGGTGTAATGTGCCGCAGGAACGACAGGGATTGCTTCTTTGGTAATATCAAGCCCTACGCTCAAGCACTTAGCGTAGATAGTAGGGAAGTGTTCAATAATAAAATCTTTGTCTTTATGGCTAATATCTAAATATACGCAATTTGCGCCAAGGCGTTTCATTTCAAAGTCGATAGCACGCGCTACAATATCGCGCGGGGCGAGTTCTTCTCGTTCATCAAACTCTTTCATAAAGCGAGTGCCATCTGGGCGTTTTAAATAGGCCCCTTCACCACGCATTGCTTCGGTAATTAAAAAATTTTGTAATTCTGGGTGGTAAAGACTGGTTGGATGAAATTGATTAAATTCCATATTAGCAACGCGACACCCTGCACGCCATGCCATTGCTATGCCATCACCGCTAGAAACATCAGGGTTAGAGGTGTAAAGGTACACTTTACTTGCGCCACCCGTTGCTAGGGCAACAAATTTTGCGCCAATGGTTTCTACTTTTTTGGCCTTTTTATTCCACACATGCATACCGTGAACATGTGACCCCGTTTTACCGATATTTTTATCTGTAATTAGATCAATCGCATTGAAATGCTCTAACAAGGTGATATTGTTGTGCGCTTGAACTTGGCTAATCAGCGTTGTTTGCACTGCTTTGCCAGTGGCATCGGCAGCATGCAAAATGCGTCGATGGCTATGACCCCCTTCGCGGGTTAAATGAAAGCGCTCTTTACCTTTACTATCAAATTCCATATCAAAAGGTACGCCTTGGTCAATCAACCATTGTAGGCAGTCATGCGCATTACTGGCAGTGTAATGAACAGCTTCTCTGTCACACAAACCGCCACCTGCATCTAAGGTATCTTCAACGTGAGACTCTATACTGTCATTTTTTTTATCAAAAACAGCGGCAATTCCGCCTTGGGCATAAAGAGTAGAACCTTCGGTTAATTCACCTTTACTGATCACGGTAACGTTACAGTAATTAGCCAAAGATAAAGCAAGTGATAAGCCTGCTGCGCCGCTACCAATAATAGCGACATCGGTAATGTGATGTTTATTTTGGTTCATCTGTGAGGTACTTTGCGGTTACAATGCTCAGATAGAGCAATATTTATTTTTAATACTTATAGTTGTACCATATTTGTTGAACTACTACTAAGTGGTTTTAGCGTATAAACGCGTAATTTGTAGCTATTTTATAAAAAAACAATATGAGTCAGAACTTTTTATTCATCTAAGGGTCAGAGTAGGTGTGAACAATGGCGACACTATGAATAATAAGCAAGAATCAATCAGAGGAGTACCGGCTCGAATGAGCGAGCAGGAATTAGATTTAGCGTTAGTGAAAAGGGTCCAGCAGGGAGATAAAAACGCCTTTAACCTATTAGTTAAGAAGTATCAGAACAAAATAGCCGGTTTGATCTCACGTTATGTATCAAATCAAGGTGACATTGCTGATGTAGCACAAGAAGCGTTTATTAAAGCGTATCGTGCCCTTCCAAACTTTCGTGGTGATAGTGCTTTTTATACTTGGCTTTACCGTATCGCCGTTAATTGTGCTAAAAATTATTTAGTGGCTCAAGGGCGTAAACCGCCAGCAAATGATATAGATGCTGACGATGCCGAGTTTTATGAAGGTGCAGATTCAATGCGTTCTAACGCGTCACCTGAAAATTTACTATTAAGCGAAGAAGTACGCGCTGTTATTTTTAATACGATTGATAGTTTGCCTGAAGATCTTAAAACCGCGATTACTCTTAGAGAAATTGAGGGTATGAGCTATGAAGAAATAGCCGTGGTGATGGATTGCCCAGTCGGGACGGTACGTTCGCGTATTTTTCGTGCCCGTGAAGCAATTGATAATAAATTAAACCCATTGATAGGCGAGTCTTAGTATGACAAAAGCACACGTTAACCGCTTAGATAACGAATCGTTATCAGCATTACTTGACGGTGAGCAAACTTTAAATGATGCCGCTATTGCATCAGATGATGTTGCTACGTTTGGCCGTTACGCGTTAATCGGTGATGCAATGCGAGCTAAAGAAAATAACAATAATATGGACTTTGATATTAGCGATCGCATTTCGTTAGCACTTGAGAGTGAGCCCGTTTATGCAGACTTTAGCCAGTCTGACAGTGTGGCAACCCCTTCAAGCACCGAAACAGACAACAAAGTAGTGGCGTTTAATTGGCGTAAACCGGTTGCCCAATTGGCAATTGCAGCAAGTGTAGCAATGTTTACTATTGTTGGCGTGAACACCTTACCGCAAGGTGAAGATGCTCCACAAAATGAAATTCCTTTACTGCAAACCACGCCGTTAACCGGCATGGCGTCGCCAGTAAGCTACTCATCAGCACCTGCACTTGATAACGCAGAGCAAGGCTTGCGCGAGCTTCAACAGCAACGCATTGGCGCATTAGTACTAGAACATCAGCGTCAAGCGCGTGTTGCTCATTCGTTAAAAACAGCTAAAACAGATGAAACATCCCCAGAGGAAAAAAACTAATTAGATGAAAGTAATCACTTTTATTATGTCATTGGTGTTAAGTTTTAACACTTTTGCCAATGACACAAACCCCGCTAAAGATTTACTGCTTGAAATGGCCAGTGCAGTTCATACTCGTAATTTCGACGCCTCTTTTGTTGTTGTTAAGGGTAAAAGTATGGAGCCCTACCGTTGGGTGCATGCTAAACAAGGTGATATAGAGCTTGAACATTTAAGTTTGCTTAATGGTGCTGGCCTTGAAATGATCCGCATTGACGATCAAGTTACCTACTTTGAGCCACAATCAGAACCTTACTCGTTAACAACCGATTCAATTGCAGGGCCTATCCCAGAAGTCTTATTTAAAGATATTAACCGCTTAAGTGCACATTATGACTTTGTGCTTGGTGGTAAAGGCCGTATTGCGGGGCGTCCTGCTCAGCTGGTTCGAATTGAATCTAAAAACGATGACAAATATAACTATTGGATTTGGATTGATACTGAGTCGTCTTTATTGTTGAAAGCCGCCTATGTGAATCACCAAGGCGAAGCGCTTGAGCAATTACAACTTACCCACATTAGCGTAACTGAGCAACCGGCAAGCTTATTATTAGAAGTACTTAATCGTAATTTTCCAACACCATTACCCGCTAATTCAATTGATGAACAAAGCAAAGCGAATGCTATGAATTGGACTATTGGATGGCTACCTGAAGGGTTTGAATTACTTAAGTCCGATAGACATAAGCTCGACTTAAACAATGAATTAACAGATTACTATTTATTCTCTGATGGATTTGTTGAGGTATCAGTATTTGTGCAACGGCCACTACCAGGTAAGCGCTTAAGCGGAGCTCTCACCTCAGGAGCAACCACTATTTATGTGCACAACGGCGGAAATTTTGATGTGTCTGTGGTGGGGAACATTCCAACCATGAGCGCTAAAGCGATTGCTGAGTCTGTTTCACGGGCATTATAGATGATAGAACAAACGTTAACCGTCGTGGCCCTTAGTGGCCACGTTGCGCATTTAGAAGCCCAACAAAAGAAGGCCTGCGAAGGCTGTAATGGTCGTTGTGGCTCTCAAGTGTTTAGTAAGTTATTTGGTACAGCAAAGAAAACCTTACCCTATAAATTCGAAACGCAATTAGAAGTTGGACAAAAAGTGACTATGTCACTGGATGACAGCCACGTTGTAAAACATGCCTTTGCCGTTTACATGCTGCCCTTATTTTTGAGTTTAATCTTCGCCTTAATAACTAGTGAATTAATACTATTGGCTGAAGGTTGGCAAATTTTAGCAGCGATATTGGGTGGCATCACCGGCTTCTTTATTGCTAAAACATGGGTAAAATCACTTAGGCATGAGATTAAAGTGATAAAAATTCATCCAATTAGTCTTCCTTTAACTCAAATAGATGGTGATTGACGCCAATTAAATGTAAAATTGCGTTTTTATGCCACAGTAACTTGAAAATGCACAGCAAGTATTTTCAAGTTATTTAGGCATGCGACCTTAGTCCTTTAAAATAGAAGTTTAGAATCCAGTTTATGAAGCATATCCGTAATTTTTCGATCATCGCCCACATTGACCATGGTAAATCGACCCTTTCTGACCGTTTGATCCAAGTTTGTGGTGGTTTAACCGACCGTGAAATGCAGAAGCAGGTTCTGGATTCAATGGATATTGAACGTGAGCGTGGCATTACCATCAAGGCGCAAAGTGTAACGTTAAACTACAAAGCAAACGATGGTGAAACCTACCAGCTCAACTTTATCGACACTCCAGGTCACGTTGACTTTACTTATGAAGTATCACGTTCATTAGCCGCGTGTGAAGGTGCATTATTGGTTGTTGATGCTGGCCAAGGTGTTGAAGCACAAACATTGGCTAATTGTTATACCGCCATCGAAATGGACTTAGAAGTTATACCGGTTCTAAATAAAATTGATTTACCACAAGCTGACCCATTACGTGTAGCCGAAGAAATTGAAGACATCATTGGTATTGATGCCCTTGATGCCGTGCAATGTAGTGCTAAAACAGGTGTGGGTATTGCCGAAGTACTTGAAATGATCGTTAAAGATGTACCGCCACCAGTTGGTGATAAAGACGAGCCATTACAAGCGCTAATTATCGATTCTTGGTTTGACCCGTACCAAGGCGTTGTATCGCTAGTGCGTATTAAGCATGGTGAACTTCGCGCGGGCGACAAAATTAAAATTATGTCGAATGAGCATATTCATACTGCAGATCATGTGGGTATTTTCACACCTAAACAAACTAATACCGGTATTTTACGTACAGGTGAAGTAGGGTTTGTTATTGCCGGTATTAAAGAAATACACGGTGCACCGGTGGGCGATACTATTACTCATCAAAAAAATGCGGCACCTGAGCGCTTACCTGGTTTTCAAAAAATCAAACCACAAGTCTACGCGGGCATGTTCCCAATTGCGTCAGATGATTACGAGTCGTTCCGCGATGCACTTAACAAACTAAGCTTAAACGATGCGTCGTTATTCTTTGAACCAGAAAATTCAACCGCATTAGGGTTTGGTTTCCGTTGTGGCTTCTTAGGTATGCTGCACATGGAAATTATTCAAGAGCGTTTAGAGCGTGAATACAACATTGACTTAATAACCACAGCACCAACGGTTATTTATGAGGTAGTGACTAAAGAGGGCACTACACAAATTGATAATCCATCTGACTTACCAGCCGTAAACGATATTTTAGAAATACGTGAGCCAGTAGTAGAGGCTAACATTTTAGTACCGCAAGAGTACTTAGGTAGCGTAATCACGTTATGTGTTGATAAGCGCGGTATGCAAACTAAAATGAGCTACCATGGTAAGCAAGTTGCAGTAACGTATGAACTGCCAATGGCCGAAGTGGTAATGGACTTCTTTGATAAGCTAAAATCAACCAGTCGTGGTTTTGCGTCGCTTGATTATAACTTTAAGCACTTCCAAACCTCAGACATGGTACGTGTAGATATACTCATTAATGGCGAGCGTGTTGATGCCCTTGCTATTATTGTACACCGTGAAAGCGCGCAGTCTCGTGGTCGTCAGCTTGCTGATGCGTTAAAAGAGCTTATACCACGTCAAATGTTTGATATTGCGATTCAAGCAGCAATTGGTCAGCATGTAATCGCGCGTACAACCGTGAAGCAACTTCGTAAAAACGTAATCGCTAAGTGTTACGGCGGTGATGTAAGTCGTAAGAAAAAATTACTTCAAAAACAAAAAGATGGTAAAAAGCGAATGAAGCAACTTGGTAACGTTGAAGTGCCTCAAGAAGCGTTCTTAGCCATCTTAAAAGTTGGTAAATAAAAAATAAAGGGATAATAAATGGCTGGCTACTTTTCAGTTTTATTGGTGTTATTAACCTTAGGCTCAGGCTTAATATGGTTAATAGATCACTTAATGTTTGCCCCTAAAAGGCAAGAGCGTTTGGCAATTGCACAAACTTCTGCCGGTGGCCAACTTGATGAAGAAACTGCAGCATTGATTGCGCCTGAGCCAGTCATTACTGAAACAGCAAAGTCGATTTTTCCGATGATTGCTGCTATCACTATTTTTAGATCGTTTATTTTTGAGCCGTTTCAGATCCCATCGGGTTCAATGATGCCAACCTTATTAGTAGGCGATTTTATTTTAGTGCAAAAGTATTCTTATGGAATTAAAGACCCTGTATGGCGCAGCCAGTTAGTGGATGTGAGCGAACCAGAGCGTGGCGATATTGTTGTTTTTAAATACCCATTAGATGAGAGAGTTGATTATATTAAACGCGCTATAGGCTTACCTGGCGATAAAATTGTTTATCGCGACAAGCGTTTATATATTCAACCAAAATGTGAAGAAGGCGAAGTTCAAAAAGGTGTACTTCTTTGCAACGAATTCAATAAAATTGATTTTAAATTAATTAATGATGATGAATTTATGCAAGGCCCAATGGCTTTAGCGCGTTTAAATGAAGATTTAACGACCTCTAGCCATGATATTTTAATCAACCCAAAATCGCCTGAACGTAAAGGGCGTTACTACCAGCAATTGGGCACTCCTGCAGATGAATGGGTGGTGCCTGCTGATCATTACTTTATGATGGGTGACAATCGCGATAACAGCCAAGATAGTCGCTTTTGGGGCTTTGTACCAAAAGAAAACTTGGTGGGTAAAGCTGTCTTTATATGGATGAGTTTTGAATTTGATAATGGCCCAGATGACATTTTACCAGGATGGGTTCCAACTGGTGTTCGTTTTGAACGCCTAGGTAATATTCAGTAACAATGAAAAAAAATGTAACAGAGTTATACAAAAGAATTGGCTACACATTTGCTGATCAAGGCCTACTTGAGCAAGCAATGACGCACCGCAGCCACAAAGGTCAACACAACGAGCGACTCGAATTTTTGGGCGACTCGATTTTGAGTTTTGTAATTGCCAATGCCTTGTACGCTAAATTTCCTAAAGCACGTGAAGGCGATTTAAGCCGCATGCGTTCGACTTTAGTTCGCGGCCAGACGTTAGCTGAATTTGGTCTTGAGTTTGAGCTAGGTGATTACCTGCGTTTAGGCCCTGGCGAGCTAAAAAGTGGCGGGTTTAGACGCGAGTCGACCCTAGCAGATGCAGTGGAAGCTATAATTGGCGCTGTATTTTTAGATTCAGACATTGATCGTTGCGGCGAGCTTATTTTAGCGTGGTATGAATCACGTTTAGATGCTATTTCACCAGGGCTTAACCAAAAAGATCCTAAGACCCTGCTGCAAGAGTATTTGCAAGCTCGTAAGCTATCATTACCTGGCTATACTGTAGTAGACACTAAAGGTCAGGCACACAATCAAACATTCACGGTTGAATGTATCGTTGATGGAATGGATAGCATTATTTCTGTTGGCAGCTCAAGGCGTAAAGCCGAACAAAAAGCGGCCGAAAAAGCATTGAAGATACTTAAAAATGAATCTTGATACCTTAATACAGCCTCATGAAGGCGAAATAGACACATTTTGTGGCATGGTTGCGATTGTTGGCCGTCCTAATGTGGGTAAATCAACCTTGCTTAATGAAATTATTGAGCAAAAAGTTAGTATTACCTCACGTAAGCCACAAACCACGCGCCATCGTATTATGGGTATTCATACTGAGGGTAAACACCAAGCGGTTTATGTAGATACCCCAGGTCTGCATGTTGAAGAAAAGCGCGCTATTAACCGTTTAATGAACCGCGCAGCGTCGAGCTCAATTGGCGATGTTGAACTGATTATTTTTGTTGTTGAAGGCACCCATTGGAATGCCGATGACGAGATGGTACTAAACAAAGTGAGCCAAAGCGGCAAGCCTGTATTGTTAGTTATTAACAAAATTGACCAAGTGAAAGATCGCGATCTTGTACTGCCACACATGAAATTTTTAGGCGATAAGTTTGACTTTATAGGCATTATGCCTGTATCTGCGACTCAGGGTAAAAACATTGACCTGATCAAAGAAGAAGTGACTAAACGTTTACCGCCGTGCGAATTTTATTTTCCGGATGACTACGTTACTGACCGCTCAATGCGCTTTATGGCTGCTGAAGTGATCCGTGAAAAGCTTATGCGCTTTATGGGTGAGGAACTACCTTACTCAGTGACTGTGGAAATAGAGCAGTTTAAATGGCAAGAAAACGGTGTTTGGCATATCAATGGCCTTATTTTAGTTGAGCGTGAAACGCAAAAGCGCATGGTTATCGGTAACAAAGGCGAAAAGCTAAAAGTGATCGGCCGTGAAGCGCGTAAAGACCTAGAAGAAATGCTTGAAAATAAAGTATTTTTAGAACTATGGGTTAAAGTAAAATCGGGCTGGGCTGACGATGAACGTGCCTTAAGAAGCTTAGGCTACGGTGAAGACTAATAAGTATCGAATAGCCTAATATGGACAGCGACTTTTACAAAGCCTATTTATTACATCGACGTCCCTATAGTGACTCGCAAGTAATGTTAGATATGCTGGTAGAAGGCGTTGGCCAGCTTAGAATGCTCGCACGAGTTAGTGGCCGCCAGGCCACTAAACATAAAGCCCAATTGCAACCATTTCAATCCTTACTCGTCCATTACAATGGCAAATACGATTTAAAATATATTAATAAATTTGAGCTCTACGGCAACCCATTATTTCTAACTGGTGATAAGCTTTATTGTGGCTTTTATTTAAATGAGCTAACTAATCGCATTGTGCCGATTAATGAGCCCATTGATCAAGTTTTTCAACTTTATAAAACACACCTAGAAAACCTTAATAGTGGTACTGACATGCAAGCGGTACTGCGCTCTTATGAATTTCAATTGTTAGAGTTACTAGGATATGGTGTTGATTTTAGTTTTGATGCGGACGGTGAGCCAATTGACGAGGCACAAACGTATAGCTATTTTGCAGAAGTAGGGTTTTCGGTGCAACATGACACGCGTTCTGGATTTACCGGTTCACAACTTAATGCCATAGCAAATCATGACTTTAGCCAAGCGGATGTGTTATATATGGCAAAGCAATTAAGTCGTTATTTATTAAAGCCATTATTGGGCAATAAGCCATTAAAAAGTCGTGAGTTATTTATTAGCTCTCAATAAACAAATTTCACAGGTACAAACATGAAAGATATTCTTCTAGGCGTGAATGTAGATCATATTGCAACGCTTCGCCAAGCTCGAGGTACTTCTTACCCAGATCCAGCCCATGCAGCCAGTGTTGCAGAGCATGCCGGTGCTGATGGCATTACGATTCATTTACGCGAAGACCGCAGACACATTCAAGACCGCGATGTGTATGTGATGGCTAAAACCATTCAAACACGTATGAACCTTGAAACCGCAGTAACCGATGAAATGATTGCGATTGCACTTGAGGTTAAACCTGAATATGTTTGCTTAGTACCTGAAAAACGTGAAGAGCTTACTACCGAAGGCGGCTTAGATGTAGCGGGTAATATTGATAAAATCGCCGCAGCGACTAAAACTTTAACGCAAGCCGGTATTAAAGTGTCACTGTTTATAGATGCCGATAAAGCGCAGTTAGACGCTGCAAAAGCCTGTGGTGCGCCTTATGTTGAAATTCATACTGGTGCGTATGCTGATGCCACAAACGATGAAGACACCGCGAAAGAGCTTGAACACATCCGCCAAGGCGTTAAGTATGCAGCGAGTATTGGCTTAATTGTTAATGCCGGCCATGGTTTGCATTATCACAACGTGAAGCCAATTGCAGCGATGCCAGAGATTTACGAGCTTAATATTGGTCACGCTATTATTGCCCGTGCAGCGATTGATGGTTTAGATAAAGCAGTGCGTGACATGAAACGCTTAATGCTTGAAGCTCGCGCTTAGAATCATAAATAACAATAGACAAGACGAGCTATAGCTCGTCTTTTTTATTGTTGTTATCAATGTTGGCATCAACAAGTAAGTTTTCCAGCTCGTCTTGAAGTTCAAACAGTTCGGGCTCTATATTATCAAGTACGCATTCATTTTTTAGTGATGTTTCGATCGTTTCAGCTAAGGTTTTTAGCTTTGGTACGCCGGTGTAGCAACACGCTCCATGAAACTTATGGATCACGCTGAGTACTTGAGGGCAATCATTGCTGACTATTGCTTGATTTAATAAGTTTAGGGTTTCAGGCACGCTTAATAACAACATGTTAAGCATTTCATTGGCTAATTCAGGCTTACCGCCTGCACGTTGCAGTGCCAACGTCCAATCAAGCCGAGTGCTATCAAAAGGCGCGGTGCTATGTTCAAATGTGCTTTTTGACTTATCACGGCTTACAGGTAACTGCGGACTATGATCGCAAATAATTTGATTGAGCATATCTTCGTCAATTGGCTTGGTTAAATAGCCTTCAAAGCCATCTTTTAATAATTGCTCTTTTTCACTATTAAGTGCATGCGCCGTTACGGCAATAATAGGTGTATCTTCATTTAAAGATGACTCTTTAATGAGTTTACAGGCTGTAATGCCATCCATTATCGGCATTTGAATATCCATAAAAATCACATCATATTTATGACTTTTACTTAAGCTGTAAGCTTGTGAACCATTATGGGCAGTATCAATCAATTCCACCTGTTCATTGAGTAGGGTGTATATTAATTTTAAATTAGCGTCGTTATCATCTACCACTAATACTTTTAATGGCAGTAGAGTTTGTTCATGCTGATCTATGTTATGCGCAGGGTGATCAAGTCGATATGGTGCGGCTAATAACTCACATAATTTACGATGGTTGAGCGGTTTACTTAAACAGGCATCTGCACCGCTGCCTATAAAAGCTTCACGCATATTGTGTGATACAGTATTAAGCATTAAATATAAATAATCGGTTGATTCTCTAACCGCTTTTACATAGCTTTTTAAGCGCTGCATATCGTCAACCGATGCCATGTGACCAATAAGGCATATATCAAAATTAATCTCTGATTTCTCGATACACTCTAAAAATTCACTTTCGCTATGACATCGAGTGACGCTAATTTTCCACTCTTGTAATAATGAAACAACGGCATGATGAGTATGCTTATGTGGCTCTAGATAAAGAACACGTTTACCAATTAATGACTGGGTAGGCAAATCGTTGATAAATACATGATTTGGTAATCTAAATACGCCATTAAAAGTAAAGCATGTGCCACTACCTGGAGCTGAATTTAAGGTAATACGGCCATTCATTGCTTCAACAATATGTTTAGTAATAATAAGCCCTAAGCCAGTGCCACCAAATTTACGGGTGATACTGGAGTCGGCTTGGCCAAAGGCGGTAAATAACGCGTCTTGTTTATCGGCAGGAATACCCACCCCGGTGTCAGCCACCGACACTAAAATGGAAGTACGCTCCTCATCCAACAAACGATGGCTAATATCGACTTTAATGGCGCCTTTTTCAGTAAATTTTATAGCGTTACTTAATAGGTTAATAAGTACTTGTTTAAATCGAGTGGGGTCGCCGGTTAAGTGATCGGGCACCTGAGGGTTTATATAAATAGAGAGCTCAAGTTGTTTGTCGTGAGCGCTAGGTGCCAGTAATGTCATCACTTCGTTTACGCTATCGCGTAATTGAAATTGAATCGATTCAAGCTCCATAGCACCCGCTTCTAATTTGGAGAAGTCTAATATATCGCTAATAATGGTCAGTAAGCTGTTTGCTGAAAGCTCAATGGTATCAAGGTAATCTTTTTGGTTTTTATTTAGCGGTGTTTTATAAAGCTGGCGAGTAAAGCCAATAACCCCATTAAGTGGTGTGCGCAGTTCATGACTCATTTTTGCTAAAAAGTCAGACTTAACGCGGTTAGCATCTTGGGCTTCTTTTTTAGCCATAGTGAGCTGTATATTTTGTGTTTCGTATTGCTCAAGCGTTTCGCGGTAATCACTAGTTGCTTGATCAATATTTTTTTGCATTTCGTCTTTTTGCATCACCATAGAGTGGGATATGGTATTGAGTCCTTCACGCAATAGTTCAAACTCACCATTCATGGGCTCAGTTAACCCTGTTTGTCTTTTCCCTTCAATCAACCTGTCGGTAGCAAGTACTAACTTATTTAGCGGTGTCATAAACATACGGCTAAGTTTTAGTGCTAAAATAGCTGCTAATACTAAGGCAAGAATAATAATAATACCGCTGACTAATAATGCGCGTTGCTGACCAATAACAGCTTTGTCGCGATTAAGTTGGATCACTACGGTACCTAATGTGGTCTGAAACTCAGAGGTATTCCAATCGCTATTAGGTGTTGTGTGATTAATAATAGGGGTAAAAAAAGTCACTAACTCTTCAGTTTGCTGAACATGTGTGGCTTTAAAACTGTCTATTTGTGTTTGCTCAATTAAGGTATCGAACGAGCGATGATAGTTACTAGTTATAATAAGTTGGTTGTTATCATTAAAAATAGCAATTGATTTAATCGCCGGTGAGTGTTTGTTATGTGTATAACGAATCACGCGATTAAGTAGTTTTTTATTTTTTTCCAGTAAAGGTTGTTCAAGAGCAATCGCTAAAGGCTCAGAAATTGTTGTGCCTTGTTGATATAAAATTTCATCAAGCTCAATGTAACGATTTATTGTAAAATAACCACCTAGTAATAGCCCAATGATCACTGTGGGGATCAGGGTGAGTGTTAAAACAGAATCGCGCAAGCCTAGTTTGGTCATAATCTGAGCATTATTATCATTTTTATTAAATGTGAGTATATACATACTCATAGCTATTCTCAAAGTAGAGACGTAATTCATCAACCTTTAAGGTAATGCCTCATGGCACAAATATTTAAAGCAAAGAAAAAACCACTACAACAGCAATCGCTAGAACTCGATATTACAGCAATGGATCACCATGGCCGTGGTATTGCTAAGTACAATAATAAAGTGTGTTTTGTTAGTGGAGCATTACCTGGTGAGCGAGTAAAAGCCAAGTTGGTTGATGATAAAGCACGTTACAGCCAAGCTGATACGCTTAAAATAATTAAAGCTAGTGAATATCGCACAGCGCCTATTTGTGAACATTACAGTCAGTGTGGTGGTTGCCAGCTACAGCATTTAGATACCACAAAACAGGTAATTGAAAAGCAAGCTGCGGTGAATCAATTATTTGCCAAGTTTGCAAAATTAACTGATTTAAACTGGCAAGCCCCGCTGCAAAGCCAAGCAACTCATTATCGACGCAGTGCTCGAATAGCTGTTATGTTCGACAAGGCTGCAAAAAAAATGCGGGTAGGCTACAGAGCACGTGGCTCTAAAAGCATTGTTAGCATTAATCAGTGCCCAGTATTAAGTGACGTATTTGCCGATGTATTTAATGTATTTGATAAAGTCATTAATCAAAACAAGACGCTACACAGTATTAGTCATTTACAATTATGTGCCGCTGATGAACAATCTTTTATTGTTATCCGCCATACCAAAGCGATTTTACCTCATGATAAGGCGTTTGTTGAGCAAAGTGTGGCAGCTCATAATTGGCAGTTAGTGTGGCAAAGTGACAGTGATACTATTGATCATTCACATTTAGCTATGCCATTTTATAAACTTGAACAGTTAAATATAACGTTTGAGTTTGGGCTCAGTAACTTTATTCAGGTTAATGCGAGTGTAAATCAAGCGATGCTGATCCAAGCTGCAAACTGGTTAGCACTTCAAGGCGATGAAAATGTTCTGGATTTATTTTGTGGTATTGGTAACTTCTCTTTAGTGTTAGCGAAACAAGCTAAAACAGTAACAGGAATTGAGGGCGTAACTTCGGCGGTTGCATTAGCAACACAAAATGCGCACACTAACTCTATTACTAATACCCAGTTTCATTGTTTTGATTTAACCACGAGCATTAAAAAAGCGCCGTGGTTTAATAAAGAATTAGATGTTTTAGTACTCGACCCCTCACGCACTGGTGCGATGGCAGTTTTAGAACAGCTTCCATTAACGCAGTTTAAAGCGATTTTATACGTTTCTTGCGACCCTGTTACTTTAGCCCGTGACAGCGCTATTATTTCGCAAGCCGGCTTTGAGCTGAACAAGATAGGGCTAATGAATATGTTTCCTCACACGGGGCATATCGAAACTATGGCGTTATTTCAACGGAGGTAAAGCGCATTATGGTAGCGACACGTCAATCTCATCAACATGATAAAGCGGGTGACTTTTTTTCACGCGTAGAATCTCTTGATTTGTCTCAAGAAAAAATCAGCTTACTCAACAAAGCGCAGCAGCTTTGCCAAACGTGCGATAACAGCGAACGACAAAATACCGCTATAGAAATGGTGGAGATTTTAGTTGAGTTAAATTTAGATGCTGACTCTTTAGCCACAGCCTATTTAACCCCTTATTATTTAAATGATGTAGTGAGCATTGATGCGGTAGAAGAGCATTTAGGCAATCATGTTGCAGTGCTGCTTACAGGTGTGTCACAAATGGCTACCATAAGTACCTTAGCTCATCAAGGCAACGGCACTGTGCAAGTTGATAATATTCGCCGGATGCTGCTTGCTATGGTGGAAGATGTGCGCGCTGTGGTGATTAAATTAGCCGAACAGGTTTGCCATTTACGCAATGTCAAAGATGCCGCAGAAGAAGAGCGAGTAGTTGCCGCCAAAGAGACCGCTGATATATTTGCACCGCTTGCCAATCGTCTTGGTATTGGTCAATTAAAATGGGAGCTTGAGGATTTAGCTTTTCGTTATTTGCACCCCGATATTTATAAAAACATTGCCAAGCAGCTCGATGATAAGCGCCTTGCCCGTGAAGCGTATATGGTTGATATGGTTGAACAGGTCAAACAACGCCTCCATGAAGCGGGTATTAAAGCTGAGGTGTACGGCAGGCCAAAACATATCTACAGCATTTATAAAAAAATGGCGAAAAAGAACTACGAGTTTGATCAGCTATTTGATATACGCGCTATGCGAATTGTGGTTGAACGATTACAAGACTGCTACGGTGCTCTAGGTATAGTGCACACTAATTGGCGTCATTTAAATAAAGAGTTTGACGATTACGTTGCGACCCCAAAACAAAATGGCTATCAATCTATTCATACGGTTGTGTTTGGTCCTGAGGGTAAAACCGTTGAAATTCAAATACGAACACACGACATGCATCAAGATGCAGAGCTGGGTGTCGCCGCGCATTGGATGTACAAAGAAGGCGCATTACCAGGGCGTGGTTCAGGCTATGAGCAAAAAATTAGCTGGTTGCGTAAATTACTGCAATGGCAAGAAGAAGTGGTTGATGGCAGCGATTTAGCACAAGAGCTTAAAAACCAAGTGGTTGAAGATCGTGTGTATGTGTTTACCCCTCGAGGCGATATTTTTGACTTACCACTGGGGGCAACGCCTCTTGATTTTGCTTACTACATTCACTCCAATGTAGGGCATCGATGTATTGGCGCAAAAATATTTGGCAAAATAGTGCCATTTACTCATCAGTTAAGCACTGGTGACCAAGTTGAAATACTAACCCAAAAGCAGCCAAACCCAAGCCGTGATTGGTTAAACCCGTCGCTGGGATATATTAAATCGTCTCGCGCTAGAGCCAAAATCCACCATTGGTTTAAACAGCTCGACCGCGATAAAAATTTAAGTGCGGGTAAAGAAATCCTTGATAACGAATTACAAAAATTAGAGCTAACTTATAAAGATTTAGATCCTGCTATAAAGCGTTTTAATTTTAGAGAACTTGATGACTTAATGGTCGCCATTGGCGCAGGCGATATTCGTCTTAACCAAATGCTTAACTTTATTACCGACAGAACAGAGCATGAGCCGGTAATTCGTTTCAAATCGCCTAGTAAAGTGACTGGTGACAAAAACGGTATTGTGGTGGATGGGGTCGGTAGTTTAATGAGCCATGTTGCTCGTTGTTGTCGCCCAGTACCTGGGGATGAAATTATTGGGTATATTACTCAAGGGCGCGGTATTGCGGTGCACCGAGAGGATTGTGATTCGTTTAGTAATTTAAAAAACAAGCACCCCGAGCGTGTTATTTCAGTGAGTTGGTCAGATGATATTAGTAGCTCTTATGCCTTAACTATTCGCATTGAAGCCAGCGATCGTTCTGGGCTAATTCGTGACATCAGCTCAGCACTTGCCAATGAAAAAGTTAATGTGCTCAATATGAACGTAAACACGGTTGATAGCACTCAAACTGCTATTTTTGTGATGCAAATTGAAGTGCATGACTTACAGGGCACTAATAAAGTACTGTCTAAGCTACATCAGATCGAAGGGGTGCACAGTGCAAAACGAGGGCAGTAATCAGGCTAACAATGAGGCTTTAAGCCAACTGCTGGAAATAATGCAAACACTGAGAAACCCTGAGGGCGGATGCCCTTGGGATCTCAAGCAAACGTTTGCGTCAATCGTACCTCACACTCTTGAAGAAGCCTATGAAGTGGCTGATTGTATTGAGCGCGACGATTTAAGTGAACTTAAAGGTGAACTAGGTGATCTGTTATTTCAAATAGTGTTTTATGCGCAACTAGCGCAAGAGCAGCAATTATTTGATTTTAATGATGTAGTGGCTCAATTAAATGAGAAGCTGGTATGTCGTCATCCACATGTATTTTCATCGCAAGACACCCCCACAACTGATGCCGAATTAGCCGCACAATGGCAAGCAATAAAAGCACAAGAGCGTGCTATTAAACTCAAAGGTGAAAGCTCGTCACTTTGGCAAGATATACCAAACAGTTTACCTAGCTTAACAAAAGCCAAAAAAATTCAGCAACGTGTAGCCGCTTTAGGCTTTGACTGGCCCACTTATCATGGCGCTATAGATAAGGTGAGTGAGGAAGTTGAGGAAGTCAAAGAAGCCTTAGAACATGACCCGTACTCAGCGCATACAGCAGAAGAGCTAGGTGATTTGTTGTTTGCTACCGTGAATGTAGCGCGCCATGTTAAACGTGATCCAGAACAATTGCTTCGCAGTGCCAACGATAAGTTTTCTGCACGATTTGAAAAGGTGCAGAATTACTTAATTGCCCAGGGTAAATGTATTGAGTCAGCGTCTTTAGAGGAAATGGATGCGGCATGGGATGCAATAAAAAAATTAAATAAATAGGGACATAAAAAATGTCTGTTTTTTGTGCACAGATTTGCTATTTATAGCTGGATTGCTTAGCTATGTTTTGGTACAATTTCGCCCCGTCTTGTTTATATTCCAAAATCACTTGTTTGGGTATTATATTCCTTTTAATTCCTGATATTCTAGGGTTCGCATGAGTACAAAATTTATCTTCGTTACTGGCGGAGTTGTTTCTTCGTTGGGTAAAGGTATTGCAGCAGCATCATTGGCCGCTATTTTAGAAGCCCGTGGCTTAGATGTTACCATTCTAAAGCTGGATCCTTACATCAACGTTGACCCAGGCACAATGAGCCCAATTCAACACGGTGAAGTATACGTTACCGAAGACGGCGCAGAAACGGACCTTGATTTAGGTCACTACGAACGTTTTATTCGCACCAAAATGACCAGCCGTAATAACTTTACGCAAGGGCGTGTATATGAAGATGTGCTACGTCGTGAAAGACGTGGTGAATATCTTGGCGCAACTATTCAGGTTATTCCTCATATTACCAATGACATTAAGCAACGTGTTTATGATGGCGCAGAAGGCCATGATATAGCAATCGTTGAAATTGGTGGTACGGTAGGCGATATTGAATCACAACCATTTATCGAAGCAATTCGTCAAATGGGCACAGAAATTGGTCGTGAACGCGCACTTTTCATTCACTTAACCTTAGTGCCATTTTTAGGCCCTGCAGGTGAAGTGAAAACAAAACCAACTCAGCATTCAGTTAAAGAGTTACGCTCGGTAGGTATTCAACCAGATATTCTTATTTGTCGCTCAGACCGTAAGCTGCCAAATAACGAGCGTGCAAAAATTGCATTGTTCACAAACGTTGAAGAAAAAGCCGTTATTTCACTGCCTGATGTAGACAGTATTTATAAAATCCCTGCGTTATTAAAATCGCAAGAGTTAGATAACTTTGTATGTCGTCGTTTTCATTTAGACGCGCCTGAAGCTGATTTAGCTGAGTGGGAACAAGTATTGTATCAAGAGTCTAACCCAACGGGTGAAGTGACAATTGGTATGGTAGGTAAATACATTGAATTACCAGATGCATACAAATCAGTAAACGAAGCATTAAAACATGCTGGATTAAAAAATCGTTTAACTATTAATATCCAATACGTTGATTCACAAGACTTAGAAACCAAAGGAACGGATGTTCTTTCTCGCTTAGATGCTATTTTAGTGCCAGGTGGTTTTGGTGGTCGTGGTGTTGAAGGTAAGATTTTAGCGGCAAAATATGCTCGTGAAAACAAAGTGCCTTACTTAGGTATTTGTTTAGGTATGCAGGTTGCGCTTATTGAATACGCACGAAATGTTGCCGGTTTAGTTGATGCAAACTCAACTGAATTTAACGCAAATTCAGAGTCGCCAGTGGTTGGTTTAATCACTGAGTGGTTAGATGCCGAAGGTAATGTTGAATTACGTGACGAAAAGTCTGATTTAGGTGGCACTATGCGTTTAGGCGCACAAAAATGTCATTTAACACCAGGCTCTAAAGTACATGATGTGTATGGTAGCGACGAAATTGTTGAACGTCATCGTCACCGTTATGAAGTTAACAACAACTTTGTAGCACAACTTGAGCAAGCTGGTTTAAGCTTTACAGGTTTATCTGAAGATAAAAAACTAGTAGAGATTATTGAGAATAAAGATCATCCTTGGTTTATTGCAGCGCAATTCCACCCGGAATTCACTTCAACACCACGTGATGGTCACCCGCTATTTGAAGGGTTTGTAGCTGCGGCTCATACCTATCAAAAAGCGTCTTCGTAATATAAAAAGGCTGTGCATGATGCGCGGCCTTTTTTGTTTCTAAGGCTAGCCAAACTCAGGTTAGCCGCACTCACCATTTTGGGAATATAGAGGAATCAAGATGTCAGAAATCGTAAAAGTAATCGGTCGTGAAATTATGGACTCGCGTGGTAACCCAACTGTTGAAGCTGAGGTATATTTAGCTGATGGTTCATGGGGCCGTGCTGCTGCACCTTCAGGTGCATCTACAGGAACTCGCGAAGCATTAGAATTACGTGATGGTGATAAAGCGCGTTACTTAGGTAAAGGCGTATTAAAAGCGGTTGGCTTCATTAATAATGAAATTGCAGAAGCGCTAAAAGGTCAAAACGCACTTGCTCAAAGTGATGTAGACCAAGTAATGCTTGATTTAGATGGTACTGAAAACAAAGAAAAACTAGGTGCTAATGCTATTTTAGCGGTTTCACTTGCTAACGCAAAAGCGGCTGCACAATCTAAAAAAGTAGAGCTATACGAGCACATTGCTGACTTAAATGGCACGCCAGGTGTTTACTCTATGCCACTACCAATGATGAACATCATCAACGGCGGTGAGCACGCTGATAACTCAGTAGATATTCAAGAATTTATGGTTCAGCCAGTAGGTGCTACTAACTTCCGTGAAGCATTGCGTATGGGTGCTGAAGTATTTCATAGCCTAGCTAAGGTACTTAAAGCAGATGGACATTCAACAGCTGTAGGTGACGAAGGTGGTTTTGCACCAAACCTTGCATCAAACGAAGCTGCACTTGCAGCTATTAAAGTGGCTGTTGCAAATGCCGGTTATGAGCTTGGTAAAGATATTACCCTTGCACTTGATTGTGCGGCCTCTGAGTTTTATAACAAAGAAGCAAATATCTATGACCTTAAAGGTGAAGGTAAGCAATTTACATCTGAAGAGTTTAACCACTTCTTAAAAGATTTAACTGAGCAATACCCAATTGTATCAATTGAAGATGGTTTAGATGAGTCTGATTGGGATGGCTTTGCACACCAAACCAAACTAATGGGCGATAAAGTTCAATTAGTGGGTGATGATTTATTCGTAACCAATACTAAGATTTTAAAACGCGGTATTGATAACGGTATTGCCAATTCAATCTTAATTAAATTTAACCAAATTGGTTCATTAACAGAGACGTTAGCTGCAATCAAAATGGCAAAAGATGCAGGTTTTACAGTGGTTATTTCTCACCGTTCTGGTGAAACTGAAGATGCAACTATTGCTGATTTAGCAGTAGGTACTGCTGCAGGTCAAATTAAAACGGGTTCATTAAGCCGTTCAGATCGTGTTGCTAAGTACAACCAATTGCTACGTATTGAAGAGCAATTAGGCGCTAAAGCACCGTACAATGGTTTAAAAGAAGTTAAAGGTCAGTAATTCTCTAATCAGAATCTGATATTTAAGATTATAAAAATCCTCGCTTATGCGGGGATTTTTTTAAGGAATAAAATATAACACTTCAAAGGTTTATTAATTGTAAAATTTTTGTTATTTTTACGCTGCTATAAAAACAATAAAATGATTATGAAAAATAATAACTATGTTACTCACCTAATCAATGCCAAATATCATGGCACGCTTCCTCCACAGCAGAAAATACTATCTTTTGCGCTAACTAATCCTGAGTTTGTTAGCCATTGGTTGTGCCATGCGCTTTCATCTTCAAATTCATCACAGGAATTAGCTATTGTTTTATGCTTAGCTAAGCATCATAAAATTGAAGCTCTTCAGGTTTTATCTCAATTTTGGCCAACTAAATCTGCAGATCAGCTATTAACCATTAAGTTTGAAAAATATGTATCAGGCCTTCCTAAGTCTATAAGGCAGAGTGTTGAAACTGATTTAATAGGTTTGTGGACTAGCTTAATTATGCCATTGAATATTGAATCCTATGAACAATCATTACCCGTTGCAACAATAGAAACGCAACTAACGAATGAGTTAGCTCAGGAAGTTATAAAACTTGCTAATAATAATTTAAATTTAGCCGGAGTGTATGCTGAAAACTCTACAAGACAAAAAGTTACAGGCATCAGAGACAATGAGCAACTTATAACACAATTACCAGTCGATAATATTCTAATAGCAATATTACAGCGCCTCATGTGTTCAGATGACTATACTGACTTAGCATATGCTGAGCCTATGGTTATTTATCGTTATACACAAGGGCAACAATATAAATGGCACTACGATTTTATTACACCTTCAAATGAAAATGCTAAGCAAGAGCTTAATTTTTTTGGACAACGTAAACGAACTCGGATCATTAATTTAAATGATCGATTTGAAGGTGGTGAGACTACTTTTAAAGATTGGGATATAAGTATTAAAGCGAAGCAGGGGCAAGTGATTAAATTTAATAATATGATTGGTAATCGGGTTGATAAAAATTCAGTGCATAGCGGTAAACCAATCTTATTAGGTGAAAAGTGGATTTGTACGCTTTGGATGCGAGAAAAGCCTTTTTGGTTACGCGAATCTATTTGGTGTGAAAATTAATATCGAACAAATAATTACAACTGAAATTGCTGCTTTAAAATCTCGCCGGTAAAACTGGTTTTTAAGTAAAAGCCACGTGGCAGAGTTTTTATAATTTGTCCGTTTGGGCCTATTGCATCGGTAACAATATGGCTATTGGCTGCTTTTGGTCGTATTTGCATTACATCCCCTAAATGACCTGAAATTTCATCAATTCTACCAAGAGCTATAAGCTCCATTTGTTCTTCCCAGTCTCGCTGCAATTGTGCATCTTGCGCGGGGGAAGGTTGCCACAAAAAGCCACTGCCTATGGTTCTATCAAAAGGAGCGATATCGCGCTCACTTAAAATAGGTAACCATAAAACATGATTCAACTTTTTACGTACGCTACTTGTGTGCCACGTCATGCCAGTTACATTCATTAGCGGGGTGACCGACACAAAGGTGGTTTCTAGCGGTTTACCTTTATATGAAATAGGCAATGTTTTAAGCTCTATGCCTAAATCTTCAAAGTCGGGGAGCGGTTTTGAACCAGCGGTTGCGCCTAATACATACTCAATCAGTTGACCTGTCCAGCCTTTTTCACGCAATAAATCATCTGGCGTTTTAAAGTGGTATTGCTGTGCTAGTTGTCCAAGTGTGAGCCCTGCAATATTATTGACACGTTGCATTAGTTGATTAATTGAATGAGGTTTTAAAGGTTGCATACTGTTAATTTAGTTGAATAAATACCAACGCCATGATAGCAAATTAGCTTGATAGTGGATATCTTTAGCGGTTGGTTGATTTTTATACGTGCAGTGGTTGGTGCAATTTTATGCACTGCTTTAAAACGCTAAAATTAACTAAGTAACTGAACTACATTGTTTTTTTTGTTTTTGGTGTTCAGTTTTAATTAAGGTCTATAATTGTTGTAAGGATAAATACAGATGTATAAACATGTTTATCCACAGATTCTGTGGAGAACATCACTTTTTTGATCTTGTATTGTGGATTTGTTTGGTAAATGAGCGTGTTTTACAAAAGTTATGCACAAGCTGTGAGTAACCAGCACAAACAGTGTGGTTTTTATGTATTTACGTATGGCAGTGTTGTTTGTTATTCACATGCAATGGATTTCGCCATTAATTTGCCTTAAGCGAAGGTGTTAACGAGGCTTGCACGTAATAGTATTTGCCGTATTGCAGCTAATGTGGAACAATCATAAAAAATCGACTTACAAATGAGGCACTAAGGTGATTGATGCCGAAGGTTTTCGTGCCAATGTCGGAATTGTAATTTGCAATAATCAGGGGCAAGTGTTTTGGGCCAGACGCTATGGTCAACATTCTTGGCAATTTCCCCAAGGTGGTGTTGATGATGGTGAAACACCAGAACAAACTATGTACCGTGAATTACACGAAGAAGTAGGTTTGCGACCAGAAGATGTAGAAATAGTTGCAAGCTCAAAACATTGGTTACGCTATAAATTACCCAAACGATTAATCCGCCGAGATTCAAGTCCGGTGTGTATTGGGCAAAAACAAAAATGGTTTTTACTAAAACTGCGCTGTAAAGATGAAGATGTTAACTTACTGAAAACCCATCATCCGGAATTTGATGATTGGCGATGGGTAAGTTATTGGTATCCGGTTAGACAGGTTGTGTCGTTTAAACGGGACGTTTATCGACGTGTTATGAAAGAGTTTGCTCCCTTTGCTATGCCCTTTAATAAGCGAGAGCAACAAAAAGATCACTGGCGAAATAAAAGGTAGTTTTACATAAAAAGGAGCAGTGTATGCTGGCAACACTCAGAGCGATAGCTGAGTCTGTTTCGCAACAAGCGAATTTAGACGACGCGTTAGTGTGCTTTGTGAAAATGGTAAAAGATGCTATGAATACCCAGTGCTGCTCCATTTATTTTGCAGATTACAGCCAAGATAATTTTGTACTGATGGCTACCGAAGGGTTAAACCCTGATGCGGTGGGCAAATTTAGAATTGGCTTTACCGAGGGTTTAGTTGGGCTTGTTGCTCAGCGTGAAGAAGCAATTAACATTGCCTTTGCCAAGTCGCATCCTCGTTTTAAACTCTCCCCAGAAGTTAACGAAGAAGGTTATAACGCCTTTTTGTCTGTGCCTGTTGTTCATCAAAAAAAAGTGTTAGGTGTTATTGTTGTTCAACAGAAAATGGCGCGGGTATTTTCTCAAGATGAGGAGTCGTTTTTAATTACGCTTTCTGCTCAGTTAGCTTCGCAATTAGCCCATGCTGAAATAAAAGAAGTATTACGCCAAGACGAGTCGTCTCATCAAACATCGGTATTAAAAGGGGTTTCTAGCGCACCTGGTATAAGTATTGGTAAAGCTTTTGTTGTTATTCCTAAACTTAATTTTAAGTCCATAGAACTTACTAAGAATAATGATGTCATTGAACAGCGCCGTTTATTCACCCAAGCGGTTGCTGCTACGCGCAAAGAATTTAGCACCTTATCGATGACGTTAAGTGACAGCATACCGCAAGAGGCGTTGGCTGTATTTGATGTATATCAGCAATTACTAGATGCTAAAAGTTTAGGTCATAATGTAGAGACACAATTACAAGAAGGGTGGTGTGCAAAAAGTGCATTAAAAATTGTGATTGAACGTTTAGTTGCACAGTTTAACGAAATGCAAGACCCTTACATTAAAGAGCGTGCGGTTGATGTTAAAGACATTGGCTTACGAGTGCTGCATCACTTAGTGAATACCGAACACGCAATAAAAGACTACCCTGAAAACACCATTTTAATAGCGCACACACTAACGCCAGCTATGTTAGCAGAGGTGCCCAATGAGCGTTTAGCGGGGGTTGTGAGTATTAATGGTTCAGCCAATAGCCATGCCTCTATTTTAACCCGTGCTATGGGCGTGCCTGCGATTTGGGGTATTGAAGATTTACCGTTATTGCAGTTTGATAGTAAAGAAATGATTTTAGATGCTTTTGCTGGGCGTTTATATATTTCGCCTTCGCAAATGCTTATTGATGAGTATACCGAATTACAACACCAAGATAACTTACTCAATAATCGGTTTTTAGAAGAACAAGCACTGCCTTCAATCACGTTAGACGGTGAGCATATTAGTTTATTACTTAATGCAGGGCTTGAGCTTAATACCCAACAAAATAGTGCCCATATTTGTGATGGTGTTGGCCTTTACAGAACCGAAGCATGGTTTATGCAAAAGGGGCAGTTTCCATCGCAACAAGAACAAGAAAAGTGGTACCGAGAAGTACTAAGTAGCTATTACCCTAACCCCGTTGTTATGCGAACGTTAGATATAGGTGGCGACAAAGTTTTAGATTATTTTAACATTACCGAAGAAAACCCGTTTTTAGGATGGCGAGGTATTAGAATTAGCTTAGATCATCCTGAGCTTTTTTTAGATCAACTCAAAGCGATGCTAAAAGCGAATATTGGCTTAGGTAATTTAAAAATAATGCTGCCGATGATCAGTGGCACCGATGAGGTTGAAGAGTCACTGGCATTGTTTAACCAAGCTTATTATGAGTTAAGTGAAGCATTTCCTGAGCAACTAATAGAAAGGCCTGATATTGGTATTATGCTTGAGGTACCTTCAAGTGTATTTATGCTGCCAGAGTGGTCTAGAAAAGTCGATTTTTGTTCAGTGGGTAGTAACGACTTAACTCAGTATTTATTAGCCGTAGACAGAGCAAATGCACGCGTAGCCGATTTATTTAACCCCTACCATCCAGCCGTGTTGCGTGTATTAAATAATATTGCCAGCGAGTGTGAGCACTATGAATTGCCCTTTAGTTTATGTGGGGAGCTTGGTGGCGACCCCGAGGGCGCAATATTACTGATTGCTATGGGTTATAGGCGTTTAAGCATGAACTTATCGTCACTAAACAAAGTGAAGTGGGTGCTAAGGCGCTTAAATGTAAGCGACATGGAACAATTACTGAGCGAATGTTTGGCACAGCCCAACGCTAAACAAGTACTGCGGTTAACTCGTAGTTTTATGATAGAGCATCAGCTAGGTAATTTATTTTATACACCAAAATGATAGAACTGTAATTGTTTATATAATCAATTAAAATATACTTATAATTAAATGTATTAGAGATAACTATGTATGAACTAGGACTTCTAGTTGCAAGTTGTGCGCTGTTAGGCTGCATTGTTGGTTTTTTAGCAGGGTTACTAGGCATAGGCGGTGGTTTAATCATTGTGCCAGTGCTAAGTAGTTTGCTACTTAGTTTTGACGTTGCCGCTGCTGATCATGTGTTAGTTATCGCCATTGCAACATCTTTAGCCTCTATTTTATTTACTTCTACCTCTTCAGCGTTGGCTCATCATAAAAATGATAATGTGCCTTGGGAAATTGCTCCTTGGGTTATGTCGGGCGTGGCCATTGGTGCATTGGTAAGTGGCTTTGCTGCCAGCTTTATCCCTGAGAAAATGTTAAAAACGGTGTTTGCCGTCAGTGTAGTTTTTATTGCAATGAGAATGGTACTTTCTGCTCGTAATAAAGTGAGCGCAGAACACCCTTTGCCCGCAGGCCCCGTGCTAGCTAGTGTTAGTTCGGTAATGGGGGCTTTGTCTGGATTAATTGGCATTGGTGGCGGTGCATTACTTGTGCCTATGTTGCATTATTTTTCGGTTGATATTAAAAAGGCAATTGGTTGCGCTGCTGCATGTGGTATTGTAATTGCCTTTTTTGGGTCTATCGGTTACATCAGCGCTGGGTGGCATGTAACGGACTTAGCGCATGGTTTTATGGGGTTTGTATATTTACCTGCTTTATTTGGGATTGTTGTTACCTCATGGTTTATAGCGCCTATTGGGGCTAAGGCAACACATTACTTACCTGTGAATACAATTAAGAAAGTTTTCGCGATGTTACTGGTTTTCATCGCTATTAAAATGGTTTTTAGCTAAAGGTTTATTTTTATGGCACTGGAGTTTCCTCAAATTGATCCAATAATATTTTCTGTTGGACCACTTAGCGTTCGTTGGTATGGGTTAATGTACTTAATTGGTTTTGCGTTTGCGATGTGGTTTGCTAATCGTCAAGCTAAAAAACCAGGGTCGGGTTGGACTAAAGACGAAGTCAGTGATTTACTCTTTTACGGCATGCTGGGCGTTATATTAGGTGGGCGTATTGGTTATGTTCTGTTTTATCAATTTAGTTATTTTATCGAAAACCCCTTATATTTATTTAGAATCGATCAGGGTGGTATGTCGTTTCATGGCGGCACACTTGGGGTGATCACTGCGATTGCTATTTTTGCTTACAAGCGTAAAAAGTCCTTATTGCAAGTCGGTGACTTTGTAGCGCCTTTAGTGCCAGTTGGTTTACTTGCCGGGCGTATAGGTAACTTTATTAACGGCGAATTATGGGGCCGCACTACCGATGTTCCATGGGCAATGGTATTTCCAACTGGAGGCCCGCTTGCACGCCACCCATCACAACTTTACGAAGCTTTTTTTGAAGGTCTAGTATTGTTTGTCATATTATTGTGGTTTATTAAGCGTCCTCGTCCTGCGGGAAGTGTGTCAGGTTTGTTTTTACTGGGTTACGGCGTATTTAGGTTTGGTATTGAGTATTTTCGCCAACCCGATGCGCAATTGGGGTTATTTGCCGACTTCATTTCAATGGGGCAAATTCTATCGTTACCTATGATCATTGGCGGGTTAGGCTTACTTATTTGGGCCTATAAACAACCACAATCGCAAACAGCGGCAAAAGTTTAAAAGAAGAAGTTAGATGAAACAATATTTAGAATTATGTCAGCGCATTGTTGACCAAGGACAGTGGGTTGAAAATAAACGCACCGGTACACGTTGTTTAACGGTTATAAACGCTGATTTAGAATACGATGTGGCGAATAATCAGTTCCCTATGATCACCACTCGAAAGAGCTATTACAAAGCGGCTATTGCTGAATTGTTAGGTTATTTAAGAGGCTATGACAGTGCTGAGCAGTTTCGTAGTATAGGCTGTAAAACCTGGGATGCTAACGCCAATGAAAATAGTGCCTGGCTCAATAATCCTAACCGTAAAGGTGAGGATGATATGGGGCGCGTTTATGGCGTTCAAGGACGTGGCTGGCAACGCCCTGATGGTTCAACATTGGATCAACTGGCAAAGGTCATTAATAATTTAAAAAATGGCATAGATGATCGCGGCGAAATTATTACATTTTACAACCCTGGTGAATTTGAACTTGGTTGCTTGCGCCCATGTATGCACACACATACCTTTTCATTATTGGGCGATACCCTGTATTTAACCTCATATCAACGCAGTTGTGATGTTCCACTAGGACTTAATTTTAATCAAATTCAATGTTTTGTATTACTTGCATTAGTTGCCCAAATTACCGGCCATAAAGCGGGTAAGGCATATCATAAAATTACCAATGCTCATATTTTTAATGAACTAAAAAAAGTATCATACTACCACTGATTGTGAAGTTAAGGCGTATTCTAGTTAGTGAATTTTCATTTTTCACTATTCTTATTTTTCTCAATATAACCTAATATCTCCTAATTTTACTTACTTAGTTTTTTATAAACCCTCCTATAGTTACCTTTAATTTTAAACCCCCATACTTACTTTTTGTATAAAAAATATAATTGACATTATGTAAGTGTGACATATAGTTCAAATATTAGTCATTCAGGGAGAGTCGTTATATCTTGTTCAGAATTAATTAAATGTTACAAACTACCAACTGATGTCGTTTCTCCAATTTCAAATCGAGACATATATATTACCCTCTTAGGTAGCCACTCTCCTGTTATTTATTCGATTGTTGATTCTCAAGGAGTAATAGTAAAGTGTGTTCAAAATTGGCTGCGTTATCTGACAAAATCCATTGGGGTAACAATCACAGACGGTTCGGTAGATCAGTATGGAAGGTCTGTTGTTTACTTTGTTAGATGGATCGAGGAAGAAAAATACTATCCCAACTTGTCTGTAGATGAAGTGCTGGTAATTATTACAAGGCAAGACATTAGGGCTTGGGTTGAGTATATGACTCAGCTGAATTTGTCTCCGTCAACAATCCGTACTAGAGAAGTATGTGTAAAGCAGTTACTTGATTGGTTAACAACGATTGATGGTGGAAATGTAAGGTTACAAGAAAATAGCCCTTATGGGCGAGACCATAATAATAAGCTAAAGTATGTATCAAAATCAGTCAGAAGTAAAAGTCCTAAGTTTATCGACACAAGCACAATTATTTCAGTTCTATCGAAATTCTACAATGAATGTGAACGCTGTATGTTCCATACACAATATGATACGGGATTACGTATTAGCGAAATTATTGAGCTAAGAAAAAGGGATCTGCCAGATTTAGATTTGTACCCAACAACAGCAGAATTTATTCCTATGGTTGTTCAGGGTATGAAAGGACGTGGAGGGCAACCCAAGGAGCGTATTACATTAATTTCACGGGCTGTATTAAACCGAATTAAACGATATCACAACACTATAGATTACAAACTATCTGCAGATTGGGATATGATTGACCCAGATAAACCCGTTTTTTTGACTGTGAATAGATATTCTTGGGGGTATCGTAATGCCAAAAAGCAGTTTGATAGTGCCGTATCAAGGTCAATAGCTCCTGAAGGCTTTACTACCCATTGGCTTCGTCATGGTACTGCTTTTTCAGTGTTGAGGTCGAGCATTGGGCGCGGGTATGAGGACAGAATATTAACTGTGCAGCAAATGTTGGGGCATGCCCACCTTTCGACCACTGAAGTATATACTCAAATATCACCTGCATTGCTAGCTGACTTAACTAAAAAAGGTCATGAAATAGATCGGGCAGATGAAGCTCATAATATACGTAAGGCCACATTCTTGCCACCACTAAAACATAAAGAGCGTCGAGGCCATAAATAATGAACAATATCTACCGTTTAAGCAGGCCGCCAAGACCGACATTTTATGACCCTCATGCTCAAATAAAATGGATGTTTTATCAAGTATATTCAGAACAGACAGTTAAATCAGGTAAAAATGCTACCTATGCGATGGGTAAATATATTAAATTTATTTCTGAAACTGACAGTTATTACAATGAGCTAGCTCAAGATAAGCGATTCTTCTTATCAAAGTATTGGGAAATTGATGCTTTAGTACGTTTTAATCGGTGGTTAAGACAGCAGCAACTAGCAAGTAAAACCAAATACTCACTATATAAGTCCGTAAGGTCGGTCTTAAATATGGCTTATTCGTTATCAGTTATCAATGAAGTGATATATAACGAGCCATTTGACAAAGGCGAAAGGGAAACAGAGACCAATACAGCTTTTGAAACTGATGTTGATTTAAAAATATCTGCTGCTATAGATAAATGGATATACTTGTCTATCAGAGTCTTAAACGGTTATACAAAAACAAATAATGGCATACAGACGCTAGCAGGGAAGTATAAATACAAAGGTGGTCTGAGTGTCGGTGGTATTGTTTATCGTTCAGCTAAAGAGTTGGCGGTAGCGCATAATCTAAAACCTAGTTTAGTTCAAAATAGATTAGCTAACGGTTATTCAATAGAAGAAGCCGTAAAGCCAAATGCCAAATCTAATTACGATTCAGGAATAGCTAAATCAATTATTGTAGAAAATATAGAATACCCATCAGTTTCAAAAGCTGAAAAAGCATACAAAATTTCTGGTGCTAGACACAAATTACTTAAGGGTTACTCAGTTGAGGAGGCCTTTAATTTGCGTCCAAGGTACGCTAAAGCTGGCAGTATAGAGTCGGCTTTGTGGCTATTTGAGGAGAAATATGATTGTAACCCTCGAACAATGCTTGAGCACGTTAAGAGTGATATAAACAACAGCCCATTTAAAGTTAATGACTTACTAGATTACTTTAATCAGTGGGGGGTTTGGTATGGTGTTACTCGTGATTTAGTAATGCCGCTTGTAATTAAGTTAATTTCGCTCACAGGTTTAAATCTAGAGTCTGTTAAAAGTCTTACATTAGATAGTTATCAAGAGTCACACCCTTTAACAGGGCAACCAGTAATTTCTTATTTAAAGGCCCGCTCGGCATCAAAATCTAGAACTATTGATAGAGAGTTACATATCCCTACATTAGAGGTAGAGGAGTTCTTTATTGAGGGTAAGATTCAGGAAGACATTCATTCACTTATACACTTAGTCATTGAGTTAACTAAAACGATTCGCCATTTAGCGGATGATGAAATCAAGGGTAAGTTGTTTATTTTTGAAAACACATCCACGGAGAAAAGGGAAAGTGGTAAAATTTGCTCATTGGATAATCAGATCTTGGTTACGGGTTGGTTGAATTCGTTCCCTAAGAAGAATAAATTATTTGATATGGAAGGCAAGACAATAATATTTAACACGTTAAAGTTTAGGCCTACTCTTGTCAGTAAGATGATTAATCAGGGGGCTGATATATTTCAAGTAAGTGTAGTTTTAGGTCATGGAAGTATAATCACAACAGCTAGATACCTGTCAGAGCATCGCTTACAGCCTAAATTTAATGAGAAAATGAGCAAAGCGATCGATAGTATATCTAAGCGTTCTATAGAGCAAAAAAGCACAACCCCCTATACTGATGTGAACCAATCAAACTTAGAGCCAATCAAAACTTTATCTGGTTGCAGTTGTAAAGACCCGTACAGCCCAAGTAGTAAAGTCAAGGAAGCAACTAATTATAAAGAAGGCTCTTTATGTAAATATTGGAATATGTGTTTATTATGCGACTCATCTTTTATTACTGAAAGCGGGTTGCCAAAGCTAATTAATTATCAGTTAGAGCTTCAAGAATCGTTAGATAAAAACAGTCCATCGGTTTTACCTCGAAAAAAGCTAGTTGAGAGTACTATTGCGCTAATTGATGGCATCCTTCAACCGGATGAAATATTTTCTGAATCAGTTATCGCAAATGCTCATGTGTTGGCGTGTGAACTTGATAATTTGGAAATTGATCAACTTGTCTATCAAGGGTTTTGATCATGAATTCAAAAACATTTTTTTGCAAAGATGCTTTTTTAAAAGATGTATGTGATGGAAAAGCATCATTTGATGACAATGTGCTTATTTGGAACAGTAAGTTCCCAGATGGTGTTTGGGATTTTAGAGATACGAAAAAAGCAGACGGGATGGGAAAAAGAACAAATAGTATTGTTTGGCTTGATTACTACCCTCAAGCTACTAATTTTGAAAAACATCATAACTTTGAGCGGATGATTAAGTATGAGCGGAAGTTATCAGAGTCAATCATTTTAGATATTAAAGCTGCTGCAGCTATTTATCTGCATTTTCCTAAATTGCTTAAACATAGTAAGAACACAAAATCCATTATCGACCCGAAAACAGTAAAAGGGCGCATTGACGAGTTGCTGAAGTTTTTTAGCTACCTTTACATGAAACTTAAAAAAGAAGGCTTAAACATAGACAATCTTCAAGATATTTCATATGCACAATTAAAAGTTGGAATCAAAAATTACAATGGTCGCTCAAGCCACCTAAAGCGAGCTTTGAAGCTGATTTCAGACCCAATAATCCAGATGAATCTTCAAGGAAAACTTAGTTGGTCATTAATAGATATTGAATCTCGCTCTATTAACTGGAAGGATGTAGCTGAATATAAAGGGATATTAACACTGCCTGATAATATGTTTTTGTTTTTAATGAACCACGCTAGGAGTTCTATCGGTAACTTCCTGTTCGCAATTGGGCATAAGCAAAATGATGAGTTAGCGGGAGAGGCTACAAGAATTGAGTTCCTAAAAAGCTATCCAGGGCTAGCTAAAACTATTCATACTAAACTTAACCCTGATTTAAAAACTCAAAGCAAAAAATATAAAGAGTGCAACGAAGATTACGGTTACGGCATTCGAGATGTTGGTAAAATTATAAATGATGTCCAATGCTCCGCTATCGTTACGGTTTTTTTGCTCTCTGGCATGAGAATGTCAGAGGTTCAATACGTGTTGAGGGACTGCCTTACAATTGAAAATGGCTATCAATTTATCCGCTCTAAAGTAGTGAAGCAAAAATGCAAAGACCTTCCAATTAATGATACTTGGATTGCAACACCTTTAGCCCTAGATGCTATTAATGTGTTGCGATTACTTACAAGTCATACAGGTAATCCCTATTTAATCTCGGGATTAGAGCCTAGAGAAAAAGATAAAGGTTATAAGTTACCATATACAAGTGGTGGTTTAAGAGCAATTTTAAAGCGATGGATTGTAAAAATTGACCATGACAAGATTTTTAATAATTGGAATTTTTCTGTTCACCAGTTACGAGAGACACTAGTGTTTCAACTTGCTAGGGCTGAAGTGGGACTTCCGTTTATAAGTATGCAATTAAAACATTTCCAACATCGTTTTAAGAGCATTCCAAGTGAAGTAAGCGTTGGATATGGTGAATATAAGAAGAATCTTTTATCAGATATTGCAACCAAAACCCCAGCAGCAAGAGAAAGTATTTTACAGGAGATTTATGGCGAGAATTGTAAATTCGCCGGTGGAGCCGCAGAAACACATAAGGCTAGGATAGATACTTTTTTCAGTGGGTTGGGGTTGTTTGGAAAAGACAGGGAGCATTACATAAAAAGCCTAGCTCAAAAGGGGGTCGAAATTATGCCCACATCAATAGGTGGTTGCACTAAAAACTTTATAGTAGCACCAAAAGAGTCGGTAAAACCTCCACCATGCTATGGTGACTTTCAATGTGACCCTGATTGTGAAAACCATTTGATTTCTGAGTCCTGTAAACCTGCATTGCAAAGTCGTTATGAAATGGCAGTAAAGAAAGCGGGAAGTGAACTAAACGAAGGTAATGCAATAGTTTGGCGTGGGTTATCTGAAAATTTAAAGAAGCATTTGAGTAAGCTGCAGATTGATATAAAGGAAATAAATTAATGAGTAAAAGGCCATATGCATTAGAATCTCATCTTGCAGAACAAAAAGAAAAAAATGATGAGTATATCCTTGACGGCTTGAGCTTTTTGGAAAGCAAGGCAAACTGGGACAAGTACAAAGCTACTGTAAAAGGCTTGCAAGAAGTTATAAAGATTCACTCGCAAAAATCAATTTCTGCAGGCACAATTCGTAGTCGTAAATGGGCATTGGCAAAGCTAAAAAACCTAAAAAATGAACGAAAGTCATGTTTTGCAGTTGACGGTACTAAACAGTCAAAAGCAATAGAGAGAAAGGAACAGCAGGACCTGCTTAGGGATAGAGTAAAAGGTTTGCTAGAGCAAAACACGATATTTTATGAAGAAATACTTCAATTACAAGACGTAATTTCTCGTCAAGATACAGAAATATGTGTGTTATCAAAGAAATTAGAACTATGCCGAGAGTCAAAAATACAGAAAATTAAATAAAGAAGGTAAATATGAAGCAGTACCTAGAGTTACTTAAGGATATAAAGGACAATGGTTCGATCAAATCTGATCGCACTGGAACAGGCACATCATCGGTATTTGGTCGTCAGATTAGGCACGACCTGACCAAAGGGTTCCCGTTATTAACAACAAAAAAACTTCATTTCAAAAGTATCGCCAATGAGCTAATTTGGTTTCTAAACGGTGACACTAATACAAAATGGCTTAATGAAAATGGAGTGAAAATTTGGAATGAATGGGCCACTGAGGACGGGTCTTTAGGTCCAGTATACGGTAAACAATGGACTGCATGGCCTACCAAGAATGGTGGTGAAATTAATCAAATTGAGTATGTTGTCAACCAGTTAAAGAACAACCCTGATTCTAGACGCATTCTTTTTCATGGATGGAATGTTGAGTATTTACCTGATGAAGGCATCTCACCTCAGCAAAATGCCGAAAATGGCAAGATGGCTTTGCCTCCCTGTCATTTGCTATATCAATTCTATGTTGCTAATGGCAAGCTATCTGCTCAACTCTACATTCGTAGTTCTGATAGCTTTTTAGGTTTGCCATATAACATCGCTTCTCTTGCATTGTTAACTCATATGCTTGCACAGCAATGTGATTTAGTAGCCCACGAAATAATAGTATCAATAGGTGATCTGCATATCTACTCAAATCATGAAGACCAAGTAATAGAGCAACTATCACGACAACCCCTCAAGTTACCTGAACTGAAAATCCGCAGTAAACCTGATTCAATCTTTGATTATAAATTTGAAGATTTTGAAATCGTAGGCTATGAGGCTCATCCTAATATTAAAGCTCCAATCGCAGTCTAAGGGGTTTTATTTAATCAAATTTATGATTAGATAAAGCGCCTTGATTGCAAACTGAAGATAAGAGCAAAGACAAACATAGACTCTTTCATTGATAATTTCAAAGTCCTGAAATAGGTTTAAGATTTTAATTAAAGACTTGGTCTGAAAGTACTAGGTCTTTTTTATGCATCACTTTTTATATATACGAATGAGTCATGGCAAAAAGTAAGATCTAACAAATAAACTTAATTGGCAATATATCACAACAAAAGCAAGAGAATATGGCAGGTAACAATTCAGGTAACAGCAACCAAGGGCAACAATGATTTAGTTAAGACTAACACTTCCAATAATGGTGCAAAAGTTAAAATAATAGCTAATAGCTCAAACTAGGAACTCAGTATAATTGCGCTCTCTCATAAATTGCATAAACGCGATTGTCAAATCTTGTCTGAACCAATACATACAACTCTATTCAGTTGCTCTAACTTAGCATGCGCCTCATCAGAAATATCAAAGAGTAATAATTCACCTAACCCTTCAGGTTTAATAGGTCTGTGGTTAAAATCACCATCCAGGATTAGGTTATTTGGAACTTTAGCTAAAGGTGTTTTTGAATTGTTTTTAAGGTTTGTTTCAGCCGCCTTTTCATTGTTAATTAATCTATCTAACTCAATATCAAACAAGTCATCATCCTCTGTTAAAACTTTAGGTGAGCTATCAAGCGGTTCGAGCACAATGCTTTTTTTATTCTCAATTTCAATATCAAAAATTTTAACTTTGCCTAATTCACTAGGTACACCTTCAGCTACACGTATAGCAAAATCAATTAAGTTAGGCTCTGCTGGCATAAACATAAATGCATCTTGGTTAACTGAATCAGTCATGCGCAGAATGCGTCCTAATATTTGCCTAAAGTACAGCTCTGTACGGTAATTTGTTAAGTTACAGCATATTTGTAACCGAGGAATATTAGTGCCTTCACTTACCATTCCAACGCTAATCAGCCACTCACTATCGCTTTGCCTAAATTGCTTTATGATTTTGTCCGGCTCATTTTCGCCGCTAGTAACAATAACCGCATTTTTGTTAAATTTGCTCCAAATTATCGTATTAATTACATGAGCGTGTGAGATTGATGAAGCCACAATTAACCCTCCAGCTTCAGGGTTAATACTTCTAATCTCATTTAGCTTATTAGTTGCTCTAAGGAGCAAGTTTTCAATAACTAATTCGTTAGTAACAAGCTCAGAGTATGAAATAACTTTTGCCTTAAGTAATTCAAAAAAATTAGTAAAAGTCGTTGTTTCTTCGGATTTTGTTAATATAATTTTATTATTATCTAACGCAATTATTTGCGGCACTCGGCATACTTTATCTGATATAGCTTCTTTTAACCCATACACATAATCACAGTTTATTTGGCTAGACTCATTACAGTAATTTGAGAGTGCTATTGGTAAAGAGTCAGATCGCCAAGGCGTACCAGTCAACGAGAGTGTAAATATAGCTTTTTCTTTAATTAAATTGAGGATAGGGCTTCCCCAGGAGTTAGCATCCTCAATTGAAGAACCCGCACAGTGGTGTATTTCATCAAATATTACAAAAACTCTATATTGTTCAAATAACTGCCTAACATTTTCACTTAATGTGCTTAGTGCTTGATATGTGTATGAATCACCTAGCGCACCTATAGAGCCATCAAATCGAGCATTAAATTGCAGAGATAACTCATCGGCAAAATCAGCAGAAACAACAGATGAAGGAGAAAAGCAGAGTATGATATCAATAAGCTTTTCATCATATAATCTTTTTGCTAATACCGATGCCATCACGGTTTTTCCTGCTCCAGGAGTAGCTAATGCTAAAAAGTGCTTAACGGTCCTTTTGTACTTTGCTAGCGCTATTTTTATACATTTTTGTTGCCAATCACGTAGCCGCATTCAGATTGCCTTGTTCAGTTATATTTTCCAAAAGTATATTTAAAGCGGCAATTCGGCCTTTTAAATTTTGTTGTCGTTCTTGGGCAATTAAATATTGCCGTTTAAATAGCGTTTGATGTTGTGGATGTTTATTCCAAAGATTTATGTAAGTTTCGAGCGTGCCTATACACTGCAATAACGCGTTATTGCACTCACTTAGCTCCTTTTGACAATCAGCTTTAAAGTTACTCACATTTGGCATGGGGGATTGAGCAGGGATAATTTTACTTGGCTCAAAATAACGTGTTTTTGTGTAAGTCGTTATCTTTCTATTTAAAGATGTCGATGAATGAAGCCAACCTTTACACACAAGCTTATTAAGCTGTGCGTAAACAAGCTTTCTAATTTTTACAGGGTCAAGTGTTTGATCTTGATGCAGAACTATGTACGCAGTTCTAACTTCTACAACAGTAAAGCGATCAATATTACGCTTACATATAATGGTTTTAATTAAGGGATCTAGCTTCATTGACAACTTAGATAAATTTAATTGATAGAAAGGTGTATTTATTGATGTATATGTAAATAAGTTTCATTATATGTCATGGGTTGGCAGGCTGCAATATGGGATTATTTATCCTTTGCCTGTGGATATTTGCAATGCAACCCATACAAACGCTGATTGGTATGAATATAAAATTAGCCCGAACAAAATGCTCAATACCTCAAGCTGAGCTAGCAAATAAACTTGGTATTGAGGCAAGCTATTTAAGCCGTATTGAAAAAGGCCGAGTTCCTGTTTCTTGCGAGAGAGTTTATCAAATAATTAAAATACTAAACTGTGGGCTAGAAGAGATTTTCCCCGACCCATCACAGGTAGACATACAGCTAAGAAAAAATAAGTAATCTTAGCATTAATCAAATCTTTTTCATTTAATCACTTAATGACGGAGTTTAAGCAATAAATATAAACGAAATAAAATACCAACATGACTCCAATCTTTCTCTAATAATTAGAATATTTCCTAAGGGAAACTGCCGATATTTTACTTGGCAACATGAGGGCTTCAGAATTTAAATATTATATTCAGGATGACGCTTTCGAGCGTCTAATAAGAGCTGTATTATGAGCAAAGGCAAACGGTATACTCAAGAGTTTAAAGAAGTGCACTATTCTGAATTAAAAACTGTCTAGTGAAAGCTGGGAAGTCTAAAATACAGATTATTTTTACTTATTAAGTTAGTGTTAGTGCAAGTGCTAAACCTACTATTGAATCTTAGGAAGGGTTGAAATTGGGTATGAAACATAGGCCAGAAGGATGGGTTGTTTTAACATTCCAGTCAGTGGATGATAAAACGTGTTATGTGTTGTTTTGTTCGTGTAGAAATGATGAATGGCGAGTTAGTTCAGGTTCAATGGCTTTACCTCACTTATCACCATGCGAAAATTATTGGATTTGGCCTCAAATATCAGGCTCTATATATGAGCTCCCCGTTGGTGAAGAAAATGGCTACACCTTCTACACTGGTGCTGTATTAGGCAATTTGTTAGCAAAAGGATACCGCGATGGTACACAATTAAAACGCATAGCACTTAAAGATATTATGGAAGATACATAAGACGCTCATCGCCTTCTAATCTGTCTATTTTTTTACTTTTGAAGGTAATGTGCCCTATATAACGACAGGTACTAGAGGGCTTTGATTAACAAAAGTAAGGAGTATCATGCTGTAAATGTCTTTAGCCCTTCACTATAAGCTAGTATTTGAATACACTAAAAGCTAATAAATGAATACATTAAAAGCTAACGGTGTTACGTTGAATCAAGTATCAGAAGACACTTTCCTACTTATAAGTAAAAATTCGCTTATAGCCTTATCGAACTGATTTATATTCTTATTTATCAATAGTATGTTTTCAGATATTTGCGTTAATTTGAATAAGTCTTAACTTAATCTGTCAGGTTTGATTTTTAGTTTTTGATCAAATCTGACAGTCGCATATGTGCCATTTGCGGATGAAAAGTGAATTTGAAAGCATGTTGGGTGGCGCCTTCGGCTTAACCAACCTAAATTTTATCGTAGGTCGGATAAGTGGCGGAGCCACGCCATCCGACAAAAATGATGAATTTACCAGAAACAACCTAATTTACCACGTTAGTGATATAAATAACTGCTTTATACTGTAAGTTAAACCACTCTTTACCGACTATCGGCTGAGTGCCAATTGCGGACATTAAAGCGTAACTCGTTTCTGCCCCATAATAAGTTAACGTAATTACTCTAAGGGGCTTTGAGCGAAAAGCAGACATTGACCGTTAATCGTTTCAACGACGGCAATTAGCCATACGTTGCATGTTTGCTCCCTTACTGGTTTTACGATATCCAAAACCGACATAACGACCATTAAGCAAATACCAAAGTAAAATAGGTATGTGCTCCAATCATATAGCCAAAGAGGATAAAGCGTTAATAGCACTGCTACAGGCCCTAGAATGCTGAAGACAGCTCTGGTATGGTTTTTATTTTTGTGCGAGTTGTATAAGTTTACCAATAGTTCCAAAGATGCAAAAATAGGTAAAAGCGTATTTACAGCTATTCCTTCGAAGTGAGAGAAGAAGCCTAGTCCTAATGCCGATGCAAGTGACCTTAATGCAGGGAAGCAGGCCGTGCCGCTAGCCAAACGCCACTAGAGCCTACTCTGTCTAATATTTTATTTATCATTTGAAAGTCTATTGGTTGATATTACCATCATTCTAAACTCCGTATATAAGTACGGAGTCAATCATTTTAATGAATCAATTATGGGGCAATGTGTTGGATCTTCGTTTTGCATACAGGTATTTGTCATATCCACAATTACTTTCTCTAAACGTTGAAGGTCATTAATTTTGTCTCGAATGATTGCTAACTTTTGTCGGCTTAATAGCTCAACTTGAGTGCAGTTGCTGTCCATAGACATTAGCGATTTTATTTCTCTTAACGTAAAGCCGAGCGCTTTGGCTTTTGTGATAAACCTAAGTTGTCCTGCTATTGTTTCGTCATATTGTCTATAACCAGATATTGGTTTTTCAGGTTGTGTAATCAGCCCTTCTCGTTCATAAAAACGAATGGTTTCTACATTTAAATTTAATGATTGTGCTAATTTGCCAATGGTTTTCATTATTGCCTTTGTGAATACTACTAATCTAAAGTTATATTTAGTTTAGCTATCCAATGATTTGATGATGCCGCACGCTTCAATTGTATTGTCTGAACCACAAGCACTTGCCATCTGTTGTAATTCAGCTTTAAGCGCCCTTAATTCTTTCATACGTATATTCACTAGTGCAAGTTGCTGATCAATTAATGCATTAACGCTAGAGCAGCTTTCTTCTGGCTTATTTTTTAATTCGATAAGACGTTTAATATCATTGAGTGATATATCTAGGCTGCGACAATGCTTTACGAATTCCAATTGTTTAAGTGCTTTACTATCATACAGCCTGAAATTACCTTCTGAACGGTTTGGATTTAACAGTAATCCTTCTCTTTCATAATATCTAATCGTTTGTATTGAACAGCCCGATTTTTTTGACAATTCGCCTATTTTCATCAATTTCCCCCAGACATTTGACTCTATAGTTACTATAGGATCTATAGTATAGGTATGCAACGAAAGGGATATATAAAAATGACTGAGAAATATTTAAACAATACGAATATCGTTAATTTTGAACACAAAGATATCCAATCCCTGATCGATCAACGAGGGTGGAAAAATTTGGATAATTTCAACAAAATTGGTGCCGCTTATCAGTTTGTAAAAGATGAAATAATGTTTGGCTATAACAAGAGTGATGATATTTCAGCAAGCGATGTGCTAGCAGATGGTTATGGACAATGTAATACTAAGGGTAATCTGTTAATGGCACTATTGCGTGGACTAGGTATCCAGTGTCGTTTCCAAGGTTTTACCATTGATCAGCAACTACAAAAAGGTGCTATCCCAAGCTATGTATTTTGGTTAGCACCTAAATACATCATTCATAGTTGGGTAGAAGTTTACTTTGAAGGGCGTTGGATAAACTTAGAGGGCTTTATATTGGATGAGCAATACTTAAGCTCACTACAGCAGAAATTTAGCCAAGCAAAAGATGAGTTTTGTGGTTATGGTGTTGCAACAAAGTGCTTATCTTCACCCGGTACGGATTGGCGTGGAGAGGATACCTATATTCAAAAAGAAGGTATTCATGACGACTTTGGGCTTTATGATTCACCAGATAAGTTCTATCTCGAAAAAGGTACTAATCTATCAGGTGTAAAACGTTGGTTGTATCAACGAGTGATCCGACATTTGATTAATATGAATGTATCAAAAATAAGAAATAAAAAAGTACTGGAGGTACAAAATGCACAACCATAGTCACAGTCATCAGCATGGTAAAGACGACCGGATTGGTTGGGCATTTTTCCTTAATGTGATATTTACCATTATCGAATTTATAGGTGGTTGGCTCACAAACAGTACGGCGATAATGGCGGATGCCGTTCACGATCTTGGTGATAGTCTTTCAATAGGTTTTGCGTGGATTTTAAGTCGTTTTTCAGATAAAGAAGCATCAGACAAATTCAGCTATGGTTATCGCCGACTTACACTTTTTGGTGCATTGGTAAATAGTATTGTTTTGATTATCGGCTCTATTTGGGTTTTATTTGAAGCAATACCTAAGCTGTCCAATCCTGAAATGCCTGTAGTTGAGGGGATGTTAGGGCTAGCCATACTCGGTGTTGCCGTAAATGGTTATGCGGTATTCAAATTAAAAGCGGGTGAAACACTAAATGAAAAAGTGCTGACATGGCACCTACTTGAAGATGTACTCGGTTGGGTTGCCGTTCTTATAGTCTCTATTGTATTGTTGTTCGTTGAACTGCCGATATTAGATCCTCTATTATCAATAGGGTTTACGCTGTTTATCTTATTTAACGTTTTCAAAAATCTTAAATCAACATTGGTGCTTTTTCTTCAAGCTGCACCCGATAAAGAGACCCAAGAGCGTATTAAGCAGTCATTAATTGAATTTCCTGAAGTAAATGGTATACACCATATGCATTTTTGGTCACTGGATGGTGAAAGTCACGTTTTAACAGCGCACCTTGAGCTGAGTGACAACTTTGACGTTAAAGAATTAATTAAGCTTAAACAAGAGGTTGCAGCTAAATTATCTTCCTATCATTTATCGCATACGACGATAGAGTTTGAGTTTTTAAATGAAAATTGTAGGGATGAAGCAGAGTAAGTTTTATCAATAAAATTTTGGAGCATACAATATAAAAAGCAGCTTAATTAGGCATAACTTAGTAATTAAGCTGCTTTTTTGCTTTTAGATTTCGTCGGATTGCTGTTTGTTACTCTCAGCGCCATGCGCCCATTGATATAAAATAGGCAATACAAACAAAGTTAAAATGGTAGAAGATACAATACCGCCGATAACAACTGTTGCTAGTGGTCGTTGTACTTCTGCACCAATTCCAGTGTTTAACGCCATTGGAATAAAACCTAAACTTGCGACCAGTGCCGTCATTAAAATAGGTCTTAAACGAATGATGGCACCTTCAATGATCGCTACGTATAGGTCGCCTTTTTCATGCCAAAGATCTCGAATAAAAGCCAACATAACCAAGCCATTTAATACTGCGACACCTGACAATGCAATGAAGCCGACACCTGCCGAAATTGATAAGGGCATGTCTCTTAAATAAAGTGAAAATACGCCCCCTGTTAATGCTAAAGGCACGCCACTGAAAATGATTAATGCATCTTTTAATGAACCAAATGCTATAATCAAAATACCTAGGATAACAACCAATGTTATCGGTACAACTAGGCTTAATCGCTTACTTGCTGATTCTAGTTGTTCAAACGTTCCACCATAATCAAGCCAGTATCCTGCTGGAATTTCTCCTTCCTGATTAATTTTAGCTTTAACTTCTTTTACAAAACCGCCTAAATCTCTACCACGAACATTGACGGTAACCACAACTCTTCTTTTTCCGTTCTCTCGGCTAATCTGCGCGGGTAAAGACTCTGATTTAAGCTCTGCAACTTCTTCAATTGGCACATAGTTACCATTCTCAAGTGGAAGCGGCAGATGCTTCAAGCTATCGATATCCGTTCTTATTTGCTCTGGTAGGCGAACAACTAACTCAAACCGTCTGTCACCTTCATAAATGATCCCCGCAGATTCACCGCCAATCGCAGTGGCAACCCAGTCTTGCAATTCGGTAACGTTCAATCCATACCTACCAAGCGCTTCTCGTTTAGGAATTACTGATAAAGATGGAACACCTGTGACCTGTTCCATTCGAGCATCAGCGCACCATCCACGGTTTTCACAATATTTAGAATATCTTTTGCGGTAAGTAATAACCGATCCAAATCATCACCAAATATTTTGATGCCGACATCAGCTCTAACGCCAGAAATCAATTCATTGAAACGCATTTGAATAGGCTGAGTGAATTCATAGTTGTTGCCTGGAATGTTTTTCAGTACTTTTTCCATTTCTTCAACTAATTCACTTTTTGGTTTTGAAGGTTCGGCCCATTCTTTACGTGGTTTTAAAATAACAAAGATATCAGCAATACTCGGTGGCATTGGGTCGGTTGCTACTTCTGGTGTGCCAATGCGCGAGAATACTTTATCAACTTCAGGAAACGCTTTAATACGTTGCTCAAGTACTTCTTGCATTTCTACTGATTGCTCTAGGCCAGTCGATGGAATTCTTAATGCCTGTAGTGCAATATCACCTTCATTTAATTGAGGAACAAATTCTGTCCCAAGCGTAGTTGCTAACCAAAGGCTATACCCCATTAACAGCGTTGAGAATGAAACAATAATCCAACGAAATTTCATCGCCATTTTTAACAATGGTTCATAAATAGACTTGGTTGAACGAATAACTACACTTTCTTTTTCGCTGATTTTACCTTTCATAAACACAGCTACAGCAGCAGGAACCAGTGTAACTGAAAGGATCATTGCGGAAATTAACGCCATAACGACAGTTGCCGCCATAGGGTGGAACATTTTCCCTTCAACGCCAGTTAGCGTGAAAATGGGGATGTAAACAACAGTGATAATTGCCACACCAAACAAGCTTGGACGTATCACTTCTGAAGTGGCTTCAAAAACGGTATTTAGGCGTTCTCTTAAGTCTTGCCTATGACCGTTGTGTTGGGCCTGTGCTAACCTACGGACAGAGTTTTCAACGATGATTACAGCCCCGTCCACTATCAAGCCAAAGTCCAATGCGCCGAGACTCATTAAATTGGCAGATACTCCTGCTTGCACCATACCTGTGATTGTCATTAACATGGAAATAGGGATAACAGCAGCGGTAATGAGAGCTGCACGTAAATTTCCAAGTAGAATAAATAACACAACAATAACTAAAAGCGCACCTTCAACGAGGTTTTTGGTAACGGTTGCAATCGCTTTATCTACTAACGTTGTTCTGTCGTAAACAGGCTCTGCGGTAATGCCCTTTGGCAGAGATTTTTGTATTTCGCTGAGCTTATGTTCCACTTCTAAAGCAACGGTGCGAGAATTCTCACCAATCAGCATCATGGTTGTACCAAGCACTGTCTCAATGCCATTACGAGTAGCAGCCCCTGTTCTAAGTTCTTTGCCTATAGCAACATTGGCAACATCACTTATTTTTACAGGAATACCATCGTTCTTTTTGATGATGACATTGAGGATTTCATCCATTGTCGCAAGTTGCCCAATGGAGCGCACTAACACTTGTTGTCCGTTTTGCTCAATATAACCCGCGCCACGGTTATCATTATTTTTACGTAATGCATCAGAAACGTCTTCAAAGCTTACCTGATGAAAAAGTAATTTTTCGGGTTTCGGCGTTATATGATACTGCTTGTTATAGCCGCCGATGCTGTTGACCTCAATGACGCCTTTAACTTGAGCCAATTGCGGTTTAATGATCCAGTCTTGTATTTCTCTTAAGGCAATAGCGGTATAAGGCTCTCCATTAGGCATTTTAGCGTCAGGAGAAGCTTGTACGGTATACATAAATATTTCACCAAGCCCTGTGGAAATAGGACCCATCTCTGGCTCTAAGCCAGAGGGAATAACGCCTTTTATCGCAGCTAATCTTGCATTGATTAAGTTGCGTGCGAAATAAATATCGGTTCCCTCTTCAAAGATAACGGTCACCTGGGATAAACCATATCTTGAAAGAGAGCGGGTGTGAGACAGCTTTGGTAGTCCAGCTAATGCGTTTTCTACTGGAAAAGTTACCCTTTGCTCCGCTTCTAAAGGTGAATAACCGGGGGCAGAGGTATTTATTTGTACCTGTACGTTTGTTATATCTGGAACAGCATCAATGGGAAGTTTTTGATAACTCCACATACCAACGCCGATGATTACCATCAGCAAGCTTAATACTAAATAGCGCCTATTTATTGCAAGACGCAAAATTGATTCAATCATATTGCGTCTCCTAATGGTCGTCTTCTACTTCAGATTTCAAGATATCTGCTTTAATCAGATAACTGTTTTTGTTTACATATTCAGCGTCTTTACTGAGGCCATCAATGACCTCGATATAGTTTTTGTCTGAACGACCAAGGACAAGTGGTGCAAACTCGTACTCTTCATCTTCTTTTACAAAGACACCTAATTGTCCACCTAGCTCTTGTATGGCAACTTTCTCGACCGCTAAATCCACCTCAAATTGGTTTATCTTTACGTTGCCTTTTAATAATTGACCTGACGTTAGCTTTAACTCAGTGTTGTTTAATCGTACCCGTGCTAAAACATAAGGCTGATCTTTAGCTGGAATAATATTAGTGATGACTGAACTGAATGCGTGTTCACCTTGCTCAATATCAACATGCTGACCGACTTTGATTTGATTATATTGGCTGGTAAACACCTTAAATTCAGCCCACAAGGTGTCAAATTTGACGATTTCAAACAAGCTAGTGTTTTGCGTGATACCGCCAATATTTCCATTTCGCTGTAAAACAGTCCCAGAAACAGGCGATGTTATTTTATAAGTATTTAAGCTCTCATTAGATTCAATAACGGCTAATAGATCGCCTTTTTTTACCGTATCACCAACAGTGAAGTTTATTGTCTTTATAACGCCGTTATATCTAGCGCCAACTTGAAATAATTGTTCAGCGCCTATCGTCGTAGAGCCGTATACAGGGATAGTTTGGTTCAACGTTTTTGAAGCTAAATAGGCTGTTTCAACACCAACCTTTTTTGCCATGTTATTGTCGATTTTGCTTATGCCTTCTTCGCCTTCATGTTCATCTTCACTAGCGAAAACACTTTGAATGGGTGATAGATACCCAATAAAAATCAATAGTGCGAGTAAATAGTTTTTCATTTTGAATTCCTAAACGATTCAGTTAATCACTGAATCAATAAATTGTTATTAAACTTAAAGTGATGTTTATTTAGAGTGACAGCGCTTCGTTTGTTAGTTTTTCTATCTCTGCGCCATAAATTAGGGCAGCAGATGCCGCGTCAATAAGGGTTCGCCGAGCATTTAACAGCTCTTGTCTAGCCGATACATAATCAAGATATCCATATCGACCTTTTTGATAGGCGTCTTGAGTATCTTCCAGTGCATCTTCAAGCATTGGGATAACCGACTGCTTTAATGAATTAGCTGTTAATATGGCTTGTTTTCTATTGGAGTATGCTCGTAGTAAGTGATTTCTAAATCTTAACTTAGTCGCCTCTTTCTCTATGGCAACTTGGTCACGCTCTGCTAGCGCACTAGCGATTGCGCCAGAATTTCGCTTTTCAGCAAACAAAGGTAAGCTAAAGCCAGCGACCAGTGCCGTATCATTGGCTTCTTGAGAGCGCCTAACACCAACAGACCATTTGATATTGGCCGTTGACTCTGTTTTAGCCAACTGTAACTCGGCCTCTTTTAGTCGCTGCTCACTTGCATAAACTTGAATAGCAGGGTTTTTCTCTAATTTCGCAAAGAGACTACTAAAATCACTATCATTGCCAAACTGAAACAGATCTCCAGTTACTCTAGAGAATGACACTGATGTTTCTCCCCAGTAAGCTGATAAAGAAAGCTTTAGATATTCCAAGCGCTTTTGTTCAGATTGAAGGGTGAGGTTAGCCTGAGCAATGACTGCTTTTGAGCGTTTCACTTCAGCCTCAGGAGTAGCACCTGCGCGGTTACGCTGAGATACAATCTCTAAGGTTTCTTGTGCTAAGCTCAAAGCATTTTCTGCCAATATAACTCTTTGTTGGGCTGCAAGTACTTCCACGTACTTCTCAGTGACTTGAGCCATTAAATTAAGCGCAGAGACTTCTTTTTCAGCAGTGAGTAGTGTTCTTGATTTTGAAACAATTCCAATCCGCGCTGAGCGTTTATCTCCCATTTCGATAACCGAAGATAGAGCGACTGTTAATTCAGCACTGTCGAATGTATTAAATTCACCTGAGCCTGCAAAGTTCTCAGCTTCAAGCTCTAGTTCATAAGCAGGATTTAAACTTGCGATTTGTTCTCGTCCAATTAATGCCGTTTGCTTGAAATCAAATATTTTAAGTTCTGGATTTTGTTTAAGCGTCCACTGAATTGCCTCTTGAAGGTTTAACTGCTTCTCAAAGGCATAAACATTAAATGTAAAAAGTGACAAAGCGAGAAACGCGATATATTTAAGCCGAGGTGTTACACACCTTAAAATTGCTATCTTGCGATGCACACAGGTATTAAGTGCCATGTATACTTTCCTATAAATTTATATGTGATATTTAGGTCATTAACATTTGACCTTTCTTAATTTTCTATAAAATTTAGGCGTATTTAGGTGGGCGGAATGGCACCGAGATATAGCCTTTTAGCTCAGGAGAAACTAAGGCGTAGGTAAGGAAGTGATCTGTTGCTTGGAAAATGTTACAGGAAGAATCAGCATTTAAAAATAAGTGACAACAGCAACAAAAATTAAAATTATCAATTGAAGAGTTGCTATTATTCACCTCAAGCATATTGGAGTCTTCTGGAGCTTTTAGCGGGGTAATAGACTTAGTTAGTGATGAACTAAAAGAACTTTCACTTAAGTTTATTTCAAGCTCTTCTAGCGAAAAAAACACAGACTGCACCGCGATTAAAATCATTATCACGTATGATATATTTGATTTGATATACGATGAGTGCATTATTTTCATTTCTCTGCTTAATACTTTAGCTGTAAGATGCGGCGAGCACCGTTTAAAACGACAAGAGCAATTATCAAACCAATCACTAAATCTGGATAACGGCTGCTAGTTACTGTAACTAATAAGCCAGCTAAGATTACACCTACGTTTGCGATTACGTCATTTGCGGAAAAAATCCAACTCGCTTTCATATGAGCGCCGTCTTCTTTGTTGCCAAATATTAAAAACAGACAAGCAATGTTAGCGATTAGTGCTATTCCACCAAATATCATCATTAAAGAAGAGATAGGTTCACTACCGTAAATAAAGCGTCTTACGACTTCACTCAAAGCACCTAGCGCTAGAATAATTTGAAGTACACCAGATATATGTGCCGCTCTAAGTTTCATGCTTATGCTTTTACCGACAGCATATATAGCTAAACCATAAACAGCAGCATCAGCAAACATATCTAATGAGTCGGCAATAAGGCCAGCAGATTGCGCAATAATCCCAGCAATTACTTCTATAAAAAACATGACTCCATTAATGGCTAACAACCATTTTAGCGTTGATGCTTCTTTCATCTCATTTTTTTGGGCTAGATCTTTTGCTTTTGCAGCTTCGGTGCTGCAACTTTCTTTAGTTGATGCCAACTCTGCACCGAGATTGAGTTGTTGTAATTTTTTTGTTATCTCATCTAAATTTTCATCATGAAAAACCTTGACTAAACTGCTAGGAATATCAAATTGCAACCCAACTGAAGGCTCAATTGAGTCAAGTGCTAACCTAATCAATCTCTCTTCTGAAGGACAGTCCATTTGAGGTACTTTAAATGTACTGACAAACGCGCCACTATAGTTATCTAATTGTGTATCAATTTTTACATCTTCATTGGTAGAAGATGATTGACACTGACCACTACATTTTTCTGACATATTTAACATTCCGTAATAATATTAAAATAAGTATAAAATCTATAGTGGCTATAGAGTCAAATAAAAAAATTATTTAATGTAAAAGCGTGGAAACTGAATTGAAAAGCTAGTTTAAGAAAATAGTTTCTGCTAGTATTTTAAATACTATATTTAACTGGTGATAACTTTGAACCTTAATGTTGTACTAAAAATGCTCTTGGTTATTTCGATTGTTTTACAATCGTTAACTGCTGTAGCATCCTCAACATCTGAGAATCACCAAATAGATATAGAGCACCTTCAAACTCAACATGATCATGCAGATGATCGAAATGTCTCAAATGATAATGTAGGTGATGAGCAGCATAATGAAAAAGATTGTCATCACTGCGGTCATTGCAGTGGCAGCCACTTATCTTGGATTTTAGTCAGTAATTCAAATACCACGGGCAAACTAAACATTATCAATAAAACGCCTTATCAAATTGATCAAACAAATACTTACCTTGAAGCGATACTTCGCCCACCCATTTCTTAATTAGATTGATTTTTAATGACCTATTTGTCCATGAGAAGGATAAAGGGTTCGTGTTTATAAATTAAAAAATTAAGAAGTTTTATGTATATATTTTTAAAAAATGCAGGTTTAACCCTGTCTTTATGCATGGCTGTGAGTTTTTCAGTTGCCACTTATGGCAAACAGAAAAGTATTTCATGGCTAGATAGTCAAATAAATAAAGATCCCGAAGTTGTTGCGGCTAAAGAGTTACTTAATGCAAGTAATCATAGAGCCAAAAGCTTAACTCAAGCCGTATATAACCCAGAGCTTGAAGCAAGCTATGAAAAAGAAGGTGATTTTGATAATTACTCTATTGGTATCAGTCAAACGATAGATTTTTGGGATAAGCAATCAACAAATAAAACCATTGGTGAAATTGATGTTTATGCAAACCAGCAACAATTGTTATCTCTACTCGATTCTAAAAAGGCTAATGCCTTAACTGCATTAGTTAATTGGCAAGCAGCAAAAAAAGCTGCTCAGTTACTTTCAGAAAGAGAAGAGCAATTGCAAACGCTCGTTGGAATTGTTGAAGACAAACGAAAAGCTGGACTTCTAGAGCCACTTGACGCTGAGCTAGTCTATTTAAACTTGTCGCAAATTTTTAGTGAAATATCTGAGTCTCAAATTGCTTTGAAAAATGCAGAGGTAAAGGTTCAGGAGTTATTACCTGATTGGACGCCTAATACTACCAATTTGTTTTCATTTACTTTTGGAGCAACAAGCTACTCATTTAACTCCCAGTGGGTTGAGGAACATCCAAAAGTTAAACTTGCTAGAGCGAAATGGAAGGGACAACAATCTAAAGCTCAACTAACCACTATGGAATCTAAAGCTAATCCAACCATTGGCGTTAGCGCAGGGAAAAGTGGAGATGAAGACTTGGTTGGTGTGACTTTTTCAATGCCTTTAAACATCAGAAATAACTATACAGATAATGTTAAAGCCGCTTATTCAGAAGCCATTGCAGCCGAGGCGAATTTTCAGTCGGTATATCGAAAGCAGTCTTTTGAAGCAAAAGCTAATTATGAATCGCTTAATGTCAGTAGAAAATACTACGAGCAATGGCAAAAGCTCACCCAAGGTAGGTTGGCTAGCAGCGCAAATTTATTAAATAAGCGCTGGCAAGCTGGTGACATAAACACTTCTGATTATTTACTCGCATTAAATCAACGTGCGGAAGGGCTTCATGCAGGAATACGTTTGGAAAATCAATTCAAGCTTGCAGAAATATCCTTCATTTTAAGTATGGGTCAGTTATCCAAATTTGAGATTTGAGCGCTTTGTTTTTTCAGTAGCGAAAAACGAAATCTTAAATTTATTAAAAATATAGGTTACAAAAATGAATACAGTAATTAGTAAAAAATTTTTAGCCGTAGTAATTAGCAGCCTGTTAGTTGGGTTTACTACAAATCATGATGCTTTTGCACAGTCGTCAGATGGAACTGGTTCTGTCAAAAACGTTTCGAAACAAGAAGAAAAAGAACATCAAGATGAGCATGAACACGAAAAGGGACATGAAGAAGATAAAGGTGACCATGACGAGCACGGCCATGAAGGTGGTAATAGAGAGGGAGAAGAAGAACATGAAGAAGGTATCACTATTGATCCAAAGAAGATGTCGCTTGCTAACATTAAAGTGGAAAGTGTTAAGCCTGAATATCAATTTAGCTCCGTATATGCACCTGGCGAAATAAAAGCTAATGGCTATAAAAGTTATGTGGTATCACCACGTACAGAGTCAGTCATTATCAGTCGCCATGCAGCGCTTGGCGAGTATGTAGAAATAGGTCAGAAGTTAGTTACATTATTTAGTGAAGCAATGGCACAAGCACAAGCTGACTATTTAATCGCTTCAACCGAATGGCAACGTGTAAAAAAGCTGGGTAATAAGACGGTGAGTGAAAGTCGATTATTACAAGCTGAAACAACATACAATGCGAGCTATGGCAAGCTCATTGCTTTAGGGTTAACTGAAAAAGCAATAAATGGTATTTCTAACAAAGACATTAAAGCATTTGGACAATATGCATTAACGGCGCACCGTGAAGGTGTCGTGCTTCAAGACGACTTTATCCAAGGGCAACGTGTTGATGCTGGGGATTCAGTCATGTTGTTAGCTGATGAAAAACAACTATGGGTTGAAGCAAAAGTTTCTCCAAATAAAAAGCTAAATTTATCAATTGATTCTCCTGCGGTACTTAAATTAGAAGGCCAGAGTTACAATGCCAAAGTTATCCAAGAAGCCCATACAATTGATCCCGTAACTCGTACAAGAATTATTAGATTGGGGGTACAGAATGCTGATGATAACCTTCATTCAGGTATGTTTGTAAAAGTTTACTTTCAGTTTGCCACAAAGCAGAAAGTGATGGCTGTGCCAGAAGAAGCATTGATCCGCAGCGCAGATGGTGATTGGACCGTATTTGTCGAAGACCACCCTGGAGAATATAAAGCTGTAGAAGTAGAACTAGGCCGAGCCTTAGGTGATTTTAGGGAAATCATTGGCCTTGATATTGGGACGCGAATTGTAACCAAAGGCGCATTTTTTGTTGCTTCTGAAATCGCTAAAGGCGGATTTGATCCGCATAACCACTAAGGAGTAAGACTATGTTTAATAAAATAATAGATTGGTCTGTTAATAATAGACTCCTGATTTTGATTGCGCTGTTTGCCACAATTGTCGGCGCAATTATGGTTATACCAAAACTAAATTTAGATGCCTTTCCTGATGTTACTAATGTTCAAGTTGCTGTAAATACTGAAGCGCCAGGACTAGCTGCTGAAGAAGTTGAACAACTCATTACGTACCCCATTGAAGCGGTCATGTATGCCTTACCTGATGTAGAACAAGTGCGCTCAATTTCTAAAACAGGCTTGTCTGGCGTCACGGTTGTTTTCAAAGAAGGCACCGACATTTACTTTGCAAGACAACTCGTATTTGAGCGTCTTCAAGCCGCAAAAGAACTGATACCAGAAGGTGTCGGCACACCCGAAATGGGGCCAAACACCTCAGGGCTAGGCCAAGTATTTCAGTACCTTCTTATTTCAGATAAAGATGCAGGCTATGATGCTATGGCACTCAGGAGTCTCAATGATTGGGTAGTAAAATTACTCGTTATGCCTGTCGATGGTGTTACTGATGTACTCTCCTTTGGAGGTATTGTTAGGCAGTACCAAGTAAATGTAGATCCATCTAAGCTTCTTTCTTATAACCTAACGCAAGAAGACGTTGTTGGTGCCCTAGATAACAACAATGCCAATGTTGGCGGATGGTATATGAACCGTGGGCAAGAGCAGCTTGTTATTAGAGGTGCAGGTTGGTTTGAAAGTGGTGACGCTGGTATTAGTAATATCAAACAAGTTCCCGTCAAAACAGTTGATGGGACAGTTGTGACGGTTTCGGATATTGCTAAAGTTGAAATGGGCAGTGAAATTCGTCAAGGTGCTGTCACAATGACGCGCAAAACCGAAGACGGTAAAGTCGAAAATTTAGGTGAAGTTGTCTCTGGCATTGTCTTAAAACGCATGGGGTCTAATACTAAAGCCACCATTGATGGTATCAATGCAAGAATCCCATTGATTAATCAAGCATTGCCTAAAGGTGTTCGCTTTGAACCATTTTATGATCAGGCTGATTTGATTGAAAAAGCCGTTGATACAGTAGTTGATGCACTATTACTAGCATTTATTTTCATCTGTATTGTATTAGCACTATTTTTAATGAATATACGTGCAACCTTCCTTGTCCTAATATCTATTCCAATTTCAATTGGTATCGCGTTAATGATCATGGCTTGGTGGGGCATTTCTGCAAACCTTATGTCATTGGGTGGCATTGCCGTAGCCATTGGTATGCTAGTTGATGGTTCAGTCGTGATGGTTGAAAACATGTTTAAGCATTTAAATAGACCAGACTCTACCCATTTAAAAACTGTAAAAGAAAGAGTGCCTAGTGCTGATACTGATCCACATGATGTAGAACAAGATGAGCATGGTATTAAGCTACGTCTTCAAAATGCGGGTAAAGAAGTGGCTCGTCCCGTATTTTTTGCAGCTTCTATTATTTTAGTTGTATTTACGCCTTTATTTAGCTTTGAAGGTGTTGAGGCAAAGTTATTTCAACCTATGGCAATAAGCATCATTTTAGCTGTTATATCTGCTATTGTGGTTGCGTTGTTTTTTGTACCCGCTTTAGCTACTTATTTATTTAAGTCAGGTGTAAAAGAGAGGGAAAGCTTTGTTCTTAGGCCATTAGACAAACTCTACAGAAAAGGGCTTACATTCGCACTAAAACGCACCAAATTAGTCATTTCAGCCGCACTTATATTAGTTTTCTCTGCCTTTGCATTAGTTCCATTAATTGGTACTGAATTTGTACCTGAGTTAGAAGAAGGGACGATAAACTTAAGAGCAACGCTTGCACCTTCTTCCAGTTTAGATACCGCGCTCACTGTGGCACCAATTCTAGAAGAAAAACTAATGGCTTTTCCTGAAGTAACCTATGCATTAAGCCGAATTGGTCGAGCAGAAATAGGTGGAGACCCAGAGCCAGTGAATAACATCGAAATTTACATAGGGTTGAAGCCTGTTTCTGAGTGGACCAGTGCATCTAATCGATATGAACTTCAAGGAAAAATGGAGAGATCTCTAGAAGAATTCCCTGGGTTGCTACTCAACTTTTCTCAACCTATTGCGACTCGTGTCGATGAGCTACTATCTGGTGTTAAGGCTCAGTTGGCGATAAAGTTGTTTGGGCCTGAACTTGAGGTACTGGCGGCTAAAGGTCAAGAAATAGAAACAGCAATTAAAAACATTGAAGGTGCAAGGGATGTTGCATTGGAGCAAATTGCTGGTGAAGCGCAATTGGTGATAAGTCCTAACAGGCAAGAACTATCACGCTTTGGATTGTCTGTGAGTGACATAATGGAGGTTGTGCGTGATGGTATTGGTGGTGTTGCAGCCGGACAAATAATCAATGGTAATGAACGTTATGATATTTACGTTCGCATAGAGGAAGAGTACCGAAGTAACAAAGAAGCTATTGCTGATATTCGGCTTCAATCACCTACTGGTGCTTGGGTGCGACTGGGTGACGTAGCCTCAGTCTCATTTGAGTCAGGCCCACCACAAGTTAGACGCGATGATGTACAACGAAGAGTCGTTATCCAAGCAAATGTACAAAATCGAGATATGGGAAGCGTGGTTGCCGATATCAGAACGGTAATTGCTGAAAAGGTTGACTTACCTTCAGGTTATTCTGTTTCGATTGGCGGCCAGTTCGAAAGTCAAAAACGTGCTCAAAATAGGTTAGCTATAGTTGTACCTTTATCGTTAGCACTAATCGCACTACTACTTTACTTTGCCTTTGGTTCTGTTGGTCAAGCTATGCTGATATTGGTCAACGTGCCGCTTGCTGTAATTGGCGGAGTTTTCTCCTTATATTTATCTGGACAATACTTGTCTGTACCAAGCTCCGTTGGCTTTATTACCTTATTTGGTGTAGCGGTATTGAATGGGGTCGTTATGGTAGAAAGTATCAACCAACGTATTAAAGACGGTCTAGAAGCATCTAAAGCCGTTTTTGAAGGCGCTACTTCAAGATTAAGACCTGTACTTATGACTGCTATAACATCAGCTTTAGGTTTGATACCGATGTTAATGTCTAATGGTGTTGGTGCAGAAATACAGCGCCCATTAGCGAGTGTTATTGTTGGCGGCTTGGTAACTGCAACACTGTTAACATTATTTGTTTTACCTGTTTTATATCGCTGGTTTTCAGAGAAAAAAATAAAAGAGCTATCCAGATAAAATTACTGTGAACTCTAACCCCACGCTAAAGTCACGTTTAGCGTGGGGTTATTGAGTAGATGAACGAAAAGAAAGATTAGATTTAACAATAAACTAATAGTCATGACTGCTTTGTCGGAATATTTGTCGTTAAACAGGCCAAAGCTAACTTCCGCTTTCGTATCTTTGCAGTCTTAATCTCTATGTGTCTCAAGGTCGGCTTATGGCACAGACTGTGTGAAAACTCTGATCACCTTTTGGTCTAAGTATGTTCTGCTTATGATCTATTAATCTATACATTTAGTTCACTTAATATACTGATATTTATATAATTAGACTATTGATTCAGTTGAGGGTTGAGGCAGTATGTCAAAGTTTATAAGCGGTGAAAGTCGTGACCAATCAACGTTATTTCCAGAATCGTTGGAAGATTACGTCAGTGAAGATAATACGGTCAGAGTGATTGATGTTTTCATTGAGGAACTAAATCTAGCTGAATTGGGGTTTAAAGGATTAACTTTAAAGTCCACAGGCCGCCCTAAGTATCATCCAGCCACATTATTAAAACTGTATCTTTATGGTTACCTCAACCGTATTCAATCATCCCGCCGATTAGAAACCGAATGCCAACGCAATATTGAACTGATGTGGCTACTTGGTAAGTTGGCACCCGACTTTAAAACGATTGCTGATTTTAGAAAAGACAACGGAGATGGTATAAAAAATGTGTGCAAAACGTTTGTTGAAGTCTGCCGTCGTCTGAATATGTTTGAGAAACCAGTTGTTGCCATCGATGGTAGTAAGTTTAAAGCTAGCAACAACAAAGGCAATAATTTTACGCCAAGCAAAGTTAAATTCCACATCGACCGAGTCGAAAAGAACATTGAACGTTACCTTGAATTACTTGATGAAGCCGATAAAGAGCAAGCTAACGTCACAAAAATTAAAGCCACAAAAGATAGGCTAGCTGACTTTCGCAGCCAGTTAAAAAAACTACACGAGATTAAAGAACAAGTTGAAGCTCATCCTGACAAGCAAATATCCACTACTGATCCTGATTCACGTTTAATGAAAACTCAAGGTTTTACAAGAGTTGTGAGTTATAACGTGCAAAGTGCGGTTGATACCAAGCACCACCTTATAGTGGCGCATGAGGTGACCAACGTGCCAGATAGAGGCCAGCTTGCGTCAATGACAAAACTCGCACAAAAAGCATTGCGCAAGGAAGATATAAGGGTATTAGCAGATAAAGGTTACTTCAGCCAGCCCGATATAAAAGATACTATCGATTTGGGTGCAGAGCCAATCATGCCCAAGACGGATACATCGTCCTCTGAAAAGAAAGGGATATTTAACCGCTCACTCTTCAAATACGATGCAAATAAAGATATTTACTTATGCCCCGCTGGTAATGAACTTCAAAATCGAATGCAGGTATTTGAGCAAGGTAAATACCTTGATGTTTACTTCAATCACATTGCTTGTCGAGATTGTAAAATAAGAAGTCAGTGCACTAACTCTAAAAAAGACCCTAGGCGAATAAGGCGGTGGGTGCATGAGATTCTGACAGAAGAAATGCTTCAAAAGCTAAAGAATGAACCTGAATTGATGCTTTATCGCAAGCAAACTGTTGAGCACCCCTTTGGCACAATAAAACTCTGGATGGGAGCTACCCACTTACTAACACGAGGTTTAAAAAGCGTGAGTACAGAAATAAGTCTTCATGTTCTGGCTTACAACTTCAGAAGAATGCTCACAATTATGGGAGTTAATGGTCTAAGTAAAGCGATTAGAGTAGCGTTGCTATAGCAGTTTCGCTCGCGCGGAGAAAATTGTGATACTGAGAAAAAATCGATCGCAACCATCCTAGATGGTTTTAAACTAAGAACATACCCTTTTCGAGTTAGCAAATTGCATATTTTGCAAATTGGTTTTGCCCCAAAACGAGTTTAGGCGACGGTCGCAAATGAGCGATAAGCGATCATTGAGATTGGATAAATTTTAAAAATAACCAATATAGCTTATAAATACAGAAATCCAGACGAATGAACTTATCAATAGCGCAATTAATACTGCTGCGGAGCCTAAATCTTTAGCGAGACCTGACAATGGATGAATCTCTAAGCCAACTCTGTCTATTGTTGCTTCTATTGCTGTATTAACAACCTCTGCGAATATCACAAATAAAACAGAGATTAGTAGCATGACCTTTTCGTAAATACCTATCTGCCAAATCGAAATAATAATTAGCGATAAAGCGAGTAAAAAAAGCTCTTGTTTAAAAGCAGCTTCATTTTTAGCAAGCCATTTAAATGCACGCTGTGAATTTTTAAAAGCTAAAACTACTCGATTAATACCTGACGGCTTATTTGCACTATCAAATTGCATTGGAAACTCTCTTTATAGACTTAGGGCCTTACAGGCGTTAAAAATATCGTATTCAGGTTGGTATTGACTGCTGCTTACTTGAGTTAAGCCAAGTAAAGTGTCAAAAATATTGTCGTGTGAAAATACTTTTGAGCGTTGTAACTCAATACAATGATTAAATTTAGAGTTAGCGAGTTTATTACTCCAAAAAATCATTGGAATATGGGTTTGCTCGCTTGGTGCTAATGCATATGGAAACCCGTGAAGGTATAAACCTTTCTCACCAAGTGACTCACCGTGATCTGACACATATAGGAGTGACTTCTTTGTTTCGTTACTTGCTTGTAATACTTTTATCAACTGGCTTAACACCTTATCTGTGTATGCGATAGTATTATCATATGTGTTTGTTAGTTCAGTTGTACTACAGTTCTGAATATCGCTTCGAGAGCAATCAGGTTTAAACAAACTTTCGTGTTCAGGATAACGACGATAATAAGTTGGTCCATGTGAACCTATCATATGTAGAACAACCAATTTATGTTTAGCGTTACTAGTCGCTATCTTGTCTGCTAGTTTCGTAACTAATATTTCATCAAAACAGTAATGACCATCACATAACGGATGTTCTTTATTCGGCTCAATGTTGTCTGATTTGATGCGAGCACACACTCCTTTACAGCTGCTGTTATTATCAATCCATGTTACTTCAACACCACTACGCTGAATAATGTCTAGAGCATTTTCTTGACTACTAGCAAGCCGAGAATCATATTCTTTGCGGTTCAGTCGTGAAAACATACAGGGGACTGAAATAGCCGTTGCCGTTCCACACGATGAAACATTACTAAAATACTTTACGCCTAACTTGGGAGTATAAGTATTCGTTGCTCTACTATAGCCTTGTAGTGAAAAGTTAGCCGCCCGAGCTGTTTCCCCGACAACCATTACAGTTAGCGAGGTGCTCGTTTTATTTTTTAAAGTGGGCAAGTTATCGAGTACCTTGAAAGGTAATGGTGGGTAAAAGTAATTATCCCTCAGGTATTTATAACTTGCTGTATAGAATGCAAACGGGGTGATATAACTTGTTAGCTGTCGGTTGTTGCGGCCAACAGAAGCGTACTCTTTATAAAAGGGTACAGCGATTAAGGCACAACAGAGCAAAGCTGATAGATTTAGCTTCGTAAAACTTTTTAAACGAACTCTAAAACTCCCAATAATTGTGAACTTGGAAAATAAGTAAGTAGGTACAATCCCCAATAAAAAAATAAATAACACAAGCTGAAAGTTCAAGTATGAAAATGCTTCACCTGAATTTGTTTCAACAATATTTTGTAACATGCTCTTGTCAAAAATAACGCCATAATTAAGTGTTGAATAAAACAACAATGAGCAAACTAAAACACTAAATAGAAGTATAGCTTTAACAAAAGTAATTAAGGACAACCAACTTAAAACTAAAACAGTCAATGAGAAAAGCAATAAAGGGACCGACGCGATAAAAAGCCAATTTATATGCCCTGACTGTGTTGCAGCCATAAAAGTCTTGTATAAAAACAAGCCATTAAATGCGATAACGATATACATTGAAACTAAGCAAACAAATTGGCTGTAACTTACTTGCCAAGACGAAATACAAAATCTTTTAAAAGCAATTTTCATAGTTATTCCTTATCACTACTTTTATCAGCTAAACGATAAAGCTGCTCGGTGTAAGCTAAGTTGCTAAATAACACATGAGCTAGTGCTTTTTCAGCCAACGTTTGATCAACGTTTAGCTGTTCATTTTTTTCTTGTATTTTGGTTTGTTTGTTATAGCGCCAATAGCTGGTTTGTTGATTTGGCATTAGGATGACAGCGCGATCATTTTCTAGGTATGCAAAATTGTCGTAGTACTGCATCATTGCGCGTTCAACTGGATAACTTTTAGTCAGATCAAAGCCCAGCATAGGGGTTGCTTGGTCAATTCCTAAAAGTGACATCAAAGTAACAGGTAGATCAATTTGACTAACGAGTCTTGGATCGCGTTTACTTTTCATATCGCTGTTTAAAATAACAGCTGGTATATGAAAAGACTTCAAAGGGACAGGTTCAGAGCCAAAAACACGCACATCATGGTCTGCCACAACCAAAAATACGGTGTTTTCCCAGTACGACCGTGTTTTTGCTTTATTTATAAATTTACCTAGTGCGTAATCGGCATACTTAATTGCAAGATCACGCTTATAGTTTTCAGGGTTATGTCCTTTGGGTAGCGATACTTTGCCTTGTGGTATATCAAACGGATCGTGATTACTAGAAGTAAATACAAGACTAAAAAATGGCTCTGTCGAATTACTTAATTTAGTCAGTTCTTTATCTGCTTGATTGAATAAGTCCTCATCACTTACCCCCCAAGAGGAGATAAATTGGGGATTATCAATATGGTTGATGTCAACAATATCGTTAAACCCGTTTCCTAGAAAAAAGCTTTTCATATTGTCAAAATGGCTTTCACCGCCGTAGATAAACTGTGTTTTGTAACCTTCTTGACTGAATACATCCGCTAGTGAAAAAAAATTATGCTGCGATTTAGATAGTTTAACTACTGAGCGAGATGGTGATGGTGTAAAACCTGTAGTAATTGCTTCAATACCTCTTACGGAGCGCGTGCCCGTAGCATAAAGGTTGTCAAACCCCCACCCTTGTTGATATAGCTTATGAAGTTCGGGCGTAATATCTAACCCACCAAGTTCTCCAACAAATCGGGCACCTAAACTTTCCTCAAGTATTATAACTAAGTTTTTTTTAACACCAGACACAAAAGGCTTGTTGTGCGCCAAGGTTGGAATATTTCCAACGACAAACTGTTTTCGATAAGAAGCCTTTTTGACCGTATCTATAATTTGTTGACGAAGCATTGTGCCATACAAATTACTGGCACTTTTTTCGTTACCCATGTTTTTCAGCGCAAACGCAACACTGTAAGTGGAGTTAAGAACAAGTGAGTTTACTAGTGAATCTTGAGAAAAATAGACTAATGCAGGGTTAAGCGGTCGGTGATTTAATGTACCTCTAGCAGCAAATAAGCAGATTATTAAAGCAGCCATTAGAATGGGTAAATTGGATGCTTTTTTCAGTGACGGTGGTTGTGTGAATGCTCTGCATAAAAGGCGATAGCTATAAACGCTTGTTAACGAGGCCAAAAGCAATGTACTTAGCATTGCAAAAAGATGGCCATGCACTAACATTGAGAAGACTTCTTGTGGGTAATCAAGGTATTCAATATATAATCGGTTAGGCCTTACATCATATTGATTGATGAATGCAGGTGTTGATGCTTCAACAATAACAACTACAGTTACAACGCAGCTACCGTAAAGTGTAAAAATACGCTGGAAAAGCTCTGTTTTAGGGCGTGCAACTACATGTAGTATCAGTATAAAAACCCCAATAGTTGCTAAGTATCCAATGCTACTTAAGTCTATTCTGATTGCTCCTGATATGATCGGCCAAATATCACCATCATTTAATCTTGAATGTTGCCAAAACAATAAAGCAATGCGGGAAGTTATAAAGATTGATATCAATATAATAGTAAAACGCAACAAGGGTTTTAAAACGGAAGTATTTGCTGTCATAGTTGTGCTCGATCTTAATAATTGCAGCAATACTAAAAACCGAAACTTAAGAAATCCTGAGTCTAAACTTAATATTGGCTAAACTATGGAAACTTAAGCAAGTCTTAAGTAAAACTTAAGCTATATGGCGTAACCTAATGATGAAGATGCATTTCAGGTGAATGAGTAACACATGAAGTTATTAATAATTGAAGATTCAGCGTCACTAAGGCGTAGTTTACGAATTGGCTTAGCAAATCTAGGCTTTGCGGTTGATGACACCGGTGATGGTGCACAAGGGCTGAGTATGGCGATGACAGGTGAGTATGAGCTTATAATACTTGATATTATGTTACCGAGTATCGATGGTATTACTTTATTGCAAACCATAAGAACCAAACAGCTTGATTCTAAAGTCTTAATTTTGTCAGCTAAGCAAGAACCTGAAGACCGTGTTTTAGGGCTTTTAACAGGAGCGGATGATTATCTGACTAAACCCTTTTCATTTGATGAGCTCCACGCTCGACTGCTAAATTTAATGCGCCGTGGAGGATTGAAGATGATGAGTGATATCATAACTATTGATAATTTAGCACTGAATTTACAGTTAAAACTGCTAAAAGTTGCTGACAATGTTATCGACTTAACACCCAACGAGTACAAAATTGTCGAATGTTTATTTAGCAATCAAAATAAAGTGTTTAGTGCAGAAAAGCTAAGTACCTACCTTGCAGGGCAATATGATTTGATATCAAAGAACTCGATTGAAGCCCATTTATCATCTGCTCGCAAAAAAGTAAGAGTTGCAGGAGGGGAGCTGCCAATTCAGACCAAACGTGGTTTTGGTTATATTGTACAAGGACAATAATGAAATCTATTCGCAGTAAATTAGTTGTTACACTTTCGGTAACTATAACTAGCTTTGTTTTATGCATTTTGTTGGCAACCGACATTGCTGTTGATAGTTGGATAGATAATGAGTTTGATCGCAGCCTGCAATCCAAAGCAGGTATGTTAATGACCTTAGTACATAAAACTAATGAAGGTTTTTCGTTTAACTTTTCTAGTGAGTTTTTGCCCGAGTTCGAAGGGGAAATAGAGCCTGAGTACTTTCAATTATGGAGCAAAGAAAGTGTTTTTACCCGCTCAAAAAGTTTAGATTTATTTGAAGTTAAAAACCTACCATATGAAAGCTTAGAAATTGGCGAGTCAAAAATACTCCCTATACAATTATCTGATGGCCGAGATGGTCGGGTGTTTTATAGTCGTTTTATACCACAAGAAAAAGACAATACATCAGTAGACACATATAAAAAAACAAATGATGAGCCACTGACTTTAGCTTATGCAGCGTCTTCTGAGGAAGTTGATTTTGTACTTTGGTTGATTGACGTTATTTTTATAGTCACCATAATTACAGTTATTGTATTTATTCGATTATTTGTCAGGAAGGCGATAGATACATCACTTGCGCCATTAATTAAACTCAACCAAGATATCAGTCAGTTAAGTATTACCAGTGAAGGCTCTAAGATATTTATACAAGAGCCAGTTCAAGAGCTCTTGCCTATTGTTGAAAGCTTAAATGCTTTTATTAAAGAGAATAGACAACTTTACCTAAGGGAAAAGCGACTTACATCCGATATTGCCCATGAAATAAAAACGCCCATTGCCGAACTTATAAATATGGCAGAAGTTGCTATCAGGTTTCCAAATGAGATTGAGCTCAATGAGGATTTTAAGCCTGAAGCGTTGAAAATAAGTTTACGGCTTAAAAATATCGTGTCGAACTTATTGCTATTACATAAATACAGTAATGGTAAGCTAATCAAACAAGATGCTTGTGATTTAAATCAAGTCATTACCAGAGTCTTAGAAAACACTGATTTATCGCGTGTAAATTTGGAGTTGAATGAGAATGCACCAGCAATTATAAGCAACTTGTTTGCCCTCGAATCAATTATTAGCAATTTAGTTAACAACGCTAAACAATACAGCCCACTAAATTCAAAAATTTTAGTTTCGACAATGATTTCAAAAGAAAAACTTTTATTTTTGTCAGTTACTAACTCCCTTATTGAACCTTTGAGTGATAATGATATAGACCAATTATTTGACCCTTTATGGCAAAAAGACACTTCAAGAACATCGAATGATAACTTTGGATTGGGGTTATCAATCGCTAAAACGCTTAGTAAAGCAATTGATGCGCAATTAAGTGCAGAAGTTAGTGACAGAAAAATCACATTCTCTTTAGCCTTAAACACTGATTAGTTTATTTAGCCCTACATAGAAATAAAGGCTGGGGAATGCAATTATGTGATGAGGCTCCTAAATACTTAATTGTACTGGTAGCTATCAAACAATCAACTCCGTTTCTGCGGCTTAGCAGGATGTTGTTATCACTATACATTTTACAGATCCGCCCTCCGGCTCTAACTCGTTTTTGTCCAAAAACGAGTTTACCCGACCGTCCGCTATTCGCTCAAATAAGCCCCCGAAAAGTGGCTCATATAGCTATCTAGGTTAACGCTTTCGAAAAACAGAAGTAAATTTCCTATAACTACCTTTGAAGCACTAGAAACGGAAGTTTGCTTCCGAAATATAGTAATATAGGCTTACAAATCGGAAGTTTACTTCCGTTTTGTACTTTAAGTTTATAAACCGGTGTTTAATGAAAGCTGGGAAGTCTAGAGGTACAAGCAAACATTGGGTTATTAAATTTAATAATTAGCTTTTAGCTAAATTTAGAAAAACTTTAAAGCTGGTAGTTTGATTATTTGAACTGACCTCTATATTTCCACCGTTTGCTTGCGCTAGAGCTTTAACTATTGCAAGCCCTAAACCAGCTCCATCGCTGTGTCGTTGGCGCGATTTATCGGGTCGATAAAAGCGGTCAAATAAATAAGGTAAATGCTCAGAAGGTATTCTCTCCCCAGTATTAATCACTGAAATACATATTTTTTCAGCGGTAAATATTTCACTATTTACTGTGATTGATGAGCCTTTTGGGGCATACCTTATTGCATTGGATAGGAGGTTTGATAATAATTGGCGAAAGTGTAATTTGTCACAATAAAAACAAAGGTTTTGACCTTTTTTCTTAAATGTAATCAATGAGTCTTCAGCCAAAGCATCAAAGTACTCAAATAATGCTTCAATTTCATCATGGCTTTTTAGAGTATTTTGAACGGGTTTAACCAGTCCATTCTGAGTTTTTGCAAGCCAAAGCATATCACTAACCATCTTAGTTAGTCGTTCCAGCTCTTCTAGATTAGAAAACAATAATTCTTGATACTCTAACAACTGTCTTTTTTTAGATAAACCAACCTGTGTTTGAGTGATTATATTTGTTAGTGGAGTACGTAACTCATGCGCAATATCACTAGAGAAATTTGATAAACGAATAAATTCACCTTGGAGCCTGTCGAGCATCGAGTTAAACGACTGCACCATATTAACAAGCTCAATAGGCACTTTATTTTCATCAAGCCTTACATCCATCTTATTAGTTTGGATGTCATGCATTTTCTGACTCAAACCTCGTAAAGGGTTTAATCCTTGATGTATAGCAAACCAAGCCACCAATAAAATGAGTACCGCAGAGCCAAACATAATAGCCCAAAGGCTTTGTTGAAATTGATTGAGAAAGTGTAAATGAAAGCTCATGTCTATCGCTGTAGTAATTTTGTATTGCTGTTGCCCAGTACTTAAATTACTCACCAGAGCTCGGTAGGTGTGGGTATCATTTTGCCATGAGGTAATGTTGTTACGGTTAAAGCCAGCTGAAGCCTTAGCACTCATTACAAAATCACTAAAATCTCGTTCAGAACTTTGAAAAATGAGCTCTCCTTTTGCGGTATTTACCTGATAGTAAACACCGTGATGACCCGCTACAGCGTTAGATAATTCATTTTTAAGTTTCAGGTTTGATTTATACTGTTGTCTTAAAACTAATTCAATAGATTGATTAATAACATGCAGTTCACTACTATCTTGCTTGAAAAAATGATGTTTTATCGAACTATTTATTAAGGTGGCAACTAAAGTTAAGCACGCAATAACGGTTACAGCCACAAACAACACAACACGCATCGTAAGTGATAAAGGCCGTGACTTAATAGCCATCAGTTTCAACCTCTAATTTATAGCCCATACCACGAACCGTATGAATTAATTTAATAGTAAAGTCATCATCAACTTTTGCTCTTAGCCTACGAATGGCAACATCAATCACATTGGTGTCGCTATCAAAATTCATATCCCATACTTGAGAAGCAATTAACGAACGTGGCAGTACTTCACCTTCGCGCCGTAACAATAGTTCAAGTAAGCTAAACTCTTTATTACTCAATAAAATACGCTTGCCTGCACGTTGTATTTTTCGCTTTGGAATATCCATTTCTAAATCAGCAACGATCAGTATATCGTCAACTGTTTGTACTGCACCACGGCGAATAAGAGTGCGTACTCTTGCTAAAACTTCAGCAAAAGCAAAAGGCTTTATTAAATAGTCATCAGCACCAAGTTCGAGCCCCTTTACTCTATCGTCTATGCTATCGCGAGCAGATAAAAATAGTACTGGGGTTTTGTTATCTGCTTCACGTAGCGACTGTAAAATTTTCCAACCGGATACGTCAGGTAACATGACATCAAGTATTATTACATCAAATAAGTCGGTCATTGCTAGGTGATGACCGTCAAGACCATTGCGCGCCAAAGAAACCTGAAAACCAGCTTCACTTAGTCCCTGTTTTAAATAATCTCCCGTTTTTGCTTCATCTTCAACAACTAATAAGCGCATACAATTCCTTCATTAAAGTCCTAACAACTACCTCTGCAAATATTATGCAGTATCTGTCACTACAGCAACATGACACCAAGATTACAACTTTGTAATGTTCGCGTCATGTTGAAGACAGGTCTATTTTCTATACTCAATACATATTCTGGTATGAAGGAGTAAGGAAATGGGGTTTAAAAAGTCATCACAACAGGTTAGCACACCACGAAGACGATTTGTTCAAGGCTTAATTGCAGGAGGTGTACTTGCTGCTTTTCCGAGTGTATTACATGCTGCATCATCTTTAGTAGCAGGAACAATAACAGGCACTGTGCCCGAACTTAGCGGCAAAGTAATTGATCTGGTTATAGATGAATCGCCGGTTAACTTTACTGGCGTAGTACGTATGGCGACAACTATCAATGGCTCTATACCCGCCCCTACCTTGCGCCTCAAAGAAGGCGATGACGTTACTATTAGAGTAACAAATAAGTTATCAGTACCGAGTTCAATTCATTGGCATGGCATTATTTTACCGTATCAAATGGATGGCGTACCTGGTATCAGTTTTAAAGGGATTATGCCTGGCGAAACCTTTGTTTATAAATTTAAATTACAACAAAGCGGTACATATTGGTATCACTCACATAGTGGCTTTCAAGAAATGACTGGCATGTACGGTGCATTAATTATTGAACCGCGAGAAAAAGATATTATTAGTGCAGATAACGAGCATGTTATTCAATTATCTGATTGGACTGATGATGACCCAATGGATTTGTTCCGCAAGTTAAAAGTACAGAGCGATGTATTTAACTTTAATCAACCTACTGTTCCAGAGTTTTTTGATGACATTTCAAATAGCAGCGTTTCAAATGCGCTACAACGCCGGGAAATGTGGAATAAAATGAGAATGAACCCTACAGATCTTGCTGACTTATCAGCATCTGCAATGACTTTTTTAATGAATGGTAGTACGCCAATGTCAAATTGGCGAGGAATGTTTAAAGCTGGCGAAAAGGTTAGGCTTAGATTTATTAACGGTTCTAGCAATACGTTTTTTGATGTAAGAATACCTGAGCTGAAGTTAACAGTTGTACAAGCTGATGGACAAAATGTTGAACCTGTGACAGTAGATGAATTTAGATTCGGCCCTGGTGAGACCTACGACGTAATTGTTGAGCCTAAAAATGATGCCTATACGATTTTTGCTCAAAGTATGGATCGCTCTGGTTACGCAAAAGGAACTTTATCAAGCTCGCCTAATATTGATGCGCCAGTACCTGCACTTGACCCTGTTGAATGGTTAACGATGACCGATATGATGGGCAATATGACCCACGGCGGTGAGCATTCTGCAATGGCAGGTATGGCTGGCATGTCAGGTATGAACTCTAAAGAAATGGATCATAGCGCTATGGATCACGGTCCAATGGCGATGGATCATAGCAAACATGGTATGTCTGAAAACCCATTAGCGGTTGCCAGCTCTAAAGTGCGTCATGCAAAAACGGAGTATGGAGCTTCAGTTGATATGCGCGTTGATATGCCGAGAACAAATCTTGATGATCCTGGTATTGGTTTACGTAAAAATGGTCGTCGTGTTTTAACACTTGCAGATTTACACTCACTTGAAGGGATCACTAACCAGCAAGAGCCAGAAGCTGAAATTGAGCTGCATTTAACCGGAAATATGGAACGTTATAGCTGGTCATTTGATGGCTTAGAATTTGGTAAAAGCACGCCAGTGCATATGAAGCATAACCAACGTTTAAGAGTTATTTTACAAAACGATACCATGATGACGCACCCTATGCATTTGCATGGTATGTGGAGTGATTTAGAAAACGAGCAAGGTGATGTGCAAGTGCGACGTCATACGATACCTGTTCAACCCGCACAAAGAATCAGCTTCTTAACCACCCCTCACGATGTAGGGCGCTGGGCTTGGCATTGTCATTTATTATTCCATATGGATGCCGGCATGTTTAGAGAGGTAGTCGTATCATGAAACAATTAAAACTATCTAAATCATTAGGTTTATTAATGTTAACTGGGGCTTCATTAATTAGCTTCCCTTTATTAGCGCAAAGTGAAATGGCACAAAAGAGTAGCGCTAAGATGCAACCACAAGGGGGAGATGCACCTAAAGATGCAAGAGACCCTCATGCTTACTCTGCGGGAACAACTTTAACAGAAGGCCCATATGTGCTTGAGGGCAATGAGCGATTAACACTCGCTGATGAGCATCCATTTTACGCATTACTAGGCGATCGTCTTGAATATAACGAGCAAGCAAATGCAGGTGTATTTGACTTACAAGCATGGTACGGCACTACCTTTGATCGATTGGTAGTTAAAACTGAGGGGGATTTCAGCGAAGGAAGCCTTGAGGAAAACCAAACCGATATTTTATGGGGTCACGCCGTATCAGCATATTGGGATACTCAAGCAGGTGTTCGTCTTGATTACAATAAAGAAGGTGAAAATCGGCAATGGTTGGCTTTTGGCTTACAAGGTTTAGCCCCTTACTGGTTTGAACTTGATATGACAGCGTACGTAGGTGAGCGAGGCAGTACCGCATTTACGTTAGAGGCAGAGTACGAACTACTACTCACGCAAAAGTTAATTATACAACCGCGAGCCGAAATTACACTTTATGGCAAAAACGATAAACAAAACGAACTTGGAAGTGGCCTATCAAGCAGCGCGATTGGCTTTAGGGTTCGTTATGAGTTTACACGCCAGTTTGCGCCCTATATTGGCGTTGAATGGAGCAATAAATTTGGCAGTACCGCCGACTATGCCACATCAAGTGGACAAAGTAGCAATAACACCGCATTTGTTGCGGGTATTAAATTTTGGTTTTAATCATTTTAAATAAGAGGTAATTATGAAGTTATTTAATTCTGCAGTAGTTATTTTAGGTTTAGTGCTTACATTTTCCGCATCAGCGCATATATCACTCAAGCAATCAACACCTACGCAAGAAGCCATGTTAATGCAAAGCCCAGAGCAACTTTCGTTAACTTTTGGTGGTGAAGTAAGGCTAGCAAAAGTCATCATCAAAGATGAAAAAAATAAATCAATAAACTTTGATTTCAAACCTAGCTCCACCCCAAGCACAGACTTTAATTGGTCGCTGCCGAGTTTAGCACATGGTACCTACACGGTTAAATGGACAGTACTTGGGGGGGATGGACATAAAATGTCAGATTCGTTTTCTTTTATGGTACATCAAAGTGAGTCAAGTAATATGATGCAAGAACAATCTAATGCCCACAGCAAACACAATCATTAAGTAGCAGCATGATACAAGTAAGTGAATGGTCAGTACTTTTACTATTATTAAAGCTAGCAAGCTATAGTGCTTTGGCCGCACTTGCTGGTACTTTTTTAATTCGTTTTATTATCGCCAGTAATTTATCTGGTCATCACTTTATAAGTTTCTCTCAGTATTTAAAGCGCTGGCAAATTCAATGTGTGGCATTGGGTTTTATTGCTGTCATTTTACAAGTACCAATTGAAGCTGGTGCAATTGCAGAATCTGGTGTAGCGGGAATGCTAGACCCTTTTATGCAAGAGATTGTTTGGCAATCAGTTATAGGAGAACAAGCTCTTTTCAGAGGCGCAGCGCTTTTTGTGGCTATGATTGTTGCACTTAATTGGCGCATTAACATAAAGCACCGTTTTGCAGTGGTTATAAATAATACAGTTATGTTGGTTTTGCTTATATCTATTGCATATAGCTTCACTTTCACAGGTCACAGTGCAAATGAAAATGGGTTAGTAAAAAGCATTTTAACTTTTCACCTTCTTGCAATAGCAAGTTGGGTGGGGTCACTGTGGCCACTATATAAAAGCTGTACCATATTATCTGTTCATGAAGTTAAGAAGGTAATGCACCTGTTTGGGCACTTAGCCATCATCGTTGTATTTGTGCTGCTTATTTCAGGTTTAGCGCTTTTGCTTAATTACCTGCATTCGTTATCAGCGCTGTTCACGTCAAGTTATGGGCAATTAATTTTGCTAAAACTGCTACTAGTGAGCGCGATGCTTATGATGGGGGCTTGGCACAAACTAATTTTAGTTCCGAGAATCACCCAAAAACAGCATGTAGGTACACTAAAACGTTCCATCAGTGTAGAAATGCTGATAGCTGCTTTTGTACTTATTACAACAAGCGTGTTCACCACACTTGTTGGTCCCCCAAATTAATTTAATAAAAAGAGAGCAACATGTTTAATAACTCTGCAAAAATAATCATAACATCGCTATTACTTTTTGGCGCATTGAACTCACTAGCTGTAAGCGCACACAAGAATGAGGAACATGCAAATGAGCGTGTGTTATTTGTTGGTACCGATACCCCAGCTGCGCAAGCAGTAAGTGCCTTTCACCAAGCATTAAATCAAAGTGATCAAAAAAAGCTCGCTCATTATTAGCTGATAACGTCATTATTTTTGAAGGCGGAGGCGTTGAGCGTTCTGCCGATGAATATGCAAATCACCACATGCTAGCGGATATGAAATACCTCAGTTCGGTTAATAGCAAACTATTAGAACATCAGGTTTATATAAGTGGTGATATCGCTTACTCCATTTCGCGAAGTGAAACGATGGGCAGCTACAAAGGTAAAGCCATTAACACAACGGGTATGGAGTCAATGACTCTAAAAAAGACCCGCAATGGCTGGAAAATCACACATATTCATTGGTCAAATTAAGGAAGTAACATGCGATTAACGTACATAACAACTGCACTTTCAGTGATGTTGGCGGTGTCTATATCAGTAAAAAGTATGGAAAACCCACACAGTGTATTGCCAGTCCAAGAGGCCATAGAAAAAGATAAAACAGAGATTGAGTTGACAGTTTATAAAAGTAAAAACTGTGGGTGCTGTAAAAAATGGATTGAGCATATTAATGAAAGTGGCATTAAAACAAAAGCAATAGATGTTGCTGATATGGGGCTAATTAAAGCTCAATATCAAATAAAGCCAAATATGCGCTCATGCCATAGCGCTGTTTCAGCCGATGGGTATGTTTTTGAAGGGCACGTGCCAGCTAAATATATAAAGCAGTTTTTAGCTGAACAACACCCTCAGAAAACGATCGGGCTGACAGTTCCGGCAATGCCTGTTGGCACGCCAGGTATGGAGATGGGCAATCGTTTTCATAAATATAATATTGAAGTACTTACTCAAGATTCACAGCAACATACTTATAAGCATATCAGCAAATACGCAGTGCAGTTTTAACTCTTATGGCATAGTTATTGAGTTAGCCGTAAGTATTAATGCGATGATTAAATATATAGTGGGCTTACGCCTTATAAATTGTAAGTAATACCCCTTAGTATAAATAAAATACAAGTTGAACAACTGAAAAGGAGCCATTGTAATGTCACAGTATTTAAAATTTTTCTTAATGATAGCCACATCAACATTAGTCATGTTTGTACTAATGTATTTGAATAGTTATCAGCTAAGCCATGTGTTTTTTAGTGAAACGCGTACCTATATGGCTATTTATATGGGGGCTGCAATGGCGGTAGTTATGCTGTTGTTTATGCTAAATATGTATAAGGATAAAAAGAAAAACAGCGTAGTTTTAGGGATCAGCATTATTAGCTTTGTAGGCGCATTATTTTTAGTACGTTCGCAAATAACGGTCAACGATCAGTCTTGGATGTCAGCCATGATACCGCATCATTCAATCGCTATACTGACTAGTGATAGAGCTAATATCAAAGACAAGCGCGTCCAAGAGCTTGCAACAAATATTATTGAAGCACAGCGTCGTGAGATTAAAGAGATGCAGTGGTTACTGAACGATATAGAAAAAAATGGCCTAGCAGAAACTCAGGAACAAGCACAATCTAGGACCGTACCGGATTTTAATGCTAAGTAAAATTTTATACCAATACATAAAAGGGAGCTAAACATGAGTAAATCAGCCCAACTTTTTAGAATGGCCACAGATGAGCATATTTGTCCGTTTGGTTTAAAATCAAAAGACCTACTAGAGCGAGAGGGATATACAGTTGATGATCAGCTATTAACTTCTCGAGAGCAAACAGATGAATTTAAAAAACAACACAGTGTAGAAACTACACCTCAAACATTTATTGATAATAAACGTATAGGTGGCTATGTCGACTTACGCGATTACTTTGATAAGCCAAAAGCTGGGCAAGAAGGTACAACTTACACGCCCGTGATTGCGATTTTTTCGGTTAGTTTTTTGCTTAGTGTGGCATTTAGTTTTGCAGCGAATAATAGCTTATTATCAATGCAAACCGCTGAACTGTTTGTAGCCCTAACAATGGCAGTGTTAGCAATACAAAAGCTTCAAGACTTATTTAGCTTTACTAATTCATTTATAACCTATGACTTAGTCGCTATGAAAGTAGTCAGGTACGCCTATGTTTACCCATTTTTAGAAGCATTTGTTGGCATTGGAATGATAGCCGGATTACCAGCCTATATTATTGCCCCTATTTCATTGTTCATAGGTGGGGTTGGTGCTGTTTCAGTGATAAAAGCAGTCTATATAGATAAACGAGAGTTAAAATGTGCGTGTGTAGGCGGTGACAGTAACGTACCACTAGGGTTTATCTCCCTAACAGAAAACCTGTTTATGATCGCTGCCGGTATTTGGATGTTTGTTAAGTAAACAACAGCTTTAATTTAAAAACATGATGATGTACTAGTGTGATTACCAAGGGATTATGTCGCTCTAATTACCGAGCGACTTTGTCGTAAATAGCATATCAGCTGTACTAGCTCATATCAGTTCTTACAGTTTAAGTGAATAAGTTTAGACTTCATCAGGCAGACTGCTATGAGCGATAACCAGTCATTGGGATTAGCTAAATATCATAGTTTATTAATTGGTCAAGCTGAGTCGTTTGCGCATATATTCCTGAAAATGAGCGGCGCGCGCAATTGGTTCATTTAACTCTACCTAAAAATTTTACAAAACTTAGAGATAGTAATGCCTTAGGTAATTTGTTAAAACTATATAAGATAGATAAATGAGCGTTAAGTCGGCAGAAATATGCGCGATGAGCGCACTATTAAATTATTAGGCATCCATGAAACAGAGGTCTAGATGACGGACATATCAGTTACCCTTACAGATATAGATTTCTTACAGGAACGGTTAGATTTTTCCGAAATTAGTCCCGTAGACTTCGAGAATCTAATATTTCATTTGTTGGATGAGATGGGCTTTTCTAATTTAACGTGGAGGAAAGGAGGAGAAGGTAACTCTGCCACTGATGGTGGGCGTGATTTAGAGGCAACATTTTGGACTGTTCTGCCTTCAGCTTCCAAAGAAGAAAAGTACTGGTTTGAAGTAAAATACCGAAAAAAACAATTAGAAAAATCACAAGTTCAAGGTACGATATTAAATGCCTCTGGAAACAACACTAAAGATAATGTTCTTATTATCACCAATGCTACAATATCCAACCCCACATTAGATTGGATCAAAGACTTTCAGAGCACACATAAAACTCCGAGTATTTCAGTTTGGCAAGGGCACGATCTAGAGCTTCTCTTAAGAAAAAACCCACGGACATTAGCCAGGTTCCTTCCATCGTCGCTTGCATTTAGTGGTCGTTGTAAAGTTATCGAATCTAAATTTTCAAACTTAATGCTACTTCCTGCTGGAGGCGAGCTAGATGAATTATGGGATAAAAGGGATGAGTATTATGAAAACTCATATCTCACGTTAATAGCAGTTTTGGCAGAGGTGGCTTATGGAGATTTAGTTAACCACCAATGGGGGCTAGACTTAGATGAAGTTAGGCTGTTCTCTGTTGCTGCAACTGGGATGCTAAATGTATATCCATTTATATTCAAATGTAGTTCTTTAAATAGAGACCAAGCTCCATTAATTCAGGGCTTGTCCTATATAATGCAATGTCTTCTTTTTAGGTCTGGTGAGGAGATAACTGCTAAATTGCTGTACAATCCTGAAGAATTCGCTGAAACGAATACAGAGCTACCTGATAAATTTAAATTTGATCGCTATGAGCCTATTTTTAACACTCTCTTTCATGAGCTTAGCGTTCAATGCAGTGAGAATTATTGTTCTAAAGTTAACCATATGACTAAGAATGAGGAAATTAACTACTTTAATAGATTCCTAAAATCACCTGTTAAAGAAGATGAAGATAAAATGCTTATCCTTAATTCGATACATGGAAGCTGCGAGATTGGTCTTGTTTCTGATGGTAGCTATTGTCCACTTGGTGATTCAGATGAGGCTCCCAAGACGCAAGCAGGTTTGGTTGATAAACTTAAATTTGCTCGTGGGGTAATCATAAATCGTTCAGGGCTGCTAAGTGAAAAAGCCTAACAAAAAGCTGCACGCGGAGACATGTTGCTACGCTCGTTTTTGTGTGAGTCGCTTCGCTCCATTTTCACACAAAAACGCTCTCCGCAATATGTGCCGGTGAGCTTGGCGTTAGTTTCTTAGGAGAATTGAATGGAATCTGTTCCATACACTGTTGATGTAATAGAAAAGCTGAGATGGAACTCCCATCTTGGTAAGCACAGTCATTTCTATGCGTCCCAAAATGGACGCCACCTTCATATCCTTTGTGGTATTCCAATAGTAGTAATTAACCTGATTCTAGGTTCAGTGTTTTTTGCTTTACTGGGAACCGAATTGCCCGATTGGAGCAAATGGGTTGGAGCAGTTCTAGCACTGACTGCGGCGTTGCTTGGTGGTGTTCAGACATTCTTTAATTTTAAAAAGAGTTATGAAGGCCATCGAGAAATAGGTAACGAATACCTTGCGGTAGCAAGGGAGTGTGAACGGCTTATAGCATTATACTTTGATAGAATCTTAGATTTAGAGCATCTATCAAACGAAATTGATTCACTTAACAGCCAATACTCTTCAATTAATCAAAGAGCAGAAGAATATATAGTAAGTGAGAAATCTTACAAAAAAGCTCTTGAGGCTCAAAATAAAAAGGCAACTGAAGAGCCATCATTAGTTCAAAAAATGCAATCAGCTGAAGCAACAGAAACTAACAAGTCAAGCCAAGGGATGCAGCAAAGCTGCGCCTCTGCTTGAGGCGTTATACTTTTCTCAAGGACGGAGAACACCGATGATTATTAAAGCCTCTCAACTCTTAGAGTTGTTTATTCAAGAAGAAACAACAAAGTTAAAAGATTTTGAGATGCCTCATATGCCTACACTAGGCAGTGCATATGAAGAGGTTACAAAACAAGGCATCGACCAAGCATTTATCCTTCCACAAAATCTCAATTTACAAGTAGTGTCTGGTTTTATATCCGTTGGTGGCGAAATGTTGCCGGAACAGATTGATTGCATGTTGGTTCATGGTGATGGTGTTCGTTATGGACTAACAGACGAGTACATCTACGAAATAGAAAATATCCTTTGTATTTTTGAAGTTAAGAAAACTTTAAGAAAAAAAGATTACATTGATGCATTTGAACATTTAGGTGGAATAAGAAAGAGATTCTCTGAACACTTTGAAAATAAGTTAAAAACTGAAAATTATGAACCTGATATCTCAATTGCTAGAAAGTGCTTCTCTCAAATTACTGGAAAAATAGCACCAAAGAAATACTTGGACATACATCATCTTTCAAAAAGTGACAGTATTTTATTCTATGCCTTGGTACAGGAATCATTAGCTCCAGTAAGTATTATTCATGGTTACGAAGGTTATAAAAGTGAGAATGGCTTAAGAACCGCTTTTATAAAGATCCTTGAAGAAAAAGGTAAAGATGGTGGTCAAGGACTTGGAGTTCCTAGCCTGCCAACATTGGTAACCTCTAATGAATATTGTATTGTAAAAGGTAATGGTATTCCCTTTACCGTAATTAAAGATCAAAATTCTTGGGTTATATCTTTTTCGACTAGGCATAATCCAGCAAAAATGATCTTAGAATTAATCTGGTCTAAAATTGCAATATTTTTTGATGTGAAAATGCCTTGGGATGATGGACTTCACATGGACAATATTCAACCCTTGTTGCTAGCAATACCTAAAGAAATAGAAGATAGAGCTGGATGGTTGTATAAAACTATAGAAATGAAAGAAAAAGACTTAATTCGAAGTAATGATAATGTTTGGGCGCCGTATACGATAGGTACAGCTGAAATGTCTGCAATAAATATAATGGCAATGCAAGGCGGTTATTTTCCATTAGATGAAGGTATGCAAGATTACCTACAAAATAATAAGAACTCTAGCTTAGAGCATGTTATTGGCTCTCTAACTAACAGTAGAGATTTTATGATTGATGGAGATTTTTTGAGACCTATTAATAGTCTTACACTTGTGATTACAAATGACGATGGAACTGGTTTTGTTTCATCTGAACGTGAAAAATTCGATTTGTGGTGTGAAGAAAATGAAATAAGGCCTACTTATATGAATATAATTTTTATGGAATAAACGTATAATAAGTCAATTAAACAGGGACAAAAAACAGTTTGCTGTTTTTCGTGCCTCAAACATTATAGACAACAATTTTTTTGCCCGTTAATTGGGTGTTATGTGTTTATCAGGATTGGTTGTGGAGGTATGAGTTGCTTTTAAATATTATTGGTTATTTACTACGGAATTGGGTTTGGGTGCTAGGTATCATATTGGGCATTCCAACATCTTATTATGGCTATGTTTGGGTTCAGACCAAGCTGATAGACCAGCAACTTAATTGCCTGAAGATTGGTTACAGTATAGATGCGGATAAACCTGATTTAATTAATGGGAAAATAAAGGACTTTCAAAAATGCCTAGAAGAAATAGACCCTAGAATTGGTACGAAAGAGTTTCTCGAAAATAAAATAAAATAAAATACATAACAAACTGTTTAACAAGGACAAAATACAGTTGGCTTTTACTTATTTTAGCCAACTATATTTTGCCCATTAACAGAGCGTTATATGGAGAATCTATTCACATGAATGCCCGAGATTCGAGTGATAAAACAAAGCGTGGGATCATGCCTAGAAAATGGAAGTTTTATAAGTGTTAAATTTAGCCTTAAATGCTCTCGAATTAGCTAAACCTAAGAGTGAAAATGATTCAGCGTCTTTTCATCAAGTTTCTTATGGTAAATTAATAACTCCTAGGCAGCACTTGTTTCTTTTCTCAGCCGAAGAATGGGAATATTTTCTAGAAGAATGGGGAACATTTCAAAAATCAAAGTATCACCTTGTAACGCGTTTAGGTGGGGCAAATGATTATGGTGTAGACGTTGCCTGTTTTCACACTGAGCATGGTTTTTCTGGAAGCTGGGAAAATTATCAATGCAAATACTATAAAGGTGATCCTTTGGCGCCAGGGACTGCGATTCCTGAAATCGGTAAGTTATTATGGCATGTTTATACTGGAAATTTGACAAAGCCAAAAAAATATTACTTTTTCTCCCCTAAGGACTGTGGCCCATCACTTAAAAAATTATTATTAAATTCAGAAAAATTGAAGAGTAAGCTTTTAGAAGAGTGGGATAGCTGGTGTTCGAAGAGTATAACTACAACCAAAGAGATTTCACTAGAGGGCGAATTCAAGGAATTCGTCTTGTGCTTTGACTTTAGTATTTTCAAATACAAACCCGTAAATGAAGTTGTCGAGGAATATAGAGAAACCCCATATTACCCAATAAGGTTTGGTGGTGGACTAAAAGAACGCCCAGCGCCTTCAAAGCCTCCTAAGGTCTTTCAAAATAATGAGGCTCGCTATATAGAGCAATTATATAATGCTTATGCTGATAGCAAAGGTATTAAGCAACAAGATTTTCAGATTGATAGTTTCCCTGATCTTACAAAGCATTTTATTAGGCAAAGAGAATCGTTCTACTTTGCTGAATCATTAAGAACCTTTGCTCGAGATTCTGTTCCGCTGGGTACATTTGAGGATCTTCAAAATGACATGTTTGATGGAGTTATAGATACAGCAGAAGACGAGCATGAAAATAGTCTAATTAAACTTAAGGCTGTTTTAAATGAGTCAAAGTCTGTGCCGCTTGATTCAAATGGTTTATTTGAAAATATAAGAGTGAAAGATAGATATGGTATATGCCACCAATTGGCTAATGACGACAAATTAAAATGGTTGGAAGATGATGAGTGAAACTCTACATTCAGATTTCATATTTAACAGTGCTTTAGAAACAGGGGTACGATCCATATGTATATTAGTTGCTGACCTCTCAAATAAATTCGATATACAGCAACTGTTAGCTTTAGATCATATTGTTGTTCATTCCGGAGATATTGAAAATGCTCCACCGAGCCTACATCCGAATATTCTACAAAGAAGTGGTGAGCTTTTGGTGAGGAGGCCGTTAATTGAAAATGGCCTTGTTCTTATGGAAAGCAAAAGGCTTGTACAGAAAGTAATAACAGCTGATGGCTTCTATTACTGTGCAACAGAGCTTGCTAGTGTCTTTATCGAAAGCTTAACAAATGAATATATAAAAGAACTTAGTCAAAGAGCAGAGTGGGCTGTCACAATGTATAACGATTACGGTGATAGGTTGTTCTCAGAAATCTTCAATTCCGCATTTGATCGTTGGAGAAATGAATTCCAAACCGCAGAGATGTCAATTGCAAAAAATAGCTGAGTATTATTGAGATGGAAATTAGGTTTATTATTTTTACTGGCCCGGTAAAAGAATCGGCAGAAATAGAATTTGGAAGTGGTTTGAATGTAGTATATGGCCCTTCAAATACAGGTAAGTCATCCGTTTTGGATGGGATTGATTTTATGCTGGGTACAGAAAAGCCCCTGAAAGAGCTTCCTGAACATGAAGGTTATGACCAAGTAATCCTAGGTGTGGCGTTTTCTAAATCAGATTGCTTCACTTTTGTAAGAAGTATAGAGGGTGGTGATTATGAGTGCTTCGAAGGATTACATAAAAGAAAACCACTAGACATAGAGCCTGTCATTCTTAGGGCTAAAAGTGAAACTAAAAAGATAAAAAGTATATCCTCTTTTATACTCGAGAAAGTGAATTTATCGAACAAGAAACTTAAAAAGAATGCGCAGAATGGACTGATTAGTTTAACTCTAAGGAATTCTCTAGATCTTGCGATTGTTAATGAAGCAAATATTCAAAAAGAATCCTCACCATATATTAGTACACAATACACAAAATTAACTGAGCATAAATCTAGGTTGAAGTTTATTCTTACGGGGGTGGATGATAGTTCACTATTGCCAGCAGAAGTTGAAAAAAAAGCTCTATCTAGAGCAGCAAAAATTGAGGTTTTAAAGGAACTAATAGAAGAACAGGGTAAGTCGTTAGGAGATGTATCTACTTTAGAAAATTCACTGACGGAGCTTAGACAGCAAGATGAGATGTTGTCACAGACTATATTGAAAGAACGCTCTACCCTTGATGCCAATGAAGAAAAATACAATAGTTTAGTCAGAAACCGGGCTGCTTTAAGAGACGAATTAGAACTCAAGAGCATCAGAATTAATGAAGTAGTCGAAATGTTATCCCGGTTCAAACTGCTGCAAAAACAGTATGCTTCAGATATGGCTCGACTGGAAAGTATCTCTGAAACAGGGATTTTGCTTGAAGCATTGCCTTCTGAAAAATGCCCTACGTGTGGAAGACTTGTTTCTGAGGATAAAACTCATCAAGACTGTGATAAAGATATTAAAGATGTTGTTGCTGCTGCTGTATCAGAAAAATCCAAGGTTGAAGGGCTTAATGGTGAGCTTCAATTTACAGTGAACAATCTTAGTTCTGAGTTAGAGTCAATTATAGAGCAATTGCCGAATATAGAAGAAAAAATATCTTCTGTTGGTAAAGAATTAGCTGTTGTGAACCCTGAATTGGATGAACAGCGGACAAATTACACAGAATTATTTAATTTAAAATCCGAACTTGATGATTCAATAAAACAGCATGAGCAATTAATGCTTTTAACTAGAAAGAAAGTAGAGTTAGAAAATTCAGCTTCTAAAAAGGAATCTAAAGGCAAGGAAGAAAGTGAAAGGACGTTACCAACAAGCGCTCTGTTTAAGCTTTCGAAAGAAGTAAGAGGTTTTCTGCAAGAGTGGGGCTTACCTAATTCCAATGATGTTCACTTTGATAAAGAAACAGGTGATTTTGTTATTAATGGGAAGCATAGAATTAGTAATGGCAAAGGACACCGAGCTATTACGCATGCTGCTGCGACTCTCGGACTGATGAGATATACAGAAGATAATGAATTACCTCACTTAGGTTTTTCCATACTTGATTCGCCATTACTTGCCTATGAGGAGCCAGATGATGAGGCAGATGACCTTAGTGATACGGATGTAAATATTAAGCTCTTTGATAGTTTGGCAGCCTGGAAATCTAAACAAATTATTGTTTTTGAAAATAAAAAATCTATACCGAATAAGTACAGTTCAGGAAGGCAAGTTACTCAGTTTACTAAGAAAAATTCAGGACGCTATGGTTTTTTTCCAACAAAGCCCATGAATTAAATTATTGTTACTAGTGTAGGAACCGTATAACGCTCATGGCACATACACGACTTTAAGATTTGATGAAGTCCAATTGCAAAACCTGATAGCTTGGGTTGAATTTTTGTGTTGTCTTAATCTTTTTAATTCGTAGTCAGAGATTATGTAGCCATATCCGGGAAGTCGATATATTCATCAATATAATCTGTGATTAGATACAAAGATCCTAAAACAGTAGCCAAATTAGTTGACCACTACAAAGTTAGAATTTTTTAAGCAGACGAGGTTTAAAATTAATAAATTTTTTTAGTTTTTCTAATGTAGAGAGATTTTTTACTTCTTAATATCAGTAGGATGTTATTTTTTATTTGGTTCATAATAAATAGTTTGGTTTCAGGTTCTCTATTTAAATAAATTCATTAGGCTGATAGAATAAAATATATTGAATATCTTGGGTTTAAGCTACAATAGGTCAGTCTTTGCGTTTAATTATTTAATTCCTTAAAACTACTAGGTTGATAAAAATATTTTAGTTCATAAAACATATTTATGAAAACCAGCTCGATTTAATGCGAGATGTGCAGTTAAAGCGTGAGCCATTTGCTTCTCCCCAATTAAAAATCAACCCAGAGATTAAATCACTCGAAGATATAGAAACATGGGTAACACGTGATGACTTTGAGGTGGTTGGCTATCAATGCCATGAAGCGATTCAGTACCCATTTTCAGTTTAAAAAATAAGGAGAGCATAATGAAAGCAGTGATCCCTGTAGCGGGCCTTGGAACACGTATGTTACCGGCCACTAAAGCAATTCCAAAAGAAATGCTGCCAGTTGTAGACCGTCCACTAATTCAATACGTTGTGAGCGAAGCCGTTGCCGCTGGCATTAAAGAGATAGTGTTAGTAACGCATTCGAGTAAAAACTCAATTGAAAACCATTTCGATACTAGCTTTGAATTAGAGGCTACTTTAGAGAAACGTGTAAAGCGGCAATTACTTGCCGAAATACAGTCTATTTGCCCTAACGACGTGACGATTATTCATGTGCGCCAAGGTGAGGCAAAAGGGTTAGGTCACGCTATTAACTGTGCTGCCCCTATTATAGGGGATGAACCTTTTGTGGTTATTTTACCTGACGTTATTATCGATGAAGTGGAAAGTGATTTAACAAAAGATAATTTAGCAGAAATGATCACTCGTTTTGAGCAAAGTAAACATAGTCAAATTATGGTTGAACCAGTTCCTAAAGATGACGTAGATAAATTTGGTGTTGTTGATTTAGGTGATGTTGAGTTAAACCAAGGTGAAAGCTCACCCATTAAGAGTATGGTAGAAAAGCCACCCGTTGACGAGGCACCTTCAAACCTTGCTGTGGTTGGTCGTTACGTGTTGAGTAAAAATATTTGGCCATTATTAGCTAAAACACCACAAGGTGCTGGTGATGAGATTCAGCTAACAGATGCAATTGCGATGCTTATGCAAAACGAAAAAGTAGACGCTTATGCTATCAAAGGCCGAAGCCATGATTGTGGTAGTAAAATTGGTTATTTGAAGGCGACGATTGAATTTGCCTTACGCCGCGATGAATTTGCTGATGAGCTTAAGACCTTTATTAAAACGTTAATCTAATCAGTTCTTTATTTATTTAAAGCGCCTATATGGCGCTTTTTTTTTGATTGTAAAGTTGCTTTTTCAGGACTTTAATTATAACTATTTTTGCAGTTATACAGACAGATCTGGGTTTGTAATGTAAGCTTTATGTTAATTAAAGTTGTTTTGTAGTTAACGTTCTTTATTAGGCCAATTGTAAATTGGCTCAATTTAGCGATCTAAACTGTTGAAAGAGAAACAATCAATGTGTGAATGCAGCATAAAGTATCACCGATATTTAGTTATAGCGTTACTCATGTTAATTGGGAGTGGCTGTACTATATCGCCAGATAAAACTACGTTAAATGAACAAGTTAAAGATTCTCCTGAATATGTAACCATTACCGCACTTGAGCTAGCACAGCTAAAAGATGCCGCTTTGCAATGGCAACAGGCGCGCTCTGGTATAGAGCGACTATTAAAATTAGAACGCGAGCTTACATATTTAGTTGATAATTTAGATATTATTAATAGTAAAGCAATAGCGCAATCAAATCAGGCTGTTAGCAATCGCTATGCACGCTCATCAATTAAGGCTAATACATCGCCAAACCTCAGGTATGGTAATAACTACGCAAGCACGTCAGATAAAGTTGATCGCCCAAAGCAAAGATATAGTAATCGCTACGCAAAACCAACTAATAGGGACGCTCTACAAAATCAGCGATACAACAGTCGCCATGCAAGTGTGCCTAAAAAAATGATTACAGCCCCTCCAAAAAGTTACAGTAACCGCTCTGTTCGTTCGTCAGTAAAAGCTATTAATCCAAGGATGAATAAAAAGGTCGCTTCTAAAATATCGAAGGCAACAAAAGTGGCAATGGTTGATACTAATAGAAAGGTATTTGCTTTGCAGGTAGCTTCGCTTGATTCAGAAGAGAGTGTTGCTAAGCAGTGGAAGCACATTAACAAAAAAGCAGCGCCTTTGTTTAAGGATAAAATCACGACAAACATTGAAAAAGCAAAAGTTAATAACAAAACCTATTATCGATTAAAATTAGGTGAGTATTTTAACTTTAAAAGTGCTGAGGATGATTGTGAGGTATTTAAATTCTATAAAGTTGATTGCTTTGTGAGTAACTACACTGACAAACCAATTAGATTATAAATTATTTATTTGGCGCTTTTATTGCATAATAGCTAGAGCTAGTTTTTTGTAATAGGTTCTTTAAAGTGAAACTTCGTTTAATAATATTACTAATACCATTTGCATTAGCTGGTTGTAGCAACCAGCTAATGCCCGCCGACTCACAAAGCGACAAGCTTGTGCGTGAAAAAGATATAAAACCTTACTTAGAGCAATGGGATAACAACAAAGAGCAGATAGCGCGTTTAAGCACCATGGAAGAGGACTTATCATTACTGATTCAAGCTCTTTCTGCACAAACAGATATTGATACCGTACCTGAGCCGTTGAAAGAGAAGGTAAAACGTGTTGAATATGGCTCTAAGCAATCTTTACAACTCTCCTCAGAAACTGCCTTAGCCGATAACACTATCAGTACAAACAAAGCAATTTACGGTGTACAAATTGGACGTTATTTAGTTTCTAACGGAGCCAAAAGGCAAGTACAGCGACTAAAAGAGCAATACCCTCAGTTAAACAGTATTTTACAATACCGCATTAATGAGCAACAAAAGGAATCAACAACGTTTTATAGTGTTGTAGCAGGCCCGCTGAAAAATCAACAGCAAGCGGCGCAGTTGTGTTTGTTTTTTTACAAAATAGGTAATAAGTGTACCTTAGCGACATTTTCAGAGGATGTTTAAGGTTTTTTTACGCTTATTTTTGCATCCTGTTATTATAAATCAAAATAAAGTAAATATTTTTCTAACTTTTTAGTGATTTTGGCCGATACTTAACATAACCTGACTAACAGGTTTATACTTTATATCTAAGGGAAAACTATGAACAAAATATTTACTAAAGCAGCATTAGCTGCATCAATGGCTGTACTTTCTTTCGGCGCTGCAGCTGAATCAGTTTCGTTTCAAGCAGGTGTTACAGTTCAAAATGCTTTTACCTTGACTAACGATTCTGCACTAGATTTTGGAACAATTCGTGCCTCAGCGGATTTAGCAGCAGCTGAGACGGCTACTCTTGTTTTAGCCGCAAATCCAGCGACCTCACCTACAACGGCTTCTACATCGATTGCAGATGCTGAAATCGCAATTTTAGTACCAGGTGCACCAGCCGCTTTTTCTGTTTCAGGCGTGTCTCCTTTCGGTTCACTGACAATTACAAATCCGACAGAAACTGCAATTTCACCTGATGCAGCACCTGCTGGTACTGCAGCATTTACTTTGGGTACTCCAACGTATTATGTGCTAACTGGCGCGACGCCTAACAGTGCTGCTACAACGACTATTCAGGTAGACGCAAATGGTGAAGCGACATTTAATGTTGGTGCCACATTAACGACAGATGCCACTACTCCTACGAGTGATTACATTGATGGCACTTACAGTGGCTCATTCACATTAGAATTAAACTATTAATGAGCAAAGCCTGCTTTATTATAAAGCAGGCTATTTTATGAAATTAATTTTATTCATACTAGCAGCTTCCTTAACTCCAGGTTTGTGCGCGCAGGTAACACCGCTTGAGCCATTGAGTTTTGGTAAAATTGTTATAAGTGATAATCAAAGCATTAGCTCCATAACTTTGTTGCCTAGTAATACAAATACCTTAACCAATAAGATATATTTACTTGAAAAAGGCCATGCAGCTGAATTGCTGCTTGAAGGATACCCTGCACGTATTCAAGTAAATGTAAGTGACTTTGTAAGCAACCAACCTTTAAATAACATTTTCGGTGGTGCATCTCTGATTTTAAATCAACTCATATACAATGCGACCATTACAACCGATACCACAGGGACTGCGTTATTGAGAGTTGGGGGGCAATTGAGTACCTCAGGTGACGGCAATACTTATAAAGATGGCATCTTTGATACTACAATTGAAGTGACGCTAAATTATTAGACAACTAGAGATGTTGATTAAATGACAATAATAAAAACTTTTTTTATCTTAGTAAGCTTTATTTTAATTAGCTTTCATTCTTATGCAAACTTACTTATTTCTCCAACAAGAATCAATTTTGATGAGCGCCAACGTGTTGCTAAAGTCATTGTTGTTAATAACTCTAATGAACCCAAAACTTATAGGTTGGAGTGGCAAGATAAAGTCGCTCTAGCTGGGGGAGGGTATGCTAATTTAGCGGCTGATCAAGAAAGTTCATCTTCACTTAAAAATATGGTTAGGATCAGCCCATCACAAGTTAGATTAGCGCCAGGAGAAAGGCAAATAGTTAAGCTTGCTATTCGAAAGCCGAAAGGTTTAGCAGAGCAGGAATACCGCTCTCATCTAGCCTTTAAAGCACTCCCTAATGAAGCTCAAAGTCAGCAACAGAGACTAGGCATCAAGGTAAACTTACTCTTAAGCTACACTATTCCCGTTATTTTGCGAAAAGGTGCTGAAAAACCCAATGTAAATATCAGTAATTTACAGCTTATACACAGCCCAGAAAAAAAGGCGCTTGAGATTGAAATTAAGCGAGAGGGTGACTTTAGTTCTTTTGGCAAGTTAGAAGTTTTCTTTAAGCAAAAAGGAGCGGATACAGAGAAAAAGATCGCCATGTTAAACGATTTCAGTATTTACCCTGAGCTAAAAACAACAACGGCGACGATACCAATTTTTGCAGATCAAAATATCCCGAAAGATGGTCAAATTCGCTTAATTTATACAGGGCTTAAAGAATATCGCGATACTATTTTTAGTGAAAAGTTTGCGCCAATCAATAATGCAATTATCGGTAATTTGAAATAGGCGATGTATTACTTTAAGCGCTTAAAGTGGTTGTTGATCATTTTTTTATCAATTGATCCATTATTAGCAGCAGAGCCTGACACTCAGGCCATTCTTGCTAGCATAAAAAAAATAGATAAAAAATGGCAGCAATACAACACTGATCAAGCTGTAAATGAAAGAACAGAGCCTGAGCTTAATGTGCAGCAAGGTGAGGGCATCCCCGAAGGGGAGTTATTATTTTTTTCATCGTTCGTGAAAAAAAATTACCTGGGTGAAATGCTCGGGGTGAAAAGTAAAACCGGTGTATTAATAGATTTATTAAGTTTTTCAGAAAGCCTGGATTTTGCTATCGATATAAATAGCGATGACCCTATTGCTCAAGGCTGGTTTATTCGTGAAGATAATCAGTTTTATCTAGACCTAAATACAAATACAGTACAAATTAACGGCGCTAGATATTCATTTAACAGCCAACAAGCTTATGCTGAGAACGGCGATATGTTTGTTGATAGTAACTTGCTAGCGCAGTGGTTTTCGTTAGATATTGATATTGAATATTCAGCACTTGAGCTATATGTAAGCTCCCCTACCAAATTACCTATAGAATTAAAACGCGAAAGAGAGCAGCGAGAAACTGTGACTAATAGAGAGTCACGTCAAGCAATACTACCGTGGAAGGCCAGTCCATACAGTGCAATTTCATCTCCTCTTGCTGATGTGCAGCTTAGTGCAACCAAGAGTAATACGGATTCAGCGATAGGGTACTCTGTATTAGGGTCAAATGACTTAGCCTATTTTAATGCTCAGTATTTTTTTGCAGGGCGAAAACAAGATTTACTATCAGATTCAAGATTATCATTTAGCCGTCAAAGTAAAGATGCACGGTTATTAGGTCCTTTAAATGCGACAACTGTTCAATTTGGAGATGTATTAGCAACTCAAGTCGGTAAACAATTTAATAGTAGTTACGCCAGAGGAGTAAAAGTTGATAACAAACCACTTTTTAAACAGGTTAATAGTAATCAAATTAATTTAACGGGTGCTATTCAACCAGGGTGGGATGTTGAGTTATACCGTAATGATGTACTGCTAGCGCAGCAGTTTAGTTTAGCTGATGGGCGTTATTTATTTGAAGATATTGATTTATTGTTTGGTGCTAATAATTTTGAGCTAATTTTTTATGGCCCACAAGGGCAAGTAGAGCGAAAAACAGAGCAATATTTTATAGATGGTAATAGTTTGTCAGCAGATGAGTCGTTCTATGAGTTGTCAATTACTGAGCAAGGTGAGCAGTTATTCAATCAGTCAATTTATTCGCCAGAAGGTATAGGTTGGCAGCTAGCGGGTCGTTATGAAACGGGATTAACTGATTATTTATCGGTTTATGCTGGTACATCAATATTAAATAGCAATTCGGGTGATAATGTTAACAATTATGCTTTTGGTTCAAACCTAAGTATATTTGATAAAGTATTACTTAATCTAGATTATGAAAAAAATAATAACGATGAAGATAAGCTAGAGGTAGCTGCTAGAGGTGAATTAATTGGTCAATCGGTACGTTTAAGTCTGTCTCAAAACAATGAGAAAATAGTTGGTGATACAGAAACAGCGAAAACTGAAAGTTATCGATTATATACGGCAGGAAAGTTGTTTGATAAATCGTTTGGAAGCTTGAGCTATCAAAATACGCTCGCATATAACAACAGAGAGTTTAGCGACTCATATTTAAGTGTTGATAATACCTTATCTTATAATTTAGGCGGTACCGTTGTTAGTAACAACTTAATTTGGCGAAAATTTGATTCTTTAGATGATGCAACAACACTTGGCAGCATGCGTCTTCAACATAGATTTGGTAAAACATACACTCGTTTTAGTGTTGACTATAGCGCAGACTCTGGTTCAACTATACTGGGTTACCAAGCAGAATTAAGCCGTAGTTTATCTCAGAATTTGCAATCTGAATTCACACTGAGAAACTCCCGTATAAATGATTTAGTTTCTATGGAGTTGGGTCTAAATTGGCAAAGCGATAGTTTTAGCTTAAATAGCACAATGAGTTACGATGATGATGATAACTGGCGGCTAGGTTTATTTAGTCGCTTTAGTATTGGTTTTGATACGAACACTGACGAGTACTTTTTAAGTAAAAGAAGCCTCGCAAACTCTGGTACTTTAATGGTTAGAGTCTTTCTTGATTCAAATAATAACAATATTCAAGATGACGGAGAAAAGGGAATTGAAGGCGTTAAGGTAAAAGGAGTTCAAAACTATCGCCGAGCGGTAACTAACGAAAATGGTTTAGCGATTCTTAAAGGGATGCCGGCAAATAGAACCACCGACATAGTGATTGAGTCTGGTAGTATTAGTGAGCCTTTTTTAGTTGCCGCCCACGATGGCTTTTCTATTACACCGCGTGCTGGTTTTGTTGAATATATGGAAATCCCGCTTAATAACAGTAGTGAATTAGAGGGAACTGTTTACAAACAAGATGAGCAAGGCAGCAGTGAAGTGCAGCCTTTTGCTACCGTAAAATTACTCGACAAACAAGGCAAACAAGTGGCGCAAACGCAGGCTGCTTATGATGGTTATTATTTGTTTACCGATTTACGCCCTGGCGAATATAAAGCGGTTATAGATGATGAATTTAAGCAACGTAAATCCTTAAAAGATACGCAACAGGTGGTGGTTAAATTACCAGCGCAAGGTGAAGTAGTAATGGGCGTTGACTTTGAGCTTAAAGAAAAAACACAAACGCCAGCGTATATTGCTAATGCGGGTGGGTTTTCATCATTGCCAATTATGAAAGCGTATTATCAATTAATTAAACGTCATTTAAATGAGCAATCAAAGCGTGATGCTTTTTATATCAAAGACGAAAAACATAAACGGTATATTTTAGCCGTCGCTTATGCCGAGTCTGCGCAAGGGGAACTTGAACAAGTATGTGCAGAATTAAAAGTAAAAGGCTTGAACTGCCAAGTCCAAGCGCAACTTATTAGCCACTAATAACAATAAGGTTTAACCATGCAACATGCTAATTTATATAAACGCTACTCAATACTAATTGCCTGTATTGCTGCTCTTTTTATATCAGGATGCAGCACCACCAAAACTGCAGAATCTCCTCAGCCAATGCAAGCGAGTGCCAATCTTTCTGAGGAAGAGTTGGCGCAGCTAAAAGCATCGTCTCAGCAGTGGCAATCAGCCAAAGCAGGTGTTGAACGTTTATTAGTGATTGAACAAGACTTAAAGCTATTAATAAGCCAATTAAATGCGGTAGCAAAACAAGGTTCTGCATCAACAAATACGCCTGTTGTACCAACAGCTAAAGCTTCGGCTGAGACGGTAGCACCCACAAAAGTTGCACAAAAAGCTAAAGTAGCAGCGAATACAGCTGATGAAAAACAAGCCGTTAAAGCCTTATTTGCCTTACAAGTTGCAGCCGTTACCGACAAAGAGCGACTTAGCCAAAGTTTAAATCAAATAAAAGCCAGCGCATCTTCGTTATTTCAGGGCGAATTCGTGGCGAATGTAGAAACTATTAACGTGAGTGGCATGACTTACTACCGTTTAAAGCTTGGAGCTTATCAAAATCAAGCGAATGCGGCTGCTGATTGCGATAGACTTAAACAGCGCCAAATCAACTGCATTGTGAGCCATTACACCCAACAGCCATTAAAATAAATATGCATCTAGGGTATTAGGCATAATAATTGCTTTGTAACTATTATGTTTTTAGAGGATGGCAACTATGCGCCTTTTGTTACCCTTACTATTATTAAATTTAGCGGGCTGTAGCTTAACACCCCAGCCAAAGCCAAGTATAAGCACTGATGCGCCTAAAGCGGTCATGGCACCCTATACGCTCAATCAGTACGTAAATAGCTTGAGTGCCCAGCTTAGCCATATCAAAGAGCCTTTTAAAAGCACCGCTTCAATCGCGGTCAGCAGCTTTTATTTAGCCAATGCTTTGGATTCACAAATTGCTCAAGGGCAGGGAGCAGGGCTTAGTCAGCAAGTTCAAGAAAGCTTAATAACCCAATTTACTCAGTTAGGGTACAACACAGTTGAATACCGGCTTGAAAACCAGCTTAACTTATCAGCGAGCGCTGATTCAGTGTTAAGCCGCAGTACGAGTAACTTAAAGCAGCGTCAGATTATTGACTTTGTGATCACCGGCACTTTAACCCGTCAAGAACATGCTTATATTGTTAATGCTCGCATGGTAAATATGCAAACTAATCAGATTGTATCTGCCGCAAGTACTGAAATTCCCATCAATGTGATGTGGAGTAATGAAAAAATACAGCAGCGCGGTGACTATATTTACCGCAGTGAATATTAATTAGGAGCACACATGAAACGCCTACTATTAACTTTATGTTTGCCACTGGGCTTTGGTTGTTCACAAATGACAAACCATAGTGACACGCAAATTACCGACGATGCGCCTATGTTTTTTGAGCAACGCCCTGTAGCTGCACCAACAAATACTGATTCGCTTTATCAAAATAAAGCTGCAGTGATGAATAAAAACAAACAAGTAAATACGCCAACCCGTAAAAATATTAATCACTATGTGCGTGGCATAATGCAAGACATGGCTGAAAACTTACAGTACGTAAATACTAAAACGCCATTGGCAGTATCAAGCTTTGTTTTTTTAGACCGTGACTACAATAATGCTGACTTAGTGGGTAACCAAATCGCAGAGAGCTTTATGCATGAGCTGCATAATTTTGGTGTGCCGGTCATTGATTTTAAAACCACCGATTATATGCGCGTAACGCCTGGCGGCGATTTTGTTTTTAGTCGCGACTACTTAGAGCTTAACCAAGAACAAAACTTTAGTTACGTATTAGCCGGCACGCTAGTAAACCACCAAGGCGGCATATTAGTAAACGCACGTATTGTTGGTTTAGCGAGTAAAGCGGTTGTAGGCTCTGCACAGGGTTTTATTCCACAATCAGTTATTGATGCGCTAAATAGCAGTAACAGTGCTGATGGCATTATGCTTAAACAAGCGAGTAAGTGAGGTTTATCATGGCTAACTTAGCTAAGCGCTCAGCTTTAATTAGCATAAGTGCATTATCACTAATACTTTCAGGCTGTAATTTACTTGGTGGATCTAACATGGCTGAACCCGCCAAATCTGAGCCAGAGCAAACAGTGGTAAGCAATCTTGATTTTAACCAGATCATGGCGCAAATGCAGCAAAATGACGAGCAAGAACAATACGCCGATACAACGCAGTTTAACCCAAACAAGCATCATAAAAGCTTAGTTAACTACGTAGAGCAAATGGCACTTGATTTAACCGACACCATGCAAGTAGCCCCGCAAGATGCTGCGATTGCAGTCACGTCGTTCGTTGATTTAGACGCAAGTTTAACTACAGCAAGCCAGTTAGGTAATCAGTTATCAGAAACCTTTATACATCAGCTGCAAAAATTTGGTTATAGCGCGGTTGATTTTAAAACAGCCAATTTAATTACCGTTAATGATCAAGGCGACTTTGCATTCACCCGCAACACTCGCAAGCTTGCAGGTACGAATATAGCCAGCCATGTTTTATCGGGTACATTAATTTACCGTGCAGATGGGGTTGTTATTAACGCTCGCGTAATAAATATTGAGAATAAGCGCCTTGCCGCCAGCAGCCGAACATTTATACCGCTTTACGTACTAAATAAAGAAGATATATATTTATCAAGCAATTAACTTAATTTGATACTTGATATAAAAAACCAGATGCCGTTATAATTTCCAAACACTTGGTACTTAGCACCCAACGTGGCCTCTTAGTTAAATGGATATAACGGCCCCCTCCTAAGGGGCAGTTGCAGGTTCGATTCCTGCAGGGGCTACCAATAAAATCAATGAGTTATGTTCTTTCTTTGTTTCTATATCAACTCTATGTAGTATATTTGTAGCAATGTCAGCTTTGTGCCGTTCGGATAAAAAGTGAATTTGAAAGCTTGTTGGGTGGCGCCTTCGGCTTAACCAACCTACATTTTGACGTAGGTCGGATAAGTGGCGGAGCCACGCCATCCGACAAAAATGATAAATTTACCAGAGACAACTGCCTTACACTGTAAGTTAAACCACTCTATACCGACTATCGGCTGAGTGCTAATTGCGGACATTAGTAACGCTAAGCTAACGGGTAGTGACCGAAAGGTGCGGGTTTAGTACCTTATATGTGATTACCTATTACGCGCCTAAAAGTGGCAAATGCTTTCGCTGCTGATAGGTTAAAGCTAGCTCTAAGCAGTTCTTGATTTCCGCCTCAGGCAACGAACTCGATAAACTTAATACGATTGCTCTATTACCTTGAAATTCGAGTGTGTCATTGTGCAGCTCTCTAAATGTATCGATTAACTTAGTTTGGCAGTTGAAGAACAAGTAGTATTGGTTTGGCGATTTCAACTTCCAATCAGTTCTAATTGGGCTGCCTGTTTTTACACTATAACTATGCTCACCCCATTTCAGTGACTCTTCGACTTCACCTAGCTCCAAATCGGATGCAAGCTTGAGGATTAAAGTTCGTAACTCCTCAAGTCGTAGCCGAACTTTTTCGGGATATTCTTCGAAGCGATTTTTGACTACCTCGTCCATTGAAAGCTCCTATTCATATAACGACTTTATCAGAGGACATTTTCCCTATTCTAGCGCGAAAACGTCCATATCTCATGAGCTTCTATTATTATTTTAGCTTATCTGAGCGTATAAAAAAGAGGAAAGTTTTCTTCTTTCTTACTAAGTAAATGACAACTCACCTCAATGTCCGGTTATCGCTCAAAGAAGCCCTCCATTAAATTCTGCATAATAAAAAAGCGAGCTATCAATTAACCCGCTTTATAAAGTACTTTGTCGAACCCCGAACCCCGAACCCCGAACCCCGAACCCCGAACCCCGAACCCCGAACCCCGAACCCCGAGGCTATAACTCAGCCATCACTAGTGATCGTAGCAATCAGCTCGCTCAATACCTGCTCAGCTTTGTCAGTTTCTACTTGGCAAGTACCGGCATTTAAATGGCCGCCGCCACCGTACTTAAGGCATAACTCGCCAACATTAGTGTTGGAGCTGCGGTTGGTGATTGATTTACCAATGGCGTACACCACGTTTTGCTTTTTAAGCCCCCACATTTTATGAATTGAGATATTACACTCGGGGAACATGGCATAAATAACAAAGCGATTAGTGGCGAATATGGTCTCTTCTTCGGTTAAATTAAGGACCACTAAGTTGTCGTGTACTGATGAGCAGCGGTCTATTTGCTCTTTAGCCTGTGTGTTATGTTCATGGTATAAAGCAACGCGCTCGGCAACATCTTCCATTGCTAGTATTTGTTCTATGCTGTGATCTTTACAGGCGTCAATTAACTTCATCATTAACTGGTAATTAGAAATTTTGAATTCACGAAAACGGCCAAGTCCTGTGCGCGCATCCATAATAAAGTTCATCAGTACCCAGTCTGTTGGGTTTAAAATTTCGTCTTTTGTAAATTGTGCCGAATCCCCTTTATCGACCGCTTCCATCATGTCAGTTGAAATATTAGGGAATTTCTCTGCACCGCCATAATAGTCGTATACAACGCGTGCTGCAGAGGGCGCATCTGGGTCAATAATGTGGTTTTTAATATCGCTTTCGTTACGAACGGTTTCACTCAAGTGGTGATCAAATGCAATATGACAACCGGCAACATAGGGGAGGTTAGTGGTAATGTCGTTGCTGGTAATGGCTATTTTACCGTCTTGCATGTCTTTTGGATGCACAAATAAAATATCGTCGATTAAATCTAAATCTTTAAGTAATACGGCACACACTAGGCCGTCAAAATCGCTTCGAGTGACAAGTCTATATTTATTATTGCTCATTTTCGGTCCATTTTTGTTTGTTTATTAATCTGAGTGTAGCAGTTTAAACTCCATTTCATATACCAGTTTTTAACATAAAAAAAGCCAAAACAATGGTTTTGGCTTTGAGTAGCAAGTGTGTATTAGTGATGTGTTATGCGCCTGGGCCACATTCCATACAATGGTTAATAATGTCTGGGCCAAATTTTAATTTAGCGTTTAAATCACGTAGTGCAGTGCGTAGGCCTTCTTCAATAACAGGGTGATAAAAAGGCATATCAAGCATTTGTGGTACAGTCATTTTGTTTTGTACAGCCCATGCTAATAAATGAGCAATGTGCTCTGCTTGAGGGCCAATAAATTCAGCACCTAAAAATAAGCCGGTGCCGTGCTCGGCATACACACGCATGTGGCCTTTGTTTTTTAGCATAACGCGGCTACGGCCTTGGTTTTCAAAGCTGACTTCGCCTATTTCAAAGCACTCACAGCTGCCTAATCGTTGGCTAATTTCTTTAAAGCTTTCACCAACCATGGCTATTTGTGGGTCGCTAAACACAGCGGCAATTTTAGCGCGGCGTAAACCCGCACGTACATGAGGGTAGCGGCCTGCGTTTTGCCCTGCGATTGTTCCTTGATCGGATGCTTCGTGAAGCAAAGGGATCATGTTACTAGCATCGCCAGCAATAAATATGTGGGAGTTGCCACATTGCATAGTGTGGGCATCAGCGAGTGGTACGCCACGTTCATCAAGCTCTATGCCGGTGTTTTCTAACCCTAGTTTATCGGTGTTAGGTACTCGCCCGGTTGCAGCCAGAACATAGTCAAACTGCTCGGTGTGTTTAACACCTTGTTTGTCGGTATAGGTTAGCTCTGCTTTATTACCTACTTGTTTCATATCTGAAACGTTTGAGTCGGTATCAACATAAAATTCTTCTGCGAATACGGTATTAGCGTAATCTTTAACTACTGGGTCGGTTAATGGGCCTATGGCACCACCTACACCAAAGAGTTTTACCTTTACCCCTAATCTATGCAACGCTTGGCCAATTTCAAGGCCTATAACGCCTGGGCCAAATACGGCTACTGATTCTGGTAAATCATCCCAGTCGAATACATCGTCATTAATAATCAGTCGGTCGCCAAAGTTATTAAATACGCCAGGGTAAGATGGGCGTGAACCTGTTGCTATTACAAAGCGTTTAGCAGTGATAATGGTGTGCTCATCTATTTGCACGCGGTTGGCGTCTAAAAACTGTGCATAGCCACGAATTTTATCTTCGCTAGGTATTTCATCAACTGCTTCTACTACGAATCCTGCAAAGCGATCGCGCTCACTTTTAACTCGTGCCATGACGGCTTTACCGTCAATAACCGGTTTTGAGCTGTGAACTCCAAAGGCAGGTGCCATTTCTATTGAGTGCGCGGCTTCTGCTGCAGCAATCAATAATTTACTTGGCATGCAACCAACACGTGCGCAGGTTGTACCGTATGGGCCTGATTCAATCATAAGTACGTTTTGAGTAAACTGTTTAGCATTACGGTAGGCACTTAAACCAGCGGTACCTGCACCTATAACAACAACGTCGGTTTGCAATTCTTTCATAGTGTTTTTCCTTTAATAAACAGGGGCGTTGCAGCCCCTGTTTTATTTACTTAATTAAGCAAAGTATTTTTCTAAATCGTCTGAGCCACCAATGTGCTTACCACCAATAAATACTTGTGGTACGGTTTCACGGCCCGATACCGCTTTAAGGCTGGTAAGTGATGCGCCAGCACCCATTACGATTTCTTCAAAAGCAAAGCCTTTAGCTGTAAGTAGCTCTTTTGCTTTTTTACAGAAAGGACAGCCAGGCTTAGTAAATAGAGTAACCGCTTCTGGTTTTACTTGAGTTGGGTTGATGTAATCAAGCATAGTGTCAGCGTCAGATACTTCAAACGGGTCGCCTGGTAAATCTGGCTCGATGAACATCTTCTCTACTACGCCATCTTTAACTAGCATAGAGTATCTCCAGCTGCGCTTGCCAAAACCTAAATCGTTTTTATCAACTAGCATACCCATGCCGTCAGTAAATTCGCCGTTACCATCTGGTAGTAAAGTAATGTTTTGCGCTTCTTGATGCTCAGCCCATGCGTTCATTACAAAGGTGTCGTTTACAGATACACAAACAATGTCGTCAACGCCATTTTGCTTAAGTACACCAGCTAACTCGTTGTAGCGTGGTAGGTGAGTTGATGAACACGTTGGTGTAAATGCACCAGGTAGTGAAAACACAACGACTGTTTTGCCTTTAAAAATGTCATCAGTAGTTACTGATTTCCATTCGTCGTTTTGACGCGTTGCAAATGTAACGTTAGGGATTGTTTGACCTTCAATATTGTTTAACATGTTTTTAGTTCCTCTTGATTTGTTAATAGCCATTATGGCGAACAATTAAATATAGTTCCAATCGTTTGTTTGTATTAAACTGATAGGTATAAGCTATCAGGTTGAGTGTGAATATGAACTTAAAAGATTTAGAATATGTAAAAGCCGTTGCGCATTTTAAACATTTTCGCAAAGCGGCTGATGCCTGCTTTGTAAGCCAGCCCACCTTGAGTGGGCAAATTAAAAAGCTAGAACAAGAATTAGGGGTTATCTTATTTGACCGTTCAACTAAGCACGTTACCTTAACAACCCAAGGTGAACGTTTGTTGACACAAATCACTCTTATATTAGAACAAACTCAAATATTAAAAGAACTGGCTGCTACTTCTAACCAACCGTTACAGGGCAAGCTGAGTATTGGTATTATTCCTACTATTGCCCCGTATTTACTACCTACACTGCTTACATCAATGAAAGCGGCATTTACTCAAAGTCAGTTTTCGTTTATTGAAATGCAAACTTCTACCATTTTAGCTGCGCTAGACAGTGGCGAGGTGGATTTTGCAATTTTAGCGGATGTACCTGAGCTAAAAAATTACCATACTATTAATGTATATAAAGAAGACTTTTTAGTTGCGGTATCTGCTGATAACGCTTTAGCTGTAAATAAAAAGGTAGCACTGCAAGATCTTCAAGGTAGTAACCTATTAATGTTAAGTGATGGCCATTGCTTTAAAGATCAAGCCCAGCAGTTTTGTTTTTCGGCAGGAGTGGATGTTTCTAGCCAGTACCAAGGCAACAGCTTAGAAACCTTATTAGCGCTGGTGGCGATGGACGATGGGGTTACGTTTGTGCCAAAACTTGCTGCAATCCCCCGAGAGGGAATTCATTATTTGCCTATTTTTCCTAATCAGCAACGTAATATTGTATTGGCCTGTCGAAAGCACTACCCGCATTTATCTGGGGTTGAGCAGTTAGCAGATTGGTTAAGCGCCCACAAAAATTTAAAAGTTAAGCTAACCCAAGTACTTTAGGGCGTTGCAACTTCCACAATATCGTTAATTTGTACGCCCGGTAAAGGCTGATCATTAATACTAACGGCAATGGCGCTGTGCTGATATAGCTGCTCTACACGAATACGGTTCAAAGTAGTTATAGTATGCGGCATGGTGTTGCCTTGCGCGTCTGTTAAATAATTATGATGAGCAATACTCAGTTGTTGGCCTTTTTCTAAGCCATGTGCCTTTCCTAAGTTAATGACGAGTTTATTATTTTCCATGTGCAAAATTTTGCCTTGGGTGGGTAGGCACGCCATGGCTGCTTGCAAATCGTAACTTAGGGTTTGGTTTATCTCACTAATACTTTGACCAAAAGGTGACTGCCAAAAACGATTACTGTTTACATCAATAATAGCTGTTTTTTCAAATGGCCAGATAGCTTGGCTTTGATAGCTATTTTGCCATAACGGCTCGTAAGTGGTGCCATTAAATAAGCTAAACTCTATTTGGTAGTGGCGCTGATAGCTTTCATCTTGCCAAAACGCATAGTCGCTATTGAGTTTATCGCTGGTAGATAAACTGGTTATTTGACTTAACAGCACATATTGCGCGTTGCTGCGTGATGAAATTTCTTCTAACTGACTGTTTGAATAGTCATGCTGTTGATTAAAATAGGTATCGACTTTTATCGCTTTATTGAAATAGGCAACCGGTATAGCACTCATTTTTGATTTTTGCAGTGACGTGTAGATGTTTTTGCTTACTGCTTTATTAATGTCAAATATTTGACCCATTCTAGCGTGTTCGCGATTTGTTAATTGACTTTGCGTCACAGCTATAAATTTATTGAAGTTGCTTTGCGGGCATTGCTCGGTTTGCGCAAAGATATCTAAGCGTAAGGTAATCGCAAATTCATCATTGCTGCGGTTTTCGCTAACGAGCTCTATTTTTTGAATTTCGCCTTGGCTACTTATTTTTAGCTGATCTTGGGTTAAAACACCATCAACAAGTGTTTGCACCGAGCTCACCCGCGCACCAGAGAATACAAGGGCTTGGGTAATCGCATCTTTTATTGCAGCGGCCTTTGCACCGGGAATGTCGCTATTTTGAATAACCGCATGGCCTGTAGACTCATACCACTGAGCGTGGGTAAAAGGTGAAAACGTTAATACAGCAGTGGTGCTTAATCCTGCCAATACTGCTTTTAAAAACGACTTCATACTCTTACTCCAATTAAACGTTAGCGTTAATGAGTCTCAGCAAGTAATGTACCACTATTATTTGTTGTTACAGAATATAGGTATCACTGGCATTAAACGTGCATAACTGAGTTTAATTAGTTTTTAAAGGCCCTGTATGATGCGAGTAATGCCATTAATGATCACATTAGGCTGCTTAACGTTAAGCGGTTGTAGCAATATATTTGATAAGCACGTTGAATATAAATATGTTGAGCCAAATAATTACCCTGTATTAAAAGCAATAGGGTACGCGCCCATTAGTTTGCAGTCGGGAAGTAATGACACTCAAAAACAGCTTATGGCGATTAAGGCCTCAAAGCTCGAGGCTTATCGTGAACTAACCGAACAAGTATACGGGCAAAAAATTACCGCAGGTACAACGGTCGCAGGCTCGGTTGCCCAAGATGATTATTTACAAAGCAAAGTACAAGGTATTATTAAAGGCGCACAAATTATAAAAACCTATGCCGTTAATGATATGTATATAACCGAGCTTGAGCTTAATATGAAACGCGTGCACGACTTATACATCGGTGAGATAAAGCCACGGGAAGTGAAAAAAGTCACTTATTACTAACCGACAAATTATTACTCATAAAAAAACGCCTAAACGAATAATCGTTTAGGCGTTTTTTTATGGGTATTTTTTTAGGCTTTTAGGTTACGCACAATACTGTTATCGGTATTTACAACGCTACCAGCTTGGTCGTAGGTCATTGATGAAGGTGCACCAATTAAAATACTTTTTAGCTGCTTTACACTTAACTGTGCCTGGTGCGCTGCATGAGCATTAACTTCATTTTGTTTTTGACATTGCTCAAGCTTAGTTCTGGTTAGCTTTATTAAATCAGCGTTTTCATCTGTTTGCTGATCATTACTGGCAATCAGTTTACTGAGTTCTTTATCTAGGGTGCTTATGCTGGTTAAAAAAGACATTTTCTGTTGGGCAATTTCTTTCAAACCTTCGCCTCTTCGTGAGGCAATAGCATTAAGTTCTTGAGTAAGAAGCTCACTCAAGGCTGTTAAACAATTTATTTGTTCGTTTAGTTTAATCGTAATTAAACTATTGTGATCAGCCATAAACATTAAACTCGAAGTCTGCTAAATTTTTGGCAAGTTTCTCACTGTCTATTTGATACTTGCCTTCGGTAATCGCTTTTTTAAGTTCAGCAACTTTGTTGCTGTCAAAACCAGAAGACTGCTCTGCTTTTTCTTGTAAAGATTTTAATTGCTTGGCCTGCGGTGTTAAGCTCACCGAATCGCTTGCAGCTTTAGGTGAAGGCGTTTGCGCAGCTTGTGTATTTGCATTATCTCTTTTTAAATCAACTTTTTGCTGTTGAGTGTTTGTTAAAACACCAGGCTGTTGATTTGATTTGTTTACTTGACCGACCATGATAAAAACCCGTTTATTACCCAACTGATGCCTTTATATCGGCATTTACTAAAGATACTTTAGCATAAATTTACATTAAATATTTACCTGCACAGACTCTACACCATCTACTCGCGCATTTAAAACTTTACCTGTTTTTTTGTTTTCAACTCGTACTTGTTCACCTAAGGTTCCATCCTCTAATGCAACACCCGTGGTTTTTACTCTTAAGCCTTTAATATTGGCAAAAATATTGACAGAGTCGCCTTTGCAAACCATACAAATTTGATTGAGTAGTACAGGCATACCTTCACGAATATTACGTTTACTGCGGCTACCAATAAGTTGCGCAGGATCATCAAGATACTGAACACGTATAAAGTGCGCAGGGCGCATATCAATACTTAAATGGGATGGAGTAATCACTTCACCTCGTGCTAAATTGGTAGTAGCAACTACAACAGGTGCTGATTCAGTGATTCTGACATGAACGTATTGTGCCCAGTTGTCACTATCGTTACATTTTATTTGAATGGTGACCTGACGATTAAATGGTGGCTCACTTGGCGTTACTAGCTCTAGCTCAGAGTTACACTGGCGATCGGGTATGCGGGTATCTAGCGGTAACGCGCTAAACTGTATTTTGTTGTCATTTGTAGTTACTGCTTTTTGAGCAACATAAGATACAGCCATTTCCTGTAGTGATTCTTTACTAAATACTTGAGCCTTCAGTGGCAAAGTGAAGCAGAGGCTAGCAAGAAAATAAAAAACACTGTATCTTCTGGTTTTTTTTAACAAACTCATAATGTTTCGACTATGCTTATGGTTGCAAACAGGGTATAAATATTTTGCGTCAGAATTTAGACGCCCCCGTTGTGTTATGACGCTTTATTAATTGAAAGCAATTATCGTTCCTTATATTTGTTTTCTTAGGAGATTTAAATGGCCGGTATTTTAGACTCAGTAAACCAACGTACTCAGTTGGTTGGGCAAAACCGCTTAGAGTTATTGTTATTTAAGCTTAACGGACGTCAGCGCTTTGGCATTAATGTGTTTAAGGTAAGAGAAGTTCTTCAATGCCCGCCATTAACCAGCATGCCAAAATCTAACGCTTACATTCGTGGTGTAGCACATATCCGTGGCCAAACAATCTCGGTAATTGACTTATCAATGGCTGTAGGTGGTCGTCCTATTAAAAGCATAGAAGATGGCTTTATTATTATTGCAGAATATAACCGTACAGTGCAGGGCTTTTTAGTTGGTGGTGTTGAGCGGATTGTTAATATGAACTGGGAAAAAATAATGCCACCGCCATCAGGAGCGGGCCGCTATTCTTATTTAACTGCCGTGACTGAAATTGAAAATGAGCTGGTTGAAATACTCGACGTAGAAAAGATCCTAAACGAAATTTGTCCTGTCAATACTACCGTGAGTGATGATGTTGCCTCGCAAGGTAATATACAAAAAGACTTAGGCGAAAGAATTGTATTTATTGCCGATGATTCGGCCGTGGCACGAAATCAGGTTAAACGAGCGTTAGAACCTTTAGGTGTAACTACTGAACTTGCTAAAAATGGTAAAGAAGCTTTAATAAGACTAAAAGAAATTGCAGAGCTTGATTGTGTTAACGATATTACAGAGCGAGTAGGGTTACTTATTTCAGATGTAGAAATGCCAGAAATGGATGGTTATACGCTCACTGCAGAAATTAAAGCAGATCCCAAACTTGCACCATTGCATGTGATTTTACACACATCGTTAAGTGGTGTGTTCAACCAAGCAATGATTGAAAAAGTAGGGGCTGACGATTTTATTGCAAAATTTAATCCAGACGAGCTTGCTACAGCCGTTAATAAGTGGGTTCATTGTGATTAATAAACATAGGTGTTATTGATTTGACTAATAAAGATTTGCAGCAAACAGAATACGATCAATTTCGCTTATTTTTAGAACAACAGTGCGGTATTGTTTTAGGTGAAAATAAGCAGTATTTGGTTAAAAGTCGCTTGGCACCATTAATGTCTCGATTTAATGTTGAATCGTTATCTGAACTGGTTAGCAAAACACTTGGCGTGCATGAGCGTCAATTGCGCGCTGCTGTTGTTGATGCCATGACAACCAACGAAACATTGTGGTTTAGAGATCAATACCCATTTGAGTTGCTCAAAACCAGATTATTCCCTGAATTTAAAGCGTTAAATAGGCCATTAAAAATATGGTCTGCTGCGAGCTCTTCAGGGCAAGAACCTTATTCAATTGCTATGTCGGTTGCTGAGTTTCAATCAAGTAGTCCTGGTGTTTTAAAAATGGGTGCACAAATAGTGGGTACTGACATCTCAAATACCATGCTGGATATGTGTAAACACGCTGAATATGATGCATTGGCACTGGCTCGCGGGCTATCTGCTGAGCGTCGTAAGAAGTTTTTTAAAGATAGTGGCAATGGTATGGCACAAGTGGTTGACTCATTGAAAAAGCAAGTGAGCTTTAGGCATTTAAATTTACTCGACTCGTACGCTTTGATGGGTAAGTTCGATATTATATTTTGCCGTAATGTTTTAATTTATTTTTCACCTGAGGTGAAAGCCAAAATAATTGCACAATTTTCTCAAGCACTTAACCCTAAGGGGTATTTATTTTTAGGTGCGTCGGAATCTATGTCTGGTTTGAGTACCGAATTTGATATGGTGCGTTGTAACCCCGGGATTATTTATCAAAAAAAATAACTACCGTTTACACCCCCCCTCCTAAAAACGGCGCTATAGCGTCGTTTTTTGTTTTTATCGTCACTATTTTCATTGCTGGCTTACTTATTGCTTTATTGGTACTAAGTCAATTTTTTGGAGATAGTTATGGCTATCAGTTTTGATAAAGCATTAGGCGTGCATCCGCATGCGATGTTGATCCGTTCGCAAAGAGCAGAAATGCTCGCTACTAATATCGCAAATGCTGATACGCCCGGCTATAAAGCAAAAGATATCGACTTTGCCTCAGCATTAAAAACGGCAAAGTCTAACCAACTAAGCGGCAATACGATGGTAAGAACCAACGAAAAACACATTGCCGGTGGTACCCGTAGTGTAGGTGGTAATGATTTATTTCGTACGCCAAATCAAACAGATACAGGTGATGGTAACTCTGTTGATATACAAGTGGAACGGAACTTGTATACACAGAATGCTATGGAGTATCAGGCCAGTGTCCAGTTTCTTAATGGTAAATTTAAAGGCCTGAAAAAAGCCCTCGGTAGTCAAGGAGCCTAATTATGAGTTTATATAATGTGTTTGATATTGCAGGTTCGGGTATGAGCGCGCAAAACGTGCGATTAAATACCACCGCAAGTAATATCTCTAATGCCAATACAATTAGCTCTTCACAAAATGAAACGTACCGAGCGCGACAACCTGTATTTGCTGCGGAGCTAACAAAAGCGTCAGCTTCAGCAAGCAACCCACAGGGCTCTGCCGTTGGTGTGAAAGTGTTAGGAGTGGTTGAGAGTGATAAACCACTACAAATTGAATATAACCCAAACCACCCGAGTGCGGATGAAAATGGTTACATTTATAAACCCAACGTGAATGTTGTTGAGGAGATGGCAAATATGATTTCTGCGTCTCGCTCTTATCAGACAAATGTTCAAGTTGCTGATGCAGCTAAGCAAATGTTAAGTAAAACACTGCTGTTAGGTCAGCGGTAACTGAGGGTAGCTCATGAGTAACGATATTAGTACTTCTTCATCCTACATGGACTCTTTACGTTGGCAAGATAAGCAAGTGCCACAAAAAGAAGACAGTGATGCGTTAACCCAAGAAGATTTCTTTTCGTTGTTAACACAGCAGTTGTCATATCAAGATCCCAGCAAACCAGCTGATAACGATCAGATGATTGCACAAATGACAAACTTTACCATGGCTGAAGGAATATCAAATTTAAACTCTAACTTTGAGTCTTTAGCCGCGTCGATGACATCAAATTCGGCATTGCAAGCATCAACACTGGTAGGCAAACAAGCTTTGTTGGAGTCGGATACCCTGGAGCTTAATGAGTCGGGTGAATCAAGAGGTTCTGTTGTAGCTGAAAAGCCAGTCGATAGTTTAATGATTCGCATTGAAGACGCATCAGGGCAATTGGTTAAAACTATAGATTTAGGCACTCAGCCTGCAGGAGCTATCCGCTTTGCATGGGATGGTACCAATGAAGACGGTGAGCGTCTACCTCCTGGTGAATACAATGTAGCGGCCGAAGGTAGTACAAATGGGGAATTTTCAAGCCTCCCATTAGCTACATTCAAAAATATTGAGAGTGTTAATATTAATGGTTCAAGCGGCATTATTATTAACACCAGAGAAGGTGCGGTTAGGCTGACTGATGTCGCAGAAATCGCGTAATAGATTTTATATATTTTTTAGTCAATAGACTAAACATTTCAGGTTAGAGGTTAATTATGAGCTTCAATATTGCATTAACAGGCCTTGCTGCCGCACAAAAAGATTTAGACGTTACCGCCAATAACATTGCTAACGTAAATACCACGGGTTTTAAAGAATCTCGGGCTGAGTTTGCTGATGTATATGCATCATCTGTATTTAGCGCAAATAAAACTAAAAACGGTGATGGTGTGCAAACCACTATGGTTGCACAGCAATTTCATCAAGGTTCATTAAAGTTCACCCAGAACTCATTGGATTTAGCGATTACGGGTGAAGGTTATTTTGCGATGTCAAATGATCTTGGTGCGCAAGACTTTACTTATACGCGTGCAGGCGCGTTTAAACTCAACAAAGATAACTTTGTTGTTGATGCAAAGGGTAACTATTTACAGGGGTTCCCTGTGGACGCATCAACAGGTGATACAACTTCAGTTAGTTTAAGTACTTCCTCTGCAATACAAATCCCTGATTCGTCAGGTTCGCCTAGATCAACTACAAATGTTTACTCATCATTCAACTTGAACTCGACGGCAGATGCCCCTGGCGTTGCTTTTGACCCAGAAGATAGGACAACATACAATTCGTCTACTTCTACGACGATTTATGATTCGTTAGGTGAACCACATGTTTTGCAATACTTTTTTGCAAAATCTGACCCAGTGACTAATCCAAATGAGTGGCAGGTATACACAACACTAGACAGTAAGGTTATTGATCCAGCAACAGGTGGTGAACAAGCTGCAGCTCCATATGTACCAACAGTTACTATGGGTTTTGATTCCAATGGTGTGCCAAGTACAACAAATGGAGCACCTAATATCGACCCTAGAACGTTTGATGAAATTGTATTACCAGCAACAGCAACGACTGGTTTATCGTCATTGTTAACAAATGGTGCTTCTTTTCCAGATACAGGCGTTGAGTTAAATTGGCGCGATGAAGCTGGTACTGATAAAAAATTGCCAACACAATTTGCGAGTAACTTTGAAGTAAAAGCGCTTGAGCAAGATGGTGCAACAGTTGGGCGTTTAGCTGGTATTGAAATTGGCGCAGATGGTAAAGTTGTAGCGTCATATAGTAATGGTGACTCAACCTTTTTAGGCCAAGTAGCTCTGGTGCGCTTTTCAAACTCTCAAGGCCTGCAACAGGTTGGAGATACCGCGTGGAAGAAAAGCTTAACGTCAGGGGAGCCAATTGCAGGTGAGCCTAATTCAGGGACTTTGGGGTCAATTAACTCAACGGCTCTTGAGCAATCTAATGTTAATTTAACCAATGAGCTTGTTGATTTGATTAGTGCACAACGTAATTTCCAAGCAAACTCTCGTGCACTTGAAGTGAATTCAACATTACAACAAAATATCTTACAGATCCGATAATCAGGTTTTATCATTTTTTAAGGCTGCTTCATGCAGCCTTTTTTATATCCTTCCTTTAAATCAAATATCGGATTAAATTTAATTTGGCACTTATATTGCATTTACCCATATATAGATTTCTTAATGAGTCGATGTTATGGATAAAATGGTCTACATAGCCGCATCTGGCGCTAAACAAAGCATGCAGGGGCTTGCTCTTAAAGCCAATAATTTGGCAAATGCGAATACCACTGGGTTTAAATCTGATTTTGCGCAAGCGCGATCAATGCAGGCTTTCGGTGAAGGTTTGCCGACTCGTGTTTTTGCAATGCAAGAGCGCCCAGGATCAAACATGACATCGGGCGGTATTGTGGAAACAGGTCGCAGCCTTGATATCGCTATGAGCGATAACGCCTGGCTCAGTGTTCAGGACGCCTCTGGTAATGAAGCCTACACAAAAGTGGGTTCGTTAAATATAACAGCTGAAGGTATGTTAACTACCAGCGACGGTCGTCAAGTTATTGGCGAAGGTGGGCCAGTCATATTACCTGTACCGATTGAAAAAATTGAATTTAGTAAAGATGGCACTATTCAAGTTCGCCCTCAAGGTGCACCGGCTAACTTTTTAGAAGAAGTTGATCGGCTAAAAGTGGTTGATGCAAACAACGCCACGCTCGAGAAGGGCAACGATGGCTTATTTAGAGCTAAACCAGGCCAAATAGTTGAAACATCAGCCAATGTACAAGTATTAGGTGGCACATTAGAAAAATCGAATGTAAATCCTGTGCATGAAATGGTCGATATGATCAGTCACCAACGCCAATTTGAATTACAAGTAAAACTGATGAAAACAGCTGAAGAGATTGACGAACGTCAAGAACAGCTGATGCGCATCGTTTAACTTTAACGTGAGGATATTATTATGAATCCAGCATTATGGATAAGTAAAACAGGGCTTGACGCTCAACAAACTGATATATCGGTTATATCAAATAACTTAGCGAACGCCAGTACAGTGGGTTACAAAAAAAGCCGCGCTATTTTTGAAGACTTGCTTTACCAAAATATTAATCAACCAGGCGGTCGCTCATCGCAAGACACCGAAATGCCGTCAGGCTTAATGCTTGGTGCGGGTACTAAGGTAGTGGCTAACCAAAAAAACTTTTCGCAAGGTAATATGCTCACTACTGAAAATTCATTAGATTGGATGATTTCAGGCCCTGGTTTTTTTGAAGTACTGCAACCAGATGGCAATATTGCTTATTCGCGTAACGGCCAGTTTACTACCGACGGCGACGGGCGTGTTGTCACCTCGGGTGCTGGTTATGTTGTTCAGCCTGAAATGAATGTACCTGACGATGCACAGTCGATCACCGTATCTCAAGACGGTGAAGTGTCAGTTCGCGTTAAAGGTCAGGCCGAAAACGTGGTTATTGGTCAGATCACGATTAGTGATTTTATTAATCCGTCGGGCCTTGAACCTATAGGTCAAAACTTATATACCGAAACCGCGGTAAGCGGTGCGCCTGTTCAAGGTAACCCAGGTGTTGAAGGTTTAGGCACGATTATTCAAGGTTCACTTGAAACATCAAATGTAAATGTGACCGAAGAATTAGTTAATTTGATTGAAACGCAGCGCGTTTATGAGATGAACTCAAAAGTGATCTCAGCCGTTGATGAAATGATGAGTTATATCAATCAACAGTTATAGTTTTGGGGGGTTGTATGCGTAATGTTATGTTATTTACAGTAGGGACTTTACTATTAAGTGGTTGTGTAGCTACACAAAATAATGAGGTAGTACAAGATGATCCCTATTATGCACCTATGTATCCAGAGCCTAATATGGAGCCAGTAGTCGCAACCGGCTCTTTGTTCAGTACACAATTATCGAATGACCTATATGCCGATAAAAAAGCACTGCGAACAGGCGATATCATTACTGTTAAATTACAAGAGTCGACCCAAGCGACTAAAGCAGCTAAAACTGAAACAGATAAAGAAACCGATGCCAGCCTCGACCCTGTTATTGGCTTAGGTGGTTTGCCGGTAAATATTGGTGGCGATAGTATTCAATTTGGTATTGGTAGTGACTCCTCATTTAAAGGTGACTCAAAATCAAATCAATCAAACAGCTTAGTTGGCGATATTTCGGTTAACGTGATGCGAGTACTACCAAATGGTAATTTAGTAATTCGCGGTGAAAAATGGCTAACGTTAAACACCGGTGAAGAATTTATTCGCCTAGAAGGGTTAGTGCGTCCGCAAGATGTCAATGCCGATAATACTGTTGAGTCTAATCGAATTGCGAATGCACGTATTCAGTATTCAGGTAAGGGTCAAACTCAAGAGGCACAAAGCCCGGGTTGGTTAACGCGTTTCTTTAGTAGCTCATTGTTTCCCTTTTAGAGGACATTCGACATGAATGGTTTTAAAGTTTTTTGTTTTATGGTGCTACTAGGCTGGCAATTTACTGCCAGTGCTGAGCGAATTAAAGATGTATCTATGGTCGAAGGGGTGCGCTCAAACCAATTAGTCGGGTATGGATTGGTAGTGGGTTTACCGGGAACTGGTGAGCAAAGCCGTTTTACCGAGCAAAGCTTTAAAGGCATGCTCAATAGTTTTGGTATTACGTTACCAGCTAGTTTAAAGCCAAAAATTAAAAATGTTGCAGCGGTTGCTGTTCATGCTGAACTCCCGCCATTTAGAAAGCCAGGGCAGACTATTGATATAACCGTATCATCGATTGGCAGTGCAGGCAGCTTGCGCGGTGGCACATTATTACAAACATTCTTAAAAGGGGTTGATGGTAATGTTTACGCCATCGCTCAAGGCAGTTTAATTGTAGGTGGCCTAGGTGCTGAGGGGCTTGATGGCAGTCGCGTTGTGATTAATACGCCAACGGTAGGACGCGTGCCAAATGGTGCAACCGTTGAGCGTGCTGTTAAAAGCCCATTTATGCAAAATGACTATATTACTTTTAATTTAAACCGCCCTGATTTTACTACTGCTAAACGTTTAGAGAAAACCATTAATGATTTAATTGGTCCAAATAGCGCTCAAGCACTCGATGCAGCCTCTATTCGCGTTATTGCCCCACGTGATGCCTCGCAGCGCGTATCGTACTTATCAACTCTTGAAAACTTAGAGTTTAAACCAGCGGATACTTCGGCAAAAATAATTGTTAACTCACGTACTGGCACCATTGTTATAGGTAAAAATGTAAAATTACAACCTGCGGCAATTACCCACGGTGGTTTAACAGTAACGATTGCGGAACAACAAAATGTAGCGCAGCCAAATCCTTTAGCAGAGGGTGAAACCGTGGTTACTCAGCAAAGTATTATTGATGTTAATCAAGATGATTCACGCGCTTTTGTATTTGACCCAGGTGTAAGTCTTGATGACTTAGTACGTGCAATTAATGAAGTAGGAGCTGCCCCGGGTGATTTAATGGCTATTCTTGAAGCGCTCAAAGAAGCCGGTGCAATTAACGGTCAGCTTGTTGTAATTTAGTTTTATAAGACTCTAAGCCCTAGGGCCTAGGGTCTTTAACCCTTAACCTTTCATCCTTAACCTTTCATCCTTAACCTTTCATCGCTACTCTTCTTTTGGCTCAATTATTGCATTTAACTAGGTATTATTAATTATTGTGTCAAAAAGCTGATGGAAACAAATCATCTAGATAAACAAAACTTTTTTGATTTAGGCAACTTAGACTCTTTGCGTCGAGATGCTCTAAACAGCGGTGATGCATCAACCGATGCATCTAAAGCGGCGTTAAAAAAAGCAGCGGCACAATTTGAAGCTATTTTCACCCAAATGCTGCTTAAAAGTATGCGCAAAGCCAATGAAGCTTTCGAAGATAAAGAAAGCCCGTTTAATGCTAGTGGCGTGAAGTTTTTTGAAGAAATGCACGACCAACAGATGGCTACCGAGCTTTCATCAAATGGCTCTTTGGGTCTTGCAGATTTAATTGTGCAGCAATTATCGCCAGATGGAAAAAACTTTATGCCAGGCTCTGTTCTTCGCACAACGTCAGATTTCTTTAGTGACCAACGTGCGGGTGGCACCTTACCTCATCAAGAAAACCAAAAGGTCACTGAAAAAGTACCGCTCGTTGATTCAACTGAAAAAAGCGAACAAAACATAGCGTCTGGCACATTTGAAAATGCTGAGGAATTTGTAAGCACCATGTGGGAACACGCAAAAACAGCGGCTAAAAAAATTGGTTTAAATCCGGCGGTTATGGTCGCACAAGCAGCATTAGAAACTGGCTGGGGTAAACATATTATTAGTAAAGGTGATGGTAATAGCTCAAACAATTTATTCAATATTAAGTCAGATAAAAGTTGGCAGGGTGAAAAGGCCAGTAAAGTCACTTTAGAGTTTGAGCAAGGTGCTGCAGTTAAAAAGCAAGCAAGCTTTAGAGCGTATGATTCGATAAAAGATAGCGTGAATGATTTTGTGGATTTTTTAACACAGAACCCGCGCTATCAAGATGCATTAAACAATACGGCAAAGCCGCATAAATTTTTAGACTCTTTACAGCAAGCTGGTTATGCAACCGATCCTAACTATGCAGACAAAATAAAAAGAGTGCTGAACAGTAACGAATTGAAGAATATCGCCACAAGCGTGATCCGCCAAGGAGTAGAGTAACATGTCGTTTAATTTATTAAATATTGCTAATTCAGGAATAAGAGCAAACTCTGAGTTATTGCAAACGACAAGTAAAAACATTGCAAATGTTAATACCGAAGGGTATGTACGTGAGCGCACCGAATTTACCACCATGATTGATAATCAGGTAGGCCGTGGTCAAACGTATCGTTTATTGAATGAGTTTGCGCAAAAGCAATTAAACCGAGATACTTCAAATAAAAGTTTTTTTGATCAATTTGTTAGTGAAGCGAGTCGGGTTGATCAAATTTTTTCAGAAAAATCAAACAGCTTATCAACTAGTATCAACTCAATGTTTAATAACGTGCAAGAAGCTCTTAATCAACCTTCATCAACAGTTGCTCGTTCGTTGGTGATGAGTGATGCGCAAAACCTGATTGATCAAATGGACAGGCTTGCAGGTATTGTTTCAGAGCAAAAAGCGGTGGTTAATGAGCAATTAGAGATTTTTTCAGAAGAGGCGAATACGTTAATCGAAAGTATTAGTTCGTTAAATCAAGAGATAGCGGGTGTTCATGGTACTAACAATGAAGCCGATGCGAGTTCGGCTTATAACGAACGTGATAAAGCAATACGTGATTTATCAAAACTGATTGATATAGAAACGTTAGATGGCCCAAATGGCGAAAAACAAGTGTTTATGGGCACAGGCGAAGCCGTTGTTATGCAAAATGGCTCATTTAATTTATTTTCGATTAGTGGCGACCCAGATACAAGCTTTAAAGAATTACGCCTAGATGTAAATGGCGGTAAGGCTGTGCCACTAGATATAGACCCTACTAAACTCAAAGGTAAAATTGGCGGTTTATTAGCGTTTAGAGACGATATTTTGGTGCCTGCTCAAAATCAAATAGGCCAGATGGGGATAGCACTTGCTGATTCGTTTAATCAGCAAAATCGTTTAGGTATGGATGCAAATGGCGAGCTTGGAGGCGATATTTTTAATATCCCAACAGTGAGTGGTTACGCATACCAAGCGAATACAGGTACAGCGGCAATAAAGGCAACCATTGAAGCAGGTAAAGGCAGTGAACTGCCAGCAAGTGACTTTGTGATCACTTATACGGGTAATCCTAACGAAGTAAGTATTCAGCCTATTGATAATAAAGGTGAACCTTTAGGCACAGCCTCTTTAGCAACTATTCCACCCAGTGGCATTATCGATTCAGCCGCTATTACCAGTGGGGAGTCGTTTGGTTTAGAGCTAAACGTAACCGGAGCCGGTAATGCCGGTGACCAATTTCAGGTAAAACTTAATAGTGGCGCGGCAGGTAATATATCGCTGACAACAGGTCGAGGCGAAGACATTGCCTTAGCCTCTCCAATTAGAACAGCTGACGGCCTAGATAATACAGGCACAGGCAGTATTTCACCGGGTAATGTCACCGATGTAACCACGGGTAGTTTTAGTAATCCTTTGGATTTAGCAAATGGCCCTATTAGCATTGTTAAAACAGCCAATGCTAATGAATATCAACTTACTGATGGTAATGGTACAACTACGTTTACGGTTACACCGCCTGCTAACAATATACTCGCTCAAGCCGGGGCACCATACGATGGTTATGGCTTTGATTTTAATATTGAAGGCGTACCAGCAACGGGAGATACCTTTAATTTAGAATTTAATGAAGGTGGTTTTGATGATAACCGCAACGGTCAAAAACTTGCTGACTTACAAAACACCGATTTAGTACGTCAAAATGTAGTAGCGAGCGCCTCAGCTGATAATCATAAAACATTGAATCAGGCCTATGCTGGGTTAGTAACCGATGTTGGTGTAGTAACCAGTCAAGCAAAAACCAATGGTGCTGCATTTGATGCTTTAGCACAACAATCAGAAGCCTGGTACGAATCGTTATCGGGCGTAAACTTAGATGAAGAGGCGGCTAATTTGCTGCGTTTCCAGCAATCTTATGCTGCTTCTGCACAAGTATTAACTGCAGCGAGAGCTATTTTTGACACCTTATTGAGTGCGGCGAGGTAATTATGCGTTTATCAAATAATTTAATGTATCAAAGTCAAATTAATAAAATTTTAGATAATCAACAGGGCGTTGCAGGCGCTTTAGAGCGAGCAAACACAGGTCAAAAGTATTTGAGTACCTCTGAAAACCCAGCTGCTATATCGCAAGGGATGTTGTACACCAATAAAATAGAAACCAATGAGCAGTTAACTAAAAATATAAAGCAGCTAAATGGTCGCTTATCAACCGAAGAAAGCATACTTAAAGGTATGAACGACACTATTTTAGAGGCGCAAATGCTAACCATACGAGCGGGCAATGGTTCGTTAGGTCAAAGTGATTTGGCTTCAGTTGCCAGTGAACTAAAAGAATTGCAAAAATCGCTGCTTAACTTAATGAATAGTCAATCAGAAGGGGGGAAATACCTATTCTCTGGCTATCAAGACGATATTCAAACCTATACATTTAATAGCACTAATGGCAAATACGAATACCAAGGCGATCAAGGCCAGCATGAAGTGACGATCGCAAAAGGGGTTGAGATCAAATCAAGTGATAATGGTTTTAATGTATTTGAACGAGTTGATGCACGTCTTGATGTGGTGTCGAATGATGGAGCGCCATCAGGCGGCATTACCGCAGGGACTGTTTATGTTGAAAACCAAGGCGAGTTTGATCGCTTTCATAAAGATAATTATAACTCAGACCCAGATCCGCTTATTTCTCCAACGATCAATACCTATAACGTTAATGTTATCCCTGGTGCAACGCCTTCAGCGCCTGATCAGTATGAAATATTACGTGATGGTAATCCTCTTGTACCACCTGTTACTGGTGAAGTAACTGATGAGCCGATTGAGTTTGCAGGCATGGAAATTCAACTTGAAGGTGTAGCACCCGGCCAACTTGATTTCACCCTTGAAAAGCCAGGTAAAGAAAATGTGCTTAATACGCTTGAAGATCTGATCACTAGTCTAAATGACGAACAACTTGATGGAGCGCAAATTAACCAAGCGTTATCGGATGGGTTAATTCAGCTTAAAAATGCCAGTGAGCAAATTGTGTTTACTCAGGCTGGCCTAGGTGGGCGTATGAACGTGGTGGAGCGTGTGACCGATTCAAACAGTGCTCTAGATATTAATAATCAAGACAACAGAGCGAGCTTAATTGAAATTGATCCTGCTGCAGCCATTAGTGAACTCGCTAAACAGGAGGCAGGTTTAGACAGATCGATGGCGACTTTTGGTCGCTTGGCTAAACTTTCATTATTCGATTATTTATAAATACCATCCAAGGCAGGTTATTACTTAAAGAAAAATAGGTAATAACTTGCCTTAACAAGGCGGCAAAAAACTGTCACCCCTTTTTCTCTTCTGTCAAAAAAACGCTAGCCCTCAATTTAAAGCCGTAATAAATCAAATTTAGTTGTTATAAAACAGTATTTTAACTTTTTTTTGTTAATTGGCACAACTAATGCATTTAGCTAGTTATAGAAAGTGTGGTTTTTGCTTAAATATTTTGAACCACATTCTGATTGAAACTAGGAGATGGTAAAATGGCTTTAAGCGTAAATACAAATGTTGCATCACTTAATGGGCAACGCAATCTATCTAAATCTAGCATGGCACTTGAAACCTCAATGCAGAGACTATCATCTGGTTTGCGTATTAATAGCGCAAAAGACGATGCTGCAGGTTTACAAATTGCCAACCGACTAACGTCTCAGGTAAATGGCCTAACGGTTGCTCAGCGTAATGCCAACGATGGTATTTCAATGGCGCAAACTGCTGAGGGTGCGATGCAAGAGTCTGCAAACATTCTGCAACGTATGCGTGACTTATCACTGCAATCAGCGAATGGCTCAAACAGTGCTGTTGACCGTGCATCCCTGCAAAAAGAAGTAGCAGCCCTGCAACAAGAGCTTACTCGAATTGCAGACACCACCAAATTTGGTGGAACCAACTTACTTGATGGTACATTTGGTACTAAGCAGTTCCAGGTAGGTGCTAATGCCAATGAAACCATTAATGTTAGTTTACGTAATGTTGCTGCCGATGCTATTGGTTCTAATGAAATTGATGGGCCTGGTACTGTATTTGGTGTAGTTGCCGCAGGCAGTATGGCCGCTAACGAAGTTGTCGCTGCTGGTTCACTAAATATTAATGGTACTGATGTTGCTTTCGGGGCCAATGATGGCGCCGATGGGGTTGCTAATAAGATTAATTCAGCCGCGTCAGGCGTTACAGCCGAGGCTCGCTTAGAGGTAGTTATTGGTGGAATAACAAACCTTGATAATGCAACAATTAATATTGGTGATGATAACTATGATTTAGGCACATATGGTGGCGAAATGGCTCGTTTAGCTGAAGATATGGTTGCTGATGGTTATGATGCAGTTTATGACTCTGATGCTGGAACGATTACGCTAAAAGCAACGGGTGTTGATGGTATCGAATCTGTTATGGATGCAGGTACTCCAGCTGGTGGATTAACATTTGACGGAACTGCTGCAGCTACAGCGGCGGCTTCAAAAACGTCAGAAATTAATTTGTCATCACCGAATAAAATTGGTATTTCAAATGATGGTTCAGCGAATGAGCTAGAGATGTTTAATGGTGCATTGAGTGAGTTATCATCGGTTGAAGCGATAGATATTAGTGGTACAACTAGTGAGGGGGCTCAATCGGCAATTCAAACAATTGATGCTGCATTGGCACAAATAGATACTCAGCGTGCCGATTTAGGTGCGGTGCAAAACCGTTTTGGCTTTACCATTGCCAACCTTGCTAACGTATCTGAAAACGTGTCAGCTTCGCGTAGCCGTATTCAAGATACCGATTACGCGCTTGAAACCGCAACGTTAACTAAAAACCAAATCATGCAACAAGCCGGTACTACTATTTTGTCTCAGGCAAACCAGTTACCACAGGCCGCATTAAGTCTACTCGGTGGTTAAGTAACAGTTTTATAATAAGCTTGAATCATTTAGCGCACCTACTTAGGTGCGTTTTTTAATTTAAAAGATGATGCCTCAAAAAGTACTAAATTTAATAATCATAACCGCAATTAAAGTTTAGCATTTCCACCACCCACTTAAATTACGCTATACAATTTGTTTTTTCGAACAAATATTGCGCTTTATTTTTGTACCTATTTTAGCGATAAATTGCTTGCATTGCATATAATGATATTTTATGCTCAATTTTTAATTGGATAATAAAAAGGAATTAACAAATGAACATTAAATATAGTGTACTTTATGCGACTGTCTCTCTAGCTTTAACAAGCTTTAGTGCTTTAAGTGGTACAGGTGGCTTTATTGATTCGGGACAAGCGTTAGGGAATGGAGGTGTGTTTTCTCTAGCAATAGCTGATATTGACAACGACGGCGATTTAGATATTGCTACCTCTATTCCTAGAGGTGCGCGTATTTTTATAAATGATGGTTTGGGTAACTTTACCGACTCTAGTCAATCAATTGATTTTAGTAAACAAATGTATGCTTACTCTGTGAAGTTTGCTGACTTCAATGGAAATGGTTATGTAGATTTGGTTATTGGAAATAATAGCGGTGGAAACAAAGTTTTATTTAATGATGGAACGGGTATGTTTGCTGACACAGGGCAATCTCTAGGTAATGGTGGAACCCAAGCCCTAGCTGTAGGTGATATGGATAATGATGGCGATATAGATATAGTAGCGGGAAATTTTGGAAGCTATAATCGAGTTTATAAAAATAATGGGACTGGCATATTCAATAGCTCCTTTAGCCTAAAAGAACCAAATAAGAAAAACTTAACAAGAACACAAGCAATTTCAGTTGGAGATTTTAACGGCGATGGTCGGTTAGACGTATATGCAGGTAATATAAATGAAGATACTGTGTATATGAGTAATAAATATGGACAGCTTAGGACGGTTAGCAAAACTGCTGGTGAATATCATGCTCCAGGAGTTGCTGTTGGCAACATTAATAATGATTCATATCAAGATGTTATAACTGCCGGTTGGCTTACGTATAACAGAATTAGAAAAGGCTCTGGGTTAACTGTAAGTCGCAATGTTGGAAAGCCTAATGATTATACTTGGGGCGTTGTTCTTGGAGATGTAGATGGCGATGGCTATGATGATTTAGTTGAAGCTAATGCTCTTGGTAATGCTAATAAAGTATACTTAAATGATGGCTCAGGTACCTTTTATGATAGTGGCCAATCGCTAGGTAATAATAGTAGTCGTGCTGTAGCTCTTGCTGATTTAGATGGTGATGGCGATCTTGATATTGTTATAGCTCATCAAGATGCCCCTGTTTCTATATATTTTAATAATTAAGCTTTAATCTTAAATGTTAAAAAATAAAATGAAAGCTAATTCAGGAATTAGTAGGTAAGCCAGCGTTGCTTATTACTTTGCTGTACTCTTTTAAATTAGCTAAGTGTTTTTATCCCTTAGAGATAGACCGGTTGTTAGTCAGATGATGACAACCGGCTGATATCGCGCTTATACTTTAAATACTACAAACAAGATAACAGCTGCATTTACTTAATATAAAGCTTCACCTACAAATCATTTAAATACATTTATTATTCTATCAACCTTTATAGTAAATAAATTATTAAAAGAGGCATTTAAAATAACTACTACATGTTTAACTTGTACCCTAAATGCTAATCCAATACTTAACCTTTAAAATATAACTCCTTTAAAAACAGTAGCCTGAATTGAAAGGGTGAAAAAAACACTATTTTTTTAAAAAAAAGCTAAAGGTAATTTTATAACGGCCGTTAACTTAATTAGAACGGAGCTTGAACAGATTTTTATTGTGATGGCTCTTGGTTAAAATCAATTAGTTACATTACGAAAGTAATCAGGAGTTATAACATGGCTTTATCAGTAAATACTAACGTTGCATCACTAAATGCACAAAGAAATTTATCAAAATCTAGCGATGCGTTAGGTACATCAATGCAACGCCTTTCATCTGGTATGAAAATCAATAGCGCGAAAGATGATGCGGCAGGTCTACAAATTGCTAACCGTCTTTCTTCACAAATTAATGGTTTAGGTGTTGCTCAGCGTAACGCTAACGATGGTATCTCAATGTCGCAAACTGCTGAGGGTGCGATGCAAGAGTCATCAAACATCTTACAACGTATGCGTGATCTATCTCTACAATCAGCTAATGGTTCAAACGATGCTAACGCTCGTGCAGCACTACAAAAAGAAGTTGGCGCATTACAGCAAGAGCTTACTCGTATCGCTGAAACGACTAAATTTGGTGGTACAAGCTTACTAGATGGTTCGTTCGGTACTAAACAATTCCAAGTAGGTTCAAACGCCAACGAAACAATCAACGTAACTTTGCGTGATGTATCAGCAGATGCGATTGGTGCAAATGAAATTGATGGTGCTGGTTCTGTATTTGGCGCAGCTGCTGCAGCTGGTGACATGGCTACAAATGAAGCTATAACAGCAGGTACGCTTAATATTAATGGTGTCGATGTTGCACTCTTAGCTGATGATGGTGCTGATGGTGCTGCAGCAAAAATAAATGCTGCTGCTACAGGCGTAGTTGCTGAAGCTCGTTTAGAAGTGACTATTGCTGGTATCACTAATACAGATAACGCTACGATTAATGTTGGCGATGACAACTATGATTTAGGAACGTATGGTGGTGAGATGTCTCGCTTAGCTGAAGATATGGTTGCCGATGGTTACGATGCAGTTTATGACTCTGATGCTGGAACGATTACGCTAAAAGCAACGGGTGTTGATGGTATTGAATCTGTTATGGATGCAGGTACTCCAGCTGGTGGTTTAACATTTGATGGAGTAACTGCATCTACAGCAACGGCTTCAAAAACATCAGAAATAAACTTATCATCACCGAACAAAATTGGTATTTCTAATGATGGAACTGCCGATGAAACTGAATTGTTTAGTGGTTCTACAAGTTCTTTGACATCAGTTGAAAGTATTGATATTTCTGGGGCAACAAGTCAAGGTGCACAAGATGCAATTCAAACAATTGATGCGGCGCTTGCGCAAATTGATGCACAACGCGCAGACTTAGGTGCGGTACAAAACCGTTTTGGTTTTACCATTGCTAACCTTGCAAACGTATCAGAAAACGTGTCGGCTTCTAAAAGTCGTATCGAAGATACAGATTATGCTGCAGAAACAGCTAAACTAACTAAGAACCAGATTATGCAACAGGCTGGTACAACAATCTTAGCTCAGTCTAACCAGTTACCACAGGCAGCACTTAGCTTATTAGGTTAATTTAACAATAAGCTCTATACTTAACTACTAAGGAAGGGGCAACCCTTCCTTTCTTGTATAGGTATAAAGCTTTATATCGCTTTATAGTAGGAGCGAATTATGGAAACGCAAAGTTTAAATCTAAATATCAGCTCAGCGCAAAAAGGTGAGGTTACCTCAAGTTACCAAACCCCATCACAAGTTAAGCAAAACGCTGATGAACAAAAGAATACACCCATCACCACCACTGCAAGTAATAGTGAAGTTTCTGAAACAGAGTTATCACCTGAAAAACTAGAGAAGGTGGTACAGCAATTGCAGGACTTTATGGGCGAAATGAACCGTAGTCTACAGTTTAAAGTGGATGAGGATTCTGGCCGTAATGTTATTAAGGTGATTGATAAAGAAAGTGGTGATTTAGTTAAGCAATATCCCTCAGAAGAAGTGTTAGGAATTGTTGCTAAATTAGCAGAAGCCACCGGCGTATTGGTTGATTTTAAAGTTTAGTTTGAGCAAATTTTTAAGAGGGTAAGTATTATGGCTATTTCATTTACAGGTATAGGTTCAGGGCTTCAAGTTAATGAAATTGTAACTGCTTTAGTGAATGCTGAAAAAAGCCCTTACCAAGCTCGAGTAACTAAACAACAAGCAAACTTTACTACTGATATATCTGCAGTAGGTACCCTAAAAGCCTCTTTAGAAGAGCTTAATGGTTCACTAGAATCATTAGGTGACATCGAAAACTTTCAAAAGCGCACTATCAGTGGTAGTGATGATTTTGTTTCTTTAAGTTCTGAAAAAAATGCGCAAACCAATAATTATTCTATTAAAGTGAATGCGTTAGCCGAAAATCATAAGTTAACCTCAAGTGCCATCGCGGGTGATCAAGCTGTGGGAGAGGGTAAGCTCACTATTAGTTCTGGCTCTAACAGTTTTGACATAAATGTGTCAGACACAGCAAAGCTGGCTGATATACGTGACGCGATTAATAATTCTACCGATAACGACTCAGTTAATGCTACTATTATTACCGATGATACGGGGCAGCGATTAGTGTTATCAAGTAAAGAAACCGGCGCAGAAAACGCAATAAAAATTGTAGTTGATGATGTCGGTGATGGTGATAATACAGACTTGTCTGGCTTGTCTCGTCTTGCGTATGATAGTGATACAACATCAACAACGTATGCTGAAAACTTAAACGAAGTAACAGCAGCGACCGATGCTTCAATTACGATTGACGGAACGCTTGTGGCCTCAAGCAGTACCAATGAGTTTAAAGATGTTATTGAAGGCGTTACCATTAATGCTAAAAAAATTCACAATGCAGACGATGATTTAAGTAAAGCAACTATCACTGAAAATAACAATAATGTTGCTGCTGGATTAAAGTCGTTTGTAGAGAAGTTTAATGCATTTATTGATTTATCAAATCAGTTAGGTCGCTCTAGCGCTGAAGAGGGCGTTGGTGCACTTGCGGGTGATTCATTACTTAGAGGCTCTGTAAACCAAGTACGCTCGATGTTAACATCTGAATTTAGCACGGGTAATGGTAATACCGACTTTTTAGCTAACTTTGGTATTAGAACTGAGCGCTCAGGTAAGTTAAGTATTGATTCTGACGCTCTTAAAGCTGCGGTAGAAAGTGATCCACAAGCTATCCAAACGTTTTTTGTTGGCGAAAATGACGGTGATGGTTTTGTTGGCCAGTTAGATACTGTTATTAAAGGTTATACGGCCTCTGATGGTATTATTAGTTCACGTATTGAAGGGCGTGAAACACAACTCGATAAGCTACAAGATGAAGTTGATGCATTTAATAGCCGAATGAAAAAGTATGAAGAGCGATTATATAGCCAATACAATGCCATGGATATATTAGTTGCTAACCTAAACTCGACAGGAAGTTACTTGCAGCAACAATTAGCTAACCTACCGGGTGTGGCTAAAAAGTCTAGCTAAATAGCATTGTTTAGTAAATAAAGCCTGGCTTGTTAGTCAGGTTTTTTTATACCTGTTCGCTTATTGGTAATTAACGACGCTTGGTTTATAGTGAACTTTCAGGCTATAAAAATACAGAGTGATAAATCAATTAATCACTCTGTAAAGGGGAATAAAATAGGGGGTTAGCTAAGGCAAGCAGTGTTTTTAAATATTAGATTTATACTTATTTACAGCTTTTTTATTTTTTTGATTACCAACTATTTTAACCGCTAATAGTTGCTTTTGATTATCTATTTTAACAGATAGCTGTTCTATTAGGTTGATTAAAAACTCAAGTTCAGTGGCTGAATAATGAGTTTTTTCTCTAGAAAGTGAGCTACTTATGTGAACATCAAGTTTATTATGAATATTCAGCGCTTGGTCAATATCCCAATCCTCTGAGTCATTAATCAAGCTTACTAATTCATTGCAATATGCTCGAGTCTCACTATCTTTAACTTGTGAGCTTGTAACCCGATTTAAAGACATTATAGTTGTGGTTCTCTTTGTTCAAATGGAATTGCTTCCCAACCTGATTTTATTTCCTTAATCAAGGTAATTACTTCATCAATTTTTTCTATATCGTTCTCGAGGTTTGCGGTTAGTAAGCATCGCTGACAATAATCATATAAAGAGTCTAAGTTAGTTGATACTTCATTATTATGTTCAAAATTTAATACTTGCTGCAAAGCACCAAGTAGCACAATACAATCAGAGATTGCGTTGCCTTTTTTTTCTAACTCTTTACGTTCAATAAATCCTTTTGCAGCAGAGAGCTTGCCAACAATATTTACAAACACGAGTTTAACTTGGTCGTAGGGAGTCATCTCTTTAACGCTGCTAACTGTTATTTGACGGTATTTATTGATTGATGCATGAGCCATGGGTAATTCCTCAAATTTTAATTACTGTGTAGAACCTTAAGCAAGTTTAGTTCCAACATAAGTTTGACTATTACTTATCGGCAAAAACAGTCACACCTTTAAGTAATAATAGCACTTTTTATGAGTTTCTTCTGTGTAGAGTCGCATCATCATCAGTGGCAAAACGTGTTAGATAATTCACCCTAAGTAGGTATGCTGTTATAAATAGTTAAAGAGTTATTAGTTATAAAGTATTGGCTTTTTAGGCTGGGTGTCTGTTTTTTGGCGTTAATGTCAAAAAATCGCCGCTATTACTTGCATCCAAATCCAACTGGCTTACAATTTGATTAATAAAACAAATTAGTGAAATAAATGGCTCGCTAAAAATGATCTTAATTTTAGATAATAATAATAATCGCTCTATTGGATTATATGCATCGCTTACTTTTATTGGTGAGGCGGTACAGTTGCAAACAGAAGCTGACTTTGAGCAGGCATGTAGTCACTATCAAAATAAAGAATGTATTGTGGTGTTAGGGGCGCTGCAATCTTTAGATCATGAAAGTTTAATTAAACGCTATCCAACATTTCCTTTTTTACTTATTGGTGAAACGCTCAAACCGCTACTGAGTCTCGCCAATGTTGTTGGACTAATTTGTGAGCCATTTACTCATGAAGTTACCACTCAGTTACTACATGATTGTCAGCAATATCAGCGTATGCTGCCTCATGAGCATCAACATAATAAAGAAAAAAGCACCTTTGATGGCCTTGTAGGTGAAACCAAAGCCGTAAAAGACTTACGCTTTTTAATTACGCAGGTTGCTAAAACCGATGCCAACGTACTTATTTTAGGTGAGTCGGGCACGGGTAAAGAAGTGGTTGCTCGTAATGTGCATCTGCTCTCTAAGCGTAACAAAGGCCCATTTGTACCGGTAAATTGTGGGGCAATTCCTGCGGAGCTACTAGAAAGTGAACTATTTGGCCATGAAAAAGGTGCATTTACCGGGGCTATTTCAGCACGTAAAGGCCGGTTTGAATTGGCGCAAGGTGGCACGCTATTTTTAGATGAAATAGGGGATATGCCGCTGCAAATGCAGGTTAAGTTACTGCGAGTACTACAAGAGCGTAGCTATGAGCGCGTTGGCGGTACCAAAGCGATTCAAGCAGATGTACGTGTTATTGCTGCAACCCACCGCGACCTTGAAAGCATGATTGAAAAAGGCTCGTTTCGAGAAGATTTATACTATCGCTTAAATGTTTTTCCTATTGAGAGCCCATCACTTGCTCAACGTGCAGAAGACATCCCTTTGCTACTTAAAGAGCTAATGCGCCGTGTAAATGAACAAAGCGGTACTACGGCTAAGTTTACAGAGCGTGCTATTGATAGTTTAAAAGAGCATTCTTGGCCGGGTAATATTCGTGAGCTTGCGAACCTAGTTGAGCGTATGGTTATTATGTTCCCAGACAAGGTGGTAGATGTTCCTGACTTACCTAACAAATACCGCTACATTGAAGTTGAAGCCTATGAGCCACAGTACCCAGAAGAACTGATGGAGCGTGATGCATTTAATGATATTTTTAGTGGCGGATTCAGCGAAGACGAAATAGACCTCGAAGATGATTTTGCTCAAGCAGCACCGGGTTTATTGCCCGATGAAGGTATTGAGCTTAAGGAGTACTTAGCTGAGCTTGAAATTAACTTAATCACCCAGGCATTAGAGCGCTTTGATTACGTTGTCGCCCGTGCTGCTGAAGTACTTGGCGTAAGGCGAACCACACTGGTTGAAAAAATGAAAAAATATAACCTTTCTAGAGATTGAGGGTTAAGTGCTGATATTAGGTACTAGGTGTAAGGTGTTAGGTTAGAAAAAATAAACACTGCGCTTAACTTTTAGAGCGGGTTTACCTCGCGTCTCGTAACCCGAAACCCGCCCTTAGCCTAATTTTTTAACTTCTTCCTTCCTAAAACAATCATTACTATGATCGTTAACCATTCCACAGGCCTGCATGTAAGCATACACTGTGGTTGGGCCTAAAAATTTAAAGCCACGCTTTTTTAAATCCTTCGCAAATAACGTCGATGCCTCAGTAACTGCAGGGTAGTCGGCCAGTGTTTCTAGATCGTTTACCTGAGGTTTATTACCAACAAACCGCCACTGATAATCACTAAAACTGCCAAACTCTTCTTGAATAGTAATAAAGCATTTTGCGTTATTAATTGTTGCGACAATTTTTAAGCGGTTGCGAACTATGCCCGCATTTTGCATTAATTTTTCTATGTCGTGTTCAGTAAAGGCCGCTACTTTGCGTACGTCAAAATTGGCGAAGGCGTTTTTATAATTCTCACGCTTTTTTAATATGGTATACCAGCTGAGTCCTGCTTGTGCCGATTCTAATGTCAAAAACTCAAAAAGTAGTTGATCGTCATACACAGGGACGCCCCATTCATGATCATGATAATCCACATAGTCAGGTTTTGTTGTATCTAACCATGGGCAACGGCACTGAGTTTCTTTATTCATGCATTTTCCTTTGCGCGTCATTTTTACGACACGTATTTTAATGGTTTAATCTATTGAATTTACTGGTAAATAATTTTGGTACATATTGTGCATTAGCCACTGTATCTACATTATTTTAGAGAGTTGATTATGGCCCTTGCAAGTGTGCTAAAACCCCAGTTTATTTCTGCTAATCAGTATAACCCATGTTTACTGCAAGAGGAGTATGTTGGTGAGTTGAGTGATTTGCGTCAACAGGCAAGTTGGCTTTCTCATTTAGTTGATACTATGCCTGCGGGCGTGATTGTACTCGATGGTAAAGGAATGATCGCTAAAGCGAATCAAATTGCTATCGATATGCTCGGTGAACCACTAGAAGGTGAGAAGTGGTTTAGTGTTATTCAGCGCTCATTTCGTCCTCATCAAGATGATGGTCATGAAGTGTCGTTAAAAGATGGACGCTTAATAAAACTCGATATTACCGCACTTGCGCCAGAGCCTGGGCAACTTATATTAATGACCGATTTGACTGAAACCCGACGCTTACAAAAACGAGTCGCGCATATGCAGCGTTTAAGTGCGTTAGGTAAAATGGTGGCATCTTTGGCCCATCAAGTACGCACACCGTTATCAGCAGCTATGTTGTATGCTGCCAACTTAGGCTCAAAGCGCTTACCGGAAGCATCACGCGGCAGTTTTCACACAAAATTAATGTCTCGCTTGAAAGATTTAGAAACCCAAGTAAACGACATGCTGCTATTTGCTAAAAGTGGTGATCAACAGGTAGTTGAGCAAGTGTCGATGCAACAGTTACTCAGTGAAGTAAAAGCCGGTGCTGATGCCATGGTAGCGCTCAATGATAGCGAATTAAATGTGAGCTTACCTGAACCCGATATAGAAATTATGGGTAATAAAACCGCATTAGCCAGCGCTATTCAAAACCTAATTCACAACAGTATTCAAGTTATTGGCAGTGGCGCGCAGGTTTACCTTAGCGCCCAGCGTGACAAACAAGACTCTGACTTTGTGCGCATTAGCGTTAGTGACAATGGTCCAGGCATTGACTTAGTTCAGAGCGAGAAAATATTTGAACCTTTTTATACCACTAAAAGCCAAGGTACAGGCTTAGGGCTTGCCGTTGTTAGTTCGGTAGCCAGTGCGCATCAGGGAAGGGTTGAGGCAAACAACAACCCACACGGGGGAGCAATTTTTAGTATGTTGCTGCCTATTAGTGTCACATCTAAATTAGGGGAGTCACATGAGTAACACTATTTTAGTTGTAGAAGACGACGCCGGACTTCGTGAAGCATTAATTGATACTCTAGAAATGTCGGGCATCGCTTGCACGGCAGCCAGCAGTGCAGAGCAAGCCATGTTGTTATTAAAAAAAGATGTATTTTCACTGGTGGTCAGTGATGTACAAATGGGCGAAATGAGTGGCTTGGATTTATTACGCAGTATTAAATTAAATCACCCTGATTTACCCGTACTTATGATGACGGCCTATGCCACTATTGATGATGCAGTTGAGGCCATGCGCCTAGGCGCGATTGATTATATGGCTAAGCCATTTGCCCCAGAAGTGCTATTGAACATGGTGAGCCGTTACTTACCTGAAAAGGAAAAAGAAACAGACGGTCCTATTGTTGCCGACCCTAGTAGTATTCAACTACTTGAACTTGCAGGTAAAGTTGCTCGTTCAGATGCCAGCGTAATGGTACTTGGGCCAAGTGGCTCAGGTAAAGAAGTGCTGGCACGGTATATTCATGACAAGTCAAAACGCTGCAATGAACCATTTGTAGCAATTAACTGTGCTGCTATTCCTGAAAACATGCTTGAAGCTACTTTGTTTGGCTACGAAAAAGGCGCGTTTACTGGTGCGATTCAGGCCTGCCCGGGTAAGTTTGAACAAGCACAGGGTGGGACTATCTTACTTGATGAAATCACCGAAATGGATTTAGGCTTACAAGCTAAACTACTGCGGGTATTACAAGAACGCGAAGTTGAGCGTTTAGGCGGTCGGAAAACTATTTCGCTAGATGTACGTGTGCTTGCAACCAGTAACCGCGAATTAAAAGAGGCCGTTGCTGAAAATCAGTTCCGCGAAGATTTATATTATCGACTCAATGTTTTCCCTTTACTGTGGCGACCTCTGTGTGAGCGTCCTGGCGACATTATTGTACTGGCTAAGCATTTAATTGAACGTCACTTAAGTAAAAGCAAAGAGCCAATGGCGTATCTAGATACAAGCGCTGAACAAAAACTACTTAGCCATAGCTGGCCGGGTAACGTTCGAGAGCTGGATAACGTTATTCAACGTGCTTTAATTTTACGCAGTGGCAGTACTATTGATGAGCATGCAATTTTTATCGAAAATTTAACCCCAACTCAGTTTGTGGTTGAAACAACAACAGTGCCGGAGCCTATAAAAAGTAATCTCAGTAACGCTTATTATGATGAAAAAACAATGCCCGAAGATGAGCAAAAAAATGATTTGCTAGCCCTAGACACGGGGAGTTATAAAGATGAACTTAAAGATAAAGAACATCGCATAATTTTAGAAACCTTGGCGCGTTGCCAAGGGAAGCGTAAAGAAGTAGCCGAAACCTTAGGTATAAGTCCACGTACTTTGCGTTACAAATTAGCGCAAATGCGCGATTTAGGTATTTCCCTCCCTGCATAACCTCAACAGCCCTAAAACTAAGTAACACATTTTAGGGCTGTCAAAACTCTGACTACGTAATTTTATAGTTCAACATATTGTTTTAATTGAATTTTATTTTTGGCATGTTTTGTGCTTTATTCTATTTAAGAGTTTACTGCATTATCAGAGACAATTATGAAAATTCAAAACAGTGCTTTATTTCAAGAAATGCAATCTATGGCTTCAGAAGCCACGCGTAGTAACCAAGTTAATAACTTGCCAACGCAAGTGCAATCAACGTCTACAGCACAGTTTGGTGATATGTTGAGTAATGCACTTAATACAGTGCATGAGCTTCAGCAAGACACAGGACAAAAAAGAAAAGCAGTTGAGATGGGCGATAGAAGCGTATCGCTTGCTGAGGCGATGATTGCTTCGCAAAAGTCTTCTGTGGCATTTGAAGCTACGGTACAGGTTCGTAATAAGCTTGTTGAATCTTACAAAGAAATTATGAACATGCCTGTTTAACTAGGTAGTGGAGAATTATTGTGGCGCAATCTAATCAATCTACAGATCTGGCACTTGCTGATGGCATGATGGAGCAAAGTGAAACTGAAGATCAACAAGAGCAAAAATCAGGCTATTTCAGCGCCCTAGGTGGTGTTGATGTTTTACGTCAAATTACCCTGATTGTTGCATTGGCCATTTGTTTGGCTATTGCTATCTTCGTGATTATCTGGGCTCGTCAGCCAGATATGCGCCCATTAGGTAAAATGCAAACTCAAGAGTTAATTGAAACACTCGACTTTTTAGATGCGCAAAAAATTGACTATGAACTTGATGGTAATGTGGTGTCGGTTGATGAAACTGAGTATCAAAATATTAAGTTACTGATGACCCGTGAAGGCTTAGATCAAGGGCCTACATCAGGTAGCGATATTATTATGCAAGACATGGGGTTTGGAGTAAGCCAACGTTTAGAACGTGAGCGCCTTAAACATGGTCGCGAGCAACAGCTTGCCCGTACTATTGAAGAGCTAAACAACGTTACTCGCGCCAAAGTACTATTAGCTATTCCAAAAGAAAATGTATTTGCTCGTCGAGAGAAAAAACCCTCAGCAACAGTAGTACTAACGCTTAAGCGTGGTCGCTCACTAGATAGCGAAGAAGTTGACTCAGTAGTTGATATGATTGCTTCAGCGGTGCAAGGGCTAGAGCCTTCTCGCGTAACGGTGACCGATCAAAACGGTCGCTTATTAAATTCAGGTTCGCAAACCTCTTTGGCTGCACGCTCTCGTAAAGAATACGACCTAGAGCGTAAACGTGAGCAAGAATACCTAGAAAAAATTGACAGCATTTTAATTCCCGTCGTTGGCTTAGGTAATTACACCGCCCAAGTAGATTTAAGCATGGACTTTAGTGCAGTAGAAGAAACACAAAAACGTTACAACCCAGATTTACCGGCAGTAAGAAGTGAAACCACTTTCGAAGAAAATAATATCGGTGGTTTAGCGGTAGGTATTCCTGGTGCACTTACTAATCAGCCTCCGGTTAACTCAACTATACCTGAAGATGCAATGGCTGGCGGTGCAGGCACTGCAACCTCACCAAGTCGTACTCACAAAGAAGCTACCCGTAACTATGAACTTGATACCACTATTTCTCATAAACGTCAGCAAACGGGTGTGATCCGCAGAATAAGTGTGTCTGTAGCGGTCGATTACTTACCCACGGTTGGTGAAAACGGTGAAACAACCATGACACCACGCTCGGTAGAAGCTTTGTCAAATATTCGTCGCTTGTTACAAGGTGGCGTAGGCTTTGATATGCAACGTGGTGATGCACTTGAAGTAGTGACCGTGCCATTTGTTCGTGAAGACTCAGCGCTTGATTTCGAATTGCCTTTATGGGAACAAGACTGGTTTATGAAAATGATGCGCTTAGTATTAGGTGCGCTGGTTATTATTGTACTGATTTTAGCTGTAGTTAAGCCTATGCTTAAGCGCTTAATTTACCCAGATAATACACTTGAAGAATATGATGAAGACTCTCTTAGTTCAGGTGTTGACCTTGGTGACAGCACATTAGATATGCTTAATAATGACTTTGATTCTGCTTCAGTTGGCTTCTCAAGCGATGGTACACTACAGTTACCAGACCTACATGGCGACGAAGACTTATTGAAAGCGGTTCGTGCCCTTGTAGCCAACGAACCAGAACTATCATCACAAGTAGTGAAAGCGTGGTTAACAGAAGATGACTGATCAAGAACAAAAACAACTACCACCGGCGTTTGATGTTGATAAGCTCGATGGTGTAGATAAAGCGGCGATATTATTGCTAAGTTTATCTGAAGAAGATGCAGCGCAAATCCTAAAGCACTTAGAGCCAAAGCAAGTGCAAAAGGTAGGTATGGCCATGGCGGCAATCGATGATTTGTCGCAAGCTAAAATTAGTGCAGTGCACAACTTGTTTATCGAACAAATTCAAAGCTTTAGTACGATAGGTTTTCAGTCTGAAGATTTTATCAAAAAAGCACTTACGGCTGCATTAGGTGAAGATAAAGCTGCCAGCTTAATAGACCAAATTGTTATGGGATCAGGCGCCAAAGGGCTTGATTCATTAAAATGGATGGACTCAAAGCAGGTAGCGAATATTATTCGTAATGAGCATCCGCAAATTCAAACAATTGTGCTTTCTTATTTAGAGCCGGAACAATCTGCTGAGATTTTAGCGCAATTTCCTGAAAAAGTGCGCTTAGATTTAACCATGCGTATTGCCAATTTAGAAGAAGTTCAACCCGCGGCTTTACAAGAATTAAACGAAATTATGGAAAAACAATTCGCTGGTCAAGCGGGCGCACAAGCTGCGAAGATGGGTGGCTTAAAAGCGGCTGCAGATATTATGAACTACCTCGATACCAATGTTGAAGGGCAGTTAATGGATTCTATCCGTGAGCATGACGAAGAAATGTCGCAACAAATTCAAGACTTAATGTTTGTCTTCGAAAACTTAATGGATGTAGAGGATCGAGGTATTCAAGCAATTTTACGTGAAGTGCCTCAAGATGTACTGATGAAGGCGATTAAAGGCACTGATGAAGCGCTTAAAGAGAAGATTTTGGGTAACATGTCAAAACGTGCAGCAGAAATGCTTGCTGATGACTTAGAAGCTATGGCACCAGTGCGCATTAGTGAAGTAGAAGCAGCACAAAAAGAAATACTGTCAACAGCTCGTCGTCTATCAGATTCAGGTGAAATTATGCTTGGTGGTGGCGGTGGTGAGGAGTTCTTATAATTTATGAGTAACTCAAAAGGTCGCCCGTTACACGCTGATGAAGCTGATGAGCTATTAAAAAATTGGCCAATTCCAGATGTTGCGCCAGATGAGCGAAGTTTTGGCAATCGTTCGACCGCTTTTGGTACGCCATTGGCAGAGCTATACCATAAAGAAATGGCCAAAGAGCAAGATGAAGAGCCCGAAGAACAAGAATTACCTTCTCTTACTATGGTGGAGCTTGAGCGCATTCGCCAAGATGCGTATGAGGAAGGTCTTAAGCAAGGACACGAGCAAGGCTATATAGATGGTTTTGATAAAGGCGTAACTGAGGGAAAAGAAGCTGGTTACAAAGAAGGTGTTGAGCTGGGTAAAACCCAAGGTCAAGAAGAGGTTAAACCTTTGATGGATGAGCAGTTAACTCACTTACGCAGCTTGTTAGATAGTTTATCTGATCCACTTAAAAAAGTGGATGAGCAAGCAGAAAAGCAGTTAGTGCAGTTAGCGACTATGCTCAGTGAAGCAATCATTTATCAAGAGATAAAAACTTCGCCTGATATTATCTTACATACCTTGAAAAAAAGCATTGATGCATTGAATGCAGAGCAACAGAAAGTTAAAATTCATCTTCACCCAGAAGACCTAACACTTATAAAAACCAGTTATGGCGAGCAAGCTATTGAAGATAATCATTGGCAGTTAATTCCAGAGCCTACATTGGAGCGTGGCGGTTGTGAAGTTAAGACAACACTATCGTCTTTAGATATGACCTTGAAAACTCGTGTCAAAGAAACATTGGATAGTTTTTTGCATAATAGTGGTATCTAACTTTTTATTGGCGTGCAATGTCTGTGAGCGATACTTCATTAAGCGAACGCTTATCTCAATACCAACAACATATTAAAACCCCTGCCCCTGCGGTTGCGGGTGTTTTAACCCGTGTGGTTGGTTTAACACTTGAAGCAAAAGGCCTGCGAGCTCCAGTAGGCAGCCAATGTAAAATTGAAACCATGAGCGGCTTTGTTGATGCCGAGATTGTTGGTTTTAATGATCAAACCTTATATTTAATGCCCAATGATCATATCTCAGGTGTACTTCCTGGTGCCCGAGTTATTCCTCAAGTTAACGACACTGGTTTACCTGTTGGTATGAGTTTACTTGGCCGAGTTGTCGACGGTTTAGGGCGACCTTTAGATGGGCTGGGTAAAATAAACGCAGAACACACTCTTAAATTCGCTCAAAACGCAATAAATCCACTGGCAAGACGCCCCATTAGTAAACCTATGGATGTGGGAGTACGCGCTATTAACTCAGTAATTACCGTAGGCCAAGGTCAGCGTATGGGCTTATTTGCAGGCTCCGGTGTGGGTAAATCAGTACTATTGGGCATGATGACTCGAGGCAGTGAAGCCGATGTAATTGTAGTGGGTTTAGTTGGTGAGCGTGGCCGAGAAGTAAAAGAATTTATTGAAGAAATACTGGGTGTTGAAGGACGTAAACGCTCAGTTGTTGTGGCAGCGCCTGCTGATGCTTCACCATTAATGCGATTAAAAGGCTGTGAGAGTGCAGTCACCATTGCAGAATACTTTCGAGATCAAGGGCTAAACGTATTGTTACTGCTTGATTCGGTAACGCGTTATGCCATGGCACAGCGTGAAATAGCACTTGCTGTGGGTGAGCCTCCTGCTACCAAAGGTTATCCGCCTTCAGTATTTGCTAAATTACCAGCATTAGTGGAACGTGCTGGTAATGGCGGAGAAGGGCAAGGCTCTATTACTGCCTTTTTTACTGTACTGAGTGAAGGTGATGACATGCAAGACCCGATAGCCGATGCCGCACGTGCCATACTTGATGGGCATATTGTTTTATCGCGTGATTTAGCCGACAGCGGTCATTACCCTGCTATTGATATAGAAAAGTCTATTTCTCGAGTGATGCCACAAGTGGTTTCAGAGCCACATATGCAGCAAGCTCGGGTACTTAAACAAGTCTATTCTATGTATCAACAGAATAAAGATATGATCACCTTGGGTGCTTATCAAAAAGGCAGTGACCAAATGCTTGATCAGGCAATAAACATGATGCCAAGAGTGAACGCATTTTTACAGCAAGGCATGCGTGACGTGATTAGTTATGATGATGGCCTACAAGGGCTCGCACAATTATTAGGACAAGCATAATGGCAAAAAATAAACTACATTTGCTGCTTAAGCTTGAAAATGAAAAAGAAGAAACATTACGCATGAGCTACTTGCAAGCAAATCAAAACTTGCAGCTAAATCAGCAAAAGCTTCAAGGCTTAAATGACTTTCGACTTGAATATACGCAGCAACTTCATATTAAAGGGCAATCGGGCTTATCAAGTGCCGGGTTTAGCCAGTATCACGCATTCATAGCTAAGATTGAAGAGGCGACTCGCCAACAAGCGAGTACCGTTAATACTGCAAAACAAGTCGTGAGCCAGCGTAAAACGTTATGGTTAAAACAACAAGTTAAAGCGAAAGCGGTTGCTAAGCTAATTGAAAAGCAACAGTTAAAAGCGGATATGCTGGTGGCTAAGAATGAACAAAAAATGTTAGATGAGTTTTCTTCTAATCAATTTTATCAAAGGAATAAAGCACTATAAGGTAGGCATACTAATTGCTTATGTTCTATTAGAGCAATGTTTTTTAGGATTGTGCGGTGGGCTGTTGCCGCTTTTATTAGGTGATTTATGGCGATGAATGATATTTCAATGTTGGCGGTATCTGAGCAAGACTCATACTTAGTTAAAAAAGACAGTGATAAAGCAAAACTAGATAGTAGTAATGATGCTGGTTTTTTCGACCAACTAGCTCTTGCGAACCAAGCTTCTGAAACACAAGATTCAGAGGTCAAAGCGCCACACAAACAGCCTTCAGATGAACAACCCGACCTAAAAGAGCAAGATAGCGAAGAAAAGCCTTTGAGCGGTGAAGACATGTTGGCGCAAATTAATGCGGCACAAGTAATCGACACCTCAGTAAAAAATAATTCTCATAGCGGCGCAGAGTTAATAGATAAAGACGGTGTCAAAATAAACATCAAGCCTGAAGATAAGCTTGCACCTATTGTTATTAATTTGCCAAGTGATGAAATTGTTGATGATGCAGCTATTTTACAAGCACAAAATGCTGTAGGTGCTGAGTCAGCGAGCAAAACTGCAGCTGAGTCTTCACAGCTTGGAGCTAAATCGATAGCGACAGCTGCCATAGCCGGAGAATCTGAGACTGTTAAAAATGAGCAAGCGGTTGCTAAACCATCAGACAAGCCGACTGTTCCTACGAGTACTAAAGCATCGATAGACGCCTCTGTTTTAGCGCTGTTATCAAAAGATGATGATACAATTAAAGCAGATAAACTCTTAGCAAATTTAACGCCTTCACAACAAGATGAACTTGCTACTGAGCTTGATGCGATGAGCAAACCTATTGATAAAGACAATGTAGCGGATTTAAAGCAATTACTCAGTAAGTATGTTAGCGAAAGCGAGAAACCGCAAACTCCTCAACAAGCCATTAATACACAAATAAGTACGTTAACTACCCCAGAAAAACAGGCATTGCTTAATCAGATGCAGGCATACATTAAAAGTGAGCCTCTATCTACTAAAGAACTTACTTTATTAAAAGGGGTTATCAGTGATTTAGAAACAGCTATCAACGCAGACACTTTGTCTAGTGCCAAAGATAAACCGCTGTTTGCTAATAATACGTTGATAGCAGGTGTTACACCTAAAACACAACAAGGTACAGAGTCGGCTAATGTAAAACCTGAGCTAAAATTAGAAAGCTCTAAATCGATAGCCGAAACGCCAGAGGAGCTTGCTAAACAGCTTGATGTACTACAAAAAGAGAGTATGCGCGCTACTAACGCAGAGCAAATGCCACCGCGTGCTGCACAGATTTTTTCTCAAATCATTAATATATTTGATAAATCGTCGCTTAATACTATCGCTAAATACGATACTTTAGGCTACGAGCAAGCTATTATTGAAGCACAAAGTTTACAGGCCGGGCAGTTGCAAAGCACTGCACAAGCTAAACAGGTGAGCATTGATCCTGCTACCTTACAGGCGTTAAATATTATTAAAAGTGATGCTGCAAAAATGCTACAAGAGCGCGTTACTTCAATGTTAAGCATTAATAACAAAGAAGCTGAAATTCGTTTAGATCCACCTGAAATGGGCAGTATGCAAATTCGTATTCGAAGTGATGCGGAGCAAGCACAAATAAACTTTGTAGTGCAAAATCAGCAAGCCAAAGAAGCGCTAGAGCAATCATTACCTAGGCTTAGAGAATTATTAATGCAACAGGGTTTAGAACTAGGTGAAAGCAGCATTTCTTATGGTGGTTCATCTCCAGAACAAAACGAGCAACAAGAAGGTCAGCCACAAGGTCAAATGGCTAATAATAGCTCTTCAGATGAGACAAATAGTGAGCAACCAGATAAGCAAACACATAGTTCTGGACAACAAACGTCATCATCAATAGATTACTATGCCTAAGTCCTGCTATTATAATAGTTAAAACAAGCAAATACCTTTGCGAATAAAGGAAATACAATGGCTGAAGATACTAATTTAGAAATAGAAGAAGTCAGTAAAAATAAAAGCAAACTCATTATAATTATAGCCGCTGTATTAGTTATTGTTGGCGGTGTAGCTGGTTACTTTTTACTATCGGGTGATGATGAGCCCGTAGAAACTTTAACAGATGATGCCGCCAGTGGTGAAGTAGCCGCAGAATCATCAAGCTCCTCGGCAACGGTCGGCAGTGCGCTATATGTTGCTATGCCAAGACCTTTTATATTTAATGTTCCAGGGGCGAGTCGCGATAGAATTGTACAAATTAAAGTGCAATTGCTGGTGCGCGGAGATGGCAATGAAGAAACTGCTAAAAAGCATATTCCACTGATTGAAGGTACGCTATTGAGTGTATTTTCAATGACTACCGCAGATGAACTTAGCACCAGTGTAGGCAAAGAAACACTGCGCTTTACTGCGCTAGATAAAGTACAAGCTGCAATGATGGATGTGGAAGGAAGTAAAGTAATTGAGCGGGTACTGTTTACCGGCTTTGTGATGCAATAAGGGGTCAGTGTGAGCGATTTATTATCCCAAGACGAAATTGATGCGCTATTACACGGTGTTGATGAGGTCGAAGAGGAAGATATACACGACGGTGAAGACGGTGAGGGAAGTACGTTACAGTATGACTTCTCTTCGCAAGATCGCATCGTGCGTGGTCGCATGCCGACACTTGAAATTGTTAATGAGCGATTTGCGCGCCATATGCGAATTAGCCTTTTTAACATGATGCGCCGCACCGCTGAGGTGTCAATTAACGGCGTGCAAATGATCAAATTTGGTGAGTATATTCACACCTTATTTGTACCAACCAGTTTGAATATGGTGCGTTTTCGCCCACTAAAAGGCACTGGCCTAATTACCATGGAGGCGCGATTAGTCTTTATACTGGTAGATAATTTCTTTGGTGGCGATGGTCGTTATCATGCCAAAATTGAAGGGCGTGAATTTACCCCAACAGAGCGCCGTATCGTGCAAATGCTGCTAAAAATAATCTTTGAAGATTACAAAGAAGCATGGGCGCCGGTTATGGATGTGTCGTTTGAGTATCTCGATTCTGAGGTGAATCCCGCCATGGCTAACATTGTTAGCCCAACCGAAGTGGTGGTTATTAGCTCTTTTCATATTGAGCTTGATGGCGGCGGTGGTGACTTTCATATTGCGCTGCCTTACTCAATGCTCGAACCTATACGAGAGCTACTGGATGCAGGTGTTCAGTCTGATACTGAAGATACCGATTTACGTTGGAGCAAGGCACTTCGCGACGAAATAATGGATGTAGAAGTCGATTTGTCGACTCAGCTACTTGAAGTTGATTTAAGCTTAAAACAAATTATGGAGCTTAAGGCGGGGGATATCATTCCTGTTGAAATGCCAGAGCATATTACTGTGTTTGTTGAAGAGTTACCAACATTTAGAGCTAAAATGGGTCGCTCACGCGATAACGTTGCGCTACAAATTAGTGAAAAAATTAAACGCCCTGATTCAGTTAAATCTGAGCTGCATGTCTTTACTAAAGGCGGCAAAAAAATTGATTCAGATGCAGAATTAGCAGAACTAGAAGATGATTTACACCTTTCAAACGGTGTAGACTTAGACTGGTAATTGATTAAAAGGTTAAAAGTATGAGCGATGATCAAGATACGATGGACGAATGGGCAGCAGCACTTGCTGAGGCTGAGGGAACTGACGATGATAGTGCAGAGGTTAAAGTAACCGAGCTTGATGAGCTGGATGATTCAAAGCATGAGCTCAGCGGTGAAGAAAAACGTAAACTCGACACTATTTTAGATATTCCCGTTACTATTTCGATGGAAGTAGGGCGTTCTAAAATTAATATTCGTAACTTATTACAACTTAACCAAGGTTCAGTTGTTGAACTTGATAGGGTTGCTGGTGAGCCGCTAGATGTATTAGTTAACGGTACATTGATAGCACATGGTGAAGTAGTTGTGGTGAACGATAAGTTTGGTATTCGCTTAACGGATGTAATTAGTCAGGTTGAACGGATCAAAAAATTACGATGATAGCATTACTTGGTTTAAGCAATTCAGTGTTTGCAGCTACCGATGCTGCAACACCCACCACAGACATTATTTCAATGGTTATGTCGTTAGGTGTGGTGGTAGTGTTAATTTTAGTGTTGGCTTTTTTTGTTAAAAAGCTTAATCCAAATTTAACCAATAACGATGAATTCAAAGTGATCCGCAGTCTTCCTTTAGGCTCACGCGAGCGATTAATGGTAGTCGAGATAGATAATGCACAGCACCTATTAGGTGTAACTCCACATAGCATTAATTATTTACACAAGCTAGAAACTCCCCTGACAGAAAAAGAGTTACCAGAATTAGCTAAGCGTTTTGGCAAAATGTTGAATCCGCAACTTAATCAAAATAAAAAGAACTAATATCATGACTAAATGGCTGCTTTTCATATTTGCTATGGTATTCGTACCAGGAGTCAGTGCTGAAGGAATAGACGCGCTTACGATCACAAGTAATGCAGATGGCACGCAAGACTATTCAGTGACGCTACAAGTGTTAGCGATCATGACGGCTATGAGCTTTATTCCAGCAGCCATTATCATGATGACCTCGTTCACTCGAATTATTGTTGTTTTAGCTATTTTGCGCCAAGCGATTGGTTTACAACAAACGCCTTCTAATCAAGTATTACTAGGAATGTCGCTGTTTTTAAGTATTTTTATTATGGCGCCTATTTATGAGCAAATAAACGAACGTGCAATCGAACCGTACTTAAGTGAACAGGTAACATCACTAGAAGCACTCGATTTAGCTAAAGAGCCAATGAAAGCTTTTATGCTTTCTCAAGTACGATTAAAAGACTTAGAAACCTTTGCAAAAATAGCTGGGTACGATCAGCTTGATTCACCCGAAGCAACGCCATTGATAGTGCTTATTCCGGCGTTTGTGACCAGTGAGCTACAAACAGCCTTTATTATCGGTTTTATGTTCTTCATCCCCTTTTTGATTGTCGATTTGGTGGTTGCATCGGTGTTGATGGCCATGGGTATGATGATGCTATCCCCCATGATTGTATCGCTACCGTTTAAGATTATGTTGTTTGTATTGGTTGATGGTTGGAGCTTGGTGATGGGTACGCTCGCTAAAAGCTTTGGGTTGGGCACATAGTGGTGCTTTCTACTTTGAACCAATCACTCTAGGAGTCGCCCATGGAACCTGAAGTATTTGTTGATATTTTAAGTGGAGCCCTGTTTTTAGTGATTAAGCTGGTGTCTGCTATTGTGGTACCTGGTTTAATTATTGGTTTAGTAGTGGCAGTATTTCAGGCGGCAACCTCAATTAATGAACAAACACTGAGCTTTTTACCACGTCTATTAATTACTATTAGTGCGTTAATAGTGGGTGGACATTGGTTTACTCAAGAGCTGATGGATTTTTTTAATCGCTTAGTGCTTCTTATACCCGAAATAGCAGGTTAACGATGGAGTTCCCATTTTCCGTTGTTATTCAATGGTTAAGTGATTTTTTACTGCCCTTGGTGCGTATTAGCTCAATGATCATGATAATGGCGGGTATTGGCGCCAAAAACGTCCCTTCTCGAATTAAAATGGGCTTGGCTGTTGTAGTCACATTTTTAGTTGTGCCTGTTCTACCTCCAGCTACATTTACTAATTTATTTTCTTTTGAAATGGTTTTAGTGGTGCTACAACAAATGCTGATTGGCGTTGCGATTGGTTTTGCATCCACACTACTGCTCAATACATTTGTGTTAGCCGGGCAAATCCTTGCTATGCAAACTGGTTTAGGTTTTGCGTCTGTTGTTGACCCCTCAAATGGAATGAGTGTACCTGCTGTAGGGCAGTTCTACCTCATTTTAGCTACCTTGTTATTTTTTGTATTTAATGGCCATTTAATGATGATTCAAATGGTGGTACATAGTTTTCAGGTATTGCCAATTCATGGTAATTGGTGGGCGGTTGATCATTATTGGGACATAGTGACATGGGGTGGTTGGATGTTTACCACTGCACTAGTGCTTTCGTTAGCGCCATTAACGGCCATGCTTGTAATTAATATGTCATTTGGCATCATGACCCGTGCTGCCCCACAGTTAAATATCTTCTCTATAGGCTTTCCGTTTACCTTAGTGGCTGGGCTCGTTATTATTTGGGCTACCCTCGGTAACTTTATCACTCAGTTTGAGTTCCAATGGCTAAAAATGGTTGAGCTAATGTGTACTCTAGTTGGTTGTTCCCCTTAGGAGAGCGTAATGGCTGAAGATTCAGGACAAGAAAAAACCGAAGAACCCACGCCCAAAAAAGTTGATGATGCCAAAAAGAAAGGCCAAATAGCGCGCTCTAAAGAGCTAGGTACTATGTTTGTACTCATTTTTTCTGCTATTTCTTTATTAATGTACGGCCCTGAAATTGGTAAAGGCTTGTATCGAATTATGGGCAGAATGCTTAGTCTTAATCGCAATGAAACTTACGACACCACAAAAATGTTTGCGGTGTGGGGGGAGGTTGCTGACGTACTGTTATTTCCTATGTCGATGTTTGTACTTATTATTGTACTGGCTGCGTTTATTGGTAACACCATGCTTGGCGGCTTTAATTTTAGCTGGCAGGCAGCAGCGCCCAAAGCCAGTAAAATGTCGCCAATGAAAGGTTTTACTCGGATGTTTGGCCCGCAAGCGGCTATTGAGCTACTTAAGTCATTATTAAAGTTTGGCCTAGTGGCAACCTTCGCTATCTTTTTAATTAATGTTTATTTTGATGAAATATTACATTTGAGTATAGAAAGTGCGCCGGGCAATATCGTGCATGCTTTGGAAATATTAGCCTGGATGTTTTTAGGGTTATCTTGCACCTTAATTATTATTGCAGCTATTGATGCGCCATTTCAAAGTTATAGCCATAACAAACAGCTTAAAATGACGATGCAAGAAGTAAAAGATGAATATAAAAACTCTGAGGGTGATCCGCAAATCAAAGCGCGTATCAGGCAAACCCAACGTCAAATGTCGCAAAAGAGAATGATGCAGGATGTTCCTGATGCCGATGTTATTGTTACCAACCCTACTCATTACTCAGTGGCTTTAAAATACGACACAGAGCGAGCTGGAGCGCCTATTGTACTAGCAAAAGGCGTTGACGAACTCGCTATGCAAATTCGTAAAATTGCTTTGGGTAATGAAGTGCCCATTGTTGAGTCGCCTACCTTAACGCGAGCGCTTTATCATACCGCTGAAGTAGGGGATCAAATTCCCGATCAGCTCTTTACTGCAGTTGCTCAAGTGCTTGCCTATGTATTTCAGCTTAAACGGTTTAAAAAAGGCCGTGGAAAACGCCCTGTCGCGCTTAATAAAAAGCTGCCAATCCCTGATGAATTTAAGTATTAACCGCTAACCAACTAACTTGGAATAGTTATTGCAATTTCAGCGTAGTGTCAATTTTTTGAAATTGTAGAGTTATGGAATTTAAAGCGGTATTACAACAACTTAATAAAGATAAAAAAGAATATGCAAAAGGCGTTGGTACACCGCTTTTAGTCTTAGCTGCGCTTGGCATGGTTATATTACCACTGCCTCCATTTCTGCTTGATATATTATTTTCGTTTAATATCGCGCTCGCATTAGTTGTATTACTGGTCACCGTATATACCATGAAGCCGCTTGAGTTTGGCATGTTTCCAGCGGTGTTGTTAATCGCTACGATCATGCGTTTAGCACTTAACGTAGCCAGTACTCGGGTGGTACTTCTTGAGGGTCATAATGGTGGTGATGCCGCTGGTAAGGTAATTGAAGCATTTGGCTCGGTGGTGATTGGTGGTAACTACGCCGTGGGTTTAGTGGTGTTTCTGATTCTAATTATCATAAACTTTGTGGTAATTACCAAAGGTGCAGGGCGTATTTCTGAAGTGTCAGCACGCTTTACCCTTGATGCCATGCCGGGTAAGCAAATGGCGATTGATGCAGATATGAATGCTGGCTTTATTAGTGCAGAGCAAGCCAGAGAGCGTCGTGATGAAGTAACCCGTGAAGCCGACTTTTATGGTTCTATGGATGGTGCCAGTAAATTTGTAAAAGGCGATGCTATCGCGGGTATCGTCATTTTAGTGATCAATATTGTAGGTGGTTTATTTGTTGGCATGATCCAGCATGACTTGAGCTTTTCACGCGCTATGGAAGTGTACACACTATTGACCATTGGTGATGGCTTAGTCGCGCAATTACCTTCATTACTACTTTCAATTGGTACTGCGATTGTTGTAACGCGTCAAAATGAGTCGCACAATATGGGCGATCAGTTTAAGCAGCAGCTAGGAAACGAAAAATCATTATTTATTGCCTCTGGTATCCTCATTACTATGGGTTTAGTCCCAGGTATGCCGCATATTGCATTTTTAAGCTTAGGGGCGCTTTTAGGTTACCTTGCATACTACACCCAGCAAAACAAACTTAAATTGGCGGCTGCTGAGGCCGAAGAAGCTGAAAATGCAGCCTCAGGTACCGGGATTGCGGCTAAACAAGAACAAAAAGAACTGGGTTGGGATGATGTACAGCAAGTTGATGTTATTGGCTTAGAAGTAGGTTATCGATTAATTCCTTTGGTTGACCAATCACAAGGTGGTGAGCTGTTAAACCGCATTAAAGGGGTGCGTAAAAAACTATCTCAAGAGCTGGGCTTTTTAGTACCGCCTGTACATATTCGCGACAACCTTGAACTTGATCCAAATGCGTATCGCATCACTATGATGGGTGTATCAAGTGGTGAGGGAGAGCTTAAACACGGCGATGAATTAGCAATTAACCCAGGCCAAGTGTTTGGCCCGCTAAAAGGCATTGAAACTACAGACCCTGCATTTGGTTTAGATGCGGTATGGATAAAACCCGATCAAAAAGATGAAGCGCAATCTTTAGGTTATACCGTAGTTGATTCAGCAACCGTTGTGGCCACTCATATTAGCCAGTTACTCACCAATAGCGCCGCATTATTGCTTGGCCACGAAGAAGTACAAAACTTATTAGATATGTTAGGTAAAAGTCACCCTCGCTTAGTTGAAGGGCTAGTACCTGAGGTATTACCGCTAACCACCATCGTTAAAGTACTACAAAACTTATTAAATGAAGGGGTAGCAATACGAGATATGCGCTCAATTGTTCAAACCCTTGTTGAGTATGGCCCTCGTAGCCAAGACCCTGATGTATTAACGGCTGCAGTGAGAATATCGTTGCGTAGATTAATCGTTCAAGATGCTGTTGGTATGTCTTCTGAAATCCCTGTCATAACCTTGGCGCCTGAGTTGGAACAGATGTTGCATCAGTCACTTCAAAATGCAGGTGATGAAGGTGCCGGAATAGAACCAGGACTTGCTGATAGACTTCAAACATCATTGAATGAAGCGCATCAAAATCAAGAAATGGCCGGTGAACCTTCAATATTGCTAACGTCAGGAATGTTACGCACTGTGTTATCTCGATTTGTTAAATACACCATTCCAGGATTGCGAGTGATGTCTTATCAAGAGATACCAGATGAAAGACAGATCAAGATTGTCAGCTCTGTAGGCCAACAATAAGATTTTAAAGGGGTTTGAATTATGAAAATTAAACGTTTTTTTGCTAAAGACATGCGCACCGCACTAAAAGAAGTAAAAGAAGAGCTCGGTGTTGATGCGGTTATTATGTCAAATAAGAAACTAGCTAATGGCGTTGAAATTGTTGCTGCTGTTGATTACGACAAAGCCGCAGCAAAAGCGCCAGAGCAGCCTCAAAGCCAGCCAGCTGCAAGCGCTTCATTTGCACATACCCAGAGCTCACATAATTTTGTAAAACCAGAGCCACAACGTGCTCAACCTAAGCCACAAGCAAAGGTAGCTGATAGTTTACAAGCTTTATTAGAACGTCAATCTCCCCGTCCTCGTTCAGCAGAGCTTGCGTCAATGTTTTCACAATCAGGCATTGATACCTCTGGTCATTATCAAGAACAAGAAGCTGTGCAATCTCGACCTAAAAATATGTTTGAGCGTGAACCAAGCGCACCTGCACGTCCTCGTACTCAAGCTGATAGCTTGGGTTTTGATGATTTAGACAGTGGTTTTGACGATTTAGACTCACCGAGTGCACCTCGTCAGCAAACGATGCAAAACGAGTCGAGTGATATAAGCACTATGCGCGAAGAAATGAACGCAATTCGTCAATTACTAGAACATCAAGTATCAGGTTTAATGCAACAAGATATGGCACGTCGCGATCCAACTCGTGCATGTATGATTGACCGTTTAGTGGGTATGGGGATAGATAAAGAGGTTGCTGAGCAAATGGCATGCTTTGTACCCGACGATGTATCTCGCCAACAAGGTTGGAAAGCCTTATTGAATATGGTTGAAGATCAAATGCAAACCACTAACAACGAAATTCTTCGCCAAGGTGGTGTTTATGCACTAGTAGGCCCAACAGGGGTAGGTAAAACCACCACAGTTGCAAAATTAGCTGCATTAGGTGCGCAAAAATATGGTGCTGATAAAGTTGCACTTATTACTACTGATACCTACCGTATTGGTGCGTATGAGCAGCTAGCAACCTATGGTCGAATTATTGGCTGTGGCGTTAAACAAGTCAAAGATGCAAATGAATTAGCAGAAGTTTTATACCATTTACGAAATAAACGTCTAGTCTTAATTGATACAGCAGGAATGAGTCAGCGAGATTTACGTTTAACTGAGCAGCTTAATACCTTGATGCGTAATCAGCGTGTAGATATACGTAGTTATTTAGTATTAAGTGCTACAGCACAAATTAATGTATTACAAGAAACAGTAAGGCATTTTAAAAAAGTACAGCTTAGTGGATGTATTTTTACTAAGTTAGATGAGTCATTGAGTTTAGGTGAGATTATTAGTATTGCGATTCAAAATCGTCTCCCAATAGGGTATCTTACTAACGGTCAGCGAGTACCAGAAGATATTAGAGTGGCAAATGCCGAAAAACTAGTAAAAAAAGCTGAGCAATTGTATTTAAAAAGAATAAAAGCACAACAATCACGACACCAATCAGTGGCGTCGAGCACAGTAGAGATGTATGATTAACACAGTTTTAGATCAAGCAAGCGGCCTTCGCAAAATGAGCAACAATAATAATAACGGCGTAAAAGTTATCGCTGTCACCGGCGGCAAAGGTGGAGTAGGTAAAACAAACGTATCCCTTAATACGGCAATCGCGCTAGGCCAACAAGGCAAACGTGTGCTGGTTTTAGATGCTGATTTAGGGTTAGCTAATTGTGATGTTATGCTTGGACTGCGTGTAGAGCGCAATTTATCTCATGTCTTATCAGGTGAGTGTGAACTTGAAGATATTTTAGTTGAAGGCCCTGCAGGTATAAAAATAGTACCTGCAACATCGGGTTCGCAAAGTATGGTTGAGTTATCTCCTTCAGAGCACGCCGGACTTATTCGTGCATTTAGCGAGCTTAACACTGATTTTGATATTTTAATTGTTGATACCGCTGCGGGTATTTCTGACATGGTATTGAGCTTTTCTCGTGCCGCACAGGATGTGGTTGTGGTGGTATGTGATGAGCCAACATCAATTACCGATGCCTATGCGCTCATTAAAGTACTGAGCCGTGAGCACGGCGTATACAAATTTAAAATTGTTGCCAACATGGTGCGTAGCTTACGTGAAGGGCAGGAATTATTTGCTAAACTTTCAAAAGTAACCGACCGATTTTTAGATATATCAATGGAGCTTGTTGCAACAGTTCCTTATGATGAGAATATGCGCAAATCAACGCGTCGCCAAAAAGTGATAGTTGAAGTTTTTCCAGGATCTCCTGCTGCGATTGCTTTTAAAACACTGGCGACAAAAATTACTAAGTGGCCAACACCTAGTCAAGCCTCGGGTCATTTAGAGTTTTTTATTGAGAAGCTAGTTAGTAACTAATAATGACAATACCGGTGAATAGAGCTATGGGATATCAGTCAACACAGAGTTTAAATATGATTGTTGAAAAGCATGCCTCATTAGTCAAAAAAGTGGCATGCCATTTAATTGCTCGTTTACCGGCTAGTGTGCAACTAGATGATTTAATCCAATCAGGTATGATCGGATTAATAGAAGCTTCAAAAAATTTTGATGCAAGCAAAGGTGCGAGTTTTGAAACCTTTGCTGGAATTCGTATTCGTGGTGCAATGATAGATGAAATGCGTCGAGGTGATTGGGTTCCACGCTCGGTTCACAGAAAAAGCCGCTTAGTAGCAGAGACTATTGTTGCTCTTGAAAGTAGTTTAAACCGTGAACCCAAAGATAGTGAAGTTGCTGAAAAACTTGAAATTTCGTTAAATGAGTACCATCATATTTTAAACGATGTGAATGTAAGCAAAGTTTTAGGTATTGAAGACCTTGGTATTGACGATGATGTGATTACACCGCATGGTCAAGATTTAGCACTAGACAAACCTTTCAATAATGTTAAAAATGAACGGTTTAATGAGTCTTTACTCAATGCGATAAAGTCGTTACCGGAAAAAGATGCAATGGTGCTTTCTTTGTACTATAACGATGAAATGAATTTAAAAGAAATTGGGCATATACTCGATGTAAGTGAGTCGCGTGTAAGTCAGATACATGGTCAGGCGATGATTAAGCTTAAAGCAAAAATCAATGACTGGATAAACTAGAAGTAAGTAAATAAAGGTTCAGGCCTCACTGGAGGATGTTTTGGATAAAAACATTAAAATTCTTGTTGTTGATGATTTTTCGACGATGAGACGTATTATTAAAAACCTGTTGCGCGATTTAGGTTTTACCAATGTTCAAGAAGCAGATGACGGGTCAACTGCTTTACCTATGTTACAAAATCAAGCGTTTGATTTTGTTGTAACAGATTGGAATATGCCAGGCATGCAAGGTATTGATCTTTTGAGGGCAATTCGAGCTGATGAAAAATTAAAGCATATTCCTGTTTTAATGGTGACAGCAGAAGCTAAAAAAGAACAAATAATTGCTGCTGCCCAAGCTGGCGTTAATGGTTACATTGTTAAACCATTTACTGCAGGTACATTGAAAACTAAATTAGAAAAAGTGTTCGAACGCTTAGGTTAATGAGAGGGAGAGGCTTATGTCAGCACCTGCTGCGCCTCAGATTACTTTAGAACAAGCTCGCCAGTTAGTGGTTTTTTTAGAAAATGGTGAGCAAGATAAAGCGAATCAGTTAATTTTAGAAACAGCTTCACAAGAGCAATCACAGCTATTTGCTGAGGTGGGTAAGTTAACGCGTCAACTGCACGAAGCTTTAAAGAGTTTCGAGTTAGACACGCGCTTAACAGATATTACCACTGATGCCATCCCTGACGCTAAAAAACGCCTTAACTACGTCATGGAAATGACAGAAAACGCAGCCAATAAAACAATGGATGCGGTTGAAGCAAGCTTACCATTAGCACAAGAAATTGCTGACGAAATAGCTGACATCAAGCCAACGTGGGATCGCTTAATGAACCGCGAAATAGAGCTTGGTGAGTTTAAGTCACTTTGCCATAGTATTGATAAGTTTATGAACAGCTCTCATCATAAAACTGATGAGTTGCAAATGTTGATGACTAATGTATTGATGGCTCAAGACTATCAAGATTTAACTGGTCAGGTTATTCGTCGTGTTATTGAACTTGTGCGTGAAGTTGAAGAAAGCTTAATCCACTTGTTAACTGCATTTGCAGCACAAGGTGAAGTTGAGCCAGCACAACTGACCGAACAACCAGAAGAAACAGAAGATTCCATTGTTGCACAAACACTAGCAGGCCCAGAAGGGCCTATTATTGATAAAGAATCGCGTAATGATGTTGTATCTGATCAAGATGAAGTTGATGATCTATTATCAAGTTTGGGCTTCTAATAGGAGAGTACTGCATGAGCTTTGAAGTCGATGAAGATATTTTACAAGACTTTTTAGTAGAGGCCGGAGAAATCCTTGAGCTTTTATCTGAACAGTTAGTAGAACTGGAAAACAACCCAGATGATACTGAACTACTAAACGCAATATTTCGTGGTTTCCACACTGTAAAAGGTGGCGCCGGCTTTTTGGCAATGACAGAGCTTGTTGATGCATGTCATGGTGCTGAAAACGTGTTTGATTTATTGCGCCAAGGTGTAAGAACAGTTAACTCTGAATTAATGGATGTAATTTTACAAGCACTCGACACCATTAATGAAATGTTTGCCACAATTAAAAATCGTGACCAACCAGAACCTGCTGATCCAGAGTTACTTGCAGTCCTTCATAAACTTGGACAACCACCGACGGCAGAAGAGCTTGCTGGCGATTCTGTAGTTGAAGACACAGCCCCTGTTGAAACTCCCTCGGTAGAACCTGAACCTGTAGCTGAGCAGCCAAGCAATGATGCGGAAGAAGATCCGTTTGCTTTTGATGAATTATTTAGCGGCCCAGATAGCAGTAGCTCAGACTCTCAGATTGATGAAATAACTGAAGATGAATTCGAAAGCTTACTTGATGAGTTACATGGTAAAGGTCAAGCTCCACAAGAAGAACAGTCCTCATCAAGTGATAATGATGTCAGTGGCGATATAACTGACGATGAATTTGATAGCTTATTAGATGAGCTTCATGGTGTTGGTAGTTTTGGCGAAGTTACTCAAAGCGCCCCAAGTACACCACAGCAAGCACCATCGGCTCCTGTGGCTTCACAAAATAACGACTCAAGCGCGAGCGATGATGAAATAAGTGACGATGAATTTGAAGCTTTGCTAGATGAATTACATGGCAAAGGTGCACCTAAATCGTTAGAAACATCGGCTCCAGAAAGTAAACCTGAGCCAGTAGCCGCAAATAAGCCTGCTGCGCCAAAACCTGAGCCAAAACCTGAGCCTAAACCGGTACCAAAAGCAGAGCCTGCAAAGCCGGCACCTTCTCCACAGCCAGCTAAGACAGCGCCGCCTAAAAAAGCAGCGCCTCCACCGGCGGAGACAACAGTACGTGTTGATACCAAACGTTTAGACCAAATAATGAACATGGTTGGTGAATTGGTACTTGTGCGAAATCGTTTGGTAAGCTTGGCAACAAACTCTGACAGCGAGGCTATGGGTAAAGCTATTTCTAATTTAGATGTAGTGACTGCTGATATCCAAGGTGCGGTAATGCAAACACGAATGCAGCCAATTAAAAAAGTGTTTGGCCGTTTCCCCCGTGTAGTACGAGATTTAGCACGAACGCTGCAAAAAGATATTAATTTATTACTTGTTGGTGAAGACACCGATTTAGATAAAAATTTAGTGGAAGCATTGGCAGATCCACTCGTGCATTTAGTGCGCAACTCAGTGGATCATGGTATAGAAATGCCAGATGTTCGTGAAGCATCGGGTAAACCTAGAACCGGTACTGTTACTTTATCAGCGTCTCAGCAAGGCGACCATATCCTGCTTACCATCCAAGATGATGGTGCCGGTATGGATGCTGAAAAGCTTAAAAAGATTGCGATTAGTAAAGGGGTGCTTGATCACGATCAAGCGAGTCGCCTTTCTGATACTGAAGCGTATAACCTTATTTTTGCACCTGGTTTTTCAACTAAAGAAGAGATCTCAGATATTTCTGGCCGTGGCGTTGGTATGGATGTGGTTAAAACAAAAATCACTCAACTCAATGGCTCAGTAAATATTAAATCAGAGATGGGCGTAGGTACTACTTTAGAGATTAAAGTACCGCTGACACTGGCAATACTGCCTACCTTAATGGTAGTGGTAGGCGAACAAACCTTTGCGTTGCCGCTGGCGGGTGTAAGTGAAATATTCCATTTAGATTTAACAAAAACCAATGTGGTTGATGGTCAGCTTACTATAATTGTTCGTAAAAAATCGATTCCGTTATTCTACCTTGAACATTGGCTCATCAAAGGGGCCGATAGAGGTCAGCGAAAAGCACAAGGTCATGTGGTTATTGTACAAATAGGAACTCAAAAAGTGGGTTTCGTTGTTGACTCGCTTATTGGTCAAGAGGAAGTGGTAATTAAGCCTTTAGACGCATTACTTCAAGGTACGCCTGGTATGGCAGGTGCAACAATCACCTCTGATGGTGGCATTGCACTGATATTAGATGTACCAAGTATGTTAAAGCATTACGCTGGATAATTAAAAGTAGGCATATATTTTATGCCTACCCATTCATTGAATAAGAGAGCGAAATGGCTGTTAAAGTTTTAGTAGTTGATGATTCAAGCTTTTTTCGCCGCAGAGTGAGTGAAATTCTTGAACAAGACAGCGGCATTGAAGTTATAGGTTTCGCTGTAAATGGTCGAGAAGCTGTCGATAAAACAGCTCAATTACGACCTGACGTGATCACCATGGATGTTGAAATGCCGGTGCTTGATGGTATTAGCGCGGTCAAAGAGATCATGGCGAGTAACCCAACTCCTATTTTAATGTTCTCCTCGTTAACACGCGCAGGCGCATCTGCCACCTTAGATGCACTTGATGCCGGCGCGATGGACTTTTTACCGAAAAAGTTTGAAGATATTGCTCGTAATAACGACGACGCAATAAAGCTATTACAAAATAAAGTTAAAGAAATAGGCCGCCAGCGAATTGGTAGAATTACCAGAGCGCCTGCTGCTCCAAGTATTAAACCAGCGCCAAGCACTTCTGAGCGCTTTGCTAATAAGCCTATAGTGCAACCTGATCGTAGCTTTAAAAGCGCAAACCCAACGCCTTCTAGTAGCGCATCAACACGTGCTAGTGGTAAGCAATATCAATTAATTGCTATTGGCACATCAACAGGTGGCCCGGTTGCACTACAAACTATATTGACTCAGTTACCTGCTAATTTTCCACACCCAATACTACTCATACAACACATGCCAGCAGCATTTACACCTGCGTTTGCAACCCGATTAGATAGCTTGTGTAAAATTAAAGTAAAAGAAGCACAGCAAGGCGATAGACTGCAACCAGGCTGTGCTTATTTAGCGCCAGGCGGTCAGCAAATGATGGTAGAAGGGCGAGGTTCAAACAGAACATTACGCGTATTTGAAGATAAAAATGAACGAGTTAGCTATAAGCCTAGTGTGGATATTACCTTTGCTAGTGTAGCAAAAGCGTATCAAGGCGATGTACTTGCCATTATTTTGACTGGTATGGGCGCAGATGGTCGTGACGGTGCTCGCATGCTTAAACAAACTGGCGCTACAATTTGGGCTCAAGATGAGAAAAGTTGTGTTGTATATGGTATGCCGCAAGCAGTAGCTAGTGCTGGGTTAGCAAATGAAAGCATAGGCCTTCATGATGTGGCGGTGCGCTTAAAAAGAGAGGTTGGCTTTGGATAAGCTTTCTATTTTAGGGTTATTGGTTGCATTAGGTGCTATTGCAATCGGTTATTCTTTAGAGGGAGGTGTGGTATCTGCGCTGTTTAATGGGCCAGCACTAATTATTGTATTAGGTGGCACATTGGGGGCGGTGATGCTGCAAACATCAGCCAATACTTTTAAGAAGATGCTCAGTATTACTCATTGGGTTTTTGTTACTGATGACCACAATATTGAAGATGCCATTGAGCAAGTCAAGCGCTGGTCGCACAAAGCTCGCCAAGAAGGCTACTTAGCGCTAGAAAACGAAGCGCTTACTCACTCTGATCCCTATGCCACTAAAGGACTGAGTTTATTAGTCGATGGTTGCTCAGATCAAAAGCTTCGCGATACCCTTGAAATAGATTTATTACTCGAACGAGAACGATTGCTTGAAGCTAGCCGTGTATATGAAGCGATGGGAGGCTACAGCCCAACTATTGGTATTTTAGGTGCTGTGCTTGGATTGATTCAAGCTATGTCGTTTATTAATGATCCTGAGCAATTAGGAACGGGCATTGCCACGGCATTTATTGCTACTATATATGGTGTAGGTTTAGCTAATTTACTATTTTTGCCCATGGCCAACAAATTAAAGCAACGTGTTGAGCAAAAAATGCTTTACCATGAAATGCTAGCTGAAGGCGTTATTGCCATTAGCCAAGGTGAAAGCCCTATTAATATAGAATTAAAGCTTGAAGCTTACCGCGTCGAACGTCCTATTCTACAGGCTCATTAGCGGTTATGTTGCGCCGTCGCTTACGTCATCAAAACACTAAAAGCCAACACACTGAGCGTTGGCTAGTTTCTTATGCAGATTACATGACCATTATGTTCGCATTTTTTGTTGTATTGTATGCCATTGCAATAAACAAAGAAGACAATATACAAGTACTATCTGATTCCCTGGAGCATGTTTTTGATAAGTCAGCGAAACAATTTTCTCAGCAAGGTAAAGGGGTTAACGGCGACGCTTTGTTGCTTGAAAGAGTGACTCCAGAGGCTGAGGTTTTATATGGCGAAAGTATTCAAAAACAAGAACAAGGACCGGTATTGCTCGATGGTCAAAGTGACAATAGTAATATCAGCCAACGTCACTTAGGCAAGCCACTCGATAGTTTATTAGTTAAGCTACAATCGTCACTTATTGATGAAATACGAAGTGGCGAGGCAAGTTTAGAGCTCAGTCAAGATTGGTTGGTTATTGAGCTTAATTCAGGGCTGTTGTTTGCCAGTGGAAGTGCTGTTGCGCATAATCAAGCCAAAGAAGTTGTAAAAAAGATTGAAGCAATAATTGCACCTGTCGATAACTATATAAGAGTGCGAGGATACACAGATAACGAAACCATTCGCAATGAAATATTTCGCTCTAATTGGGAGTTGTCGGTGGCACGTGCAACATCAATATTAGTTGAATTAGAGCGCTTAGGTATTCAATCTGCGCGCATGGCAATTGAGGGATATGGCCAATACTCACCTTTTGCAGATAATGATACCGAAGCTGGGCGCGCTGAAAACCGCAAAGTGGTGATTGCGCTTTCTAAATACGGCTTGGTTTCAGAGTCATCGAATGAGGTTACTGAGCAGCAAGTTTCTGAAGCAGCTAAACCAACTGAAGTTGAGCTGCCTACTCAAGACGATACAATAAAAATAATTCGCTTAGAGCATGGTGGCATTCGTGTTACCACGCGTAATGAACAGTAATTAGGATGTAATGTGAAAATCTGGACAGTAGCCAATCAAAAAGGAGGGGTAGGCAAAACCACTACAGCGGTTAGCCTTGCTGGGATCCTTGCGCTTCAAGGCAAGCGAGTTTTACTGATTGACACCGATCCACATGCATCATTAACTTATTACTTTGGTATTGATTCTGAAGATTTAGAGGTCAGTGTTTACGATATTTTTACTCGCGGATCGAGCATGAAAAGCGAAGAAATATTACAAGCATTATGTCCCTCAACCATAGAAAACCTTGATATTTTACCTGCCACCATGGCAATTGCTACACTTGACCGTAGCATGGGTAATAAAACGGGGATGGGCCTGATTTTAAAAAAAACATTGGCTAAAATTAGCGAGTATTACGATTACGCAATTCTAGATTGTCCGCCCGTTCTAGGGGTGCTTATGGTCAATGCCCTAGCAGCTTGTGAAAGAGTGTTGGTGCCAGTACAAACTGAGTTCTTAGCGCTCAAGGGGCTTGATAGAATGATGCGGACTATGGAGTTAATGCAAACCTCGCAAGCGAAAAGCTATGAATATACTATAATTCCAACTATGTATGATAAGCGTACCAAAGCGTCACTTGAGGCCTATAAAACATTACAAGATACGTATAAAGAAAAAGTATGGCCAGGTGTTATTCCTGTTGATACTAAATTTAGAGATGCGAGTTTAGCGCAAAAAGTGCCTATTGATTTTTGCCCTAATGCGCGTGGAGTCTATGCTTATAAAGCATTGCTTGAATATTTAATAAAACAAGGTTAATAAATGAGTAAGCAATTATTTGCTAATGAAAAAGTAGTCACTCAGTATTTAGGGGCGTTATTATCTGATGACGCACCAGCGAAAGACCTTGAGCCTGTTGCTAAATTGCTTGAGCAGGTAGCTTATGAAGAGCAAAAAGAGCAATCACTGCAGGTTGAGCCTGTAGTCGAGCCGGTTGTTGAAGTTGAAAAGCTCAATGAGCAGGTAACAAATGTAGAAATAGAATCTCACCAAGCGCAGCAGCTTGAAACTGAACATGATGTAGCACTCGGTAATGAAGCTGAATACTTTGATGGTGAATTTCAGGCATTATTTTTTGAAGTAGCAGGACTCACTTTAGCCGTGCCATTAAAAGCGTTAGGCGGTATACATGAGCTTGGCGAAGTGAATCATTTATTTGGTAAACCTAAGTGGTTTAAAGGTGTCATGATCAATCGAGAAGAAAAGCTCAATGTTGTTGATACCGCGCGCTGGGTTATGCCCGAAAAATACGATGAACAGTTAGAAGCGTCTTTAAATTATCAATATCTAATCACTTTAGGTGATAGCCAGTGGGGTTTATTAGCAGAAAAACTAATAAATAACATTACATTGAGTAAAGAAGATGTAAAATGGCGTACAAATAACAGTAAGCGCCCATGGCTTGCTGGAGTAATTAAAGAAAAAATGTGTGCTTTAATAGATGTTAATAATTTAAATGCACTATTAGAGAAAGGCTTAGATAGCCGTCACAAGTAATGACCATTACGAGGTAAGAGCATGAGTGAAGATAAATTACTGTCAGCTAAAAAAAATGCAGATAATAATGATGAAATTTTGCAGTGGGTTACATTTAAGTTAGAAGATGAAACCTATGGCGTGAATGTAATGCAAGTGCAAGAAATACTGCGTTACACCGAAATTGCTCCTGTTCCAGGTGCGCCTTCTTATGTAATTGGTATTATTAACTTACGTGGTAATGTTGTTACCGTTATTGATACTCGCTCTCGCTTTGGTTTACCTGATATTGAAGCGACCGACAATTCACGTATTTTGATTATTGAAGCTGAAGAGCAAGTGATTGGTATTTTAGCCGATAGCGTTTCTGAGGTTGTGTACTTACGTAGCTCTGAAATTGACAGTGCGCCAAACGTAGGTACTGAAGAAAGTGCCAAATTTATTCAAGGTGTATGCAACCGCGATAATGAGCTGCTTATTCTAGTTGATTTAAACAAGCTACTTAGTGATGACGAATGGGATGAGTTAAGCGATATATAAGCTTCTCTACATAAAATTATGTTATTACTTGGTATTGCAATTGCGGGTTTGGCATTTGGGCTATTCTCGCTGCTGTTAATTGTGATGTTTAAAAAGCGTTATGCGAATGAGCTTGGCGCACAATTACAGCAATTTAAAGATTCATCAGAGCAGATTAATATTTTACGTAGCGAAGTTTCTGAGTTACGAACTGGGTTAATGAGTATTGGTAAACGAGTGCTTGAGGTAGAACAACAAAACCAAGAGCTGATACAGCAACAAGCAGCTCAAAAATACGATGACCCTGATGCTAAAATATACTCTCGAGCAGTAAAAATGGTTGAGCTAGGTGCTGATTTAGATGAGGTTATTCGCGAGTGTGAATTACCCCGCGCCGAAGCAGAACTGTTATTTTCTTTACACAAACAAAAAGGCGCTTAGCGCTTTTTTTGTTTTTATCATATTGGCTCATGCTTTTATATTGAGCTTTCCTTGAAAGTCCTGCCATCCGGGCGGGAATTTCCCTCTTACCACATATGAAAAAGCAATCAGTTCAGCAATAACAAAGTAAAGCTCTTTAGGGATCTCTTCGCCAAGCTCTAATTTCGAAAGTGTATTTGCAAGTGCTTCATCCTGATGGATTAAAATACCTTTATCTTTAGCTAGGGCAATAATTTCATCCGCCAATTCTCCAAACCCTTTAGCGCTTACGGTGGGTGAATTACCCGTTTCGTAGAGCAGTCCAATTGCTGAATTGTTTTTAAATGAATCCGTCATGGCTAAACCTTAATATTTATAATGGCATGGGATTGGTAAAATGCTTGATGGTTGTCATCTGCGCGTTTCAAATTAAGATCGCCGACTTGTAAGCCCTGTTTTGCTAGTTTTGAGCGTAAATTATCAAGGTGTGGATGAGCCAACGCGCTCACAGCTTGAGTGGACGCTAATAACTGACAATCTAATGCTTTGTCCATCAACTCTGCGGTTATTTGCAGCTTACCTAGTTCAGCATAATCAAAATTTAATCTTACAAACCACACGTTTTTATCCGCTAATTTGTCATTGTTTGGCTTTTTATATTGTCCTAACGATATTTCTGTTTGTGCCGCCTCTGGTGGCAGTTTCATAGGCAATAAAAACTGCACTAAGGAGTTAGTGTCAGGCTGCTGGCTCAAAACGGGAGCTTGCACTTGGCTTAAGGTGTTTTTAATTTGTGTTAATTCACCTGCTAATGCTTGCACTTGTGGTTGCTGTAACTGTTCTAATAACTTATTGGTATTATTACCGGTCTTGAAGCTTGGTAATAAAACCTGAAGTAGGGCCTCTAAACCGCTTTGATTATTAATGCTAACGGCAGTTGGGTTTTGGTTAATAATCGGTGCAGCTAAAATGCTTAATGAAAGTTGTTCTACACCTCGATTAAACGAGCTCTGCAAAGTGTCACTGGTTAGTTGTGTCGGCTTTATAGTGCTGAGTATTTCACGTTGTATGGTGGTCGGGTGTAAATTACTTTCTGACAACATACGGTTAAAAGCTTGATTAACCAAGCGGTTTAAGTCAGTACCCTGATCTGCCGCCTTAGTTACGATAGTGTTTAGTTGGCTGCTTAGAACGTGTTTGCTTGCTTCTTTTTGCTCTATTGGAGCGGTTGCGGTTTGCTTTAAAACGGTTGCTAATAATAGCTTTTCCAGCGGTTGTAAATGATTAACGGCTGCTAAGGATCGATTAGCTGTTTGTGCTGATTGGGTAACAACAGGGTGCAAGTCTACGGATGTTGATAACGTCCGCTGTTGCCATAAAGAGATACTGGTTTTTAGCTGCTGGGTTAGTTGCACTAAAGGGGGGGCAGTTCCTAAAGGGCTCTTTAATTGCGTAATGTCTATTTTTTGCGTTGGTGAGAGCCATTTTTGTTGTTCATTAACAACAATATTTGGTTTTTGATATGCATTTAATGTAGTGGTAAATGGCTTGCTTTCAAAATGTTTTACTGCATCTAAAATACGCGTTTTAAAATCAGCAAAACTGCTTTTTAGCCATGATTGAATTGGACTATTAACGGTACTAAGTGGATGAGACTTAATTTTTTGCGAATCGAGAGCAACTTGCGGTTGCTGTGACAGCATCTCATTAAATGGTTTGCTAAATGAGTTTTTAAGCTCCACGGTTATATTTTGATAAGCTGTTTTAATTAATAGTTTATCTGCTTGGCTGCTAATAGTTACCTTAGTCGGCGTTGTAGGTAGTTCAGATAACTGTTGATGGCTTAAGCTAATATTTAACGAGCTTTTTGCGGTATTTGGAGTTAGTACCGCAAACTTGGGCATAGCATGAAGCTGAGCATGACCTAAATTGTTAGCAACTAATTGTGTTAGTTTTGCCTGGCTTAAAGGTTGAGAATGTACAATGTCAGCAAAACGATTAATGATATTTAGCCGTGTACCTTTGCCATCAGTCTCAATTATGCCTTTTAATAAGGGTTCTTCGGCCAGTAATTGCGCTATTTGTTTATTAATGGCGATGCTGGCATTAAATTTTTCAATCACCAGTTTTGGCGTTGGCTTTAAAGTAACTTGTATCGATAGCGGGTTGTTTTGAATATCACTTTGAGTGTTTATAAAGTTTAAAAACCGCTGTAACTGTTCTGGTTGTTTAATTGATAAGGTACTGTTGTTAGGAATAATGGTTAAGCTTTTACCATCTGTACTTAGCTGTATGTTAGCGCTTGCTATTTTTTCAACATTTGTCGGTGCATCATTAACAGTGAGCCGAATTGTTTGCCAATGCTTATTCATAAATACATCAAGCGTCACTGAATCTTTAGAAAACTGAATGTTTTTTGCTGCTAGTACTTCAGGCGGCAGTATTGGTAACGCAGTTTTACCCGAATCGGTTGTTTGATTACTAACCTGTGGGTTAGTCACTGTAATGTGCGTTGGTGTATTCATTATTTTATATCAAGTTTTCTGTATTTTAAGTAAATCGATTCTAAAGCAATATTCGTATTACCCTATCATTATGGTAGACTTACCGCTAATTTTTGGCAGAGAGAATCGTCATCTTGTTACACATTAAGTCCGTTACTTGTATCAAGCAAGAGCGTTGTTTGTTTGATGAACTTAATTTTAGCCTTAAAAGCGGTCAAATCATGCAGTTAGCTGGTCCTAATGGGGCTGGTAAAACATCATTATTGCGCATTATTGCCGGTTTTTCGCTGCCTGACGAAGGTGATATTTTATACCGTAATCAATCTATCAAAAAATATTATGACGAATACGCCAGAGACTTATTATTTATAGGCCATAAAACCGGAGTTAATGTACAACTTAGTGCACTTGAAAATGTAGCACATTGGTTGGCTATTAATGGTTATGTAAATACACCTGATTTATATCCTTTGTTAAGTAAGTTAGGTTTGGTAGGGCTGGAAGATGTGCCCGTAAGAACATTATCGGCAGGTCAGCAAAGACGGGTGGCTTTAGTTCGTTTGTGGTTATCTGAAGCCAAGTTATGGATTTTAGATGAACCTTTTACAGCGCTCGATAAAAGTGGGGTTGCCTTTTTGCAGCAACGCTTTACCGAGCACTTATCAAAGGGGGGCGCTATTTTGTTAACAACACACCAAGACCTAACCACCCACTTTAGTGACTTACAGACCTTGACTTTGGAGTACCGCCACTAATGACAAGACAGCACTCATATTGGCAGTTATTTGTCGCGGTATTTAGCAAAGACGTTAAGCTCGCTTTTCGTCAGCGCGCTGAAATAGTTAATCCTATCTTGTTTTTTTTAATTGTTATCTCGTTATTTCCACTAGCGATAGGGCCAGAACCTGGGTTGTTATCAAGAATGGCACCGGGCATTATTTGGGTTGCGGCTTTATTATCAACCATGCTTGGACTCGATAAGCTATTTAGAGATGACTATAACGATGGCTCTTTAGAACAACTCATTGCTTCCTCTTACCCTTTATCATTAACCGTATTAGGTAAAGTTGCGGCTCATTGGGTGATCACCGGTTTACCGCTAGTGCTAATGACGCCTTTATTTGCTTTACTACTAAATTTAGAAACGACGGCCCTAATGGCCACGTTATTAACGCTATTATTGGGAACTCCTTTATTGAGCTTTATTGGCGCGATAGGAGCAGGCCTAACGGTCGGTTTACAAAAAGGCGGTATTTTAATGAGTTTACTCGTTTTGCCTTTGTATATCCCGGTTTTAATTTTTGCAACTTCCGCTATTGATACCAGTACTATGTCGCTGGATTACAGTGGTCAGCTTGCAATCCTAGGTGCCATGTTAGTCGTTGCGATTATTAGTGCGCCAATTGCCATATCATCAGCATTAAAAGTGAGTGTAAGTTAATATGTGGAAGTGGTTACATCCGTATGCGAAAGCAGAGCGAGCATATCAATTATGCAATACTCTACTGCCATATTTTGCAGTAGTTACGGTCGTTAGTATGATTGTTGGTTGGGTTTGGGGGTTAGGTTTTGCCCCTGCTGATTACCAACAAAAAGACAGTTACCGTATTATTTTTATTCACGTGCCCTCCGCTATTTTATCTATGGGCGCATATTCATCAATGGCGATTGCTGCCATTGTTGCCTTGGTATGGCAGTTACGTAATGCCGAGCTTGCAGTAATTGCAATCGCGCCTGTTGGTGCGTGTATGACAGCAATTGCTTTAATTACTGGTGCTGCATGGGGTAAACCTATGTGGGGCGCATGGTGGGTATGGGATGCTCGGCTGACTTCTGAACTTATTTTATTATTTTTATACTTAGGGGTGTTGTCTTTGTACCATGCCTTTGAAGATAAAAAGTCAGCCGGTCGCGCCGCGTCTATTTTAGCTATTGTTGGAGTGATCAACTTGCCTATCATCCACTTTTCGGTGGAATGGTGGAATACCCTGCATCAAGGGGCGAGCATCACTAAGTTTAACCGCGATGCGGTTGACCCAAGTATGTTTTGGCCGTTAATGATTAATATTTTAGCCTTTGCCGCGTTTGTTGGTACTGTGACTTTAATTCGTCTTAAAAATGAAATTTTACACCGTGAAAAGCACCGCCCATGGGTGCGACAGTTGTTAACTAAGGGGTAATTATGCAGTTTGACTCATTTTCAGATTTTATTGCAATGGGAGGCTATGGTTTTTATGTATGGCTTTCTTTTGGAACATGCGCATTGATTTTATTAGGTATTCTATTCAGCTCACTACGCGATAAAAAACAAATTTTAGCGTCGATTGAGCAGCAAATAGCGCGTGAAACTCGAATTAAAAATTCTAAGCAGGAGCAAACCTCGTGAACCCAAGACGTAAAAAGCGCCTTTTGGTTATTATCGCCGTACTCTTTGGTATTGGCGGATCAATTGGTTTAGTGTTGTACGCCTTACAAGAAAATATTAATTTGTTTTACACCCCCAGCGAATTAATTGATGGTAAAGGTCCTAATAAAGAAAAGCCGTTTGTAGGCCAAAAGTTGAGAATTGGCGGCATGGTTGTGCCAGGCACTGTGATCAGAAATGAACAAAGCTTAAAAGTAAGCTTTAAGCTGATTGATACGGGGCCATTGGTAACGGTACGTTATCAAGGTATTTTGCCTGATTTGTTTCGTGAAGGACAAGGGATTGTTGCGCAAGGTGTTTTAGTAGAGCCTAACGTGATTGAAGCATTTGAAGTGTTGGCCAAGCATGATGAAGAATATATGCCGGCGGAAGTTGCTGAAGCTGTAAAAGGCATTAAGCACGAAAAGCCAAAATATAACTTAGATAGTGGGAGTTAATATGATCCCTGAACTTGGTTATTTTTCTTTAACATTGGCCATGGTGCTCAGTGTGCTGTTGTGTATTTTTCCACTTTGGGGAGCACACACAGGAAACCTTCGTTTGATGCGTGCGGCGCCATCATTAGCGATTGGTCAATTTGCATTTGTTGCGTTGTCGTTCGCTGCACTTATCTATGCCAGCTTAACCGACGACTTTACCGTATCTTACGTTGCTTATCATTCAAGTAGCACTTTGCCTTGGTATTATAAAATCACCTCTACGTGGGGCGGACATGAAGGTGCTATTTTACTGTGGTTATTAATGCAAGCAGGGTGGACAGCCGTTGTTGCTATGCGTTCTAAGTCACTACCTTGGATACTTCGTGCTCGCGTTTTGGGTGTGCTTGGCTTTTTAGGTGTTGGCTTTATGATGTACACCTTACTGCTCTCAAGTCCGTTTGAGCGTTTATTGCCCTATTTTCCTGTTGAAGGGCGAGATTTAAACCCATTATTACAAGACCCAGGGATGATCATTCACCCACCATTACTTTACATGGGTTATGTAGGTCTTTCTGTGGCTTTTTCTTTTGCTATTGCCGCGCTGTTAACTGGTAAACTCGATAATACCTGGGCTAAGTGGTCACGCCCATGGACAATGACAGCATGGGGCTTCTTAACATTAGGTATTACTATAGGCAGTTGGTGGGCTTATGCAGAGCTTGGCTGGGGTGGCTGGTGGTTCTGGGATCCAGTTGAAAACGCATCACTTATGCCATGGTTAGTGGCAACTGCTTTATTACACTCTTTAAGTGTGACTGAAAAGCGCGGTGTATTTAAATCATGGACCGTATTATTAGCAATTGCTGCTTTTTCATTAAGCTTACTGGGGACTTTTATTGTTCGCTCAGGGATTATTGTCTCGGTGCACGCCTTTGCAACCGATCCGGATCGAGGGCTGTTTATCCTTGCCTTCTTAGCTATTGTTGTTGGCGGCGGCCTAGCGCTTTACGGCTTGCGTGTTTCACAGGTTAAAAGTGAGGGGCGTTATAAGTTTGTCTCTCGTGAAGTGGCACTTTGGCTAAATAATATTTTCCTAGTGGTTGCTACTTTAATTGTACTATTGGGTACTTTATTACCTATGGTGCACAAAGAAATGGGCTTAGGCAGTATTTCTATTGGCGAACCTTTCTTTAATAAAATGTTTGCCATTCTACTGGTGCCATTTGCGATTTTAATGGGCATAGGGCCATTTTTGCGCTGGAAGCAAAATAAATGGGCGTTTTTACAAAACAAAATATTCGTTGGCGCACTAGTCAGCGTCGTTATTACTTGTGCGTGGCTGTTTAGCAGTTATGAAGTAGTTACGCCGCTCACTCTGTTAGCAACTACGTTAGGTGTATGGATATTTATTGCTACCTTTATCGACCTTTACACCAAGGCTGCTGTTCATGGCTCACTTAAGCTCGGCATCAAACGCTTAGGTTTAAGTTATTGGGCTATGGTGCTTGGTCATGTTGGTTTGGCCTTTGTTATTGCCGGTATTACGCTTACTTCGGCGTATTCAGTTGAGCGTGATGTATCAATGAAGCCTGGTGATAGCGTACAGCTAAATCAGTATCAATACCGTTTTGAAGGCGTGAAGACAATTCGTGGTGCAAACTATAGCGGTCATGCGGGTGTGGTAACAGTACTAAAAGAAGACACAACAATTGCGCGTCTCTATGCAGAAAAACGCCGATACGACATTGGTATGCAGTTTATGACTGAAGCAGCAATAGATGCTGGGTTTACTCGTGATTTATACCTCGCCCTTGGAGAGCAATTAAGTGAAGGGGCATGGTCATTACGTATTTATCACAAGCCGTTTGTGCGTTGGATGTGGATCGGTGGTGTTTTGATTTCACTTGCTGGGTTTGTGATTTTATTTGATAAGCGTTATCGCGCTTCACCTCGCAAAGATGAATTAGAGGGGGCATTATGAATCGCAAATTGATGGCAATAGTCCCTTTATTAATTTTTATCTTTATTTGTGTGTTTTTATACCAAGGGTTGTTTGCTAACCCTCGGGAAATACAAACAGGGCGCATTGGTCAAACCGTACCAACATTTAACTTGCCTGATTTAATGCAAGATAATAAACGTTGGACTGATGAGCAGTTAAAAGGTGACGTGTATTTATTAAACGTGTGGGGCACATGGTGCCCAACGTGTTTAGCTGAGCTTGATTATTTAACTAAGCTTCGCGAACAAGGCATTAAAATTATCGGCTTGTATTATGTTCAAAGTTACGATGCCGATTTTGATGGCCCGTTTGATATGCAAGCACTGCGTGACGATGTGAGTAATATGCTTGCGCGCGCCGGTGATCCGTATCAGTTTAATATTTTAGATTTAGAGCGCTCTTTGGCGTTAGATTTGGGTGTGTCTGGAGCACCAGAAACATTTTTAGTTGATAAAAATGGCACTATTTTGTTACACCACACCGGTGATATAAACCCTCGAGTTTGGCGCGCTAAGTTTGCGCCTCTTATGCAGGAGCTGCAGCCATGAGATTGTTTTTATTAACCCTTAGCTTATTTATTAGTTTAGCAGCGTTTGCTCAGCAAGATCGTTATCAGTTTGATAGCAATGAACAAGCGATTCGTTTTGAAGAGCTAACTAAAGAATTACGCTGCCCTAAATGTCAAAATCAAAACATTGCTGATTCAGATGCCGTAGTTGCAAAAGACTTGCGTGAGCGTGTATTGGCGTTAGTAAAAGATGGAAAAAGCAAAGATGAAGTCATTGACTATATGATTGACCGCTATGGCTACTTTGTTCATTACGATCCACCAGTAACGCCGGCTACGTTAATTCTGTGGGTGTTACCAGTACTCATTGTAATAATAGGCTTTGGTTTTATTGTTATTCGCCAACGTAAAGCGTCGGTAAAACAAACATGGAGTGACGCTGATGAAGTGATGCTCAATAAGTTGATTAAACAAAATAAACGTCAGGAGCAAAGTTAAATGATTTTAATGTGGGCGTCTTTTGCTTTACTCACACTCATTGCATTGCTGTTTATTATTGTGCCTTTTTTAAAAAAAGAGCGCGTAGTAACTATTACTCACAACGCTAATGCACAGCTTATCAGCATTTATGAGCAGCGTTTAGTTGAACTGCAGGCTGATTTAGACAATCAACGTATAGACTCGCAAAACCATAACGAGGCTATTATTGAGCTAAAACGTCGTTTGCTTAATGAATTATCGCCAGAAAAGTCACTAAACAGTCGTGGTGATAACCGTATATTTGCTTTAACAGGGGCAGCGTTTTTAATTGCATTAGCAGGTATATTTTATGCGATGACAGGCAGCCAACAACAAATTTCGGCGTGGCATGATGCAATGGACAACTTAGCCGATTATGGTCAACGTGCCGTAATGCAAAAAGGTGAGCCGTTATCTAAAAATGAACTTCAAGCGTTTGCATTGGCACTGCGTACAAAGTTAAGTCAAAGCGGTGATGATGAAGTAGCTTGGATGCTGTTAGGGCGTGTCGCTATTATGCTTAATGAGTTTGACATGGCAAAACAGTCATTTGATAAAGCATTGTCAATGAACCCTGATAATATGCAAGCTTTGGTGAGCTACTCGCAGGTATTACTACTTGAGGGCAGTGATGAGAATATGACTCGCGCAGCGGGTATGCTTTCTAAAGTGCTACAAGCGCAGCCAAATAATCTCGATGCGATTTCGTTACTTGCGCTGATTGCCTTTGAGAGAAAAGATTGGGTACAGGCAAAAGCTGCATTTGAGGTACTTCTGGCCAGTATGGACGAGTCAGATACGCGTTATGCTATGATTTCTGAGCGCATTAGTGAAATCGATGGTCAAATAGCTCAGAAAAGCGAGCTGAATAATCACGAGCTGCAAGTTGTTCAAGGGATTCAGGTCACGGTTAAGGTTGACGAGCAACTCGAAGATAAACAGCCCAGTAACGGTATTTTGTTTGTGTTTGCTAAAGCTTCTGAAGGTTCACCAATGCCTTTAGCCGTTGTTAAATTGACTGACTATAGCTTTCCAATCACCGTTGAGCTGAGCGACGAGAACGCCATGATGGCAGGGCTAAATTTATCCAGTGCTAATGAAATTGTTATTTCTGCGCGTATTTCTAATGATGATTCAGTGATGCCAAGTACTGGTGAGCTTGAAGGTCACTCTGAAGTACTGCTTCGTAAAGATGTGCGACAAGTGCAACTGAACATTGATACATTAATACCTTAAGGATTTGAGATGTTAAAACAAGGCTTACTTTTATTATGTTTACTCACCTTATCGGGCTGTGCTCAAGTGCCCGAGAGTAAATATGATGAGCGCGATCCCTTACAAAGTGTAAATAGACCCATTTATGACTTTAATATGGACGTACTCGATACCTATATTTTAAGGCCAGCAGCAGTGGGTTATATCACTGTTACACCGCAGCCTGTTCGTCGTAGTATTGTGCACTTTACCGATAATATTACTGCACCCGTTGATATTATAAATGCCGGCCTGCAAGGAAAACCAAGTAGTGCTGGAATTAATTTTGCACGTTTTTTAGTGAATTCAACGGTGGGTGTATTTGGCATATTTGATGTAGCCAGCTCACTTGGCCTTGAAGTAACTAGCGAGGACTTTGGCCAAACGCTAGGTGTGTGGGGAGTGGGTGATGGTGCTTATTTAATGATCCCAGCAATGGGGCCATCTACCGCGCGTAACTTAACTGGTGATGTAGTTGATAATGTTGTACTGCCTGAAATAGCACTGACTACACCACAAACTATTTTAGTGTTTGCACTAAAAGCAGTTGAAGCGCGTGCGTCATTAATGGCTCAGGAAGGGTTATTAAATGATTCGTTAGACCCCTACTTGTTTATTAAAGACATTTATTTTCAGCGTCAATTATACGAGTTATTTGATGGTAACCCGCCAATAAAAGAAGAGCCTGAAGATTTTGATGAGGATTTCTTAGAAAGCCTTTAATAAAAATAAAAACGCCAGCAGATGCTGGCGTTTTGTTTATGGGTATTAAAGATATTTTAGCTATCGATCATCACTCGCATTTGCTCACTAACCCAGTTGAGTGCTTCGTGATATGCATCAGGCACTTCATCGCCTAAGTTTAATTGCTGGGCTTTATCGTTCGCAGCTTGCCAATCACCATGCTCATACAGAGTGACTAAGTTTAAGTATTCAGCAAGTAGTCCTTCATTTTTTAACAGCGCTGTTTTTATCTCATTAGACAAAGGTAATTTAAGCATTACGCTGTCCATTTCTTCATCTAATATCGCATCCATAAGCGACATCATGCCGGTTAAGAAAGCCATACCTGTATCTTTAAGTTTGCCATGTGAAATAGCTAACAACTCACAAAAACGCGCCCGTGTTAACGACAGTCTAATAAGTTCCAATGGCTTATCTGCAGATACTTGTGCTGCAAACAATAAAGAGAGCAGTTTTTTTATTTCAGCAGCTCCTAGTACAATTAGTGCTTGTTTTATAGTGTTTATTTCAGAGCGGCGGGTAAATGCCGCTGAGTTGGAATAGCGCAAGAGCTTGTAAGATAAGTTAACATCACGCTCAAATACATCGGTGATCTTCTTAAGATCCATTTCTACACTGGATGTTTCATAGAGCAGTTCAGCCAGTGCCATGCCAGATGGCGGTAAGGCTTTACTTTGCACCATCTCGGGTTTTGAAAAGAAAAAGCCTTGAAAGTACTCAAAGCCCAACTCAAAAGCTTGGTTGTAAAGCTCGTAAGTTTCAACTTTTTCTGCGAGTAACTTGATATGTGGGTAAGGTTTTAAGTCTTCAATGATCGTTTTAACGGTTTCCATATCGCACGTTAAAAAGTCAACTTTAATGATATCAATAAACGGATAAAAGTGACGCCATACCGGTTGATGCGCATAGTCATCTAGGGCGAGTGTGTACCCTTTCTCTTTTAGGTCTTTAACTATTGCTAGCAGACGTTTTCCTGGCTGAACGGTCTCTAGTATTTCAATCACAACCCCGTTTTTGTTTAATAGCGTGGGGTAGCCTTTTAATAAGGTGTCTAAGGTAAAGTTAATATAAGCGGGTTTATTATCGGTTAAATCTTCAAGACCAAAATTAAACTGGCTGCCTTCAATTAGGCGAGACGTTGCTTCGTCGCCGTCAATGTTCGGAAATACATTATCTACTCCATCACGAAATAAAAGCTCGTAGCCAATTAGTTCCTTATTGCGATCTAAAATAGGTTGGCGAGCAGCGTAAAAATACATATAAGATTCCGAAACAGTAGAAATTGATTAACATTGTAATAATATATTGGAAAACATTCAAAATAGCATCGGTAAAATGAATTTTATTAATAAAATATCATGGCTTAGGTGATTTTTATTAATCTAAACTCATTGTTTTTTATTCTATTTGTTTTAAAAGCGAGCGAATAGATGGTTTTTTATCTACTTAAATTAGCGGGTTGGAGTTATTAGCAATTACCGTGTTATAGTTGGGTAGAAAGCTTTTATTCCAATACTGTCTTAATTATAAGATTTCAAGAGTCATTATTTGGATTACAAGCCTGTTATTACTTTTTTAAGTGGAGGCGAATTTGGAAACAGGAATGATTATTTCACTGGCATTGTACTTTATTGTAATGCTAGGAATAGGACTATACGCATATAAGCAATCTACCAGTGATATTTCAGGGTATATGCTAGGTGGTCGTAATTTAGCCCCCAGTGTAGCTGCCTTATCGGCTGGTGCATCAGATATGAGTGGTTGGTTATTAATGGGCTTACCCGGCGCAATGTATTTATTTGGGTTGAGTAAGGTTTGGATTGCAATTGGTTTAGTATTAGGTGCGTGGGCAAACTACTTTTTAGTCGCCCCAAGACTGCGTGTCTATACTGAAAAAGCCAATGACTCCATTACTATCCCCGATTTCTTTGCAAACCGTTTTGATGACAACAAAAATATCCTACGTGTTATCTCTGCAATAGTAATTATAGTTTTCTTTACCTTATACACTTCATCGGGTGTTGTTGCCGGTGGTAAGTTATTTGAAAACTCATTTCAAATGAGTTACGAAATGGGCCTATACATCACCACTGGTGTGGTAGTGGTATATACCTTATTTGGTGGGTTTTTAGCGGTTAGCCTTACAGACTTTGTGCAAGGCTGTATTATGTTTGTGTCGTTGTTAGCAGTGCCAATTGCCACTTATATGATGCTTGACCAACCATTTATGGATACCTTAGCAAATGCAAATTATCAGCAGTTACTAAGCTCGCCTAAAGCAAGCGAAATTCATTCTTTAAGTATGCTTGACTGGTTTGCTGGTGGTTCTACTATTGCTATTATTTCTGCAATGGCATGGGGTTTAGGTTACTTTGGTCAGCCGCATATTATTGTTCGTTTCATGTCTATTCGTTCAGTAAAAGAAATGCCAACCATGCGTCGTATTGGTATGTCTTGGATGACGTTATCTGCTATTGGTGCGGTATTTACTGGCCTATTTGGTGCTGCATTCATGATTGAAAATCAAATGCCGATTGCCGATAAAGAAACAATTTTCTTAGTATTGGCTGAATTAATTTTCCACCCGTTAATTGCAGGTTTCCTACTGGCGGCTATTTTAGCTGCGATTATGAGTACTATCTCATCGCAATTGTTGGTGTGTTCAAGTTCTTTAACTGAGGACTTTTATAAGATTTACTTAAATCGTAATGCTTCGCAAACTGAGCTGGTATTAGTAGGGCGTATTAGCGTGATACTGGTTGCGTTATTTGCAATTTACTTAGCGTATGACCGCAATAGTTCAATACTAGATTTAGTAAGTAATGCATGGGCAGGTTTTGGTGCTGCATTTGGTCCATTGGTATTGTTTAGTCTTTACTGGAAGCGTATGAACCTAAAAGGGGCTATTAGCGGTATGGTTGTTGGTGCTCTAACTGTGCTTGTATGGATTTATGCGCCTATTACTATTAATGGTGATAGCTTAAGCAGTGTGATTTATGAAATCGTCCCTGGCTTTATTTTAGCAAGTATTGCTATTGTAGTAGGAAGCCTTGTAACAGCTGAGCCGAAAAAGGAAATTACTGATCTGTTTGATGAAGTTGAATCGTCATTGTAATTGATTAGCTAACGTAAAGTTTTGGTTTAAAAAAATGCCAACCAGTTTAACTGGTTGGCATTTTTTATTGACTGACTTTTAACAATAGCAAATTGTGATGACTTACTCGCTTCTCGTTATCATTACTTAAAGACATAAAAAAACTGAATACGAATCACGAATTCAGTTTCATAAATTAGTAGTGCGGCTTATAAGCTGCATACTATTTTTTAGATTAGCTCGCTGCTTTATCTTTTATATCAGCAACGTTATCTGACTTTGTTTTTTTAGCTTTTGCAGGTACTTCTTTAGTCCCCTTAAGTACCGCCATAAAGTCGTCTTTACTTTTCGCAATCTCAAGTGCAAGCGACTCAACTTGTTGTTCACTTAGAGGCACATCTACTTTTTCAAGCATTAGTTCTAGTGACTCGGCGATATCGAGCATTTTGTCATAGGCATCAGCTTCTTTTTTAGTAGTAAACGTCATGCGCTCGACTCCGTTTCGTTCTACAACATATTTAACAACAACAGCCATGATTTCTCCTGCTTACTTACGTGGCAATATGATTATTTTAAATCATTAGATTACTGTTTTTATGTACAGTACAAGCTTGCGCGTTATTTTGCAAGCTTTAGCCTTAGTTTATCTGCAGCTTAGTTGACAATAAAGGCCAACTCTACTTTATTTATTAAGTCACTTTATAACGCGTTGCAGTAAAGGAGTCGCAAGGAGTGATTGTTACCGTTAGTACTTAGTAACCACAACTTACTTAAAAGTGCTGGGTGTAAATAATCAACGAATGTTCATGTAGGAACACAAAAGGAAATAGTATGAAATTAATTAAAATAATCTCGTTAGCAGCTGCTTTATGTTTATTACCTATGGGTACCACCTTTGCGCAAAGCGATATGCTATCAGAGCAGATGCAATCAGCCATGGTTAATATTAATACTGCTGATTTAAAACAGTTAATTAAGTTACCAGGTGTCGGTAAGAAAAAGGCACAGGCAATTATCGACTATAGAGAAGCTAATGGTGATTTCGCATCACTTGAAGATCTAGCTAAAGTAAAAGGGGTGGGTAAAAAAATGCTAGCCAAACTTGATGGAAAGGTGACGTTTTAACTAAAAAGGGCGCTATGCGCCCTGATCAAACTGTTTTAAGGCAGCACCAAGGTGCTTTTTAGCAAAGTTAATATCTACTGGTGCTGTTAATAGCGGATAGCTCAACCCAGCTACAATTAAAAAGGGCACCAGTAACCAACCTTCGAAAAGAGTAAATATTAAAAAGAATGGGCTTAATAGCATCAGCTTTAGTATGCGTATAAAGACTCTGTCACTGGGTGATAGCATGCTTAAAGAGATAGCTATAACAGTTTGTCGTTGACGAACTTTTAAATGTTTAAGCTCATCAACTTGGCTTGAAAAAAAAGTAAACATATTAAAGTGACTTTTTAGTAATTAATCGACTGGCCACTAATATAAACAGTGTGGCGGTAAAGAGTACAAAAATAATTTCCATCCATGCTGGCATACTTAGGCTGGCAAATTGCCAATCTATATTTCCGCAATCACCTGTCGCTTCAAAAAATTGTGGTATCCAGTGATGTAACGGCATAAATTCTGGAAAATTTGGCTCAAATTCACAGCTAAATGCAAATGGGTCTGTGGTTGTTTGCATTTCAATATGCTCACGAGCTATTAGTAGCCCCCATACACTTGAAATCCCCCATGTTGTATAGGCAACAATACGTACTGCGAGATTGTTTGGTTTACTAGCCCCAATAATACCCGCAAAAAGTAGGCCTAATACTGCGGTGCGTTGGTAAATACACATAATACATGGCGCTAACCCCATGTTGTATTGAAAGAAAAGTGCAGTAACTTCAAGTAGAAAAACAATCCCACTGAATAATAACCAAGGTGTACGCTGAGTACTTAGATTAGCAAGCCAGTTCATAACAAATCCGTATTTAAATAAGGGCTTAGATTATGACTTAGGATAAACAGCGGGGCAAGTAAAAGGAAAAAACGAGGGCTATGAAAGCTTGTCGTCCCTCAAAGTTAGAGATCCTGTGCTGCATGATTTCCCCTAATAGACCTACTCAGAGCCATCAAGTTAATCTGATTCATGAATAGGAAAGAGGTATAGAATAATAGTTAAAGTGTCTCGTATGAATAATAGGTGGGCATTCATATTGTGTTTAATTTCTACCAGTAAAGTTACCCTTTTAATCACATACCTAGGTAATTTAACTTACTTTACTTGTTAGTTGTGACTTGTCTGGTACAATCAGTCAGTTAATCGTATGTAGCGATGTAATGTGAATTAATTCGAGTAGGAATTGAATGAGAATTTTTAAAGCGAAAAGCCCAGCAGGATTTGCTGAGGAATACATAGTAGAGTCAATCTGGAATGGTGATTTCCCTCCAGGTTCAATTCTGCCAGCTGAGCGTGAACTCTCAGAGTTAATTGGTGTTACTAGAACCACATTGCGTGAAGTATTACAACGATTAGCCAGAGACGGTTGGTTAACAATCCAACATGGTAAACCCACTCGCGTAAATAATTTTTGGGAAACGTCAGGACTAAATATCCTTGAAACACTGGCACGTTTAGACGAAGATAAAATGCCAGAGCTAACTGATCAGTTACTTTCAGCTCGCACTAACATCAGCGCAATTTACACTCGTGCAGCAATAAAGCTTGCACCAGAACGTGTTATTGAAATTTTATCGCAAAGTGATGAACTAGAAGACAGCGCACAAGCATTTGCTGATTATGACTATAAAGTGCACCATGAGTTAGCTGTTGCTGGTAACAACCGCATATATGTGCTGATCCTTAATGGTTTTAAAGGCTTTTATTCTAAGATTGGTTGTCATTACTTTTCAGATCCTCGTACCCGTGAGCTTGCACGTCAATTCTATAAAGATTTAACTAAGCTTGCTGAGAATAAAGAGCACGATGGTGCGATATTCATGATGCGCAAGTATGGTCATCAAACCGGTGAAATATGGCAACATATTCGCGGTGATATGCCTAGCGACATTATGGATTAGTAAAAAAGCCTGCTTTAAGCAGGCTTTTTTATGAACAATAATTAGTGCATTTATCAAGCGTTCGCTATTTTAGAACGGCGCTATCTATAAATACGATTGTTAATTTATTTTTGATAGCCATAGAATAATGATTAATTAGATATGGTGCTATTGTAATTTAAGAATTAGTGCCCATATTACTATCAGTATTGCGTAAGCAATTGACAATAAACTCAAAATATTTGGAGAATAAAATGGGTGTATTAGTAGGCCGTCAGGCACCAGACTTTACCGCTGCAGCTGTTCTAGGTAACGGTGAGATTGTAGATAGCTATAACCTTCACGAAAAAATCAAAGGTAAAAAAGCAGTAATCTTTTTCTACCCACTAGATTTCACTTTTGTATGTCCTTCTGAGCTTATTGCTTTTGATAAGCGTTATGCAGAATTCCAAAAACGTGGTGTAGAAGTAATTGGTGTTTCAATCGATTCACAGTTCTCACACAACGCATGGCGTAACACGGCTGTAGCAGACGGCGGTATTGGTAAAGTTCAATACGCACTAGTTGCAGACGTTAAGCACGAAATCTGTAAAGCATACGACGTTGAGCACCCAGAAGCCGGCGTTGCATTTCGTGGTTCTTTCTTAATCGACGAAGAAGGTAACGTACGTCACCAAGTAGTGAACGATTTACCACTTGGTCGTAACATCGACGAAATGATCCGTATGGTTGATGCACTAGCATTCCACAGCGAGCACGGCGAAGTATGTCCTGCTGGTTGGACTGAAGGTAAAAAAGGAATGGACGCAAGCCCTGAAGGCGTAGCTAAATTCTTATCTGAAAACGAAGGCGAGCTATAATTTAGCCCTTTAGTTTAAGATAAAAAAACCGCCATATTGGCGGTTTTTTTTATTGCTTTTTAATTAAAACGAAAAGCTCACTTTAGTGTAAATGTAACGACCTCGAGGGTTATGTACACCCGATGCGTAACCATACAGATCTGAATCACCATCACCAATTGCAAATGGTGGCTCTTCATCAAATAAGTTATTAACACCTAACGATACTTTAGCTGACTCAGTAATACGATATGAGGTTTGTAAATCAACCAATACTTGAGAATCAACAGTACGTGATGTATTACTATCGAAGTCTAAGTTGCCATCGAAATCGATATCTGGCGTATCTTCAAACTCACCCACATAACTAATGTTCATGTTAGTGTTGAATTGGCCAATTTCCCAGTTTGTTGAGAAAATCCAACGGTGCTCTGGGTAACCATATTCACCGGTGTAATCGCGGCCGTCTTTTTCAAATTTATCTTGGTAAGCCCACTCTAAATTGAATTTCAGTAAGCCTAAATCATCCAGTGAATGGTTGTAGTTTGCTGAAATATCTACGCCAGAAACTTCTTGTGATGAAACGTTTTCAAAAGTACTGAAAATCTTTTGAATAGTTCCTAGGCTGTCTGTACCTGATGGTGGTAAGCGTACACATACCGTACTATTTTGGTTATTACACTCTGAGTTGTAAATTGGACCAAACTCTTGCTCATCAATTTTATTATCTTGAGTGATACTCCACACATCAACACTTAAACCAAAGTCAGTTGTGGGTGCCCAAATAAACCCGACGTTCCAAGATTCAGACTCTTCAGCTTCTAAATCAGGGTTACCGGCGAATTCAATGTTGTAATCTAGCGCATCACAATCTTTACCTGTTGCATCACAGCGATAGTTATCAATAAAGAACTGACTTTCCTGAGATGGCCCTAAACCTACTTGTGCAAGTGATGGTGCTCTAAAGCCTTGCGCCCAAGAACCACGAACTGTGATTTCATCAGTAGGTGCCCAGCGTAAAGCGACTTTAGGATTTGTGGTGGTACCAAAGTCACTGTAATCATCGTAACGACCTGCAAGTTGTAGTTCTAAGTTCTCAGCAAGTGGAATTGAAAACTCTACATAGGCAGCGTATTGGTCGCGCTCTGCGGCAGCTGAAACTGACTCGGTACCAAAGATTAATCCACGTTGAAATTGATCATCTGGAATATCAGTCACGTCTTCTTCGCGGTATTCAATACCGGCTGCCATCATGACAACATCATCACCAAAGTTAAATGCTTCACCTGAGATGTTAGCATCGAACGACGTCATATGAGACTCACCTTGGCGAACCAAGCTTGTAGTAATCCTGTCAATTACAGCCGGATCGTTGTAAGTGCCGCCAAATGGGTTGTAGTTGCCAGCGTCAATTTCTTGTTGTAAGAAGTCGGTGCGAACCCAACCTTGTGAGCGATCGCCTGTTTGTAATGACTTGCTACGACCTTTTTGTACCGCTGTTTCCCAACTCCAGTCGTTAATTTCACCTTTTAAACCAGCAACAAAACGTAATGTATCTGATTCGATATCCCATTGACGCGCGCCTGCATCCACTGTTCTGTATCGACCAATTTCTATATCTTGACCGAACGGGTTATTTGGATGATTCCCTGGTACAGTTAAACCTGCATCTTCATCGAGTGGCGTTGGTGCACCCGCTGCAACTGAGCTGTTATGCTGTACAGCCATTTCTAAAAAGCCGGTGATGCCATTGTCAAAACGGTATTCAAATTGTGAGATTGCGCCCACACGTTCTGATGCAGGGGCAATATAGCCGAATGGACCATAGTCAAATAAACAACTACCGCTTGATGTTGCGTTTTCTGCAGGACATGCAGGGTCGATTGTTTTAACGCCATCAACATAGAAGTAGCCAGGGAAACCACGTGAAGAACGGAAATCTTCACCACCATATGGAGACTGATTAGCGGTACCTAAGCGGCCCATTTCATCTGATGATAAAGAAGTGTTTTTAAAGTAATCAATAATAACGGATGCACTACTTTTTGCACTTGTTGTACCCCAAACAATGCTAGCCGTGGTTTCTTCATAGTTAGGACCATCTGTGCCGCCGTAACCTAAATTAACTTCAATACCGTCGATGTCTTTTTTCAAGATAACGTTTACAACACCTGCTACAGCATCAGAGCCATAGATTGCTGATGCGCCATCTTTTAAAATATCAATACGTTCGATTGCTGAAACAGGAATACTGTTTATATCAACAAATGAGTTGGTGATCCCTTCTGCAAATGCGCTTATAGCAACACGACGACCATTAATAAGTACCAAGGTAGCATCAGCCCCTAAACCACGAAGGCTGACGGCAGCTGAACCATTAGCGGTCGAGTCTTGGTTATTACCACGGGTTGAAAAGGTACCATTACCTGCAACAGGCATTCTTTCAAGCAGCTGTTGTAGGTTGTCATAACCCATGTTTTCGATGTCTTCTTTATTAATGGATTGTACTGGTGATGGGCCTTCTATATCGGAACGTTTGATACGAGAGCCTGTTACTTGAATACGTTCTACTTTTTCTGCAGTTTGCTGTGCAGCATAAGTTGTTGTACTAAAACCTGCTGACAATGCGATAGTAGCACCGATGATTAAGCTCGGTGTAAATGCAATTGATTGCTTCATCCTTAAGTCCTTGTTGATATGTTATAATTTACTTGTTTTTACAAGTCGAATTATTAATACCATGTAACTTAAGTGTTATCAATTAGCCGCAAAGATGATTTTGTTATCGGCACGAATATGTACTTATTTTCTTAATAAAGGAAAACGATGGGATACTCGCTATCTGGTGCGGGAGGGGGGTCTTCTCATTATTTAAAAATAAATCACCGAGCGACTTTAATTTGTAATAATTTGTATTTTGCTAAAAATTTAATTAAAAAAAACGCCTAACATGATGTTAGACGTTTTTATTTAAACTTTATGTTTCATTAAACGTTCTTTTTCACGGGACCAATCTTTATTTTTGCCGTCTTCACGTTTGTCATGCATTTTCTTACCTTTAGCTAAATGGAATTCAAGCTTCACCCAGCATTTTTTCCAATACATAGCGGTGGCAACTAATGAATAACCATCACGTTCAGTTGCACCAACTAAGCGGTCAAGCTCACGCCTGCTTAGTAGTAATTTACGGTAACGTAGCGGGTCACAAATAACATGGGTCGATGCGCTATTTAAAGGCTGAATGGTACTGCCTAATAAAAATGCTTCACCGTTTTTAAGATGAATATAAGTTTCAGAGATATTTACTTTACCTGCTCGGATACTTTTTACTTCCCAGCCTTGGAGTTCAACACCTGCTTCAAACTTGTCGTGTAAAAAATACTCGTGTCGCGCTTTTTTATTTAGCGCGATGGTATTACTTGTCGATTTTGATGAATTTTTCTTAGCCATAGTGCCCTATAATATATGTTATACAAGATGTTTTACATCGATTTTTTTAAATTATACATGCAAAAGCGAAGGATTAATTTAAGCGCGATGAAAGTTTGGGGAAACGCACAAAGCTTGCTAAAATTCCTGCACACAGTTGGGAGTGAGTATGCCACAAATAGAAAAAAGCGCGCTGGTTATGTACAGCACTAAAGAGATGTTTGATCTAGTCAATGATGTAGAAGCCTATTCACAGTTTTTACCTAATTGTTCAGACTCAAAAATTATTAAGCAGCATGATAATAACATGACCGCTAGTTTAGAAATATCTAAAGCCGGCATAAAAAAATGGTTTACCACTGAAAATACGCTAATTGATGAACAAACAGTGATGCTTCGCTTGGTTGATGGTCCTTTTAAAACCCTACAAGGTCGCTGGCACTTTCAGCAATTAGATACGCATGCGTGTAAGGTTAATTTACAGTTAGAGTTTGAGTTTTCAAGTAAGCTCATAGAGCTGGCGTTTGGTAAAATTTTTAATGATGTGGCTAAAAACATGGTGAGTGCGTTTACTCAACGTGCAAAAACCGTGTATGGAGAACGTGCATGATCAATATTGAAGTTGTGTTCGCGTTACCCACTAAGGCAACCACATTAAATATAGAAGTGCTGCAAGGCACAACGGCTGAGCAAGCGGTAATACAATCAGGGATTATTAAAAAATGCCCTGAGATTGATGCAACCGATTTAACTTTAGGTGTATGGAACAGAACGGTGAAGCTAAATCATGAGCTTAAAGATGGCGACAGAGTTGAAATTTACCGCCCATTAATTGCCGACCCTAAAGATGCTCGCAGAAAACGTGCTGAAAAAGCCAAAGAAGAGGGCCGCGCTAATAAAGTCACTGGTGGCCGGCCGTTAGAACGTTAGATACAAAAAAGGTGAGCCATGCTCACCTTTTTTAATTAAACCTTATATAGCTTCTTATTGCTCTAAAGGCGTTGTAAAGTTTTCTGGTTGCTCATAGTCGCCCGATACTGTAACTAGCTTTTCATTTTCAAAGTTTAGTACTAATGATTTAAACTGTTCATTAGCACGCCCTTTATTGAAGCTGTATACATAACGCCAAGTATTTTTATCGAAGGCGTCTTCGGCAATGGGTCTGCCTAATACGTAAATTACTTGTTCGCGAGTCATATTAACGCGAAGCTTATCAACGTCTGATTGTTCTAAAAAGTTACCTTGAGGGATGTTGATTCTGTATACCCAGCTAGAACAACCTGCGGCTGAACTAAGCGTTAAAGCGACGATAAGCCAAAGAGAAAAAGTTTTTAACGACTGCATTGTTAGTTGTGATCCTTATTTTTTATAATCTGCATGATACCGATTAGTCACTCAAGGTAAAACCCTTTTGAGTAATTGTTTTTGTTTAGCGCGTTAAGGCGAGGTTTTGACCATTAATAATCAAAAAAGTTTAAACAATGAGTTGTGCAAAATTAAAAATAAACCGCCAACTTGGTCACTTTATATTGTGCAAACACGGTTTGGTCATTGGTATACCGGTATTACTGTTGATGTTGCTCGACGTATCGCTACTCATCAAGCAGGTAAAGGAGCAAAAAACCTCAAAGGTAAAGGGCCGCTTATGCTGATTCATCAACAACAAGTAGGTACTAAAAGCGACGCAAGCAAATTAGAATATGCGATAAAAAAACTTCCACGAGCAAAAAAAGAGGCTTATGTTGCTGCTTTTAAAGAGGGAGTTAATACCGCGGAGTTTGTCAAAAGCTGATTAATAAATTCCTCAATTAGCAATACGGCTTCTTGATAGAGGGGAGCGTTAATATTTTCGAGCGTATCTTTGGCACTATGGTGGTAGTTATCTGCCCCCATAGAAAAGTACACATACGGAATTTTTTGTTTAGCGAATGAGTAATGGTCGCTGGCTCTGCGCCAATCTATTTGTTTCGTGTTGGTGAGTCGGCTCATTTTTCGTGATGAATAAATAGGCTTTAATTTGATCTTGTCCCCGTTAATCTGAGTAAATAACGGATTAAGCTGGGCTTTTAAAGATCGACTTGTTAGCGCGTATAACCGCTTATGTGACTTTTTAATAGCCAACATATCTAAGTTAATATTTAAAACAATTGGGAGCTGGCGCATTGTTTTGGCAAAGTGCTCACTGCCGTGTAAACCATTTTCTTCAGCGTCTGTTGCAACAAACATAAAACGATATGAAGAAGAATCCGTTAGCACATTCGATAAATAAAGTAATGCAGCAACACCCGAGGCATTATCGTTAGCACCTGGGTGTAATTTTCCTGCTTTTAGACCTAGATGATCATAATGCGCAGTAATAACAATTACAGGTAAATCTTTTACAGTATTAGTGGCAATAATATTAACGCCTTGTGCGCTAGAGAACAGCCCTGAGGAATAAGTAAAAGGTTGTTCACTTACTGTAAGTTGATGCTCTTTGAAGCGTGTTTTTAAATACTCCCTTGTGAGCAAGGCTGCCTGGCTATTCGTTTTTCTACCAGCTAACTCCGAGCTGGTTAATATAGTTAAATCAGCTAATAATTGCGGCTCAATCTGTTTACAAAGGCCGCTCCAACTTATAAAAACTATGATACAGGTTAAGCTAAATAATTTAATGATGATTCGCCTTAGCGGTGAGTGACTTTAATGCGATAAGCTTATTGTCATAGCGCTGTTTTTCATGATCAAAGTCTGCTTTTTTTCTAGCTTTACGCAAATGAAACTCCGCTCTAGTTATATTATTTAATTCAAAATAACTGCGCGCTAGCCCAAAGTGGCTTTCATGAAGTGTCGGTGACATAGCGTTTGCTTTTTTATAATGGCTAATTGCATTTGCGTAATCACCATTTACATAGTCACTGTTACCAAGCGATATATGATAGTAAGGGTTTTCTTGGCGCTTTTTGTCAAGCTTTGCCAATAGCTTTTCGCCTTCGGCTACTCTATCTGTAAGTTTATATAATAATGCTAAATTACCTTGCGCAGTATTATCATTGGCGTTTAAGGCAATAGCATAGCTGTACATTTGCTCCGCTTGCTTTAAATCATCTAATTGTTTAAAGAGTACCCCTAAATTGCCCCAGCTAGCACTAAATGAAGCATCGGTATTAATTGCGGCTTTGAAATAGCTATACGCTAAATCATAGTGTTTATTTACCAGTGCCTCACCGCCTTTATTATTATAAAACATGGCGGTCACTCGTTTTTTTGACAGCGATGAGGTTGCAAAACGGGCTTGTCGGCTATTGGGGTCAAAATCAATAATTAAGCGCTTATTACGCTGATAAACAAGTGAGCTGTCTTTGAGCTTAGTTTTATTGTCTATGGCAAGGTTGATGTGCCCAGTGAGTAAATTAAATCCTTGATTTAACGCCCAGTACTCAGGAACATGTACTTTTTGAAAGCGGGCTTTAAGGCCTAAATGTTCGGCTAAGCTATACGCTAAAATAGAGAGGGAAAGACAATTAGCATTTAAATTTTGATAGCTTTGAGACGCCGTTTGTGTGCTAGTAGATTGGTAAGATAGTGAGTTATCACCATTTGTGAGTAAAAAACTAAGTAGACTATAGGCAATTTTATCAGCCGATTTATTTTTTTGTACATAAGCACTTAATTGCTGTTTGAGACTCTGGTCGAGTTGAAATATTTGCTGCTCAGACTCGATAGGCTGCTGTTGAAGTTGCATTGGGGGAGTAATAATAGGGATTGGCACGCTTAAATTGGCGTTATTTGTAGCGCTACACGCACTTAAACTCAGCAAGCAGACAGCCAGTAAATAATGTTTACCTTGAACAGCACTCATACACACCTCTGTACAAAAAACACACTTAAGTATAGTGGTTATTTTGTACAGAGGTTATTTAAAACGTAACAAACTATTTAACGCTGCTGATTAAACGTGGCAACTAGCGCATCAAGTGTTTGTGCGCTGGTGGCTAAGTCACGAATTGCTTGTTCGGTATTTATTTGTTCACTCATTGATTTATCACTGATCTCACTAATTTGCTCAATACTTCCACCCACATCGTTCACTACACTGCTTTGTTGTTCGGTGGCTGTGGCAATTAGAGTTGCCATATCGTTAATTTCATTCGCTGTTTCAGTAATAGTATTAAGTAACTCAACCGAGTTTTGCATTGCGCTAACGCTTTGTTGGGCTTTATTTTTTGATTGGCTAATATCATTTACAACATCATCTGAAATTTGAGTGAGCTCTTCAATCATTGATTGAATTTCAGTGGTTGATTGCGACGTACGATTTGCCAGTGCTCTTACTTCGTCAGCAACGACGGCAAAACCTCGACCATGTTCACCTGCACGTGCAGATTCAATGGCTGCATTGAGAGCCAGTAAGTTGGTTTGCTCTGAAATCCCTCTAATTGAATCTACAATACTGGCAATGTCTATGGTTTTTTTAGAAAGCAGTGCAACTTGCTCGGTAATACCATCGATGTCGCTGGCAAGGGCTGAGATTGTCGTCTGGCTTTGTAATACTTGTTGATGGCTTTGTTTGGTATTATCGCGACTATCGTTAGTTAACTTAGCTGCATTCGCTGCACTTTGTGCTATTTCTTGCACTGTAGCGCCCATTTCATTGATCGCTGCAGCAACTGAAATAGTTTGCTCTTTTTGTTTATCCAGCGCTAAGGAGTTTTGTTTTGCTTGCGCAAAGACATGATCAGAACTTTGACGAATACCATGGCTTTCATCAGCGACTTGCACAATGGCGGTTTCTATTTTCTCAATAAACTGGTTGAACCCTGACGTTAAATTATTGAGTTCAGGTTG